>NZ_JBITHR010000015.1:0-229361 GCF_044458185.1 Streptomyces sp. NPDC050485 | reverse complement strand
TGATGCTCTTTTTGGCGTCCGCTGCTCCCACCTCTCACCCCCCCCCACCCCCCCGCGCCCCCCCCCCCCCCCCCCCCCCCCCCCCCCCCCCCCCCCGCTTCCGTGTGCGTACGCGGACTACTTCACCGGCTCAGGCTCCGGTGCGTTCTCCGCCTCGGCCGTGCCGGCCGGGTCCACCGGGGTCTTCACCGAGTCGAGGAGCAGCTGGGCCACGTCCACGACCTGGAGCGACTCCTTGGCCTTGCCATCGTTCTTCTTGCCGTTCACGGAGTCCGTGAGCATCACGAGGCAGAACGGGCATGCCGTCGAGACGATGTCCGGGTTCAGCGAAAGGGCCTCGTCAACACGCTCGTTGTTGATGCGCTTGCCGATCCGCTCCTCCATCCACATGCGCGCACCACCGGCGCCGCAGCAGAAGCCGCGCTCCTTGTGGCGGTGCATCTCCTGCTGGCGCAGGCCCGGGACGGCCGACATGATCTCGCGCGGCGGCGTGTAGACCTTGTTGTGGCGGCCCAGGTAGCAGGGGTCGTGGTAGGTGATCAGACCGTCGACCGGGGTGACCGGGACCAGCTTGCCCTCGTCGATGAGGTGCTGGAGCAGCTGAGTGTGGTGGATGACCTCGAACTCGCCGCCCAGCTGCGGGTACTCGTTCGCGATCGTGTTGAAGCAGTGCGGGCAGGTCGCGACGATCTTCTTCGCCGACTTGGGCTTCTTGGTCGACTCGTCCTCGTCGTCCTCGCCGTACGCCATGTTCAGCATGGCCACGTTCTCCTGGCCGAGCTGCTGGAACAGCGGCTCGTTGCCGAGGCGGCGGGCCGAGTCGCCGGTGCACTTCTCGTCGCCGCCCATGATCGCGAACTTGACGCCCGCCATGTGGAGCAGCTCCGCGAAGGCCTTCGTGGTCTTCTTCGCCCGGTCTTCGAGGGCGCCCGCGCAGCCGACCCAGTACAGGTAGTCGACCTCGGTGAGGTCCTCGATGTCCTTGCCGACGATCGGGACCTCGAAGTCGACCTCCTTGGTCCACTCGACGCGCTGCTTCTTGGCGAGCCCCCAGGGGTTGCCCTTCTTCTCCAGGTTCTTGAGCATCGTGCCCGCCTCGGACGGGAACGCGGACTCGATCATCACCTGGTAGCGGCGCATGTCGACGATGTGGTCGATGTGCTCGATGTCCACCGGGCACTGCTCGACGCAGGCGCCACATGTGGTGCAGGACCACAGGACGTCCGGGTCGATGACGCCATTCTCTTCGAGGGTGCCGATCAGCGGGCGCTCGGCCTCCGCCAGGGCGGCGGCCGGAACGTCCTTGAGCTGCTCCTCGGTCGCCTTCTCGTTGCCCTCCATGTCCTTGCCGCCACCGGCAAGGAGGTACGGGGCCTTGGCGTGCGCATGGTCGCGCAGCGACATGATCAGGAGCTTGGGGGAGAGCGGCTTGCCCGTGTTCCAGGCGGGGCACTGCGACTGGCAGCGTCCGCACTCGGTGCAGGTGGAGAAGTCGAGGATGCCCTTCCAGGAGAAGTGCTCGATCTGCGAGACGCCGTAGACGTCGTCCTCGCCCGGGTCCTCGAAGTCGACCAGCTTGCCGCCCGAGGCCATCGGCTGGAGCGCGCCGAGGGCGACGCCGCCGTCCGACTCGCGCTTGAACCAGATGTTGGGGAAGCCGAGGAAGCGGTGCCAGGCCACCCCCATGTCGGTCTTGAGCGCGACCGTGATCATCCAGATGAACGACGTCGCGATCTTCAGGCCCGCGAAGAAGTAGGTGAGGTTCTGCAGGGTGGTCAGGCTCATCCCCTTGAACCAGGCGACCGCCGGGTACGAGATGAAGAACGAGGCCTCGTAGCTGTCGACACCGTGCTGGGCGCCCTCCAGGGCGTGCAGCGTGAAGATGCAGATGCCGACGATGAGGATGACGGCCTCGACGAAGTACGCCTGGCCGGTGTTGGAGCCCGCGAACCGGGACTTGCGGCCCGCCCCGCCCGGCCGGTTCAGCTGCCGGATGACGATGAGGGTCAGGATGCCGAGCGCCGTCATCGTGCCGAGGAACTCTACGAAGACGTTGTACGGCGCCCAGTCGCCGATGATCGGCAGGATCCAGTCGGCCTTGAAGAGCTGGCCGATGGCGTTGACGATCGTCAGCAGCAGCGAGAAGAAGCCCACGGCCACGAACCAGTGCGCGACGCCGACGATGCCCCACTTGTTCATGCGGGTGTGGCCGAGGAACTCCTTGACCACGGTGATCGTGCGCTGCTTGGGATCGTCCGTGCGGGTACCGGCCGGAACGGGCTGGCCGAGGCGTACGAAGCGGTAGATCTGCACGATGGCACGGCCGAACAGCGCTACGCCGACCGCGATTAGGACCAGCGACACGATGATCGCGGCGAGTTGCATGGTGGGGCTCCTCGGGCCTGCGAGGTGGGTGACGGGGGACGGGCTCGAACGGATTACTAAGCAGTAACTTATCCAGTCCACCTGAGCGTACCCACTTATTCCGCCGCACTGTAGCCGCGCAAGCGGTGATCTGTGTCGCTCAGCGTGCCCTCGAACGCACCCCGATCTCCGTCGTGTTATTCACCACATATGCGGACATAACAAACTAACTTGTTCCCCGCCACTTCACGACGACCGAACAGACCGAACCGAATGGGTGTCCCATGCCAGCTCCCGCCACGTACCTCGTCACCGGTGGTGCCGGATTCATCGGCTCGCACCTCGCCGATGCGCTGCTCGGCCGGGACCACACCGTGATCGTGCTCGACGACCTGTCCACCGGCGCCCGCGCCAACCTCGCCGCCGCCTGGTCCGACCCGAGGCTGCGCTTCGTACGCGGCTCCGTCCTCGACGAGCGCCTCACCGACGAACTCACCGCGTGCTGCGACACCGTGGTCCACCTCGCCCCCGCGACGGGCTGCGTCGGCGCCGCGGCCCTGCGGCACGGCCGCAAGCTCCTGATCGCCGCGGCGGACGGCCGCGGCGAGGCGGCCGCGGGCGCCACCGTCGTACGGATCGGCGACACGGTCGGGCCGCGCCAGTCGCCCGGTCACGCCACGCTGCTGCGCCGCCTGGCGCGCCGCGCCGTCGCGGACGAGCCGCTCACCGTGCACGGCGGCGGCACCCGGCGCTGCCGCCTCCTCGACGTCGCCGACGCGGTGGACGCGCTGCTGGCCCTGCTCGCCCACCCGGGCGCCGCGGGCGCCGAGTTCGACCTCACGGGCGCCGAGGAGACCAGCGTCCTGGCCCTGGCCGAGCGGACGCTGGCCCGGAGCGGCGGCACCTCCGTCATCCACCGGCTCGGGTACGCCGACGACCGCGCCCCCTATGAGAAGGACACGGCCGCCCCGCCCGACCCGGCGCGGCTGCGCGAACTCACCGACTGGCGGCCGACGCGCGGCCTCGACGACATCATCGACGCGGCGCTCGCCCGGGCCCGCGCCGAAGCGCCCGTCGTGCTGCCCGGACTCCGTCTGCCCGCCGCCTCGCCGGCCGGGCAGCACCTCGGCTGACGGGAGCGCGGACATGCTGCACGGGATCACGGCCGCGACGGCGGCCCTCGTACTGACCGCCCTGCTGGCCGGCCTGATCCGCGCGGTGGTGCTGCGGTTCGGCCCGGCCGGGGTCCGCAGGAGCGGCGCCGCCCCGCACCTCGGCGGCATCGCCGTCGCGCTCGCCACCCTCGGCGTGGCCTGCGCGGGACCGCTGCTCGGCGTCGCCGAACTCGGCGCGGGCGTGGCCCCCCTCCTCGGCGCGGCCGGCGCGGTCGCCCTGCTCGGCCTGGTCGGCGACCTGCGGCCGCTGGGCGTACGGGTCCGGCTCGGCGCGGAGGCGGCCGCCGCGACCGCGGTCGTCACGCTGGCCGGACTGCCGCCGGGCGCGGGCGCCCTCGCGGTGCTCTGGATCGTGTTCGTCACCAACGCCTTCCAGCTCCTCGACGCCTCCGACGGTGCGATGGGCGCGGTCGCCGCCGTCACCGCGCTCGGCCTCGCGGTGTGCGCGATCGCCGAGGGCCGGCCCGGACACGGGCTGCTCCTGAGCGTGCTCGCCGCCGCCCTGACCGGCTTCCTGCTGCACAACTGGCATCCGGCCCGCATCCACCTCGGCGACTGCGGCTCGCTGTTCACCGGCTTCCTGCTCGCCTCCTCCGCGGTGACCGTGCACGCCGGTACGCCCGGCCCGCAGGCCACCGCCGAACTGTTCGCGCTGACCGCCGTCGTCCTCACCGACACCCTGCTCGTGGTGGCCTCCCGCCGCCTCGCGGGCCGCCCGCTGCTGCGCGGCGGCGGCGACCACATCGCCCACCGGCTGCGCCGCATGGGCCTCAGCACCCAGGGCTCGGCCGTCGTCCTCGGCCTCGCCTCGCTGGCCGGAACCCTCATCGGGCTCCAGATCCACGACGGGCGCATCGCCCCAATCGCGGTGTTGCCGCTCGTCCTCCTGGTGCCGTCCGCGGTCGTGCTGCTGCTCCGGGTGCCGGTGTACGGCCCGGCCTCGCGGCGCCGCGCACCCCGCGCCCGTACCCCCGCGAACCCCACCGCCTCCGTCGACCTCGCGGGCGGCCGCGGATGAACCCGTTTCCGGCAGGGAGCAGTACGCACATGACGACGAACCTCCTGCGCCCGCTGCGCCGCGCGGTGCGCCGCCTCGGCATCGACGTGGTCCGCCACCGCCCCGGCGGCGGCGACCTGGTCCGCCTGCTGCGCCGGTACGAGATCGATCTGGTCCTCGACGCCGGCGCGCACCGCGGCGACTTCGGCACGCTGCTGCGCGAGGCGGGCTACCGCGGCCGCATCGTCTCCTTCGAGCCGCTGCGCGAGCCCCGCGCCGAACTGCGCCACCGCGCCGGGCTCGACGACACCTGGAGCGTCCTGCCGTACGCGCTCGGCGACCGCACCGGCACCGCCACCCTCAACATCTCCGGCCACTGCGGCCCCGCCAGCTCCTTCCTGCCGATGCTGCCCCGGCACCGCGCCGCCGCGCCGCGCACCGCGTACACCGGCGACGTCATCGTGCAGACCCGCCGCCTGGACGAGCTGTGGGAGCAGGTCACCGCCCCCGGCGAGCGGGTCTTCCTCAACCTCGATGTACAGGGGTACGAGGCCCAAGTGCTTGGCGGGGCAGGGGAGTTCGCGGATGAGATCTGCGGAGTGCGGCTCGGGGCGCCGCTGGTGCCGCTCTTCCAGGGCGCCCCGCTCTTCGACGAACTGCTCGCGCTGGCCAGGGAGAAGCTGGGGCTGACCTTGATGTCGCTGGCGCCGGGCCTCACCGACCCCCGCGACGGCCGCACGCTGCGGTGCGAACTGGTCCTGCTCCGGGAGGACACCTCCGACCCGTCGGAACAGGTCCCGGCGCAGGCGGCGCACGCCGAGTAACGCGCTTTCGACCGCGGCCCGGTGGGGGCTGACCGCGCAGTTCCCGGCGCCCCTGAAAACCACCGTTCGGCTGCGGACCGTGCTGGGTTGCTCGCGCAGTTCCCCGCGCCCCTCCAGGGCGCCCGATCGCCCCGGAGGGACGCCTTTTTTGGGGCGCGGGGAACTGCGCAACCGGCCCCCATCGAGCCGCAGTCGAAGAACTGTGCAACGTAAGCCGCACATAAAAGTTGAGTCGATGAGACTCAGCTCTGTTGACCGCCCGGGACGGATGAGGCATCCTTGAGCCAGTTCCACTCAAGTAGTCAGTTGTTGGAGGAATCGAAATGGCACGTGCGGTCGGCATCGACCTGGGCACGACTAACTCCGTCGTCAGCGTTCTTGAAGGCGGCGAGCCCACCGTCATCACCAACGCAGAGGGCGCCAGGACCACGCCGTCCGTCGTCGCCTTCGCGAAGAACGGCGAGGTGCTGGTCGGCGAGGTCGCCAAGCGCCAGGCGGTCACCAACGTCGACAGGACCATCCGGTCGGTCAAGCGCCACATGGGCACCGACTGGAAGATCGAGCTCGACGGCAAGAGCTTCAACCCGCAGCAGATGAGCGCCTTCATCCTGCAGAAGCTGAAGCGCGACGCGGAGGCCTACCTCGGCGAGAAGGTCACCGACGCGGTCATCACCGTGCCGGCGTACTTCAACGACTCCGAGCGCCAGGCGACCAAGGAAGCCGGCGAGATCGCGGGCCTCAACGTCCTGCGTATCGTCAACGAGCCGACGGCCGCCGCCCTGGCCTACGGTCTCGACAAGGACGACCAGACCATTCTCGTCTTCGACCTCGGCGGCGGCACCTTCGACGTGTCGCTCCTGGAGATCGGCGACGGCGTGGTCGAGGTGAAGGCCACCAACGGTGACAACCACCTCGGTGGTGACGACTGGGACCAGCGCGTCGTCGACTACCTGGTGAAGCAGTTCCACTCCGGTCACGGCGTGGACCTGTCCAAGGACAAGATGGCCCTCCAGCGCCTGCGCGAGGCCGCCGAGAAGGCCAAGATCGAGCTGTCCTCGTCCACCGAGACCTCGATCAACCTGCCCTACATCACGGCCTCCGCCGAGGGCCCGCTGCACCTGGACGAGAAGCTCACGCGCGCCCAGTTCCAGCAGCTGACGAGCGACCTCCTGGAGCGCTGCAAGACGCCGTTCCACAACGTCATCAAGGACGCGGGCATCAACCTGTCCGAGATCGACCACGTCGTTCTCGTCGGCGGTTCCACCCGCATGCCGGCCGTCGCCGAGCTCGTCAAGGAGCTGACCGGCGGCAACGAGGCCAACAAGGGCGTCAACCCGGACGAGGTCGTCGCCATCGGCGCCGCCCTGCAGGCCGGTGTCCTCAAGGGCGAGGTCAAGGACGTCCTGCTGCTCGACGTGACCCCGCTGTCCCTCGGCATCGAGACCAAGGGAGGGATCATGACCAAGCTCATCGAGCGCAACACCACGATCCCGACCAAGCGGTCCGAGATCTTCACGACGGCCGAGGACAACCAGCCGTCCGTGCAGATCCAGGTCTACCAGGGCGAGCGCGAGATCGCGGCGTACAACAAGAAGCTCGGGATGTTCGAGCTCACCGGTCTGCCGCCGGCCCCGCGCGGGGTCCCGCAGATCGAGGTCGCCTTCGACATCGACGCCAACGGCATCATGCACGTGACCGCGAAGGACCTCGGCACGGGCAAGGAGCAGAAGATGACCGTCACCGGCGGCTCCTCGCTGCCGAAGGACGAGGTCAACCGCATGCGCGAGGAGGCCGAGCAGTACGCGGAGGAGGACCACCGCCGCCGCGAGGCCGCCGAGAGCCGCAACCAGGGCGAGCAGCTCGTCTACCAGACCGAGAAGTTCCTCAAGGACAACGAGGACAAGGTCCCGGGCGAGGTCAAGACCGAGGTCGAGGCCGCCGTCGCCGAGCTGAAGGAGAAGCTCAAGGGCGAGGACTCGGCCGAGATCCGCACCGCCACGGAGAAGGTCGCCGCCGTCTCGCAGAAGCTGGGCCAGGCCATGTACGCCGACGCCCAGGCCGCGCAGGGTGCGGCCGGCGGCGCCGGTGCCGAGGGCGCCTCGCAGCAGCACAAGGCCGAGGACGACGTCGTGGACGCCGAGATCGTCGACGACGAGAAGCCGCGTGACGCGAAGGGCGGCGCCCACTGATGACGGAGGAGACCCCGGGCTTCGAGGAGAAGCCCGACGTCCCCTCCGGCACCGGTGCGGAAGACGCCGAGCCGAAGGCCGCCGACTCCTCCGAGGAGGGGAAGGCGGCCCCGGCCGGGGACGCAGCCAAGGACATCGCCCTGCAGGCTCAGCTGGACCAGGCCCAGACGGCGCTCACCGAGCGCACCACGGACCTCCAGCGCCTGCAGGCCGAGTACCAGAACTACCGCCGCCGGGTGGAGCGGGACCGCGTCACGGTCAAGGAGATCGCCGTCGCGGGTCTGCTGACCGAACTGCTGCCCGTCCTGGACGACATCGGCCGGGCCCGGGAGCACGGCGAACTGCAGGGCGGCTTCAAGTCGGTGGCCGAGTCTCTTGAGACGGTCGCCGCGAAGATGGGCCTGCAGCAGTTCGGCAAGGAGGGCGAGCCCTTCGACCCGACGGTGCACGAGGCCCTGATGCACAGTTACGCGCCGGACGTCACCGAGACGACCTGCGTGGCGATCCTGCAACCGGGGTACCGGATCGGCGAGCGCACGATCCGGCCCGCCCGGGTCGCGGTGGCCGAGCCCCAGCCGGGAGCGGCCGCCAAGGACGAGAAGTCGAACGACGAGGAGAGCGGTGGCCCCGAGAAGGGCTGACGCCGCGGTCATGGCAGAAGTGATCGTCCGGAAGGAGGGATGTCGATGAACACGAAGGACTTCGTCGAGAAGGACTACTACAAGGTTCTCGGCGTCCCCAAGGACGCCACCGACGCCGAGATCAAGAAGGCGTACCGCAAACTCGCCCGCGAGAACCATCCGGACGCCAACAAGGGCGACGCCAAGGCGGAGGAGCGCTTCAAGGAGATCTCCGAGGCCAACGACATCCTCGGCGACCCCAAGAAGCGCAAGGAGTACGACGAGGCGCGCGCCCTGTTCGGCAACGGCGGCTACCGGGCGGGTCCCGGTGCCGGCGGCAGCTTCAACTTCGACCTGGGCGACCTGTTCGGCGGGCAGCAGCCGGGCGGCGCGGGCGCCGGCGGCTTCGGCGGCGGGCTCGGCGACGTGTTCGGCGGCCTGTTCAACCGGGGCGGCGCGGGCACCGGCACGCGCACCCAGCCGCGCCGCGGGCAGGACCTGGAGTCCGAGGTGACGCTCAGCTTCACCGAGGCGGTCGACGGGGCCACCGTCCCGATCCGGCTGTCCAGCCAGTCCCCCTGCAAGGCCTGTTCGGGCACCGGCGACAAGAACGGCACGCCCCGGGTGTGCCCGACCTGTGTCGGCACCGGCCAGGTCTCGCGCGGCTCGGGCGGCGGCTTCTCGCTGACCGACCCGTGCGTCGACTGCAAGGGCCGCGGTCTGATCGCCGAGAACCCGTGCGACATCTGCAAGGGCAGCGGGCGGGCCCGCTCCTCGCGCACCATGCAGGTCCGTATCCCGCCGGGCGTCTCCGACAGCCAGCGGATCCGGCTGCGCGGCAAGGGCGCGCCGGGCGAACGGGGCGGCCCCGCAGGCGACTTGTACGTGGTCGTCCACGTCGACGCCCACCCGGTCTTCGGCCGCAGGGACGACAACCTCACCATCACGGTGCCGATCACCTACGTGGAGGCGGCGCTGGGCGGCGAGGTCAAGGTTCCCACCCTCGGCGGTCCGCCGGTCACCCTGAAACTGCCCGCGGGCACCCCCAACGGCCGTACGATGCGGGCGCGCGGCAAGGGCGCGGTCCGCAAGGACGGCACCCGGGGCGACCTGCTCGTCACCGTAGAGGTGGCCGTGCCGAAGGACATGGACGACAAGGCCCGCGAGGCCCTGGAGACCTACCGCGAGGCCACCGAGGGCGAAGACCCGAGGGCAGAACTGTTCCAGGCCGCGAAGGGAGCATGAGATGGACCGCCAGCGTCGGCAGCCTCAATTTGGTAATCGGGCGTACGAACTGAACGATGAGACGCCGGTGTACGTCATCTCGGTGGCGGCCCAGCTCTCGGGCCTCCACCCGCAGACCTTGCGGCAGTACGACCGCCTCGGCCTGGTCTCGCCCGACCGCACGGCCGGGCGCGGCCGGCGCTACTCGGCCCACGACATCGAACTGCTGCGTACGGTGCAGCAGTTGTCGCAGGACGAGGGCATCAACCTGGCCGGCATCAAGCGCATCATCGAGCTGGAGAACCAGGTCGCGGCGCTGCAGGCCAGGGTCGCCGAGCTGTCGTCGGCGGTCGAGGGCGCGGCCGTCGCCATGAGCCAGCGCGAGGCCCAGGTGCACGCCTCCTACCGCCGGGACCTGGTCCCGTACCAGGACGTGCAGCAGGCCAGCGCGCTGGTCGTCTGGCGCCCGAAGCGGTCGACGGAGTAGTCCGGGTAGGTCCGGGCCGCCCAGGCCCCTGCGAGTCTCCTCAAGGCCCGCCACCCCCTTTCCGGGGGTGGCGGGCCTTGAGCGTGTTTCGGAGCCCGTGCCGGCCTCTCAGGCGTCCTGGTCCAGGATCCCGGACTGGGCGATCAGGAAGCCGAGTTGGGCCCGGCTGCCGCTGCCGAGGGCGGCGGCCAGCTTGGCGATGTGGGCGCGGCAGGTGCGGACGTTCATGCCGAGCCGGCGGGCGATGGCCTCGTCCACGTGGCCCTCCACCAGGAGCTTGGCGATGGAGCGCTGGACGCCGGTGATGCCGGCGGTCTCCAGGTGGTAGGGCACCTCGTCGTCCCAGGGGACGGCGTACTGCCAGAACTGGTCGAAGACGCCGACGAGGTACTGCACCAGGCCCTCGTGGCGCAGTTCCAGGGCGACTTGGCGGTCGCTGCGCGCGGGTATGAAGGCGATCTTGCGGTCCATGATGATGAGCCGGTCGATGATCTCCTCCAGGGTCCGCACCTCCAGACCGTACGGAGCGATCCGTTCCACGTAGCCGATGGTCGCGGAGTGGTGGCGGGCGGTGTGCTGGTAGAGGGTGCGCATCTCCACCCCGCGGGCGACCAGCGGTTCGATGCGGCGAAGCCCCGCCTCGAAGCTCTCCGGTCTGCGGCCGCTGCCCGGCTGGATGACGAGCAGTTCCTCGGTGCACTCGTCGATGACGCGGTCCAGCGTCGCGTTGATGAGCTCCAGGCCTTCGAGGACGGTGACCGCGTGGGTGCCCGAGAGGGCGGGCGTGGCGATCGACATGAACGGCTCGAAGGTGTTGGCAAGTGCGACGGAGAGCTTTCGGCGCTCCTGGATCTCGCGCTCCAGCGGCTGCGTCAGCAGGTTGAGCACCACCGTGGGCGGAACCGGGCGCAGGAGTTGCGCGTCATCCGGGTCGGGGCGGAGCAGGGTGAGGTCGACGAGGCATGGCGCGGATTCGGCCTCTGAGCGGGTAATTCCCCCAGTACGCAGGGCGAGCGCGTACAGAGCCGTTCCTGTCTCGCACAAGTCAACTGGGCCGTGATCGTGTCCTATATGCCCCTGATTCAACCTAGTTGCACCCCCCTCATCCTTTTGAATTACAGGAACATGATGCCTGGCTGCGCTGGTGCAAGCGCTCGGAGTGGGCCATCGTCGTATCCGCGGGGGGAGGTAATGATCAAAAGAGGTGGAGATCGGCCATGAGCAGGATGGTTCGAGCACTAAGCACGACAGCTGTTGTGGCGGCTGCGTTCTGCGCTCTCTCGGCGCCTGGGGACATTACTTGGGAGAGCCACCCCGCGAAGTCGGACACCGCGTCCCGGCAGGACATAACCTGGGAGATAGCGCCCAAGACCGCGACGCTTGCCGGGGACATCACCTGGGAGGCCGCTCCTGCGGGTGCTGTCGCATGAGCTTCCCGCCCGATGACCGTACCTTCCGTCGTGAAATGGCCACGGCCTACCGCTCTGGGTGGCACTTCATCGATCTCGCCACAGCGGTTCCGCACCGTGGCGATTCGTTGATGGTCACCCTGCTCGGTGAGCCGGTCCTGATCGCGCGTGAGGACGACGAGGACGTCCGTGCCTACCGCTGCCTGCGCCGGCCGCGCGGGGCGCCGCAGCCCATTCGCTGCGTTGTCCGGTACGGCATGGTCTTCGTGAATCTTGACCAACGCGACCACCAGCTTTTCGAGTCGGAGGCCCAACCCGATTCATCCACCGCCACCCCCCGCAGTGCCTGACGCGATCCCCCGTCGTTGTACATCGCGCAGGTGCTTCCCCCACACAGCGGCGCCATCGTGGACCTGAACACGATGGCGCCGCTGTGCTGCCCGGGTACATGCGGGCCATGAGGTTCATGAAGTCCGTGCGGGCCCTCCGGTCCATGCC
Organism: Streptomyces sp. NPDC050485; assembly: GCF_044458185.1. Lineage (NCBI taxonomy): Bacteria > Bacillati > Actinomycetota > Actinomycetes > Kitasatosporales > Streptomycetaceae > Streptomyces > Streptomyces sp. NPDC050485. The sequence goes on along the minus strand of NZ_JBITHR010000015.1, from coordinate 217,574 downwards.
GCCGCAAGCGGCTCAGGTGTTGCCCATGGCCCGGTCGAGCCTGATCTCTATGAGCACCCGGTCCGGGTTCGGGGCCGGGGTTCGCTGGTAGCGCACCGCGTAGCGCTCCACCGCGTCCGCGATCAGTTCCGCCTCCGTGCGCACGACCGCGCGGCCCTCCAGCGTCGCCCAGCGCCTGCCCTCCAGCTGGCAGAGCGCGACCCGGGCGCCCGCCGGGTCCGCCGCGAGCGCGGCCAGGATGTTGGCGACCTTCCGGCTCCTCTTGTTGGTGATGATCCGCGCGAGGCCCGCCTCCGGGTCGTACGTCGCCCCCACCGGCACCACGTGCGGCGAGCCGTCCGGCCGCTGCGTCGTCAAGGTGCAGATGTGGCGTTCGCGCCAGAAGCTGAGATAGGCGTCGTCGGGTGTGCGTACGTCGATGGCCATGGCCAAGCAACCTAGCCGCCGCAATCCCTTCCCTCCACCTTGAGCGGAATAGGCTCAACTTTGTGTAGGTTGGAAGGGTCATGGGCGTAGAGCCGTGGTCCAGCCGTACGACGAGGAGGAGCGAGCGCACGTGGATGCCGAGCCGACCAACAAGAGCCGGGACGCGATCAACGCGGCCAGCAGCCGGGCCGTCGCCGGGGGCCACCCGGATCTGACCCCCGCGCATCTGCTGCTCGCGCTCCTGGAGGGCCAGGACAACGAGAACATCATCGACCTGCTGGCGGCCGTCGACGCCGACCAGGCCGCCGTGCGCTCCGGCGCCGACCGGATCCTGGCCGGCCTGCCCAGCGTGACCGGCTCCACGGTCGCCCCGCCCCAGCCCAACCGCGAACTGCTCGCCGTCATCGCCGACGCGGCGCAGCGCGCCAAGGAACTGGGCGACGAGTACCTCTCCACCGAGCACCTGCTCATCGGCCTGGCGGCCAAGGGCGGGCAGGCCGGTGAGATCCTCTCCCAGCAGGGGGCGAGCGCGAAGAAGCTCCTTGACGCGTTCGAGAAGAGCAGGGGAGGGCGCCGGGTGACCACACCCGACCCGGAGGGTCAGTACAAGGCGCTGGAGAAGTTCGGTACGGACTTCACGGCGGCCGCCCGCGAGGGCAAGCTCGACCCGGTCATCGGCCGGGACCAGGAGATCCGCCGGGTCGTGCAGGTCCTGTCGCGGCGTACGAAGAACAACCCTGTGCTCATCGGCGAGCCCGGCGTCGGCAAGACCGCCGTGGTCGAGGGGCTCGCCCAGCGCATCGTGAAGGGCGACGTACCGGAGTCGCTGAAGAACAAGAAGCTGGTCTCGCTCGACCTCGGTGCGATGGTCGCGGGTGCGAAGTACCGCGGTGAGTTCGAGGAGCGCCTCAAGACCGTGCTGTCCGAGATCAAGGAGAGCGACGGCCAGATCATCACGTTCATCGACGAGCTGCACACCGTCGTCGGCGCGGGCGCCGGCGGCGACTCGGCGATGGACGCGGGCAACATGCTCAAGCCCATGCTGGCCCGCGGCGAGCTGCGCATGGTCGGCGCGACCACCCTGGACGAGTACCGCGAGCGCATCGAGAAGGACCCCGCCCTGGAGCGCCGCTTCCAGCAGGTCCTGGTGGCCGAGCCGAGCGTCGAGGACACCATCGCGATCCTGCGCGGGCTCAAGGGCCGCTACGAGGCCCACCACAAGGTGCAGATCGCGGACGGCGCGCTGGTCGCCGCCGCCACCCTCTCCGACCGGTACATCACCTCCCGCTTCCTGCCCGACAAGGCCATCGACCTGGTGGACGAGGCCGCGTCCCGGCTGCGCATGGAGATCGACTCCTCGCCCGTCGAGATCGACGAACTCCAGCGCGCCGTCGACCGGTTGAAGATGGAGGAGCTGGCCCTCAAGAACGAGACCGACGCCGGTTCGCTCCAGCGCCTGGACAAGCTCCGCAAGGACCTCGCCGACAAGGAGGAGGAGCTGCGCGGGCTCACCGCCCGCTGGGAGAAGGAGAAGCAGGGCCTCAACCGGGTCGGCGAGCTGAAGGAGCGCCTCGACGACCTGCGCGGCCAGGCCGAACGCGCCCAGCGCGACGGCGACTTCGACACCGCCTCCAAGCTCCTGTACGGCGAAATCCCGGGCCTGGAACGGGAGTTGGAGGAGGCCGCCGAGGCGGAGGCCGAGCAGGAGAAGTCGAAGACTGGTGACATTAAAAGCAGCATGGTCAAGGAGGAGGTCGGCCCCGACGACATCGCGGACGTGGTCGGTGCCTGGACCGGCATTCCCGCCGGGCGCCTCCTGGAGGGCGAGACGCAGAAGCTGCTGCGCATGGAGGCCGAGCTGGGCAAGCGCCTGATCGGCCAGTCGGAGGCCGTCCAGGCCGTCTCCGACGCGGTGCGCCGCACCCGGGCCGGCATCGCCGACCCCGACCGCCCCACCGGCTCCTTCCTCTTCCTCGGCCCGACGGGCGTCGGCAAGACCGAGCTGGCGAAGGCGCTCGCGGACTTCCTCTTCGACGACGAGCGGGCCATGGTCCGCATCGACATGAGCGAGTACGGCGAGAAGCACTCCGTGGCCCGCCTGGTCGGTGCGCCTCCCGGTTACGTCGGCTACGAGGAGGGCGGCCAGCTGACCGAGGCGGTGCGCCGCCGCCCGTACTCCGTGGTGCTCCTGGACGAGGTGGAGAAGGCCCACCCCGAGGTCTTCGACATCCTGCTCCAGGTCCTGGACGACGGCCGCCTCACCGACGGCCAGGGCCGCACGGTCGACTTCCGCAACACCATCCTGATCCTGACCTCCAACCTGGGCAGCCAGTACCTGGTCGAGCCCTTGACCTCGGAGGCGGAGAAGAAGCAGCAGGTCCTGGAAGTGGTGCGGGCGTCCTTCAAACCCGAGTTCCTGAACCGCCTGGACGACCTGGTGGTCTTCTCGGCCCTGACCAAGGACGAGCTGTCCCACATCGCCGAGCTCCAGATCGGCCGCCTGGCCAGGCGGCTTGCCGACCGCCGGCTCGCCCTGGAGGTCACCCCGGCCGCCCTGGAGTGGCTCGCGGACGAGGGCAACGACCCGGCGTACGGAGCGCGCCCGCTGCGCCGCCTGATCCAGACCGCCATCGGCGACCGGCTGGCCAAGGAAATCCTGGCGGGCGAGATCAAGGACGGCGACACGGTTCGGGTGGACCGATTCGGGGAGGGGTTGATCGTGGGGGCCGCGAGCTGATTCCGCCACCCGGGCCGGATTCGGTCAGCCCGCAGCGGATACCCGGGGGCGGGGGTTGCCAGCCCCGCCCCGGCATGGGGGAGGATGACCGGAACCGTACGAAGGAAGATTCACGATGAGCATCGACCCGTCCTCGATTCCGAATTTCGGGGCTCAGCCCGGCCCGCCGTCCGGCGGCGCGCCCGCCGGGCCCGTCGTTCCCGACCAGGATCTGGTGAAGCAGCTCCTGGACCAGATGGAGCTCAAGTACGTCGTGGACGACGAGGGCGACCTCGCCGCGCCCTGGGAGGATTTCCGTACGTACTTCATGTTCCGCGGCGAGGACGACCAGCAGGTCTTCTCGGTGCGGACGTTCTACGACCGGCCGCACAGCATCGACGACAAGGTCCAGATCCTGGAGTCGATCGACGACTGGAACCGTCGCACCCTGTGGCCCAAGGTCTACACGCACACCCACGACGACGGCACCGTCCGCCTCATCGGCGAGGCGCAGATGCTGATCGGCACCGGTGTCGCCCTGGAGCACTTCGTGTCGTCCACGGTGAGCTGGGTGCGGGCCTCGATCGAGTTCGACAAGTGGCTCCTGGAGCAGCTCGGCCTGGAGAAGGACGTCGACGGCGGCGAGGGCGACGAGCCGGGCGAGTCCGACTCCGAGTGACGTGGGGCGCCGTGACTCACAGCGCCATCGGGGCCAGCGCCAGCAGATAGGCCCCGTAGCAGAACGAGAGCCCGGCCAGGGCGGCGGTCACCGCGACCGCCGCCCGGGTCCGGGCTCTCGTCAGTGCGAGCGCGAGCGGCACGAGCAGCGGGAACGCCGGGAGCAGGAAGCGCGGCTTCGATTCGAAGAAGCCCGAGCCGCCGACCGCGATCAGCACCAGGACCGCCGTGTAGACGAGCAGCACCAGCGGCGGCCGGTCCAGGGCGAACAGCACGAACAGCACCACCATGACCGCGGTCAGCAGCGCGACCATCGTGAACCCCAGGTCGTACGGGGCCGTCGCCATCCGGGTCAGGAAGCGCGGCCAGCCCGCGCCGAAGTCGAAGCGCGAGGTCCAGCCGGACTGCACTGCGAAGTAGCCGCCGAGCGGATCGCCCTCGCGCACCCCGACCCACAGCACATATCCGCACCAGCCGAGCGGCGCGAGCAGCGCGCCCGCCCACGGCCGCCACGAGCGTCGCCCGCCGTGCCGGATCTCGTACGCCGCCGCCGCGATCACCGCGGCCGCCACCGCGATGGCGTTCGGCCGGGACAGGCCGGCGAGCAGGGCCAGCGAGCCCGCCCACAGCCAGCGGCGCTCCAGGACCGCCCACAGCGACCAGGCGGCCAGCGCCGTTATCACCGGCTCGGTGTACGCCATCGTCAGGATGACGGAGTGCGGCAGCAGCCCCCAGAGCAGCACCAGCATCGTGCCCACCGGGCGGCCGTACAGGCGCTCGCCGATCCGGTAGATCCCGCAGGCCGCGACCGCCGCCGCCGTCCACGACACGAGGAGCCCCGCGGTGCCGCCGGCGACCGGCAGGACCGTGGTCACGGCGCGGATCAGGCCCGGGTAGAACGGGAAGAACGCCAGGTCGCTCTGGACCGAACCGTCCGGCCAGGACAGCGTGCGGCCGTAGCCGTGCGCGGCGATCCGGGCGTACCACTCGGCGTCCCACGCGGTGGCGAGCCGCACGCGCGGCGAGCGCCCCCGGTGCCAGGCCGCCGCCGCCACGACCAGGAGCCCGGCCAGCCGGGCGGCGGCGAACAGGCCGAGCGCGGGCGCCGCCCGGCGCAGTGCGTCCGTCCAGTACGGGGCGCTCGTGCTGCGGCCGCGGGCCCGGGCGGGGGCGGTGATCTCGGCGGACAGGGGGCACCTCCGGGCGCGCGTGGTCGGTCAGACCGACCATCGGACCGGATCCGGATTCCCGCGACCGGTGCGCCCCCGACCGGGTGGAACTTGGCCCACCCGGCGGTGTCACGCGTGTCGCCGTGACAGCGCGCGCCGAGGACTCCTAGCCCGCCAGTGCCTTGAGCCGGGCGACCGCCTCTTCGAGCACCGCCGTCCGCTTGCAGAACGCGAACCGGACATAGGGGGCGCCCGCCTCCGTGTTGTCGTAGAAGACCGCGTTGGGGATGGCGACCACGCCCGCGCGCTCCGGGAGGGAGCGGCAGAAGGCGAAGCCGTCGGTCTCGCCGAGGGGGCGGATGTCGGTGGTGATGAAGTACGTGCCGGCCGGGCGGAAGACCGCGAAGCCCGCCTCCGCCAGGCCCGCCGCCAGCAGGTCCCGCCTGGCCAGCATGTCCGCGCGGAACGCGTCGAAGTAGCTGTCGGGCAGGGCGAGCGCCTCGGCGACCGCGTACTGGAACGGCCCCGCGGACACATACGTCAGGAACTGCTTGGCCGAGCGGACCGCGGCCACCAGCTCCGGGGCCGCCGTCACCCAGCCGACCTTCCAGCCCGTGAAGGAGAACGTCTTGCCCGCCGAGCCGATGGTGACCGTGCGCTCGCGCATGCCGGGGAAGGAGGCGAGCGGGATGTGCTCGGCGCCGTCGAAGACCAGGTGCTCGTACACCTCGTCGGTGATCACCAGCAGATCGCGCTCGCGGGCGAGCTCCGCGACGGCGGCCAGCTCGGCGCGGGTCAGGACCGTGCCGGTCGGGTTGTGCGGGGTGTTGAGGAGGAGCAGCCGGGTGCGCGGGGTGACGGCGGCGCGCAGCTCGTCCAGGTCAAGCACGAAGCGCCCTTCGGACGGCCGCAGGGTGACCGGTACCCGGGTGGCGCCCGCCATCGCGATGCACGCGGCGTAGGAGTCGTAGTACGGCTCCAGGGCGATGACCTCGTCGCCGGGTTCGAGCAGCGCGAGCAGGGCGGCCGCGATCGCCTCCGTGGCGCCCGCGGTGACCAGGACCTCGTGGTCGGGGTCGTACGCCAGGCCGTACCAGCGCTGCTGGTGTCCGGCGATCGCGGTACGCAGCTCGGGGACGCCGGGGCCCGGCGGGTACTGGTTGCCGTGCCCCTCGCGCAGGGCCCGGACCGCGGCCTCGCGGACGGCTTCGGGGCCGTCGGTGTCGGGGAAGCCCTGGCCGAGGTTGATGGACCCGGTCCGCTGGGCGAGGGCGGACATCTCGGCGAAGATCGTCGTCCCGAACTCGGCGAGGCGGCGGTTGAGGAGTGGGCGCGCGCTGGAGGTCATGACGGCCATCCTGCGGGCAACCTCTGGAGTTGCTCAAGTGTGCTTTGGCGTACGGCGGCTGAGGGCATCCCCCTTCCACACGGGACAGCGGGGGCCGTGAACCCCGACGGGACCGGAAGGGGGGGACAGGGATGGGGTACCTCATCGTGGTCGGTGTGGTGGCGGTGTTCTTCGTGGGGTGGGGGATGTTCCTGCTGGCGGAGAAGGTCCGCCAGCAGCGCAGCCGCCGGGTGAACTTCGCCAAGTCGCGGGCGCGCGGGGCCAGTTCGGAGGCCTCGGCGGCATCGGGGGCCGGCTGGTGGGCGGCCGGCGATTCGGGCGGCTCGTCGTGCGGGGGAGGCGGCGGCCACCACGGCGGCCACCACTCCTGCGGAGGGGGCCACTCGGGGTGCGGCGGCCACTCGGGCTGCGGGGGCGGCGGCTGCGGTTCCAGCTAGTGGAGGGGACTGGTTGGCACAGGGGGCCGGTGGGCGGTCGCGGCTGACACGGGGCAGCCGATTCCGCCGCCGGTCCCGCCCGTTGTGCGCCCGGTGGACCGGTGCCGACCGGGCGCCTTCTTTCCCGCCGGTAGTTGAACGTTTGAACCGAGTGGCCCCCCAGAGGATGGAAACCCCATCAAGTTGGGTAAAAAAGCTGTGAGCGCCGGGCACTTCATGATTCCCTCGCAGATGAGAAACGACGCAGCCCTCGGACCCACCCCGGGCGAGCCAGAGCCGGTACCCCGTACTTCGTTCCGGTCCGAGGTGACATCGGTCACCCACCCGCCACATGTGTGTTTTGCGGAGCCCACCCATGCTCACGACCCTCAAGACCACCTACACCGACACGCGCGCCGCCGACCTCGCCTGGGCGCTCGGCAGGGAGCCGCTGCCCGCCCTCGCCGTACTCGACCTCCAACTCTCCGGCGCCAACCTCCAGTTGAGACTCCTCGGCGCCTCGCACCAAGTACTCCTCGACGAGGAGCGCGGCACCTGCTCGGAGACCGTCGCCTGCATGCCCGGCAGCAGCACGCCGCTGCCGCTCGGCGTGGCGAAGCGGCTCGGGGAGTGGGACTACGAGTTCGCCGCGCGCGTCGAGACGCTGTCGCGCGGCTCGTTCGCGGGGCGCGCGCAGGAACTCCTCGCGCTGGTCGCCGACCACCCCAACGGGCTGGCCGGAACGTTTCCCGGCTCCCCGCACGCGTTCACCGCGATGCTCGCGCAGCGCGGCGAGGACCAGGTGTGGTGGCGCACCTGGCACGCCTACCCGCAGGAAGGGCAGTTGGTGGTGACCCGGACCCGGGTCGGAGCGCGAAAGCCCGCACCCGTCGGACTCTGAGGCGCTCGGTCCGCCGGTGACCCGCTCCAGTTGAACCCGTGTGGGTGACAGGAAGCAAACGGAGTGTGACGTAGCGTTCGCATCATGATCGAACCGCTCCCCGCTCCCGTGAGTAGTCCGCGGTCGGGTCGGTTCCTCGTCCTGGCCGTCGTGTTCATCTGCGCCGCCTGCGGTCTCGTGTACGAGCTCGAACTGGTCGCCCTCGCCTCGTACTTGATCGGAGACTCGGTCACCCAGGCCTCGGTCGTCCTTTCGGTGATGGTCTTCGCGATGGGCGTCGGCTCACTGCTCGCCAAGCGGCTGCGCTGCCGCGCCGCCGTCGGCTTCGGCCTCATCGAGACCACCCTCGCCCTGGTGGGCGGCTGCTCCGCGATGGCGCTGTACGCGACGTTCGCCTGGTTCGGCGGCTCGCGGTACGCGCTGGTCGCGTTCTCGCTCGCGATCGGCATGCTGATCGGCGCCGAGATCCCGCTCCTGATGACCCTCATCCAGCGCGTCTCGCGGCGCGCCGCGGGAGACGCGAGCGGCACCGTGGCCGACCTTTTCGCCGCCGACTACGTGGGCGCGCTCGTCGGCGGCCTCGCCTTCCCGTTCCTGCTCCTTCCCCAACTCGGCCAGCTGACCAGCGCGTTGCTCACCGGCGCGGTCAACGCGGTCGCCGGCGGCTCGCTCGTCCTGCTGCTCTTCGGCCGCGACCTGTCCCCGCGCGCCCGCTGGGTGCTGCTCGGCGCCAATGTGCTCGTCCTCGCCGTGCTCGCCCTGACCACCGCCATGGTGGGCGACTTCGAACAGGCCGCGCGCCGCGCCGTGTACGGCGGCCAGGTGCGGGTCGCCGTGCAGAGCCGCGTCCAGGAGATCGTCCTCACCGGCAAGAAGGGCGGCCCCCTCGACCTGTTCCTCGACGGGCGGCTGCGCATCGACGCCCGTGACCAGTCCCGCTACCCCGCGGCGCTGGTCGGCCCCGCGCTCGACGCGGGCCCGCACGGCCGGGTCCTGATCCTGGGCGGCGGCGACGGCCTGGCCGCCCGCGAAGCGCTGCGCCACCCCGGCGTGCGCTCGGTGACCCTGGTGGAACTCGACCCCGATGTCATCGAACTCGCCCGCACCGACCCGGAGTTGGCGGCCCTGAACGGACACGCCTACCAGGACCCCCGGCTGCGCCCGGTGATCGCGGACGCCTTCGGCTGGCTGCGCAGCGACGGCCGCACCTCGGGAACGTACGACGTCGTCGTCTCGGACCTGCCCGACCCCGACATCACCGCCGGCACCAAGTTCTACTCGCAGGAGTTCTACGGGCTCGCCTCCCGCGTCCTGGCCCCCGGCGGGCGGCTCGTGGTGCACGCGGGGCCCGTGGCGAGCCGGGAGCGCACCTTCTGGACGGCCGAGGCGACGGTCCGCGCGGCGGGCCTGGAGACCTTTCCGTACCGGGCGACCGGGCGCGCCACCGGGCCCACCGCCGGCCCCGACCGCGCCGATGGCCCGGCGGACTCGGCACGCGACTGGGGATTCGTCCTGGCCGGCCGCCCCGCGCCGCTGCCGCTGGCCGCGGCCGGTGCGCGGCCGGGAGTGCGGCTGCCCGCCGGCACCGAGCCGCTGACCGCGCCGAGCGAGGCGGCCGGATACCCGCCGTCGACGCTGGTGCATCCGCGCTACGCCGGCTGATCCGCGCCGGGCCGCCCGGCCGGGGCCGCGTTTTTGCGCAGACGTGACGGCCGGTGCTGAGTAGGCTCGGTGGCTATGGAGCATGAGGTGTTCGTTCCGGTTGAGGCCCAGTCACTCCGGCAGACGCTGCGCGACCCCGCCCGGGTCGCGGGCTGTGTGCCGGGGCTCCAGCAGGATGCGGGCGAGCCGCCCATCGCGGGCCGGCTGAAGGTCCGCCTCGGCGGGAGCACCATCACCTACCGCGGCGCCCTGCGCATCAGCGAGCGGGACGGCGACGTGTTCGCCTTCGAGGGCGAGGGCGTCGAGGTGCGCGGGGCGGGCGCGGCCGAGCTCGCCCTGACCGTGCGGCTCGACCCGGCCCCCGGCGGCACCCTGCTCGCCTTCGCCGGGACCGCGCTCGCCGAGGGCCGGGCCGCCGACATCCCGGTCGAGGCGGTCCGGGCCTCGGCGGCCCGGCTGCTCGACCGGTTCGCCTCGGCGCTCGCCCAGCCCGCACCCGCCGAGCAGCCGACGGCCGAGCTCGCCGACACCGACCTCAACACCGACCTCGACGCGGCGGAGCTCGCCTCGGTCTTCGACGCGGAGGTCCCGCCGCCGTCCCTGGACCCGCTCGCCGACGAGGAGTTCGCGATCGAGGTCGACGAGACGCTGCCCGCCGAGGCCGCGCACGCCCGCCGCACGATGATCGGCCGCAGCGCCGAGGAGGTCGACCACGCACCGCCGCGCGGCCGGTACGCCCCGGTGCCCGCGCCCACGGGCGTCGGCGCCGGTGCCACCCTGCGCTGGGTCGCACCGGCCGCCGCCCTCGCCCTCGCCTCGGCGGTGGTCGTCGGCCGCGCGCTCAGGCGCCGCCGCTGACAGCCTGTGGCTCTGACCGCCGGCCCGGCCCACCGGTTAGGGTCGGGGCGTGAGCAGTGACCAGATCAAATTGGGCGTCGGCGGCACGGAATTGACCGTCGACCCGGGCAACGGCTGCCGGATCAGCAGCCTGCGGATCGACGGCACCGAGGTGCTGCGCCAGGGCGAGAAGTACGGCTGCTTCCCGATGGTGCCGTGGTGCGGCCGCGTCGAGAACGGCCAGTTCCGCGACGGCGGCGAGAAGTACCAGCTGCCGCTCAACGCGGCCCCGCACGCCATCCACGGCACCGGCCGCGACACGGCGTGGAAGACCGTGCGGGTCTCCGAGACCGAGGCCGTCTTCACCTACGAGCTGGCCGAGCCGTGGCCGTACACCGGCACGGTCACCCAGATCTTCGAGCTGACCCCGGACGCGCTGACCGTGCGGATGGGCGTCGAGACGTACGACAACTCCTTCCCCGCGCAGGCCGGCTGGCACCCCTGGTTCCGGCGGGAGATCGACGGCAGCCGGGTCGAGCTCGCCTTCGCGCCCGCATGGCAGGAGGAGCGCGGTGACGACCACCTCCCCACCGGCCGGCGCATCGAGCCGCTGCCCGGCCCCTGGGACGACTGCTTCGGGATGCCCGACGGCGTGGACGTCACCCTGACCTGGCCGGAACGGCTCGAACTGAAGGTCACCAGCCGCACCGAGTGGGTCGTGGTCTACGACGAGCAGCACGAGGCCGTCTGCGTGGAGCCGCAGTCGGGCCCGCCCAACGGGCTCAACACCCTGCCCCGCCTCGTCACCCCCATCGACCCGCTGGAGCTGGCGACCACCTGGACGTGGCGCCGCCTGTGAGCGGGGCCCTTAAGCTCTAAGACATGACTGACGTACGCGCTGACCTGCTCCAGCAGATCAAGGACAAGGCCGTGGTGCACGGCAAGGTGACCCTCTCCTCCGGGATCGAGGCCGACTACTACGTCGACCTGCGCCGGGTCACCCTTGACGGCGTCGCCGCGCCGCTGGTCGGCCAGGTGATGCTCGACGTCACGGCCGAGTTCGACTTCGACGCGGTCGGCGGCCTGACCATGGGCGCCGACCCGGTGGCCGCCGCGATGCTGCACGCGGCCGCCGCCCGCGGCCGCACCCTGGACGCCTTCGTCGTCCGCAAGGCCGCCAAGGCGCACGGCATGCAGCGCCAGGTCGAGGGCCCGGACATCAAGGGCCGCCGGGTCCTGGTCGTCGAGGACACCTCCACCACCGGCGGCTCCCCGCTGACCGCCGTCGAGGCGGTCCGCGCGGCCGGCGCCGAGGTCGTCGCCGTCGCGACGATCGTGGACCGCGCGACCGGCGCCGCCGAGAAGATCACCGAGGGCGCGGGCGTGCCGTACGTCTTCGCGTTCTCCTCGACGGACCTCGGGCTCGCGTAAAACTCGTGACCTAGGTCCCGAGATCCGGGCATGCGGGTTTTGACCTGCGCATTCTTCAAGGGGCGGGCTGTTTCACGTGAAACAGCCCGCCCCTCGCGCGTCCGCCGGGTGGAGCCAGGGCCAGAGTCTGGAAAGATAGGCCGCGACGATGACGTCGCCCCCAGGTCAGGGCCAGCACATACGCACACCCGCACATCACAAGGAGCGGACAGATGCCCATCGCAACCCCCGAGGTCTACAACGAGATGCTCGACCGGGCGAAGGCAGGCAAGTTCGCCTACCCGGCCATCAACGTGACCTCGACCCAGACCCTGCACGCTGCGCTGCGCGGCTTCGCGGAGGCCGAGAGCGACGGCATCATCCAGATCTCCACCGGCGGTGCCGAGTTCCTGGGTGGCCAGTACAACAAGGACATGGTCACCGGCGCGGTCGCCCTGGCCGAGTTCGCGCACGTCGTCGCCGCCAAGTACGACATCACGGTCGCGCTGCACACCGACCACTGCCCGAAGGACAAGCTGGACGGCTACGTCCGCCCGCTGATCGAGGTCTCCGCCGAGCGCGTCGCCAAGGGCCTGAACCCGCTGTTCCAGTCCCACATGTGGGACGGCTCCGCCGAGACCCTCGCGGACAACCTGGCCATCGGCCAGGAGCTGCTCGCCAAGGCCGCCGCCGCGAAGATCATCCTTGAGGTCGAGATCACCCCGACCGGCGGCGAGGAGGACGGCGTCAGCCACGAGATCAACGACGAGCTGTACACGACCGTCGACGACGCGCTGCGCACCGCCGAGGCCCTGGGCCTGGGCGAGAAGGGCCGTTACCTGCTTGCCGCGTCCTTCGGCAACGTCCACGGCGTCTACAAGCCGGGCAACGTCGTGCTCCGCCCCGAGCTGCTCAAGGACCTCCAGGCGGGTGTCGGCGAGAAGTACGGCAAGGCCTCGCCGTTCGACTTCGTCTTCCACGGCGGCTCCGGCTCCACGGCCGAGGAGATCGCGACCGCCCTGGAGAACGGCGTCGTGAAGATGAACCTCGACACCGACACCCAGTACGCGTTCACCCGCCCGGTCGCGGACCACATGTTCCGCAACTACGACGGTGTCCTGAAGGTCGACGGCGAGGTCGGCAAGAAGTCGACGTACGACCCGCGCACCTGGGGCAAGCTGGCCGAGGCCGGCATGGCCAAGCGTGTGACCGAGGCGTGCGCGAACCTGCGCTCGACCGGCACGAAGCTGAAGTAACCACGTCTTGTCCGCCCGGGCCCGGCCTCCCTTTCGGGGGGTGCCGGGCCCGAGCCGTACCCGGAGGTTCTCGATGACGTACGACTCCGACCCCCACTCCGATATCGACTTCGGCTTCGACATACCCGTCGACCGGCGCGGCACCTGGAGCGTGCAGTGGGACGGGGTGGCCGAGCGGTTCGGGGCGGCCGGGCTGCTGCCGTTCACCATCTCCGACATGGACTTCGCCTGCCCGCCCCAAGTGCTCGCGGCGCTCCAGGAGCGGGTCGCGCACGGGGTGTTCGGCTACACCGACTGGCAGAACGAGGAGTTCCGCTCGGCGGTACGCGACTGGTACCGGGACCGGCACGCGACGGAGATCGACACCGGCCGGCTCGTGTACGCGCCCTCGGTGCTCAACCAGCTCTCGCAGCTCCTGCGCATGTGGACCGGGCCCGGGGACGGGATCGTTGTCCACACCCCTGTGTACGACGGTTTCCGCAAGGCGGTCGGCGGGCTCGGGCGGGAGCTGCGCGGCGTCCCGCTCGGCGACCCGGCCGCGCTGGAGGCGGCGCTGGCCCGGGACGACAGCCGGGTGCTGCTCCTGTGCTCGCCGCACAACCCGACCGGCCGGGTGTGGACGGAGCCCGAACTGACCGGCTTCGCGGAGCTCGCCGAGCGGTACGGGGTCGCGGTGATCAGCGACGAGATCCACGCGGACTTCGTCCACGACGGCCATCGGCACCTGCCGTGGACGCGGTTCGGGCGGGGCCGCTGGGCGCTGATCACCTCCGGCACGAAGTCGTTCAACTTTCCCGCGCTGACGGGGGCGTACGGGATCGTCGCAGCGGCGGCGGACCATGCGGAGTTCGTCCGCCGCATGGAGACGGGGGAGGGTCTCGGCTCGCCCGCGGTGCTCTCGCTGACCGCGCACATCGCGGCGTACCGGGAGGGCGGGGGGTGGCTGGACGCGCTGCGGGCGTACGTGGCGGGCAACCTGTCGCTGGTCGCGTCCCGCCTCAACTCGGCGTTCCCCGCCCTGAGTTGGACCCCTCCACAGGCGGGCTACCTCGCGTGGATCGACCTTCGGCCGCTGGGTGTGGACGATGCGGCGCTGCAGCGGGAGCTGGTGGAGGTCGAGCGGGTCGCGATCATGCCGGGTGCGGTGTACGGGGCGCCGGGTTTCGTCCGGCTGAACGTGGGATGCCCGCGGACGAAGGCCGAGGCGGGGGTGGGGGCGCTGGTACGGGCACTGGGCCGGCTGGGCTGACAGCTGAGTCAGCCCTGGCAAGCGAAAACCCAGCCCCTCATGGGGGTCCCCCCTGGCCCTTCAGCCCTTGGGGGAGTTTGAGGAGCGGGGGTGCAGGGGGCGGAGCCCCCGCTCGGGGGCCGGGGCGGAGCCCCGGGAGACCCCCTTCACCCTTCCCCCCCACCCCCGGCGGGTTTCGGGGAGGGGCGGGGTGGGGGACAGATCCGCTGTGGCGGACTACGTACGCATCGGCACCCGCCCCGGCCGCTGGGTGCTGCTCACCACCGTGCTCGGGTCCGGCATGGCCATGCTCGACTCGACCGTCGTCAACGTCGCCCTGCCCCACATCGGCGCCGACCTCAACGCCGACATGGCCGTACTGCAGTGGACCGTCAACGCGTACATGCTCACCCTCGCCGGCCTCATCCTGCTCGGCGGCGCCCTCGGCGACCGCTACGGGCGGCGGAAGGTGTTCGTCATCGGGGTGGTGTGGTTCGCCGCCGGATCGCTGCTGTGCGGGCTCGCCCCCGACGCCGGGGTGCTGATCGCCGCCCGCGCCCTCCAGGGCATCGGCGGCGCCCTGCTCACCCCCGGCTCCCTCGCGATCATCCAGGCGGGCTTCCACCCCGACGACCGGGCCCGCGCGGTCGGCGTGTGGTCCGGGCTCGGCGGGGTCGGCGCCGCCGTCGGCCCGTTCCTCGGCGGCTGGCTGGTGGACGGCCCCGGCTGGCGCTGGGTGTTCCTGATCAACGTGCCGCTGGCCGCGCTCTGCGTACCGGTCGCCCTGCGCCACGTACCCGAGTCGCGCGACCCGCGCGCCCACACCGGCCGCTTCGACGCGACGGGCGCCGCGCTCGGCGCGCTGACCCTCGCCCTCGCGACGTACGCGCTGATCGAGGCCCCGGGCCAGGGCTCGTCGCGGCTGGTCGTCGGGGCCGCGGTCGCCGCACTCGGGCTCGGTGTGGCGTTCGCGCGGCGCGAACGGCGGCTGCCCGAGCCGATGCTGCCGCCGGACATCTTCCGCTCCCGGGTCTTCACCGCGGTCAACGCGGTGACGGTGTGCGTGTACGCCGCCTTCGGCGGATTCTTCTTCCTCGCCGCGCTCCAGCTCCAGGTCGTCGTCGGGTACTCGGCGCTCGGCGCGGGCGCCGCGCTGCTGCCGACCACCGTGCTGATGCTGCTGCTCTCGGCCCGCTCCGGCGAGCTCGGCCAGCGGATCGGGCCGCGGGTCCCGCTCACCGTGGGGCCGCTGCTGTGCGCGGCGGGGATGCTGCTGATGCTGCGGGTCGGCGAGCACGCGTCGTACGTACGCGATGTGCTGCCCGCGCTGTTCGTGCTTGGCCTCGGCATGGTCACCCTGGTGGCGCCGCTCACCGCGACGGTGCTCGGGTCCGTCGACGCGGGCCGGGCCGGGCTCGCCAGCGGCATCAACAACGCCGCCGCGCGCGCGGCCGGCCTGATCGCGGTGGCCGCGCTGCCGCTGGCCGCGGGGATGGGGCCGGAGGCGTACCGCTCGGCGGCGGAGTTCGGGGCGACGTTCCGGCGGGCCATGCCGATGTGCGCGGGTTCGCTGGCGCTGGCCGCTCTGGTTGCCTTCCTGACCGTGCGGCGGCCGGCGGAGGCGGTGGTGGAGCCGCAGTGCCGGATGCAGTGCGGGGTGTCCGGGCCGGCGATTGAGCCCGGGCGGGGTGAGTAGTGCGGCCGGTTCGCTGGGGGCGCCGCCTCCGGACCCCCGCTCCGCAAACTCCCCCGAGGCCCGACGGGCCAGGGGGACCCCCATGAGGGGCTTGATTTCTGCCGACCAGGTTTGGGAAAACTCGGTGGCAGACTGGCTCCCATGTCCATTCACGAGAACCTGCTCGGGGGCCCCGCCCCGACCCTGCTGCCCGACGACCCGGAGCCGCGTGCGCTGCTCGCCGGGGGTGCCGCGCCCGCCGATGTCGCCGCCAAGTACCCCACCTCCTCGCTCGCCTGGGCGCAGCTCGCCGACGACGCGTTCGACGGCGGCCGCACCGTCGAGTCGTACGCCTACGCCCGTACCGGATACCACCGCGGCCTGGACTCGCTGCGCCGCGCCGGGTGGAAGGGACACGGCCCGGTGCCGTGGGAGCACGAGCCCAACCGGGGCTTCCTGCGCGCCCTGCACGCCCTCGCGCGTGCCGCGCAGGCGATCGGTGAGGACGCCGAGTACGAGCGCTGCTCGAGCTTCCTGCGGGACTCCTCGCCGCTCGCCGCCGACACCCTGGGCTGATCGGGCAACGCTGATCGGGAACGTTGATCGGCAACGCTGATCGGAAAAGTTCAACGGGATCGCCCGCGCCGCCCGTGCCGTCTGTACCGCTGACACGGACGGCACGGGCAGCCGCGTGCGGCACGGTCGCGCGCACGAGGACCCGGCATCCGAGGACCGGGTATCTGGCCTGGCCCCGCACCCCGTCCGGGACCTTCGTTTCGGGCCCTTCGGTGCCCTGACCAAGCGGGCTTCGGCGTGCTTATGATGCCGGTGGGGACCGGGGCTCCGATGCCGATGAAGGAAGGGGCGGACCGCTACCCGGACACATCGAGGAGACAGCGATGTCATCAAAGATGTCCGAACCGGTCGCGTCGCCAGCCACGGGCGACGAGCCGGAGACCCCGAATCTCGACTTCGCGGGCACCACGCCGTACGAGGACTACGTCCAGGCGGACGTCCTCACCCACCTCCAGCACCTGCGCTCCGACGACCCGGGCGAGATGGTCTTCCTGGTCACCACCCAGGTCATGGAGCTGTGGTTCACGGTCGTCGTGCACGAGTGGGAGACCGCCTCGCGGGCGCTGCGCGCGGACCGGGTGCAGGTCGCGGTCGACGCCCTGAAGCGTTCGGTACGGGAGCTGGAGGCGCTCAACGCCTCGTGGACGCCGCTGGCGCAGCTGACCCCGGCGCAGTTCAACTCCTACCGGGCCGCGCTCGGCGAGGGCTCCGGGTTCCAGTCGGCGATGTACCGGCGGATGGAGTTCCTGCTCGGCGACAAGTCCGCGTCGATGCTGGTCCCGCACCGGGGCGCGCCGCGCGTGCACGCCGAGCTGGAGAAGGCGCTCGGCGAGCCGAGCCTGTACGACGAGGTCCTCGCCCTGCTCGCCCGGCGCGGGTACGCGGTCCCCGCCGCGGTCCTCCAGCGCGACCTGACCCGGAAGTACGAGCCGTCGGCCGAGGTCGAGGCGGTCTGGACGGAGCTGTACGCGGGCGACCAGAACGCTGAACTGGTGCGCCTGGGCGAGGCGTTGACCGATGTCGGCGAACTCGTGTGGAGATGGCGCAACGACCATCTGGTCGCGACGCGGCGGGCGATGGGCGCGAAGGCGGGCACCGGCGGTTCGGCCGGGGTGGCCTGGCTGGAGAAGCGCGCCACGAAGAACGTGTTCCCCGAGCTGTGGACGGCGCGCAGCCATGTCTGAGCCGACGACCCTGGCCGGAAAGGCCGCGGCGTACGACGCCGCAGACGAACTCGCCAAGCACCGCGAGCTGTTCGCGCTCGAAGAGGGCGCCGTCTACCTCGACGGGAACTCGCTGGGCGCGCTGCCCCGCCATGTTCCCGCCCGCATGCAGGACGTCATCGCCCGCGAGTGGGGCGAACTGCGCATCCGCTCCTGGGAGGAGAGCGGCTGGTGGACCGCGCCGGAACGGATCGGCGACCGCATCGCGCCGCTCGTCGGCTCGGCGCCGGGCCGGATCGTGGTCGGCGACTCCACCAGCGTGAACGTCTTCAAGGCGCTGGTCGCGGCGGCCCGGCTCGCGCCGGACGACCGGGACGAGATACTGGTCGACGCGTCGACGTTCCCCACGGACGGGTACGTGGCCGAGTCCGCCGCCCGCATGACGGGCCGTCAGCTGAGGGCGCTGCTCCCCGCCGACATTCCGGCCGCGCTCGGCCCGCGCACGGCGGCGGTCCTCGTCAACCACGTGGACTACCGGACGGGCCGCCTGAACGACCTGCCGGGGATGACGGCGGCCATTCAGGCGGCGGGCGCCCTGGCGGTCTGGGACCTGTGCCACAGCGCGGGCGCGCTGCCGGTCGGCCTCGACGCGCACGGCGTCGACTTCGCGGTGGGCTGCACCTACAAGTACCTGAACGGCGGCCCGGGTTCACCGGCGTACCTGTACGTGCGCGGCGACCACCAGCCCCGGTTCGACTCGCCGCTGCCCGGCTGGAACTCGCACGAGGACCCGTTCGGGATGCGGCCGGAGTACGTGCCGGGTCAGGGCGCGGTACGGGGCCGGGTCGGCACCCCGGACATCCTGTCCATGCTGGCCCTGGAGTCGGCCCTCGACGTCTGGGAGGGGGTCTCGATCGAGGCGGTCAGGGCGAAGTCCCTGGCCCTGACGGACTTCTTCCTGGAGTGCGTGGAAGCGTACGTTCCGTCGGGCCGGGTGTCGTCGGTGACGCCCCTCGCGCATGCGGAGCGGGGCAGCCAGGTGTCCCTGCGGTGCGCGGAGGCGGGCGAGGTGATGCGCACCCTGACCGCACGCGGGGTCGTCGGCGACTACCGCCGCCCCGACATCCTCCGCTTCGGCTTCACCCCGCTGTACGTGGGCTTCGCGGACGCGGAGCGCGCGGCGGCGGAACTGGCGAGGGTGCTGAGCTGAGGAGCCTCCACCTTCCCACCCGCCCGCCCGTTCGTCCCCCTGCGATGGCTGAGGAACCGGCCCTGGGCCACCCGCCGTTGGCGCCCGCAGGCGGGCGGTCGCCGGCGGTGGGTGCGCACCCACTGGTGCCCGGCTTTCGGCAGGGCCGTCACGGGCGGGCGGGAAGGAAGGCCCCCGCCCCGCTGCGCAGGGCCCTGGTAGCGTGATCAACCGGCTTGGCCTGGCGGAAAGGTTGGGGAATGACGGATCCCGCAGAGCGTGACGCGGCCGAAGAGGCCTCCGCCTTTTCCCATCCCCCCGTCACCCCGGACGCCACCGCCGCCTACGGCCCCCACCCCGACCAGGTGGTCGACTTCTACACCCCCCGGGACGGAACCAACGCCGCCCCGCTCGTCGTGCTGCTGCACGGCGGTGCCTGGCGGGCCCCGTACGACCGCATGCACGTCACGCCGTTCGCCGACTTCCTGGCCCAGCGCGGGTTCGCCGTGGCCAACGTCGAGTACCGGCGGGGGAGTCTGCTGCCCCAGCAGGGCGGCGAAGGCCCGGTCGCCGGACGCTGGCCGGACACGTTCGACGACGTGGCGGCGGCGCTGGACGCGCTGCCCGGCCTTGTACGCGAAGCCGTGCCGCAGGCCGACGCCCGCCGCATCGTGCTTGTCGGGCACTCGGCCGGCGGCCACCTCGCGCTGTGGGCGGCGGCCCGGCATGTACTGCCGGAGGGTTCGCCGTGGCGCACCCGGGGCCCCGCTGCCCTGCGCGGAGTGGTGGCCCTGGCCCCCATCGCGGACTTCGCCACCGCCGTGGAGCTGGACGTCTGCTCGGGGGCGGTACTCCAACTCCTGGGTGGCAAAGGCGAGTTGGCGGCGCGTGTCCCGCACGCTGACCCCGCCGCGCTGCTGCCCACCGGGATCGCCACGGCCATCGTGCAGGGCCGCGAGGACGTCGTCGTACCGCCGGCCGTGGCCGAGGCGTACGTCGACGCCGCGGCCACGGCGGGCGAGACGGTGGGCCTGACCCTCCTGGAGGACGTGGGCCACTTCCCTCTGATCGACCCGGCGGCCGACGCGAGCGCCGTGGTCGCCGAGGAGATCGCCCAGCTCGCCTACTAGGTGCTTCCTCAGTCGGTCGCCGGCTCGCCCTTGTACGTACTGCCGTCCGCGAACGGCCCTTTCCTGAAGGCCAGTTCGGCGAAGCGCTCGCCCATGCGGAGGTGGGTCGCGGCGTCCGGGTGGAGGGCGTCGGGCAGGGGCAGCTCGGCGGCGTCCGCCTCGCCGTAGAGCGAACGGCCGTCCAGGTGGTGCAGGTTCGGGTCGTCCTCGGCGCGCTGCGCCACGATCCCGGCCAGCTCGTCCCGGATGACCCGCAGGGTCAGCTTCCCCGCCGC
Organism: Streptomyces sp. NPDC050485; assembly: GCF_044458185.1. Classification (NCBI taxonomy): domain Bacteria; kingdom Bacillati; phylum Actinomycetota; class Actinomycetes; order Kitasatosporales; family Streptomycetaceae; genus Streptomyces; species Streptomyces sp. NPDC050485. The sequence goes on along the minus strand of NZ_JBITHR010000015.1, from coordinate 197,519 downwards.
CCGTTCCGCCGGGTCGCCCGCGGCCCGGAACCGCAGCCGCCCGTCGGCGAGAGCGGTGAGGTCGGGGGCGCTGGGCCCCGGGGTGTCCTCGTGGATGGGGCACAGCAGGGGCGAGACCACGAGCAGCGGCGTGGTGGGGTGGCCCTCGCGGATGGTGTCCAGGAAGCCGTGCACCGCCGGTACGAACGCGCGCAGCCGCATCAGATCGGTGTTGACCAGATTGATGCCGATCTTGACGCTGATCAGGTCGGCCGGGGTGTCCCGCAGCGTACGCGCGGTGAACGGGTCGAGCAGTGCGCTGCCGCCGAAGCCCAGATTGATCAGTTCGACGCCGCCGAGGGAGGCGGCGTGCGCGGGCCAGGTGGTGGTGGGGCTCGCGGCGTCGGAGCCGTGGCTGATCGAACTGCCGTGGTGCAGCCACACCTTGCGGCCCCGGTCCGGTACGGGCTCGACGGGGGCGTCGGTGCGCAGCGCGACGAGTTGGGTGGTCTCGTTGTACGGCAGCCAGATCTCGACGTCCTTCGCCGTGCTGGGCAGGCCGCTGAAGCGGAGGGTGCCCACGGGGCCGTCCCGGTGCTCGACGGTCCCCGCGGCCATGTCGATGGTCAGGGTGCGGCCGCCGGGCACCCTGCCCTGCCCGGCCAGGCGTCCGTCGACCAGCAGGTCGTACACGCCGTCCGGCAGGGGCGGGGCGCCGGTGTAGACGCGCTTGGTGGGCAGCGCGTCCAGTTCGATCGCGGTGGCCCGGGTGCGGAAGGCGAGGCGTACGCCGGCGGGCTGGGACTCGGCCATGAGCAGTTGTGCGTCGGCGCCCTGGGCGCGGGCCCGTGCGGGCAGCCGGTGCGGCAGCACGCCGTGCCCGGTGTGCTCCAACTCTACGGCGCCGCGCAGGAGTTCGGCGGTTATGGGTGTCGTGATCCACATGTGGTCGGTTCCGTTCATGACGCGGGCCAGTTCCGCAGCAGGGCGTCCAGGGCGTCCAGCGTCCGCGTCCAGCTCTCCTGCGGGTCGGGGGCGCTGTGGCTGAAGCTTCCGGCGGTCTCCAGGTCGACGAAGCCGTGGAAGGCGCTGCCGAGCAGCCGCACCGCGTGCGTCTGGTCCGGCTCGGTCAGGGAGTAGCCGCGCAGGATGGCCCGCATCATGAGGGAGTGCCGGAAGGCGGCGCTGTCCGCCGCGGTGTCCGGGTCGAGCGGGAACCGCGTCGCGGCGTAGCGGCCGGGGTGTTCGCGGGCGTAGTCGCGGCAGGCGTTGGCGAAGCCGGCCAGCGCGTCCTTGCCGGCCCGCCCGGCGACGGCCTCGGCGGCCAGGTCGGCGAGTTCCTCCAGGGCCAGCAGGGCGATCCTGGTCTTGAGGTCCTGGGCGTTCTTGATGTGCGAGTACAGGCTCGCCACCTTGACGTCGAACCGCCGGGCGAGTGCCGACGGGGTCACCTGGTCGAAGCCGGTCTCGTCGGCGAGCTCCGCACCCGCCTGGACCAGGCGTTCGGTGGTCAGTCCTGCGCGCACCACGGTCATCACCATCCTTCCGTTCTCCTTCACTGATTATGCAGTTGCCTAAAAGCTTTAGGCAAATTAGCATGACGTTTATGAAGCCGCTGACCGAGCAAGAGATCCGTGCCGCGTTCGTGAACTGCACCAAGGGCGAGGCCAAGCGCCTGTCCGTACCGCGCGACCTGGCCGACCGTCCCTGGGAGGACCTGGACTATCTGGGCTGGCGAGATCCCCAGGCGCCCGACCGCGCCTACCTGGTGATCGAGCTGGACGGCCGCCCGAGGGCGCTCGCGCTGCGCTGCCCGAGCTCCGTCTCCGGGCAGCAGCGGCGCAGCATGTGCTCGATGTGCCTGACCACGCACGGCGGCAACGTCTCCCTGATGGTCGCGCCGAAGGCGGGCAAGCCCGGGAAGCAGGGCAACTCGGTGGGCGCCTACCTCTGCGACGACCTCGCCTGCTCGCTGTACGTGCGCGGCAAGAAGGACGCGGGCGCCGGCGGCCGGCTGCACGAGACGCTCACCGTGGCGGAGAAGATCGAGCGGACCGTGGCGAACGTCGCCGCGTTCGTCGCCAAGGTGACCGCCTGACGCGAGGCCCCCCTTTCCCCCGCGTAGTCCCTGAGGCGGACCCCAAAGGATCCGCTTCGCGCCGGACGCCGCCGGGCGGCCCGCCGCCTACCTTTGGCGGTGTGAATGAGACGACCAGGCCCCTCCATGGGAGCGGCGGCAAGGCGGGCGGCGCACAGCGCAGCCCGGAGTTCCGGCTGGCCATGGACGCGTACGGCGGGCTGCGCAAGGACCTGTTCCACGACGCGTTCGCCTATCGCCCGCTCCCGAAGATGCGCACCGACGGGCCGCTGACCCGCCGGCTCCCGGGCCGGATACGCGAGTACGCGGCCTGGACCCCGCACGCTGTGGTCTGCCTGCTCGCGTTCTGGGTGCTGATGTTCGGGTACGCGCGCGGCCCGCAGGACTTCGGAGGCGGCATCGCCTGGCTGTTCGGCGGGCTGATCCTGGCTGTGCCGATGGTCATGACGCTGGTGCGGCCGGTCGGGGCGTTCTGGCTGTCCTGCGCGGCGACGGTCGTCACCGGTGTGGTGGGGGACCACGGGAGCATGGGTCCCTGGTCGCCCCCCTCGTTCTCCATGCACCTCGCCGTCCTGACCGTGGTGGCGCTGCGCACCCGCCCCCGTGTGGCGGGCTGGATGTGGCTGGTCACCCTGGTGTTCGGCGTGGTGCTGGGCTCAGTCCGAGGCTACGCGGACTCCAGCAACACCGGGCAGATGGCGACCGTCTCCGGCATCCTGCTGCTCATCATCGCGATACGGCACATCCGGCGGGACGCGGAGCGGCAGGTCATCGCCGAGAAGTCGGTCACCGCGGTGGAGCGCGACAAGCGGACGGTCCTGGAGGAGCGCACCAACATCGCGCGCGAGCTGCACGATGTGGTGGCGCACCACATGTCGGTGGTCGCCATCCAGGCCGAGGCCGCGCCCTACCGGGTCGAGAACACACCGCCCGAGCTCGCCCAGGCCTTCGCCACCATCCGCGAGAACGCGGTGGCCGCGCTGACCGAACTGCGCCGGGTGCTCGGCGTCGTACGCGCCGAGGACTACGAGGCCCCGGACGCCCCCCAGCCGACCCTCGCCGACCTGGAGAGCCTGCTCGACAACGTCCGCGAGGCCGGGCTGCCCGTCGAGAAGATCGTCACCGGCGCGGTGCGCGAACTCCCGCAGGGCGTCGAGCTGTCGGCGTACCGGATCATCCAGGAGGCGCTCAGCAATACGCTGCGGCACGCGCCCGGCGCGGGGGCCCGGGTGGAGATCGGATACGTTCTGGGCGGGCTCGGCCTCCGGATCGTCAACGGCCCCGCGACCACCGAGGCGGGGCCCTCGCAGGGCTCCGGCCACGGGATCACGGGCATGGAGGAGCGGGTGGCGATGCTGGGCGGCGCGATGACGGCGGAGCCGTCGGCGGAGGGCGGGTACGAGGTGACCGTCTTCATCCCGGTCGCCGCGGCCGAGCCGGAGCCGACGGAGACGAGCCTGGAGAAGGGTGAGGGGGCGTGACGATCCGAGTTCTGATCGTCGACGACCAGGTGATGGTGCGCGAGGGCTTCTCCGTGCTGCTCGGCGCGCAGCCGGACATCGAGGTCGTCGGCGAGGCGGTCGACGGCCGCGAGGCGGTCGCCCAGGTGCAGGCGCTGCGGCCCGACGTGGTCCTGATGGACATCCGGATGCCGGGGATGAACGGCATCGAGGCGACGCGGGAGATCGTCGCGGCGGACGCCGCCTCCAAGGTGCTCGTCCTGACGACGTTCGACCTGGACGAGTACGTCTACCAGGCGCTGCGGGCAGGGGCGTCGGGGTTCCTGCTGAAGGACGCCTCCGCGCGTCAACTCGCCGAGGGGGTACGGGTGGTGGCGTCCGGCGAGGCGCTGCTCGCGCCGTCCGTGACGCGCCGGCTGATCACCGAGTTCGCGCGGGTGATGCCGGTGCAGCGGGCCGGGGCGTCGCCGACCGGGCAGGTCGAGGAGCTCACCGACCGCGAGACGGAGGTCCTGGTCCTGATCGCCCAGGGCCTCTCCAACCAGGAGATCGCGGACCGCCTTGTGGTGGCCGAGTCCACGATCAAGACGCACGTGAGCCGGGTGCTGGTGAAGCTGGGGCTGCGGGATCGTACGCAGGCGGCGGTGTACGCGTACGAGACCCGCCTGGTCACCCCGAGCTGAGCGCCCCCGGGCCCGCCCGGTGCGCCCGCTTGGCTGCGGGCCGCGCGTGGCTGGTCGCGCAGTTCCCCGCGCCCCTGAGGGGTTCCGCCCGCCGACCGCCGGGGGCAGCCGCACCCGGCATGGGCGGGCGGGTGGGTGAACCGCCTTGATCCCCCAGCCCCCACACCGCATGCTCAGCCACATGGATGCCAGCGCCGTCTTCCTGCCCGGCTCGGCCGGGTTCGTCGCCGACCCCTATCCCGCGTACGCGGAGCTCCGCGCAGCGGGCCGGGTGCATCACTACGCGCCCACCGGGCAGTGGCTCGTCCCGCACCACGCGGACGTGTCCGCCCTGCTGCGGGACCGAAGGCTCGGCCGGAGTTATCAACACCGGTTCAGCCACGAGGAGTTCGGCCGACCCGCGCCACCCGCCGCGCACGAGCCGTTCCACACCCTCAACGATCACGGCATGCTCGATCTGGAGCCCCCGGACCACACCCGCATCCGGCGGCTCGTCTCGCAGGCCTTCACCCCGCGCACCGTCGAGCGCCTCGCCCCGACCGTGCGCCGCCTCGCCGCCCGGCTCGTCGACGACTTCCGCGCGGCGGGCGGCGGCGACCTGATCGCCGCGGTCGCCGAGCCCCTGCCCGTCGCGGTCATCGCCGAGATGCTCGGCATCCCCGAGGCGGACCGCCCGCTGCTGCGCCCCTGGTCGGCCGCGATCTGCGGCATGTACGAGCTCAACCCGGACGAGGACACCGCCACCCGGGCCGTCACCGCATCCCTCGAATTCAGCGTGTACCTACGGGAGTTGATCGCAGAGCGGCGCAAAGACCCCGGCGAAGATCTCATCTCCGCGCTCATCGCCGCGTACGAGGACGGCAGCGGTGCCAGTGGCGACCGGCTCGACCAGCGCGATCGGCTCGACCGGCTCTCCGAGCAGGAGATGGTCTCGACCTGCGTGCTGCTGCTCAACGCCGGTCACGAGGCCACCGTGAACACCACCGCGAACGGCTGGTGGGCGCTGCTCCGAAACCCCGCGCAGCTCGCCGCACTCCGAGCCGCGCCGGACGCCCTGCTCCCCACCGCCATCGAGGAGTTGATGCGGTACGACACCCCGCTTCAGCTCTTCGAACGCTGGGTCCTCGAAGACATCGAGTTCGCCGGGCGGGCCCTCCCGCGCGGCAGCGAGGTCGCCCTGCTCTTCGGCTCGGCCAACCGCGACCCGGCGAGGTTCGCCGACCCGGACACCCTGGATCTGACCCGCGCGGACAACCCGCACATCTCCTTCGGCGCGGGCATCCACTACTGCCTCGGCGCCCCGCTGGCCCGCGTCGAACTCCAGGCGTCCTTCGGGGAGTTGATCAGAAAGGCGCCCCGGCTGCGGCTGGCCGCCGAGCCGGAGCGCAGGCCCGGATTCGTCATCCGGGGTCTCAAGGAGCTCCGGGTCACGTGCTGAGAGCCTGTGTTTAAACCCCGTCCGGATCAGGCCGCGGCGTCTGGTGCGTGCGATCGCAAGGCGCCGGAGCGTCCTCGATGGGGGTCCCCCCTGGTCCTTAAGACCTTGGGGGAGTGCGTGCCAGGCGTCGCGGACCCGGGCGGGGTTTACACACAGGCTCTGAGGTCCCGGCGGCGGAAGGCGGCGAGCCCCGCCGTCACCAGCGCCGCCGCGATCACCGTCAGGACCAGCACCGGAGTCCACGCCATGTCCGTGCCCGGCAGTTTCGGCAGGTGGCCGAAGGGCGAGAGGCCGAGCACCGCCGAGGGGAGGTTGAGCGCGGGGCCGATCCAGCCGAGCGCCAGACACAGGCCGACCACCCCGAGCGCCGCCTGCGCGGCCTTCGGGAACGCTCCGTACAGCAGCACCGCGAGCCCCGCCAGCGTCCAGATCGCGGGCAGTTGGACCAGCGCCGCGCCGAGGACCGCACCCGGCTCCCGGCCGTAGCCGGCCGCCAGGCCGAGCCCGCCGACCACCATGATCAGGGCCGCTCCGCCGAACGCGATCACCAGGTGCCCGGCCGCCCAGCGAAGGCGGCCCACCGCGTTCGCGAGGACCGGTTCGGCCCGCTGTCCGGTCTCCTCGCCGTGCAGCCGCAGTACGGAAGAGGTGGCGTACAGTGCCGCGACCATGCCCAGCAGGCCGACCATCGTGGCGAGGAAGGCGTCCGTCAGACCGGACTGGCCGCCCATCCGCTGGATGATCTCCCTGGTCCGCGCGTTGTTGCCGACCAGATCGGCCGCGCCGTTGGTCATCGAGCCGAACAGCAGCCCGGCCAGGGCGAATCCGATGCTCCAGCCGATCACGCCGCCCCGCTGGAGCCGCCACGCGAGCCCGTACGCCGTCGTGATCCGGCCCTCGGCGGGACCGGGCCGCGTCGGCACGAAGCTCATCCCGATGTCGCGCCGCCCGGCCAGGACGTACGCCGCCGCGCCCTGTGCGAGGACCGCCGCGGCGATCAGGAGCAGCGTCCACCACCGCTCGCCCGCGTACGCCCGTACGTTCTCGGCCCAGCCGAGCGGGGAGAGCCAGTCGAGCACCGAGGAGCCGTCGGCCCTCGCGGTGTCGCCCGCCGCCTTCAGCAGGAAGGCCGCGCCGAGCACCGCACCCGTGAGCCCCTTGGCGAGCCGCGCGCTCTCCGTCAGCTGCGCCGTGATCGCCGCCATGCCCGCGAAGAGCATGCCGATCGCCCCGGTCGTCAGCCCGAGCGCGGCCGAACCAGCAGTGTTTCCGGTCGACTTGGCGAGCCCGGCCGTGATGATGAGGGCGACGCCCGCGTTGGCGGTGAACGCGGCGAGCAGCGCCGCCGTCAGCGGTGCCCGCCGCCCCACCATCGCCGAGGACAGCAGTTCCTGACGCCCGGTCTCCTCTTCCTCCCTGGTGTGCCGTACGACGATGAGCAGGCTCATCACCGCCGCGAGCACATACCCGAAGCTGCCGAACCGCCAGGCGGTGAGCCCGCCGGGCGAGTCCCCGAAGACCGGCCCGTACAGCGCCCGCAGCGAGCTGTTGCCGCTCATCGAACGCGCGAGGTCGGCGCGCTGGGCGGCCGTCGTGTACACCTTCTCCAGCGTGCTCGCGCCGCTGGCGATCATCCCGCCGAGCGCGACCGACCATACCGGGATCAGCACCCGGTCCCGGCGCAGCGCCAGCCTCAACAGGGCGCCGGTGCCTGCCAGTTCACCGCTGGAACGGCCGCGTACGGGCATGGCCGCGGTTGCCGCACTCATCGCGCACCCGTCCCTTCCGCCGCGCCGGTGTAGTGGCGCAGGAACAGCTCCTCCAGGGTGGGCGGGGTGGAGATGAGGGAGCGTACGCCCGACTCGGTGAGCGAGCGGAGCACCGCGTCCAGCTTGTCGGTGTCGACCTGGAGCTTGACCCGCCGGCCCTGGCTGCCTTCGATCTCGTGAATGGCCAGATCGTGCACGCCGGGCAGATGGGCCAACCCGTTGGGTGTGCCCGCGAGTTCGGCGGTGACGGACGTACGGGTGAGGTGGCGCAGCTCGGCGAGCGAGCCGGTCTCCACGGTCTGTCCCCGGCGGATGATGCTCACCCGGTCGCAGAGGCTCTCCACCTCGCTGAGGATGTGCGAGGACAGCAGCACGGTCCGGCCCCGGTCGCGCTCTTCCTCCACGCAGCCCTGGAAGACCTCCTCCATCAGCGGGTCGAGCCCGGAGGTCGGCTCGTCCAGGATCAGTACGTCCGCGTCCGAGGCGAACGCGGCGACCAGGGCGACCTTCTGCCGGTTGCCCTTGGAGTAGGTGCGCCCCTTCTTGGTGGGGTCGAGCTCGAACCGCTCGATCAGGTCGGCCCGCCGGGACGTGTCGAGAGTGCCGCCCCTCAACCTGCCGTACAGGTCGATGACTTCGCCGCCGGAGAGGTTGCGCCACAGCGTCACGTCACCCGGTACGTACGCCACCTGCCGGTGCAGTTCGACCGCGTCGGACCACGGGTCGCGGCCGAGCAGCCGGGCGGCGCCCGAGTCGGCGCGCAGCAGGCCGAGCAGCACCCGGATGGTGGTGGACTTCCCGGCGCCGTTGGGGCCGAGGAAGCCGTGTACCTCGCCGGTCTCGACGGCGAGGTCGAGGCCGTCCAGCGCGTGCGTGCGCCCGAACGACTTGTGCAGTCCGGCGACCGTGATTGCCTTCGTCATGCTTCTGAACGTACAGTAGTTTCATGAAGTTGTGAAGTTAAGGAAGCGTGTAAAGTCTGGGGTCGATCAGGGTGAACAGCGAGCGGGAGGTGCGGGACGTGCGGGAGGGCATGCCGGTGGAGCGCGACGAGGACGCGGTGGGCCGGTTCGTCGAACGGTTCGCCTCCGAGCTGACCGAGGCGGGCATGCAGCGGATGGCGGCCCGGGTCTTCGCGGCGCTGCTCGTCTCCGAGTCCGGCTCCATGACCTCGGCGGAACTGGCCTCGGCCCTGCGGATCAGCCCGGCGGCGGTCTCGGGCGCGATCCGCTACCTCACGCAGGTCAACATGGTCGGCCGGGAGCGCGAGCCCGGTTCGCGGCGGGACCGGTACGTCCTGCACAACGAGCTCTGGTACGAGACCTTCACCAACCGCGACCGGATCCTGACGCGGTGGGAGCAGGTCATGCGGGACGGGGTCGCGAGCGCGGGCGGGCCGGACACGGCGGCGGGGGCGCGGATGGCGGAGACGGCGGCGTTCTTCGCCTTCCTGCACGGCGAGCTGTCCCAGCTGATGGACCGCTGGCGCACCCACCGCACCACGCTGGACCTCCCGCCGATCCCGCCGAGGTAGGCCCTGGGGGCGCCGCCCCCTGGACCCCCGCTACTTCGCCCGCGGACCGGGTCTGGGGGCGCTGCCCCCAGACCCCCGCTCCTCAAACTCCCCCAAGGGCTGAAGGGCCAGGGGGGACCCCCATGAGGGGCTTGAATTGTCGGCCAGCGCCTGACAGGTCACCCCGGTAGGACCAGCCCCCACGCCCCCGCCAGCGCCGTCCACGTACGCGTGCGTACCGGGCCCGCGACCACCTGATCCGCCCGGTACCGGAACCCCCCCGTGGAGACCGCGCCGGACACCGTCACCACCCTCGCCGCCGCCCGCGCTCGCTCCCCGGCGCGCCCGTGCACCACCACCTGCGCGAGCCCGTCCGCCGAGGCCAGTGACACCCCGGCCACCGGGCGGTCCACGTCCGTCAGGAGGACGCCGTCCGCCTCCACCCGCAAGCGGTGCGCCATCGCGGCCGCCACTGGTGCGGGCGCCCGCACCAGAGTGCGGACGAGCGAGCGGCAGGTGCCCCACACCGACGGCGGTGCGGCTGGCGCGGGGCGGGTCAGGGCGGGGATCCGCAGCGCGCCGAGGACGACCCCGTCGCTGTCGTCGACCAGCAGGTCGAGGCGGCGCTCCGTGCCCTCCAGGACCGCCCGCGCCGCCGCCACCGCGCCCATCGGCACGCCCAGCGAGCGGGCCAGGTCCAGCGAGGCCGCCGGACCCACCGGCACCAGCGCGAGCGAGCCCTCGGCCAGCTCACGCTCCTTGTGCAGCAGGGTCACGGTGCGTAGCAGCGCCTGGTCGTCTCCGACCACCACCGTGCGCCGCCCGCCCCGCCGGGCCAGCGCCCGGGCAAATTCCTCCGGGTCCTGTGGCCAGCAAATCTTCGCCTGTGCTCCCGCACACAGCACATCCTTCGCGATCCGTACGGACTCGCCGTCAATACGGCGGGCGACCGGGTCGATGAGCACGACGAGCTGGTGCGCAGCCGACACCTCGGTCCTTCCTCGGGTAGCATCTTTGTGCAAGAGCCCCTTGCGCTATTGCGCCAGGGGCTTCGTCTATTCCGGGGCAGCTTTCTACGGTTCAGGCCCATGGTGTACGCGTCCACGTATGGAACGCGTATGCCCCTGACCTTGGACATGCCCCGCCCGGAAGGGGTGTACGCCTGTGCCCGCACTTGTGCTGCTCGGTGCTCAGTGGGGTGACGAGGGCAAGGGAAAGGCCACCGACCTCCTCGGTGGATCCGTTGACTATGTGGTGCGTTACCAGGGCGGCAACAATGCCGGCCACACGGTCGTCGTAGGCGACCAGAAGTACGCGCTGCATCTTCTCCCTTCCGGGATCCTCTCGCCGGGGTGCACCCCGGTGATCGGTAACGGAGTCGTCGTCGACCCGGCGGTCCTGCTCTCCGAGCTGAGCGGGCTGAACGAGCGCGGCGTGGACACGTCCAAGCTCCTGATCAGCGGCAACGCCCACCTGATCACGCCGTACAACGTCACGCTCGACAAGGTCTCCGAGCGCTTCCTCGGCAAGCGGAAGATCGGTACCACCGGTCGCGGCATCGGCCCGACCTACGCCGACAAGATCAACCGCGTCGGTATCCGCGTCCAGGACCTCTACGACGAGTCGATCCTGGAGCAGAAGGTCGAGGCGGCGCTTGAAGGCAAGAACCAGCTGCTCGCCAAGATCTACAACCGCCGCGCGATCGACGCGGGCAAGATCGTCGAGGAGATGCTCCAGTACGCGGAGCAGATCAAGCCGTACGTCGCCGACACCACGCTGATCCTCAACAAGGCGCTGGACGACGACAAGGTCGTGCTCTTCGAGGGCGGCCAGGGCACCCTGCTTGACGTCGACCACGGCACGTACCCCTTCGTCACCTCCTCGAACCCGACCGCGGGCGGCGCCTGCACGGGTGCGGGCGTGGGCCCGACGAAGATCAGCCGCGTCATCGGCATCCTCAAGGCGTACACGACCCGGGTCGGCGCGGGCCCGTTCCCGACCGAGCTGTTCGACGAGGACGGCGAGGCGCTGCGCCGCATCGGCGGCGAGCGGGGCGTCACCACCGGCCGCGACCGCCGCTGCGGCTGGTTCGACGCGCCGATCGCCCGGTACGCGACGCGGGTGAACGGCCTGACCGACTTCTTCCTCACCAAGCTGGACGTGCTGACCGGCTGGGAGGAGATCCCGGTGTGTGTCGCGTACGAGATCGACGGCAAGCGCGTCGAGGAGCTCCCGTACTCGCAGACCGACTTCCACCACGCGAAGCCGATCTACGAGAAGCTGCCCGGCTGGTCCGAGGACATCACCAAGGCGAAGTCTTTCTCCGACCTGCCGAAGAACGCGCAGGCGTACGTGAAGGCCCTTGAGGAGATGTCGGGCGCCCCGATCTCCGCCATCGGCGTCGGCCCCGGCCGCACCGAGACGATCGAGATCAACTCCTTCATCTAGAGCGGGCAGTTCTACTGAGCGGGGCTCCCGGCGGCACGTTGCCGCCGGGAGCCCCGCTCAGTCGACTCCGGGCAGTATGTGCGGCTCCGTGAGGTCCTCCTCGTATCCGGCGAGCCGGATCGGCGCGCATCTCGCCCAGGTGTCGAGACTGCTCAACTCCTGTTCCCCCGCGGCCTGTTCGCGGACGGTTGGGTCCGGTGCCATCGGCTGACTCCTTCCGTCCCTGATGTTCCGGGAACGCTAGCGGCCGCCGCAGGGCCCCGGGCGGCGGCTGCCACGGAAGTGGGAGCGCCCTGGTACCGAAGGTGTCAGCGGTGCCAGGATCCGGCGCCCGGGTGCTGGGCCCGGCGCGGGCGGCGCCAGCCCGGTCGGGGCGGCGGGGCGGCCGGGCCCGGCATCGCGGCCGGGCTCCGGGCGATGCCGAGCAGCACCGCGGTGAGGGCGGCCAGTTCCTGCGGATCGGGGGCGCCGCGTACGACGTGGAAGGCGGCGGCGGGGCGGCTCTCGGGGTCCGTCATACCGGCGGGTTCCCGTGCTTGCGGGCCGGCAGGCCGGCGTGTTTCGTGCGGAGCATGGCCAGCGCGCGGATGAGCACCGAGCGGGTGTCGCGCGGGTCGATGACCTCGTCCACCAGGCCGCGCTCGGCGGCGTAATAGGGGTGCATCAGCTCGGTCTCGTACTCCTTGATGCGCTGGGCGCGGGCCGCGTCCGGGTCGTCGGCCGCGGCTATCTCGCGGCGGAAGATGACGCCCGCCGCGCCCTCGGCGCCCATCACGGCGATCTCGTTGGACGGCCAGGCAAGCGACAGATCGGCGCCGATGGAGCGCGAGTCCATGACGATGTACGCGCCGCCGTAGGCCTTGCGCACGATCAGCTGGATGCGGGGCACGGTCGCGTTGCAGTACGCGTAGAGCAGCTTGGCGCCGTGCCGGATGATCCCCTCGTGCTCCTGGCCGGACAGCAGATGGCGTACGTCCGCCAGGCAGCTCTCCTCGTCGTCGTAGGCGGCGCTCGCCACCGGTCGTGGCCGACCTCCTGGTCACCGCCGTGGAACGGCTCTTCCGCACGGGTGGCCTGCATGCCCGCGACGGCGGGGGCACGGTGCAGCGCTGCTGGCGCGACGTCCACACGGTCGCGGCGCACGCGGTGCTCCAGTTCGAGGGAGCGGCCGCGCAGTACGCGGAGGCGGCGCTGGCCCGGTAGGGCGTCGGATCCGGGCGGAGCCGTTCCAGGAACTGATCAGCACGGTGGTGTGGCCCCGGCAGCGCCGGGGCTCACCTCACGCCTCGTACTCACCCACCCAGGACCGCTTCAGGAGGTGCTTGGGGAGGTACTCCGACTCGACCTCGACCGGGAAGTCGTTGTCGAGAGCCATGCAGGCCATGGCGAGTGGACCGAGAGCGACCAGGCCGTCTCCGCTGAGGGACCGTGCCTCGTCGGCGGTCCAGTACTGCTTGTGCCAGTCGAGGGCCTCGGCCAGCGCCTCGTTGAACTCGGCCGCGTCTCGCTTCACGTAGCGGTAGAAGAGGTTGATGGGCGGATAGAAGAGCTTGAGCGTCGTCTCCGTGTCGCCGACGCTCAGCACCTGGGGGTCGGTGCCGTGGAACGCGGCCTGCAGCTTCTCGCCCAGGTCGTCCCGGCCGTGGAACAGGCTCTGGAAGGTCTCCACCCAGGAGTACATGTACTCGTCGAAGACCGCGCCGGACTCGCGGAGCAGCGAGACGGGCACGTTCATCAGCCGTTCCAGACGCTCGTTGTCGCGGCAGATCACCGCGAGGTAGACCGTCGTGACCCAGGCTCCGGCGTGCGTGTAGGACGTCGGCCCGGTCGCCGGGAGGTTCACCACCTCGCCCTTGCTCCCGACCCGGCACGGTACGGGCCCCTCGCTCGCGACAGCCGCGTCGAACAGCCCGCACCCGACCTGGAGCGCGGTGACCCACGCCTCCCATGTCTCGAACTGCCCCGCCACGGGGTCGATCGCACAAGACGCGTAGGCCACGGTCAGAGCGCTGTCCAGGGCCCGGGACCGGGACATCTCCGACCCTTCGAGTCGCGAGAGCACCCGACCGGTGCTCTCCAGGAGCCCCGGCATGTCCTCCTTGGTCTGCGCGACGGGAAAGTCATGGCGGGGAACGCTCGTGACCACTGAAGCTCTCCTTTAAATCTTGAAGTATTCCATTACGGCACCAGCGTAGGAGCCCGTGTTGTCGGTCGCCTTCACCAGTACGTAATCGATCTTGTTGTCCTCCAGCGCTTGGAAGAGGTCGTCCGCGAGAGTCCTGTCCTTGCCGCCGCGCTTCCACATCTCGGTGAGGATGGTGTGGACGTATTCCTTGGTCCCTTGCTTGACCATCATGTTCGCGGCCGTGCCCGACCCCTTGCGCCAGCCGAGATCCCCGGACGGCGCCTTCGCCTCGACTATGAGGTACTTCCCGTTGTCGTCCAGCTTGTAGAGCTGGTCGAACATGTTGGCACCGTTGGGCGTCTTGGGAAGCTCGATCCAGTCGGCGGTCGGGAATTCCTTGGGAACCACGTGCAGTTCGGCCGCGAGTTCGCCGAGCTTCTCGGAGAGTTTGCTGTTGTTCGGCGTCCCGAGGAGATGCTTGTCGAAAGCGGCCTGCGCCGCATCAAGGGCCTTCTGGGTTTTGGGACTTGGGGCATCATCGAATGCCTTTTGCGCGTTGGTGAGGTCGACACCGAGTTTGCGGTTCTTCGCCGCCTCGTCCAGGTTCGGCAGGTGCTGCGGCTTGACCGAGTCCAGGTTCAGCGTCGTCTTGCCGAACCTGGTCTCGGACGGGCCGTGCGGCATGTCGTGCCTGGGCACCCAGCTGTGGTCCGGCATCTCCACGAGCTGGGGGAGCTCTACGCCGTCCACCAGCGTTTCGACGCTCTTGCGGTGGCCGAGCGAGTTGTAGTACTTCTCGCGCCAGGCCGGGTCCTCGTTCGCCTTACGGACGTGCTCGTCCATGAGCTGCTTGCGCTCCGCGGCGGTCAGCTGCCGCGGTTCGTGGCCGTTCTGGTGGCCCCCCGACCGTGCGGCATCGTCGCCCGCACCGCCGTGCCCGCCGGTACCGGACCCGCCGCCGCTGGGCTGGTGGCCGCCGTGACCCGGGGTGCTCCCGTGGTCGGGGGTGCCGCCGTGACCCGGGGTGCTTCCGTGGCCCGCGTCGGCCGCGTGCCCCGCCGTGTCGCCCGCCGAGGGTCCCGAGCCGCCGCGGTTTCCGCCCGTCGCGCCCCGGTCGAGTTCGTTGGTCGCGCCGCGGCCGAGGTCGTGGGCGGTGCCGCCGGGGGTGCGGCCGAGGTCGCCGGACGTACCGCCCGGAGTGCGGCCCAGGTCGTGGGACATGCCGTCGGGCACGCGGGCGCCCGGGGTGGCCGGGTGGTCGCCGATGCTGCCTGCCCGGTCTCCCGCGCCGACCAGTACCGGCTGCTTGGCTTCGAGGGGGGCGGTTTCGTTGGTGTGCGGGAGGGCGCCGTCCAGCTTCGCGCGGTCGGCGGCCGACAGCTCGCCGGCGGCCGGGGCATGGGTGCGGTCCGGCTTGATGACGGAGCCGTCGTCCGCGTAGAGGCGCGTTCCGTCGGGCCACTCCACGTAAGTGCCCTTGGGGACTTTGACGTCGCCGGTGCCGAATTTGACGTTGTCGCCGAGCTTGATGCCGTCGCCGAACTTGATGTCGGTGGTGTGTCCGAGGCCGGAGAGGGCGTCTTTGGAGGCGCCGAATGTGACGTTCTTGAGGCCGCCGAGCAGGTCGCCGACTTTGACGATGCCGAATTTGCCGGCTTTGGCGACGTAGGTCATGGGGTCGACGACCTTGGCGACCTTGCCGGTGACGGAGAGGACCTTGGCGACGGCGCCGGTCTTGGCGGCGGTGCCGGAGCCGCCGGTGAAGACGGTGGTCAGGACGTTGAAGGTGACGGAGCCTGCCGCGCGGGCGGGGTTCTTGCCCCATTCGTCCCAGGCGACGAGTGCTTTGCCGGTCTCCTTCACCGCGGTACGGGAGTCGCGGAGCCAGCTGGGCAGGTCCTTGTCGGGTGCGGCCCAGTAGAGGGAGGCGAAGGGGGTGGAGGAGATGGCGAGGCCGGTGGCGAGTTTGGCCAGGCCCGTCCAGGCCTGTCCGGCCTTGTCCCATCCGTCGACGCCGACGAGGGTGCCCAGGCCCTTCACGGTGCCCCAGATCCCGTCGACGATGAACCCGTCCCACACGAAGCTCTTGACCTGGTGCCACACCCAGGCGATACCGGTGTATTCGCGTTCGGCGTGGCCGCCCCAGGGGGTTTCCTCGGCGTGTTTGAGGGCGTCCTCGGAGTACCCGTACATGCCGTCCTTGTGGCTGCCGTCGTCCACGGTCAGCTTGCTGCCCCCGACCAGCGCGGTGATCTTGTCGTGGCAGGTGCGCTCGGCGGCGGTGAACGCGGCGACGGCGGCGGCGACATCGCTCATCATCCGCTCGTTGTGATCGACCTTCTTCTGGTCCCGCCGCCAGTGGTCGTCCCCCGCGATGCTGTCGGTGAACGTGAACGCCTCGGTCCGCAGACTCTTCAGCTTCTCCACGATCGGCCGGACTTCACCCTCGTACGCGGTGAGCGCGGCAGCCGCCTTCTCCAGGTCGCCGGCGAACGAGTCGGCCTTCGTCTTGACGGGGAGGGTGGTGGCGAACAGCTGGTCGGCCTCAGGGGCGTGATAGCAGGTGGACAGCCCCTGGAACTCCGTATGGACATTGGATCCACCATCGCGGAAGTCACCGGCCTGCTTGGTCAGCGCGGCCGCGTCCAGGGTGAGCTGCTCCAGGTTCCCGGTGAAGAACGGGATACCGCCGGGCTCGATGACGTCCTTGCTCACTTGGCCGCTCCCGACGGATCGGCGGGCTTGTTCTCGACGGGTTTGCCGTCCGGCCCGATCTCCTGGCCCTTGTCGTTGATGACGGGCTCCTTCACCGCCTGCGACTGCTTGTTCGCCGCCATCGCCAGATCACCGTGCACATACGCCGTCGTCGCATCGAACGCACCCTGCAACGAATGCTCCGTGCGTACGGCGATATAGCCCAGGTCCTGCGCCTTGTGCTGCATGAACTCACCCAGCGCACCGCCGACCGGGCCGGTCGGCGGTTCCACCCCGCAGTACGGGCCGGAGATGGTGCCCGCCGAGGACGCCGCCGACTTCAGGCTCTCCTGCATCGCCGTCCCGGCCTTCGACATGCCCTCGGCCGCCGTACCGGTCTTCTGCAGCACACCCGACACCCCGGCCGGCGAAATATCCCAACTACTCACCGCACACCACCCCCGTGACCCAACAACCAACAAGCAACCGCACAACTACCGTACGAACCAGGCCACTCAGCCGATGGCGTCGACGGCCGACTTCGCCTTGGACAGCGTGGACTGCGCCGTCCCGTCATTCAGTTCCAGGGTGCCGCGTACGAGCCGGATGATGTCGCGGACTTCGCCTGCGGCCTTGTTCCAGCGGAGCTCTTTGCCGTGGTACTCATCCGAGACGCCGTCGGCGGTGAACTCGGCCATGGCGGCCTTGACGGCGCGGTCGCGTTCGCCCAGGACGCGCTCCAGATGCCCGATGATCCCGGCGAGCCCGCCCTGGACCTCGGTGGAGGCGCCGGTGTCGTAACTGCGCCGGTCCTGATTCTGACCCATGATGATCCGTCCCCCGTGTGGTTAGTGGCGTGCGCCGAAGCGGGCGGCGTCGAAGTTCGCCGACGACATGTTCTGGTGCGCGTTGGACTCCTGCTCGTGGTCACCGGACCCGAACGCGGAGTCCATCCCGGACTGACCACCCAGAATGTCCTGCAACGACCCGTTCAGATCGTTGGTGATCTCATCGGCATG
This sequence comes from Streptomyces sp. NPDC050485, assembly GCF_044458185.1. Lineage (NCBI taxonomy): Bacteria > Bacillati > Actinomycetota > Actinomycetes > Kitasatosporales > Streptomycetaceae > Streptomyces > Streptomyces sp. NPDC050485. The sequence goes on along the minus strand of NZ_JBITHR010000015.1, from coordinate 180,293 downwards.
CGCCTTGAACGTGTCGAACGCGGCCTTCCCGGCCCCGTTGAACTTCCCCTCCAGCGGATCCGCCGCAGCGATCAACTGCCGGATCAACGCCCCGAGATCACCACTCGACCCCTCGGTGCTCTTCCCCAGATCGGACAGAGTCGTGGACCCCATGTCGAACTTCACGCACACACCCCCGTAACAGTCACCGGTGTTCCGATTCGCCACGCGTGCCTCGCATAGCGATTTACATGTCTATCGAACGCGCGTTTCAGGCGCAATGTCGTTGTGTCGCAGTTTGGTCCCAGCCCCCACCCCGCCCCTCCCCGAGACCCTGGCGAGGGGGTGTCCGGTGGTTGGTACCGGGGGTCTGGGGACACAGGGGGCCAGAGCCTCCGCCGGGATCTGGGAAATGCCCGCTGTGGTCCGCTTCGGTGCGCTTGCGCCTGCGCTGGCCAGCGCAGGAGCGGACGGGCCTTGGCGGCGATCCGGCCCGCGGGCGGGTGGGCAATTCCTTGGGGTGCGGGGCGGAGTCCTGAAGGGTGCAGGGGGCGGAGCCCCGCCGGGGTTCGAGGGACGGAGCTCCTCATGGGGTGCAGGGACGTGGCGGTTCGTGGCCGGAAGTGTGTCCGACGACTATTGGACAAGTTGTGAGTTCCGGTCCGGGGCGCGGACCGCCTTGCCATGATTCCCATGTCCATGCCGGATGCCCCTCTTGCGGGGCCGTCCAGGTGGGACAGACGCCAACAAGTGAGGGGAACGCCGGATGGCGAACGAGCTCAAGTACGGCGATCAGATCCACTTGCAGAACGGGTACAACGGCTGGCAGGGCGGCTACCTCGACACCATCAACAACCACACCCTGGCAGGTCTCAAGCACTACGTGGCCACTGCGAACTCGGCCACTCGTGCCAAGGGCACGGGCACGTGGGAGATCGTCTCTGCCTCGGGCAAGGCAGCAGGCCAGCCGGTCCTGAGCGGGGACCTGGTCCACCTGCGCAACCTCTACGCCGGCGACGGTGGCTATCTCGACACCGTCAACCAGGCCACCAGCACACAGCAGACCGTCGGCGGCAAGTACGGCGTGGCCACTGCGCAGTCCCAGGACCGCACCCCGGGCAGTGGACGATGGCGGATCTTCGCCCAGACCTCCACACCCGGCGACCAGAACGTCCGGGAGGGGGACGTCGTCCATCTGTGGAACACCTACGACGACAACGGCGGCTTCCTGGAGGCCAACCAGAACGCCGCAGGCAACACGAACGGCGACAAGCTCGACGTCTGCACCAACGCCTACTTCAACCGCGGTGGCAACGTCGCCGACTGGAAGATCCAAAAGGCGTAACCCGTTCCGGCAACTCCCAGGCCCCGGCCGCTACCAGCGACCGGGGCTCAGCCTTGCCATGGCGACCTTGTCGCCCCCAACGTTCTGGCAGGACGCTTCCAACCGCGCCAACCTCTCGCCCCTGCGCGAGGGGGTCTGGGGCGAAGCCCCCAGGGCTCAGCCTTCCCAGCCCCGAGTCACGGGCGGGCGGGTGGGCAAACCGCCGCAGGTCCCCTACCGCCCCCCGACAAAGAACAACCCCGCCACCACCAGCGCCAGCACCCCCGCCAGCGCGGCCACCAGCGCCGAGGACGTCAGCACGTACACACCCCCAATGCTCGCGGTCACGCCGTTGACCAGTGCCACGACCTCCGTAGGACTGGGCTGTTTCGCACGCTTCTCGCGTACGGAGCCGGAGCCGGTACGGGAACGGGACCTGCGCCTCATTGCTGCCTCACCTCTCTGCGGAGCTGGTTGAGCTGGTTGAACGGGCTTACAGGAAGGGGGCCGAACACCCCCCAGCCCGTGCAACCGCCCATCCGTGCAACGGCGTCGCGCCTCAACCCCCGCCGGGCACCAGCCAGTTGACCCCGCACAACAAACACGCCCGACAAAGCACCCGCCCCGCCGCGCAGCGCATTGCACGGATCCGGCTCCCGCCGCCCCCTATAGGTGACCAACCATCAAGGAGGTGGCCGTGAGCCCCGGTCTGGTGGATTACGACGACTTCTTCCGGGCGGAGTTCCCGAGGACCGTCCGCTACCTGATGCGGGCCGGAGCCGCCTTCGAGGAGGCCGAGGACTCCGCGCAGGAAGCCATGAAGGCGCTGCTGCACAAGTTGCCGGGATGCGAGCACCCCGTCGGCTGGGTCCGTACCACCGCCTGGCGCGCGTACCTCAGGAAGGCCGAACGCGACCGCAAGCGCGTCGCCCTGGAGTCCCTGAACGCCCGCCTGGCACCCCTCGCTCCCCAGCACCACACCGACCACAACCCCGAGGAGCACGCCCAGGTGCTGAAGCTCCTGCGCGAACTCCCGCCCCGGCAGCGCGAAGTACTCGCCCTCGCCCTGGACGGCTACGGCACGGACGAGATCGCCGAACTCCTCGACCTGAAGCCCGGCACCGTCCGCAGCAACCTGCGCCACGCCCGCGCCGCCCTGCGCAGCGCGCTGGAAAACCACCCGGAACCCGACAACCGCTCACAAGAAGGAGGTCCGCATGCCCAACAGGGATGAGCAGGGTCTCGCGACAAGCCGGCCCCACCCGCAGGCCCCCGCCCCGGGAGCCCCGGGAGCTCCGGGAGACGCGGTCCTTCAGCTGAACCAGCTGAACCAGCTGCGCCAGACGCACCCCGCCTTCGACCGCTTCCTGCGCTCCGTCGACGCCGAGGTCGAGACCAGGATCACCGACGACGAGCTGGAGCACCGGCTGCGCCAGATCAAGCAGACCCTGGGCGCCCACGAGGCCCCGCCTCCACCGCCCCGCGTCCACGAGCTGGCCACCCGCGCCGAGTGGGCCGCGTACGGCTACCACGTCGTACGGCTCTGGCTGACCGCAATAGCGACCGCAACAGGCCGGCGGTCAACAGCCCTACAGACAGTGGCACTTGGCCGGGACGACATCGACCCCCTCGCCGTCGAGACCGTCGCCCGCGCCGTCAACAGCTTCCGCGACCGGACCGTACGCCCGGACCGGCTGCCGGAACCGGAGGCCGCGGGGCCGGAGCCGAGGGCGGAGTTCCTCACGGAGTGCGTACGCCACCTGCCGTATGCCCAGCGCAGCCGTCGGCTCATGGGCGAGCACATCCCGTACGACGAGTTCGAGGACGCGGACGAGGTCGAGATCGTCCAGGCGCTGTACGGCTGTGTGGCCCCCGGCCGCGCGGACGCCCTGCGCCGGGTGGCCGGCCGGGAGGACTGGCCGGGCCAGACCGAGGAGGTCATCACGCTCACGCCGATCGCGATCCGCGCCGCCGCCCAGCGCTACCCCGAGGCCGTCGACCCCACCTCCATGCCCTGAACCACCCCGCGCAAGGTGACACATGAACGCGAACGACGACGCCAAGGTGCGGCAGATACTCCGCCGCAGTTACGAACTCGACCACGGGCAGTTCGCGATCGGCATCGAGATCCAGCCCTACAAGCTGGTCGGTGTGCTCGCCGAGGACGACGGCAGAGTGATGGCACGCTCGCGCCGTGACCTGACCGACATGGACCCGGACGAGGTCGTCAAGCACGCGGCCGAGCTGGCCGCGCAGTTGGCGGCAGCCCGGCTCGGCTCCGGGTTCCCGAGGAGCAGACTCTGCCTCGGCGTGCAGGTCGGCGGCCCCGTCGACCCGGACACCGGCATGGTCCTGCACCTCCTGAACGCCCCCGACGACCGGGGCAGGGATAGGCCGCCGCCCTACGAATGGGTGGACTTCCCGCTCGGCCCCGAGCTGGCGTCCGCGTTCGGCTGCGCCACCGCCCTGGAGAACGACGCGCACGCCTTCGCCGCGTACGAGCAGCGGCTCGGCGTGGGTGTCGAGTGCGCGACGTTCGCGGTCATCCTGATCCGCGACGGCGTGGGCGCGGGAGTGGTCGTACGCCGTGAACGACTCGCCGTACCCATCGAGTTCGGGCATTTCCAGGTGTGGCCGCGCGGGCGGGCCTGCGACTGCGGGATGCGCGGCTGCATCGAGAGCCAGCTCGGCAATCGGGCGCTGCCTGCGGTGGTCAAGGAGCGCACCGGGCGGGAGCTGGACGGCCTGGAGGCGGCGATAGCGCTCGCCGACGGCGGCACCGCGCAGGCGGTCGAGGCGATCGCCGCGTTCCGCAAGGCCGGGGTGTCGCTGGCCCGGGGCATCGCCACGCTGCTCACCACGTTCGGGCCGAGCCAGGTCGTCATCTACGCCGCCGGAGATCTCATCACCGGCGGGCCGGGCCGCCGCGCGGCCAACGCCTTCCTGCGCGCGCTGCGGAGCTTCCCCGACCACACCTTCCAGATCAGCCGCAACTGCCACATCGTCACCAAGGAGCTGGACGCCGTACGGGGTGCGCAGGGCGCCGCTCTGATCGCGCTGCAGAACTGCTTCGGCATCCAGCTCCAACCTCACTGACCCCGCTAGTCCCGCAAATCCGCTAATCCCGCTAGGAGTACACCGCATGGCTTCTTCTTCCGCCCCTCACGAGCGCCCCGCGCGCTCCATCGGGCTCGACGTCGGAGGCACGAAGATCGCCGCCGGAGTCGTGGACGCCAAAGGTCAAGTCCTGGAACGTGTACCGCAGTTGCCCTGCCCGGCGGACGATGCGGAGGCCGTGCTGCGGACCGCAGCCCGGCTCATCGACGGACTGCGCGACCGCCACCCCGGCGTGGTCGCCCTCGGTGTCGGCGCGGCCGGTCTGGTCAGCTGGCCCGAGGGCCGCATCCGCACCGCCCCCAACAACGCCTACCGCGACCTGCCGTTCCGCCAGCTCCTTGAGGACTCCACCGGCCTGCCGACGGTGGTCGACAACGACGCCAACGCCGCGTGCTGGGCGGAGTACCGCATGGGCAACAGCGCCTCGTACATGGCGTTCGTGACCGTCGGTACGGGTGTCGGCGGCGGGATCGTCCTGGACGACCGGCTTTTTCGCGGCCGCACCGGCATCGGCACCGAACTCGGCCACATGATCGTCGACCCGCGCGGCGACCAGCGCTGCGGCTGCGGCACGATCGGCTGCCTCGAACCCCTGGCGTCCGGCCCCGCGCTCGGCCGGTACGGCAGCGCGGCCGCCGCCGCCGACCCGGGCGGGCTGCTCGCCACCCTCGCGGGCGGCCCGTCCCGGGTGACCGGCGAGACCGTCTCGGCGGCCGCCCGCGCCGGAGACCCCACCGCCCGGGCCCAGTTGGCGCATCTCGGCCACTGGCTCGGCATCGGCATTGCGACGCTGGTCAACCTCTTCGACGTCGAGCTGGTCGTGGTCGGCGGCGGGGTGGCCGAGGCCGGAGACGCACTCCTCGCCCCGACCCGCCGCAGTTTCGAGCGCTACGTCACCGCACGCGGCTGCCGCCAACTCCCGCCCATCAGGCCCAGCTTGCTCGGCCCCGGCGCGGGCTGGATCGGCGCGGCACTGCTCGCGCTGGACGCCTACGACGAGAACGCCCTGCGCGGCACCCGCGCCGCCCTCAACTGACCGGAGTCCCTTCCCAGTCCAGGAACGCCGTCCACGCGCGAGGATCGACAGCGAGGGAGGGCCCATGGGCCACCTTCGAGTCCCGTACGTGGACGGCTTGGGGGCAAGTGGCTACCTCTACGCAGTCGCCGCCACTGCTGTCGCTGTGCGAGGACTTGCGCCAGGGGAGGGCCACCTCGACGCACTCCCCGCCGCTTGCATTGCTGTACGAGGACTTGCGCCAGGTGAGAGCCACCTCTACGCAGTTGCCGCCGCTATCGCTGCTGTAGCTGGACTTGAACCAGTGCAGGGTGTTGCTCATTGATACTCTCCCGCCAACTCCTCGATGAGGCTCAGTGATTTGCGAGGATCCAGAGCCTGTGCTCGGATCTTCGCATAGCGCTGCGCATACGTACTCACCTTTGCAGGGTCGCTGAGCAGGATGCTCTCGTCCTGAACCTCCAAGTACACCAGGTGGTCGTGCTCAGGTGTCTCCACCAGGTTCAGCTCGCCGCGTGCACCGGCGTACTCGCCGGTCAACCCAGAGTCCATCTCAAGGATTTGGAGCGTTACGTTGCGGCGCCGGATGCACTCCGCGAGATGCAGCAACTGGCCCCTCATCACCTCCGGCCCGCCGATCACGCGCCGCAGCACGGACTCCTCCACCACCAGCTCGATGTGCGCGACCGGCGTGCGGTCGAAGAGGGCCCTCCGTGCCATCCTCGCCTCGACCAGTTCCTCGACCCGCTGCTCGGGCAGGGGCGGGTAGCCACCGCCGATGAGCGCGCGGGCGTACTCCTCAGTCTGAAACAGCCCGTGAAGTACAAGCGTCGCGTACAGCCGCAGCACCACCGCCTTCTGCTCCAGCAGCGCGTAGTCCTGGAACTGCACCGGGTACTTCTCCAGGCGTACGAACACGCGCGCCTCCTCGAACACCCCGAGTCCGTCGCCGAGCACCTTTTCCAGCTCGACCAGCATGTCGTCGGACGCGGGCTGGGCCAGCGTCTCCATGGCGCTCACGGCGGCACCGGAGAACCCCAGCTGCTTGCCCAACTGCTCCTGCGTCCACCCCTTCCTAACGCGCAATTTGCGGGCCAGATTGGCGACCATCTGCGCCGTCGGTCCCGCCGTCACTTTGTTTTCCGCTCGTGCCATTGCGATCACGCTCCGACTCAACCGGTCTCAACCGGTCACAACTCAACCCCGCCGAATTCGACTCGCTGCAAGGGGAGTTGGGGCTGGTCAACGGCTGCCCGACGGTCCCTGCGCGGCCATGGAAAACGCTAGCGCCGCAGCCCGAAAATGTCCTCGTGGATACGAAAAACTGCGAAGTAAACTTCAATTGGATCCCGCTCACCGGGCACCAACTCCGAAAAGCGGGTGTGCAATTCGACGCCGTACGGATGGACGGTGAAGGCGGGCTGCGCACGGCCGATGCGCTGGAGCGGCTGACCGGGGGCGACCCGGGGCCGGTGGTCGCGGAGGCGAACGGGCAGCGGGCGGTGTACTTCTTCGTCGCGCCGGGCAGCACCTCGCACCGGGCCTGGCCCGTCGGGGTCACACTCTTCAACTCGGTGTCCAACACGGCCAGTTACGTGCCGGTCCCGGCGCTGACGGGGCACACCTGGCCGCTGTGGTGGCGGTGCTTGCCGTCGGGGCCGGATCGTTTCGTGCACACGCTGCTGCTGCGGTCCGTGGTGACCCTGCTCGGTCAGTGGCCTTTCGTGTAATCGAGGAACTCGCCGGAGCCAACGGTTTGTCGGTGCAGTCGGCCGTCGGGCAGCAGGGTGAGGGTGCTGGGTCTTCCGGGGTTGCAGGCGCCGGTCGAGCCGGGAGTGACCTGGGAGGGGCCGATCTGGACTCCCGGGTCGGTCGCGGTGAGCGCGTGGGTCAACTGGGCCCGGAAGACGCAGTGGTAGCCGCTGCCGTCGGCAGTGAGCGTGAGCACGGTGTCGCCGACCTGGCCGGGCCGGATGACAAGGCTCCGGGTGTTGCCGCCCGCGATGGTGGCCGACCAGGAGCCTACGTACTGCTGCGGTATCCCGCCGGGTGTGGCAGGGGACATGCCGTCGTGGCTGCTCGAACTGGCCGATGGGGAAGGGGAGTTGGAGAGTGGGGGAGTGGCGCCCCGGTTGTCCTGCGGCCCGGGGCCGCCGCTCATGTACGCGTACACCGACCCGCCCGCCACTCCCGCGACCACCAGCGCCACCGCGATCAGCGCCGCCGTGGACTTCGCGCTGCGGCGGAGCGGCGGCTCGGGGGCGTACGGGGCGTACACCGCAGACGGATAGCCGTGCGGGGCGGGCGGTGCCGCCTTCTGCGGCGGGACGGGCTGGGCCGAGGCGGGTATGTGCGGCGGGGCGGGGGGTGCGTCGCTCGGTGAGGGCGCGGGGGTCTCCTCGGCGAGCAACTGCGCGGCGTGGCTGGCCAGTTCGGCCACCAGGGGAGCGGGGAGCCACGGGGTGTCGGGGTCTTCGTGGACGCGTCGCAGGATGCGGTCGGGGCCGGGGCGGGCCGCCGGGTCCTTGTGCAGGCAGTCGCCGATCAGCTCATGGAGCGACTCGGGTACGCCGTCGAGGTCGGGCGGCTCCTGCGCGATGCGGAACATCAGCGCGTGCGCCCCGCTCGCCGCCTCCCCGAACGGCAGCCTGCCGCTCGCCGCGTACGCCAGGACCGAGCCGAGGCAGAAGATGTCGCAGGCCGGGGTGATCTCGTCGCCGCGCACCTGCTCCGGCGCCATGAACCCGGGCGAGCCGATGAGCGCGCCGGTCCGCGTCAGACCGCCGTCGGGGCCGGCCTCCAGGGCGCGGGCGATGCCGAAGTCGATGACGCGGGGGCCGTCGATGGTGATGAGGACGTTGGAGGGCTTGAGGTCGCGGTGCACGAGCCCGGCGGCGTGGATGTCCTTGAGCGCGTGGGCGAGGCCGCGCGCGAGGCTGCGTACGGAACGCTCGGGCAGCGGGCCGTGCGGGCCCGCCACGACGGACTGGAGGGAGGGGCCCGCGACGTAACCGGTCGCGACCCAGGGCACGGGCGCCTCGGTGTCGGCGTCGAGCACGGGCGCCGTCCACGGCCCGGCGACCCGCCGCGAGGCCGCCACCTCCTGCCGGAACCGCCTGCGGAACTCGTCCTGCTCGGCGAGCTCGGCCCGCACCAGCTTGACGGCGACCGTACGCCCGCGATCGGACCGAGCGAGATAAACCTGCCCCATCCCCCCGCCCCCGAGCCGCCCGAGCAGCCGATACGCCCCTATCCGCTCCGGATCCCCCGGCCCCAAGCTCCCCGATATCCCCACGTCAGCCGCACCTCCCCCGATCCCACCGCCCCCACGCGCCGAGAATAGTGCGGCTTCCCTGGCGGGTAGCGATGGGAGTGCGGCTTTCCTGGCGCGCGGGACAGGGTGTGTCGTCTGCTGCGGGCTGTCTGTGGCTGGGCGCGCAGTTCCCCGCGCCCCTAGCTTCCCCCCCGCACCCCGACACCTTGCCGAGCCCCGCGCGTCAACGTGGACAAGGTGGCCATGGCTGGTCCCATCTGGGGTTCCTTACCCTGGGGGCATGACCCCTCAAGGCATCCCCGATCCGCAGGCGGGCGCGGCTGTGAAGGCCGCCGACCGTGCGCACGTGTTCCACTCCTGGTCCGCCCAGGGCCTGATCGACCCGCTCGCCGTGGCCGGCGCGGAGGGGTCCTACTTCTGGGACTACGACGGCAACCGCTACCTCGACTTCACCAGCGGCCTCGTCTTCACCAACATCGGCTACCAGCACCCGAAGGTCGTCGCGGCGATCCAGGAGCAGGCCGCGACGATGACGACGTTCGCGCCCGCCTTCGCCGTGGAGGCCCGCTCGGAGGCGGCCCGGCTGATCGCCGAGCGCACCCCTGGGGACCTCGACAAGATCTTCTTCACCAACGGAGGCGCGGAGGCCGTCGAGAACGCCACCCGCATGGCCCGCCTCCACACCGGCCGCCACAAGGTGATGAGCGCCTACCGGTCGTACCACGGTGGTACGAACACCGCGATCAACTTGACTGGTGATCCGCGTCGTTGGGCCTCCGACAGCGGCTCGGCGGGCGTCGTGCGGTTCTGGGCGCCGTTCCTCTACCGCTCGCCCTTCCACGCCACCACCGAGGCGGAGGAGAGCGCGCGTGCCCTGAAGCACCTTGAGGACACCATCGCCTTCGAGGGCCCGGCCACCATCGCCGCGATCATCCTGGAGTCCGTGCCCGGCACCGCCGGCATCATGACCCCGCCGCCCGGCTACCTCCCCGGCGTGCGCGAGATCTGCGACCGGTACGGGATCGTCCTCATCCTGGACGAGGTCATGGCCGGGTTCGGCCGTACCGGCAAGTGGTTCGCCTGCGAGCACTACGACGTCGTGCCCGACCTGATGACCTTCGCGAAGGGCGTCAACTCCGGGTACGTGCCGCTCGGCGGCGTCGCCATCAGCGGGCGGATCGCCGAGACCTTCGAGCACCGCCCCTTCCCCGGCGGCCTCACCTACTCCGGGCACCCGCTGGCCTGCGCCGCAGCCGTCGCCACCATCAACGTGATGGCGGAGGAGGGCATCGTGGAGCAGGCCGCGCACATCGGCGCCACCGTCCTGGAGCCCGGCCTGCGCGAGCTCGCCGAGCGGCACCCCTCGGTGGGCGAGGTGCGCGGCACCGGCGTGTTCTGGGCCCTGGAGCTGGTGCGCAGCAAGGAGACGCGCGAGCCGCTCGTCCCGTACAACGCGAGTGGCGCGGACAACGCGCCGATGGCCGCGTTCGGCGCCGCGTGCAAGAAGAACGGGCTGTGGCCCTTCATCAACATGAACCGCACCCATGTCGTGCCGCCCTGCAACATCACCGAGGCCGAGGCCAAGGAAGGCCTCGCGGTCCTGGACGAGGCACTGACGGTGGCCGACGAGCACACGGTCTGAGCCCCCCAGCAGGCTGACGAGCACACGGTCTGAGCCCCCCGGCCGGGGGCAAAAGCCCGCTCTCCTTTGTCCGGTTTCCGGGCACACCATAGGGTGGCTCGAAGCCGGAGAGGGGAGCGAGCCATGCCCGCGAGCGGAGCGGTCACCCGCAGCACTCTTCGGCAGCAGATCGCGGACGCGCTGCGTGACGAGGTGCTCGCGGGGCGTATGCAGCCCGGTGTGGACTTCACGGTCAAGCAGATCGCCGAGCAGTACGGCGTCTCCGCGACGCCCGTGCGGGAGGCGCTGGTCGACCTCTGCGCCCAGGGCCTGCTCGACTCCGACCAGCACCGCGGCTTCCGCGTGCGGGTGTTCTCCGTGGAGGATTACAAGGGCATGGTCGCGGCGCGGGCGCTGGTGGTCGAGGGGATCTTCCGGCGGGCCGTGCTGCCCGGCTCGCTCGGAGCGTACGAAGCGGCCCTCGTCTCGGTACGCCGCCGCGGCGAGGAGGCCGCGCGGGCCGCCCGCAGCGGCGACCTGAACATCCTGGTCGGCTACGACCTGCGATTCTGGCGGGAGCTCGGCGCACTCGCCGGGAACGCGTACATCTCCGACTTCCTGCACCGGCTCCGCATGCAGAGCTGGGTGTTCGCGGTGCCCCACCTGCGCGGCCACGCCGACCTCAGCGACTGCCTGTGGACCGGTCACGGCGAGGTGGTCGACGCGATCGGCCGGGGCGAGTTCGAGCGGGCGCAGGCCCTGATCGCCGCGTACAACGACGACTCCCTGGCGTGGGCGGAGCGGCTGCCCCGGTGAACACCGACCCGGCCGGACAGGTCGAACTGAGCGTCGTGGTCCCCGCGTTCAACGAGGAGCAGCGCCTCGCGCCGACCCTCGAAGCGATACGGGCCCACCTCGGCGACACCTGCACCTGGGAACTGATAGTCGTCGACGACGGATCGACCGACGACACCGTCCGCATCGCCCGCGAGGCCGCCGCCCGCGACCCCCGCATCAACGTCGTGGCGAGCGGCTCCAACCGGGGCAAGGGGCACGCCCTGCGGCTCGGGGTGCTCGCCTCCTACGGACGCCGGGTGCTGCTCACGGACGCCGATCTGGCCACGCCCATCGAGGAGTTGGACCACCTCGCCAAGGCGATGACCGGGGGTGAGACGGCCGCCGCGATCGGCTCGCGCGCCCACCCCGACGCGAACATCGAGGTCCACCAGAGCCGGCTGCGCGAAACCCTCGGCCGGATGGGCAACCGCCTCATACGGGCCGTCGCCGTGCCCGGCATCCGCGACACCCAGTGCGGCTTCAAACTGTTCGACGGCGAGAAGGCGCGCGCCGCGTTCGCGGATGCCCGGCTCGACGGCTGGGGCATCGACGTGGAGATCCTCCAGTTCTTCCGCCGCCGGGGCTGGGCGGTCGCCGAGGTGCCGGTGCGCTGGTCGCACCAGGAAGGTTCGAAGGTGGGCGCGGCGGACTACGGCAAGGTCCTGTGGGAGCTGGCGCGCCTGAAGGCGCGGACGGTGCGGCGCGTGGACCTCGCCCTGGGCGCGCTGTTCCTGCTCTCCTCCGTACTGCTCTACAAAAACCTCTGGGCGGACCTCGGGCGGAGCTATCTCACCGACTCGATGCGGGACCAGAACCAGTGGGAGTGGTTCTTCGCGGTCACCGCGGACAGCGTGGCCCATCTGCGCGACCCGCTGTTCACCACCGTCCAGAACTTCCCCGACGGCGTGAACCTGATGGGCAACACCCCGATGCTGGGCCTGTCCGTGCCGTTCACGCCGGTGACGCTGGCCTTCGGGCCGACGGTGACCTGGGCGCTGGTCCTCACCCTGGGGATCGCGGCGACGGCGTACGCCTGGTACTGGCTGTTCGCCCGCCGGGTGACGGAGAACCGCTGGGCGGCCGGGCTCGGCGGCGCACTCGCGGCCTTCGCGCCGCCGATGATCTCGCACGGCAACGCGCACCCGAACTTCTGCGTCCTGTTCATGATCCCGCTGATCATCGACCGCGCGCTGCGCCTGTGCGAGGGCGGGAACGTCCGCCGCGACGGGGTGATCCTGGGCCTGTTCACGACGTACCAGATCTTCCTCGGCGAGGAGGTGCTGCTGCTCGCCTCGCTGGGCATGGCGCTGTTCGCGCTGTCGTACGCCCTGGCCCGGCGCGAGGTCGCCCGCGCGGCGATCCGCCCGCTGGCGCAGGGCGTGGGGTACGCCCTGGGGGTCTGCCTGGTGCTGCTCGCGTACCCGCTGTACTGGCAGTTCGCGGGCGCGCAGAGCTATCAGGGCGTGCTGCACGGCGACAACGCGGGCAATTCACCGCTCGCGCTGATCGAGTTCGCGGGGCGCTCGCTGCTGGGCGACGACGCGACGGCGGACAAACTGGCCCTGAACCGCACCGAGCAGAACGCGTTCTACGGCTGGCCGCTGGTGGCGCTGGCCCTCGCGCTGGTCGTACGCCTGTGGCGCGAGCCGCTGGTCAAGGCCCTCGCCTTCACGGGCGCGGCGGCCGCGCTCCTGTCCCTCGGCCAGAAGATCCGCATCCCGTACACCGATGTGGTGTTCCCCGGCCCCTGGAAGCTGCTCGCGCACCGCCCGCTCTTCGAGTCGGTGATCGAGGGCCGGGTCGCGATGATCTGCGCGCCGGTCCTCGGCGCGCTGGTCGCGCTGGCGGCGGGGCGCCTGGCCCGCAGCCGGGTCCGCGCGAACAGGGCGGTCGGCTTCGCGGCGATCGCGCTGGCGCTGATCCCGATCATCCCGACGTCGTTCCCGACGAACGCGCGCCCGGCGGTGCCGGACTTCATCGCGTCGGGCCGGTGGAAGCAGTACGTGCCGCCGGGCAGATCGCTGGTCCCGGTGCCGCTGCCGGACCCGGGCTCGGCGGAGGCACTGCACTGGCAGTCGGCGACGGGCCTCGGCTTCTCGGTCCCCGGCGGCTACTTCAACGGCCCCTGGGGCCCGGACCGCATCGGCATCTACGGAGCCTCCCCGCGCTGGACGTCGAACCTCTTCGGCGACATCCGCTCCGGCAAACCGGTCCCGGACATCGGCACGGCCTGGCAGAGCCAGGCCCGCGAGGACCTGGCGTACTGGCGGGCGGGAGTCCTGGTCCTGACGCCGCAGCCGAGGGCTCCCGAACTGTACGAGGCGGTCACCCGGCTGCTCGGACGGCCGGGCATGAAGGTGGACGACGTGTGGATCTGGCAGGTGTGACCGTCTGCGCCGCCGGAATCCGGGAGATGTGACCTCCCGGTCCGGGGGGTGCGACCGCCGGGTCCGGCAGGTGTGACCTCCCGCAGCCACCCCATCCGGCGGATGTGACCTCCCGCGCCGCCGCCCGGCCCCGAGTAACGGCCGGACGGCTGGGTAAACCCCCGGGGCCGGGGCCGTGGGGGATCCGGTCACCCCGCACCGGGAGTTGACCGGCACTCTTCGCGCAGAGTGCCCAGCGCACTACGCTGTCCCGACCATCGCACGAAACGAGTTGAGAGCGAGCCCGCTTTGGCCTGTGACCTGTGGCTGGTCCCCCTCGTCGACGTGCTGTGCCACAGCCCCGACAACCCGTTCGCCGAGGAGATCGCCTCGTACGACAAGGCGCTCGGCGACGCCGGGCTCCCACCGGTGCCGGTCTTCGCGTACATGCCGGGTCTCTCCGGCGATGTCGCGCCCGTGGCCGGGTTCGACTACGACGCCCTGCACTTCCTGCGCCGTGCCTATCTGCTCCAGCTGTGCGGCCTCGCGGTGACCCCGGTCGACGAACTCGGCGGCGACTACGAGCAGTTGCTGGAAATGTTCGAGGCGACCGCGCAGCAGTCGCACCTGGTGTGGCACTACGACCACGCGGGAGCGTACGTCCCCGTCGACTTCCGGGTGCCGCTCTCCAGCGAGGAGCTCCTCGCGGGCGGCGGACCGCTCGGCTCCGCGCAGGGGCTGCTGCGGGAGCTGGAGTTCGTGGGGCCCGCGATCGGGATAGATCCGGCCAACCCGCCGTCCGCGCCCGCGCCCCCGGACCGGCCCACCTCCCTTGAGGAACCGGCCGGGCCGATTCCGTACGACGAGAGCCCGTTCGCCCGCGAGCGGCATGTGTGGCTGGGGCTGCACGCGGCCGCGACCCGGAGCCTCGCCCAGGGCTCAATGATCATCTTCAGCTGAGGCACCGGCTCTGCGGGTACGGAGCGGGCCCCCCGGCCCTCGCGCGGCTGAACCCTACCGAGGCCCCTCCGGCGGCCGCTGCCGCGGCATGTTCGGCCGCGCGGCCGGCGGCAGGGGCAGCCGGCCGGGGCCGGGGGGCCCGTCCGTGCGCGGGGCCGTCGCGCTCAGCGTCTGCATGACGAGTGGCGCGGGACCCGCCCGGAACTCCACCATCCAGTCCGCCGTCTCCGAGCGGACCAGTTCCGTCACGTCCTCGGTGAACCGGCGCAGCAGCGCGAGGCAGCGCTCGGCCGCCTCGCTCGCGGTGCCCTCGGTGGGCCCGAGGACCTCTCGTACGCTCTCCGAGGCCCAGTCGAACTGCAGCGCACCGAGCCGCCGCTGCACGGCCTGCGCGGTGGCCACGTCCCTTATCCAGCCCGAGGTGAGACCGAAGTAGCGGTCACACGCCATGCACGCCCCGCCGAGCAGCAGACTGAGGTAGCCCCAGCCCGCGGCGCCCGCCAGGGCGCGCGTCAGATCGAGCAGCGGCAGCACGGCCCCCGCGATCGCGCCGCCCGCCGTACCGGCCCGCAGGGCGCGCGCGCCGCGGCGCTTCCAGAGCCGGTCGGCGAGGTACCAGTCCGCGGTGCGCAGCGCCCCCGCCTCGACCCACCGGTACAGCTCGTCCAGGCGCTCAGCGGGCTCGCCCCAGTCGCCGGGCGGGAACGGCCGACCGGTCAGATCGCCGGTCTCCCCGCCGGGCCGGGCCGGTCCCGGGGGCCCCTCGGGCTGCATCTCCGGCTGGCTCACCCGGCCGCTCCCTCCGCGCTGCTGCTGTGACCCTCTGTGACGTACAGGCACCTCGAAACCACGAGTGACGTAGCAGGCGCCTGCGATGCGCGTGTGCGTACCGATGCGCCCCGCCAGCCATTCCTACCGCCGAATGGAGGGCCCAGGGGGTCGATATCCCGGTATTTCCGCCCGGAAGTGGCCCTTGATCAGGTATAGGAACGCACCTCGCGTCACTCGAAAGAGTTGCGGAGCAGGGCGCCTGTCGACCACGTAGGCTCGGAGTGCCGAAAGCGACAGCGGAAATCGACCCTGTCCGACCGAAACCCGGAGTGAAACGTGATCCCTGGTGGTGGCCAGCCCAATATGCAGCAGCTTCTCCAGCAGGCCCAGAAGATGCAGCAGGACCTCGCCCGCGCCCAGGAGGAGCTGGCGGCGACCGAGGTCGACGGCCAGGCCGGCGGCGGTCTGGTCAAGGCGACCGTGACCGGTTCGGGCGAGCTGCGTGCCCTCGCCATCGACCCGAAGGCGGTCGACCCGGAGGACACCGAGACCCTCGCGGACCTCATCGTCGCGGCCGTGCAGGCCGCCAACGAGAACGCCCAGGCGCTCC
This sequence comes from Streptomyces sp. NPDC050485, assembly GCF_044458185.1. Classification (NCBI taxonomy): domain Bacteria; kingdom Bacillati; phylum Actinomycetota; class Actinomycetes; order Kitasatosporales; family Streptomycetaceae; genus Streptomyces; species Streptomyces sp. NPDC050485. The sequence continues at coordinate 164,419 of NZ_JBITHR010000015.1, read as the reverse complement.
AGCAGCAGAAGCTGGGCCCGCTGGCGCAGGGCATGGGCGGCATGCCGGGCCTGCCGTTCTAGCGGCCGGACCCCCGGGCGTACCGGCGTAGGCCCGCCCGCCCGGACGCAAGACGCGCGCCCACCCTACTGGGGCGGACGTACAGCAACTACCGTAAGCATCAGAGCACCAGCGCGACCCACGAAAGGCGTTCCGTTGTACGAAGGCGTGGTTCAGGACCTCATCGACGAACTGGGCAGGCTGCCCGGCGTCGGTCCCAAGAGCGCGCAGCGGATCGCCTTCCACATCCTGCAGGCCGAGCCGACCGATGTGCGCCGTCTCGCCCACGCCCTCCTTGAGGTGAAGGACAAGGTCCGGTTCTGCGCGGTGTGCGGCAACGTGGCGCAGGAGGAGCGGTGCAACATCTGCCGCGACCCGCGCCGCGACGAGAGCGTCATCTGCGTGGTGGAGGAGCCCAAGGACGTGGTGGCCATCGAGCGGACCCGCGAGTTCCGCGGGCGCTACCACGTGCTCGGCGGCGCCATCAGCCCGATCGAGGGCGTCGGCCCGGACGACCTGCGCATCCGCGAGCTGCTCACCCGCCTCGCGGACGGCTCGGTCACCGAGCTGATCCTGGCCACCGACCCGAACCTGGAGGGCGAGGCCACGGCGACGTACCTCGCCCGCATGATCAAGCCCATGGGTCTCAAGGTCACCCGGCTCGCCAGCGGCCTGCCGGTGGGCGGCGACCTCGAGTACGCCGACGAGGTCACCCTGGGCCGGGCCTTCGAGGGAAGGCGGCTGCTCGATGTATGACGCCCACGCGGGGTACGAGGAAGGTCAACTCGATGTCTGACGCAACGCTGCACGCGACCAACCAGGACCCGGACTCCTTCGCGGTCCAGATCGCCGACCAGGTCGAGTCCTTCATCGTCGCGGTCACGGAAGTGGCCAAGGGCGACGAGCCCGACAGTGCCGTACCGTTCCTCCTCCTGGAGGTCTCCCAGCTGCTGCTCGCCGGCGGCCGGCTCGGGGCGCACGAGGACATCGTCCCCGACGAGCGGTACGAGCCGGACCTCGGCCCGGAGGCGGACGTGGACGAGCTGCGCGAGCGGTTCGCCCGGCTCCTGGAACCCATCGACGTGTACTCCGAGGTCTTCGACCCGTACGAGCCGCGCAAGGCGCCGGTGCCGTGCCGGATCTCGGACGACCTCGCCGATGTCGTCACCGACCTGCGCCACGGCCTCGCCCACTACCGCGCGGGCCGTACCACCGAGGCCCTGTGGTGGTGGCAGTTCTCCTACTTCTCCAACTGGGGATCGACCGCCTCCGCAGCCCTGCGCGCCCTCCAGTCCCTGGTCGCCCACGTGCGTCTCAACCAGCCTCTGGAGGAACTGGACGGCCTCGACACCGACCAGGACCTGACGGAGGACGCCCTGGAGGAGGAGGCGGGCCGCGTCATGGCCGAGGAGCTCGCGGGGCCGCTGGGGCTGCGCGAGGCGAAGTAAGCGCCGTTCGGGTCAAGCGGCTTCCCACGCAGGGGAGTTGGTGTGCGTCTGACGTTAAACCGCCTCCCACGCGGGGGAGTTGGTGCGGGCCTGGGTGGACCAGTTCATCGGGACGGCCAGGACCTGGGTCGGAGTGAGGCCCGTCGTCGCCTTGAAGACGTGGTTGTAGTGGGCCTGGTCGTGGAAGCCGCAGCGCTGTGCCACCAGGCACGGCGGCAGCCCGCTGTCCCGTAGCCGCAGCGCCGCCCGGAACCGCAGCACGCGGGCGATCGCGGCGGGCGAGCGACCCACCTGTTCGCGGAAGCGGCGCTCCAGATGGCGGACGCTGCAATGCGCGGTGCCGGCCAGCTCCCGCACGGTGACCATGCCCCGCCGAAGGTCCAACTCCCGCCAGACGCAGGCGACTTCGGGTGCGATGCGCGGGTGCGGGCCGCCGACGAGCAGCAGGCCGAGGTGCTCGTCCAGGAGCCGGCACTGCTCCGGCCAGTCCGGTGCCGCTTCCAGCCGCTCCGGAAGGTGCCGCAGGGCGGGCGGCAGCAGATGCACCGGGTCCAGGTGCGGTACGTCCCACTCGTGCATCGGGATGCCGAACAGCCGGTACGCGCCCATCGGCGTCAGCCGCACCGCGACGCCCCGGACACCGCCCTCGTGGTGGCCCAGCAGGGCCGTGGTGAAGGGCAGATCGGCCCGCGAGCGGCAGCTCACCGTACGCACGGGCTCGACAAGCCCGACGATCTGCACCGGCACGTCGAACCCGAAGACGACGGTGCACGCCGTGTCCGGGAAGACCAGCCGGCGCTGCGGGCTGCGCGGCGGGTAGTGGTAGCCGAAGTAGCCGAGGACGTGCGGCCGCAGGCCGGGTCTCGGCGGTCTGTAGCGGAGCGGTGGTGAGCCCATGGGAACCCCTTCGCGAAGCCTTTCTGTCGTTGTGCGGACGCCGCGATGGTGCTCGCGCCGTCCCCGCCCCACAACGAACTCCCGCGCCAATTACGGCAGTTGTGGCTCAATCGCACCGTGCATGGCAAAGGACCCGTTAGCTCCGGATGCTGTCGCGTCCGTACAAAGACGGGGGGTGTCCGGCCGGTCCAGGGTGGTGACCGCCGGGCCGCAGCCATTCGCCTCCGGCCCGGCGGATCCGCCCGTCCTTCCGCCCGTCCTTACGACAGGAGAAGACCATGAACTTCCGTACGCGCTTCTCGCTCCGCACGGCCCGGCTCGCGGGGGCGCTCGCCGCCGCTGCGGCCCTGGCGTTCGCGGGCGCTGGCGCCGCGTCGGCCGCCGCGCCGTCGGTCCCGGCCCCGGCCCCGCTGACCCACTCCACCCAGCTCCACCCCGGCGCCGTGCCGGCCCACGCCCTCGACGCGGGAGCGCTGAGGAACCTCAACACGGGCCGCTGCGTGGACGACAGCGGCGCCTACGGCCTGCGGGCCTTCGGCTGTAACGGCATGAACTACCAGTACTGGGGGCTGTACGGCCAGTCCAACGGCAACTGGGTCATGCAGAACGGCAACACGGGCCGCTGTATGGACGACAGCTGGGCCTACGGCCTGCGCTCCTTCGGCTGCAACGGCATGGACTACCAGCGCTGGGCGATCTACTACAACGGCAATGGCACGCTGACCTTCCAGAACGAGAACACCGGTCGCTGCATAGACGACAGCGGCGCCTACGGTCTGCGCGCCTTCGGCTGCAACGGCATGAACTACCAGCAGTTCGTGGGTCAGTAACCGCACGACAGCCCGGGTCTTGGGACCCGGGATCCGAGACCTGAAACCAGGGTTTGGTTTTGGTCTTCAGGGGGTTGGGCTACCGCCCAACCCCCCTTGTTCGTACGGGTGTTAGGTCGGACCACCCGCACGTGTGACTTTCCGTGTTCGAGTTGCGCCGGAGAGTAAAGACACTCTAGGTTCGCGGCAAAAGAACGGCCCCGGCAGGTGTTAGCAGCACCGTGCCGAGGCCTAACCGACTAGATCGAAAGCAGTCGATCCGTGGCTTGCACCGACTTTAGCCCTGCTCTACCCGGCCCCGCACACCCCATGGCCAATAAGGGCTACGGAAAGCGCCATGCGGGTGACCAAGTCCCGCCCCCCGAATCGAACTTCGCGCACCTGTCCAGGCGTGCGGCGTCGATCGCGGTGTTTATCTGCGCGCTGGTCGAAGGCGCGGCGATGGGCGTGAAGACCCTCGCCGCCCACCACCCCGACCACGGTCAGCAGGGCTGCGCCTCGGCACTGCGCGAACTCACCTACGCCGGCCATCTGCGGCGAGTGAAGGAACACCTCGCCCTGGACGCGGGCGGCATGCGGTGGGTGACCAGAACGTACTGGTCACCCACCGCCCGGTCCGACGAGTGGTGGGCGGAGTTCGTGCGCGGCGTGAAGGGCATCGACGTAACGGCCGCGGAGCGGGACGGACTTGCCCACGTGAGCGAGGAGCCCCCGGAGCAGGCGGAAGCGCAGGCGCGCGGCGCCGCGCCGGAACCTGCCGAACCCGCGCGGTCGGTCGCGTACAACACCTTGGCTCAACTGGGCGACGCGGACCGGGAGATGAGCCTGTCCGCCGCCGAATGCGCAGCACTGGAACCGCTGGCCGCCGAGTGGCTGGCGCGCGGCGCGAGCCCGGAACGCCTCATCCGCACCCTGACCGCCGGCCTGCCGCGCCCCGTGCTGAGCGCGGGGGCGCTGGCCCGTAACCGACTGGAGACGAAGATGCCCCCGACGAAAACCCCCAAGGACACCGGCCGGGCCCGGGTCACCCGCGTCGTCATGGCCTGCATGGGCTGCGACGAGGACGAACGCACCGAGCCGATCATCGACGGGCTGTGCGGGCCGTGCTTCCGGGAGTTCGAGGCGGAGCTGGTCGACGGGGAGGGCCGCCACGTCCCCGACACCTTCCGTGCCGTCCCGAGGCAGCGCCCCATGTCCCCCGCCGACCAGGCCCGCGTCGCGGCGGGGCTGCCGCCGAAGGGGGCTGAGGAGTGACGGCCGCTCCGGCGCCGCCCGGTGCCCCCGCGCACTCCCTGAAATCCGAAGAAGACCGACCTATCGTGGAGGAGACCCCGTGAAACGTCAGCCCGAAGGGGGGGGCTGACATGGCCCGCAACGTGACCATCGAGATGACGAAGGCTTCCTTGCCGACCTGCGCAAGGCGTTCGGGGTGGAGACGGACGAGCAGGCGGTCAAGGAAGCCGCGATGAGGCTGGCGATGTATTTGCGGCGTGAGGACTTCATCCAGGCGATCCGGTCGGGAGAGATCGACCTGCAGTACGACCTGCGAAACGAGAACCCGGGGTCATCAGCGGCATGAGCACGTGTCTGTGACGCCGAGCACAGTTCGCGTACCCCGGGGGGAAAGGGGCAGGCGGACGTCGCGAGCGGTCCGGAAGGGCGTCCGGTGATCAACTTGTGAGCGGGACATCTCACGAAGTGATACGGCGCGGGCGAATCCGGCCCGCTCGTTAGACTTAGCCGACCGCAGTAATGAACTGAGCGAGGAGCGCACGTGGGCCTTGTCGTGCAGAAGTACGGAGGCTCCTCCGTTGCCGATGCCGAGGGCATCAAGCGCGTCGCCAAGCGGATCGTGGAAGCCAAGAAGAACGGCCACCAGGTGGTCGTCGTGGTTTCCGCGATGGGCGACACGACGGATGAGTTGATCGAGCTCGCGGAGCAGGTGTCACCGATGCCTGCCGGGCGGGAATTCGACATGCTGCTGACCGCCGGAGAGCGGATCTCCATGGCACTGCTTGCCATGGCGATCAAAAACCTGGGCCACAAAGCCCAGTCGTTCACGGGCAGCCAGGCCGGTGTCATCACCGACTCGGTCCACAACAAAGCGCGGATCATCGACGTCACGCCGGGGCGGATCCGTACCGCTCTGGACGAGGGCAACATCGCGATCGTCGCCGGGTTCCAGGGTGTCTCCCAGGATTCCAAGGACATTACGACGCTGGGGCGCGGTGGCTCCGACACGACCGCTGTCGCCCTTGCCGCCGCGCTCGATGCCGAGGTCTGCGAGATCTACACGGACGTCGACGGTGTGTTCACCGCCGACCCGCGGGTCGTGAAGAAGGCCCGGAAGATCGACTGGATCTCCTTCGAGGACATGCTGGAGCTGGCCGCGTCGGGCTCCAAGGTGCTGCTGCACCGGTGCGTCGAGTACGCCCGCCGTTACAACATTCCGATCCATGTGCGCTCGTCCTTCAGTGGGCTCCAGGGCACCTGGGTCAGCAACGAACCGCGAGGGGACCAGCAGGTGGAGCACGCCATCATCTCCGGAGTCGCCCACGACGTCTCCGAGGCCAAGGTCACGGTCGTCGGGGTGCCCGACAAGCCGGGCGAGGCCGCGGCGATCTTCCGCACCATCGCGGACGCCGAGATCAACATCGACATGGTGGTGCAGAACGTCTCCGCCGCGTCGACCGGCCTGACGGACATCTCCTTCACCCTTCCCAAGGCCGAGGGCCGCAAGGCCATCGACGCCCTGGAGCGGACCAAGCCCACCATCGGGTTCCAGTCGCTGCGCTACGACGACCAGATCGCCAAGATCTCGCTGGTCGGCGCCGGGATGAAGACCAACCCGGGCGTCACGGCGGGCTTCTTCGAGGCGCTCGCCGACGCGGGCGTCAACATCGAGCTCATCTCGACCTCCGAGATCCGCATCTCGGTCGTCACCCGCGCCGACGAGGTGAACGAGGCCGTGCGCGCCGTGCACTCGGCCTTCGGTCTCGACTCCGACAGTGACGAGGCCGTCGTCTACGGAGGCACCGGGCGATGACCCGCAGACCGGCGCTCGCGGTCGTCGGAGCGACCGGGGGCGCCGGTGCGGTGATGCTCCAGATCCTGTCCCAGCACGCGGACGTGTGGGGCGAGGTCCGCCTCGTCGCGTCCGCGCGCTCGGCCGGGCGCACCCTGCTCGTGCGGGGTGAGGAGTGCGAGGTCCGCGCGCTGAGCGAGGAGGCCCTGGACGGGGCCGATGTCGTCGTGTTCCTGGTGCCCGACGCGGTGGCCGCCCAGTGGGCGCCGGTCGCGGCCGCCAAGGGCGCGGTGGTGGTGGACAGTTCGGCCGCCTTCCGGATGGACCCGGACGTGCCGCTCGTGGTCCCCGAGCTCAACCCGCACGCGGTACGGATGCGCCCGCGCGGCATCATCGCCAGCCCGCACCCCACCACCCTCGCCATGATCGTGGCGGTGGGCGCGCTGCACGCCGAGTTCGGTCTGAGCGAGCTGGTCGTCTCCACGTACGAGGCGGTCAGCGGTGAGGGGCAGGCCGCGGTCGAGGCGCTGCGCCGGCAGATCTCGCTGGTGGCCGGGACCGGGCTCGGTACGAGTCCCGGCGATGTGCGGCGGGCCGTCGGTGACGGGCTCGGCCCGTTCGCGGCGCCGGTCGCGCTGAACGTGGTGCCGTGGGCCGGGGAGCTCGGCGAGGACGGCTGGTCCTCGCAGGAGCTGGGGCTCCGCGACGAGCTGCGCAAGCTGCTCGACCTGCCGCGGCTGCCGGTGGCCGCCACCTGTGTACGGGTGCCGGTCGTCACCACGCACTCGGTGTCCGTGCACGCCCGGTTCGAGAACGACGTCGATGTGGCGCGGGCCCACGAGATCCTGGCGACCGCGCCGGGCGTCGTGCTCTTCGACAACCCGGCCGTCGGCGAGTTCCCCACGCCCGCGGACGTGGTCGGCACCGACCCCACGTGGGTCGGCCGGGTGCGCAGCTCACCGGACGATCCGCACGTACTGGAACTTTTCGTCTGCGGTGACAATCTGCGCAAGGGCACCGCCCTGAACGCCGCGCACATCGCCGAGTTGGCGGCTCGGGAATTCACCGCACGCTGAGGGCTACAGGTTTGTAGGATCTGTGAACACTCTGTGAGCAAGTCGCTGGTCTGTACCACTTGAACTGCACCGACGCGTTGTTACACCATTCATTTCCGTGTCCCTGCAACCGCAGTCCGGCATGGAGCGTCTATGCGGTCGCCCCTTCAAGGTGCCGTAAAAATCGGGGCATTGGGGAAGAGCGGGTACGCATGAGGGCATTTGTCGCACCGCCAAATACGGTGTCGTACGCGTACAACCCTGGCGGGGAGGAACGTGTCCAACAGGCGTGGCAGAGGTACTCGACTTCAGAGCCGTCCCGGCGCTCGCCGGCACGGCCGTGCGTCCGCGCCGGCGCCTCGGTGCGCCCGGGGGCATGCCGGTGATCGCGCCCATGCCCGCCACCCGTCCCGCCCGCGTTCCCTCCCAGACGACCTCGCGCGAGAGCGCTGACGCGGTCATGGCGGCCGGTACCACCGTCGATCACCTCACCGAGACCTACCGCGCGCACTACCGCTCGCTGCTCGGCCTCGCGGCACTGCTCCTGGACGACACCGCGTCCTGCGAGGACGTCGTGCAGGAGGCGTTCATCCGGGTCCACTCGGCCCGCAGCCGGGTGCGCGAGCCGGAGAAGACCCTCGCCTACCTCCGCCAGACGGTCGTGAACCTGTCACGCTCCGCGCTGCGCCGCCGCATCCTCGGGCTCAAGCTGCTCTCCAAGCCGATGCCCGACATGGCGAGCGCCGAGGAGGGCGCGTACGACCAGCTGGAGCGCGACGCGCTGATCAAGGCGATGCGCGGGCTCCAGCGCCGCCAGCGCGAGGTGCTCGTGCTGCGGTACTTCGCGGACATGACCGAGGCCCAGGCCGCCGAGACGCTCGGCATATCCCTGGGCTCGGTGAAGGCGTACGGGTCGCGCGGCATCGCCGCCCTGCGCGTCGCCATGGAGGCACCGGTATGACCGGGCCCGGCAGGAACGGCGGCGGGTGGCCGGGGGACGACGGGGAGCACGGGAAGAGCGGGCCGGACCAGCGGCCCGCGAATGACCTGAACGACCTGACTGGATACGGATTCGTGGACAAGACGCCGGACAAGAACAGCACCGGCACCCCTCCCTTCGGCCTGCCACCGGCCCCGGCGGGGTCGTACTCACCCGAGGAACAGGCGCTGCGCAGCCTGCTGCACGACGCGGTCGGCGACCTGACGCCCTCGCACGGGGCGCTCGAACAGCTGCAGAACGCGGTGCCCGTGCGGCGGGCCCGCAAGCGGCAGGCCGTCGTCGGCTCGGTCGCCGCCGCCCTGCTCGTGGCCACCGCGGTACCGGCGTTCATCCATGTCGCCAACACCTCGGGCACCGCGGGCGAGCAGCCGACCATCGCCGGGCACGGCGAGCAGGCGCACGGCACCGGCGGCACGGATTCGGACCCGGCGGACGGCGTGCGGGACGACGACCGGCCCTCCGGCGCCGGCGTCCAGCCCGGGAAACCCGACGGCAGGGGCAGGACGCCGACCCCCGGCAAGGGCACCACCGGCGGCACTGCGGGCGGCGCCACGGTGGCCGGCAGCGGCCCCGTGCAGGCGAACTCGCCGGCCTGCGGGGCGGACGCACTGAGCGTCAAGTCGGCGAGCGTGGGCAAGCCCGACTCCACCGGCAAGGTGTACGGAGCCTTCCGCATCGTCAACGCCTCGAAGAAGCAGTGCGCGATCGGCGGGGTCGGCAAGTTCAACGTGCGGGCACAGGGCGCGGCCAACCCGGCGAAGATCACCGTCGTCGAGCACGCGGCGGGCGACCCGGCGCCCGGGCTCCCCGACCCCTCGCAGGACAACAGCCACCTGGTGCTGAATCCGTCGGCGGCGTATGAGGTGCGGTTCGCCTGGGTGCCCTCCGACACCTGTCCCAAGACGCAGCCCTCGCCCGATCCGAGCCCCTCGGGCGGCAGCACCGGCAGCACCAGCGGGATCACCACCCCGACCGGCGGCGGCCAGACCGCGCAGCTCGGTTCGGACGCCGGCACCCCGAACACGACCTCGGACGGCACGGTCGCGGTGACCCACGTCGCCGAGCCGGGCGCGCCGTCCGCGGAGGCGAAGATCCCGAACGCCTGCGCCGGGACGATCTACAAGACGGGCGTCCTCGACGCGGGGACGTCGACGGCCGCCGCGCAGTAGCGGGGTCTCGGTAGCAGGCTCTGCGGGCCCGGGGGCCGAATCAGCCCTGGGGGCAGGTCAGTTGGGGAGCGGGGCCGCGGGTGCGTCGTCCGGCTCGGGCGCGAGGCCGAGCTCGGCGTCCTCCAGGGCCTCCGCCTCGCGCCGGACCAGGCGGAACCACATGAAGACCACGAACCCCGCGAAGACGAACCACTCGCCGGTGTAGCCGAGGTTCTGGAACGCCTTCAGGTCGAGCCCGCTGTTCTGCGGCGCGGCCGCCGGCACCGGAGTCATCCCGGCATCGGCGCTGGGCAGCGTCACCCAGGCGTCGTACACCTGGTACGGAACGAGGTTGACCAGGGACGCCGCGCTGATCATGCCGACCTGGCCCGACGGGAGGCCGCCCGCCGCGTTCACCCCGTCGGAGCCCACGTTCTCGGACGCCTGGAGTTCGCCGGTGACGGCCACCTCGCCGGCGGGCGGGGCGGGGGCCTTGGCGCCCTTCGGGATCCAGCCCCGCACGACGGGCAGCGCCTTGCCGCCGTCGGTGCGCAGCATGGTCAGGACGTAGCTGCCCGTCCGGCCGTCGACCTGGCGGTCGGGCACCACGAACTGCTCGGCGTACCGGCCGCGCGCCGCGGCGGGGCGGCCGGAGGTGCGCTGGTCGACGGGGAGCAGCGAGGCGAGCGGCTCGGCCTTCCGCGTGGCGGGGTCGGGGGCCTTCTCGGCCGCGTTGTGGGACTGCACGCGGTCCTCGAAGCGGCCCAGCTGCCAGGAGCCCATGAAGATACATACGGGGATGGCGAGCAGGACGAAGACGTGGATTCCCCACCAGCGGGGTGTGAGCAGGAACCGGTACACACCCCCACGGTACGGAACGGTTCGGGGTGCTCGGTCCAGGGGGGTGCCCCCCAACCCCCTGTTTCGTCGGCGGCACCACGCTGAGCCGCCGGGGGCTCCGCCCCCGGACCCCCGCGGCTGGGTGCTTGGTCGTTCGGGTGCGGGCCGATGGGGGTCCCCCCTGCTCGAACGAAGTTGAGAGCTTGGGGGAGGCTGGTCGCGCAGTTCCCCGCGCCCCTGGCAGGGTCCGGTGCGGGCATCCCCAGCCCGTCCGGCGCGTCAGCCCGCCAAGTGCCGCGCCGCGAAGTCGAGCTCCAACCGCACCTGCTTGATGCGCTCCTCCACCACCAGCGAACCGTGGCCCGCGTCATAGCGGTAGACCTCGTGCGCCGCGCCCCGGGACTTCAGGCGGTCCACGTAGTTCTCCACCTGGCGGATCGGGCAGCGCGGGTCGTTGACGCCCGCCGAGATGTAGACGGGCGCCTTCACCGCGTCGACGTAGGTGAGCGGCGAGGACGCCTGGAAGCGCTCCGGCACCTCCTCCGGCGTGCCGCCGAGCAGCGTCCGGTCCATCGCCTTCAGCGCCTCCATCTCGTCGTGGTACGCCGTGACGTAGTCCGCGACCGGCACCGCCGCGAGCCCGAGCGCCCACGCGTCCGGCTGGGTGCCGAGGCCGAGCAGGGTGAGGTAGCCGCCCCAGGATCCGCCCGCCAGGACGAGGCGCGCGGGGTCGGCAAGCCCCGAGGAGACCGCCCAGTCGCGGACCGCCGCGATGTCTTCGAGCTCGATGAGCCCGACCCGGTGCTTGAGCGCGTCGGTCCATTCGCGGCCGTACCCCGTGGAGCCCCGGTAGTTGACCCGGACCACCGCATAGCCGTGGTCGACCCAGGCCGCGGGTCCGGAGGCGAACGCGTCGCTGTCGTGCCAGGTCGGGCCGCCGTGGATCTCGAAGACCGTGGGGAAGGGGCCCGCGCCCGCCGGGCGCTGGATCAGGGCGTGGACGCGGCCGCCGGGGCCCTCCACCCAGACGTCCGCCACCGGCACGGAGGAGGGCGCCTTGAATCCGGGCGGGTCGAGCACGACCTCGCCGGTCGTGGAGCGGACCTCGGACGGGCTGGCCGCGGACGACCACAGGTACTCCACGGTGCCGTCCGGGCGGGCCGTAGCCCCCGACACCGAACCGGCCGGGGTGTCGATCCCGACCAGCGAACGCGTCGCCAGGTCGAAGCGGAACAGGCTGCTGCGGGCCTCGAAGCTGTGGACGACGAGCAGCCCCGAGCCGTCCGGGTACCACTCGGCCGAGACGTCGCCCGGCAGGTCGAGGGCGAGGTCGCGCTCCTCGCCGGAGGCGACGTCCCAGATCATCGGCTCCCAGCGGCCGCGCCGCTGGTGCGCGACGAGCAGCCGGGTGTCGCCCGCCAGCGGCGCGAACCCGAGTACTTCCAGGCCGAGTTCCTCGGTGCCGCCCTTGGTGTCGTCGAGCTCGGCGACCGTCGAGCCGTCCGGGCGCACCACGCGCAGCGCGGAGTGCATCGCGTCGCCGTGCTCGGTGTGCTCGACGGCGATCAGCGTCCCGTCGTGCGAGAGGTCGCCCACGCCCGCGGACTCGCGGTGCCGGTAGATCTCGACGGGGGCGGCGGCGGGGCGTACGACGTGGATCGTGGTGCCGTCCGCGTCGGTGGAGCGGCCGACGACCGCCGTCCCGTCCCGGCCGAGCGCCAGTCCCGCCGGGTACGACGGGTCGAGACCGGGCACGGCCGGCTCGTCGTCGCCGCCCCCGAACGGCTGGCGCTGCCACACGCCGAACTCGTCGCCGTCCGTATCGCTGAACCACCAGATCCACTCGCCGTCCGGGGTCAGTACGCCGTCCGTCGTCCCGTTGGGGCGGTCGGTGGCCCGGCGCTGCGCGCCGGTGGTGCGGTCCCATGCGTACAGCTCGTACGTCCCTGTCGCGTTCGACACGAACAGCGAGCGGTCCGGGGCGTCCTCCGCCCAGTCGGGGAGCCCCACCCGGGGCGCCCTGAACCGCTTCTCCCAATCCGGCATCTCGTTCATGCCCCCCATCATGCTCCGTACCGCCGACAATCCGTTCGCCTCCTCCCAAGCCTGTGGACAACTCAAGAGGGAAGTCGGTCAAGGTGCGGTTTCAGCGGGCCAGCAGTGCCACGAAGCGGTCCATGTCCACGTTGCCGCCGCTGATGATCACGCCGACCCGACCGCCGCGGTAGCGGTCGGCGAGGTCGCGGGCGGCGGCGAGGCCCAGGCAGCCCGTGGGCTCGGCGATGATCTTCATGCGGGTCGCCAACTGTCGCATGCAGTCGATGAGTTGGGCGTCGGTGGCGGTCACGATGTCGGTGACGCGGTCGCGGATCACGGGGAAGGTGTGGGCGCCCAGGTGCTGGGTCTGGGCGCCGTCCGCGATGGTCTGAGGGGTGTCGATGTGCACGATCGCGCCGCTGCGCAGGGACCGGCGGCCGTCGTCGCCCGCTTCCGGTTCGACCCCGTAGACCTCGCAGGACGGAGCGAGGGCGGCCGCCGACAGCAGGCTGCCCGACAGGAGTCCGCCGCCGCCGAGCGGCACGAACAGGGCGTCGAGCGGGCCGGTCTCCTCGAAGAGCTCCTTCGCGGCGGTGCCCTGGCCCGCCATCACATGGGGATGGTCGTACGGCGGGACCAGCGTCAGGCCGCGCTCCTTCGCCACCGCCCGGCCGATCGCCTCGCGGTCCTCGGTGTAGCGGTCGTAGGGAACCACGCTCGCCCCGTACCCCTTGGTGGCGGCGAGCTTGGCCGCGGGGGCGTCGCGGGGCATGACGATGGTCGCCGGGATGCCGAGCAGCGCAGCGGACAGCGCCACGGCCTGGGCGTGGTTGCCGGAGGAGTAGGCGACCACGCCCGCGCGGCGCTGCTCCGCGCTGAACAGGGACAGCGCGTTGAACGCGCCGCGGAACTTGAACGCCCCCATGCGCTGGAGGTTCTCGCACTTGAAGTAGAGGCTCAGACCGAGCTCGGCATCGGTGAGCCGGGAGGTCAGGACCGGGGTGCGGTGGGCGTGCGAGGCGATCCGCTCGTGCGCGCGGACCACGTCGTCGTATGTCGGCAGCTGCTCCATGCCTGCGGAGCGTACGGCCGCGGTTACTGGGCCGGGCGCGGGGGAGCTTCCGTCGGGGTCGGGGTCGCCGGGTGGACCGGGGCCGGAGCCGGGGTCACCTGCGGGGCCGGGGCGGCGGCCGAGGACGTCGCATCGCCCGTGCCGTCCTCGCGCATCGCCTTGGTCTCGCTCTTGAGGATGCGCAGGGACTTGCCCAGCGCGCGTGCTGTGTCGGGCAGCTTCTTGGAGCCGAACAGCAGGATCAGTACTACGGCCACGATCAGCAGATGCCAGGGCTCGAGCCCGTTGCGCAGGAACATCCCGCCGTCCTCCCTCGTTCGCGTCCTACAGCCGTTTTCGTCGTACGACTGGGGCTGATGTCTCTAATTCAGACTTGCTACATTGCGCAACTGTACAACCAGAGGGTGCGACTCACCGTCTCCTCTACAGAAGAGGCGTTCATGAGGGATGAGGGGTCCGATGGCCGGCAGGCGCAAAGCGGGAGCGGCAAGCAGGCACCGTGAGGGCGGCAGCTCCGCCGCTCCACGGCGCCGCGGCAAACGCAGCCGGGCCCGTATCGCCGGGATCACGGCGCTCTCGGTCGTGGTTCTCGCGCTCGCCGGCGGCGGCTGGATCTACCTCCAGCTGAACGGCAACATCAAGACCTTCGACGACGGCGGCGTCTCCGCCGACCGCCCCGCCGGCTCGGACAAGGGCTCGAACGTCCTGGTCATCGGCTCGGACTCACGCTCCGGCGACAACGCCCAGTACGGCCACGGCACGGGCGACATCGGCCGCTCGGACACCGCGTTCATGATGCATGTGTACGCCGACCAGAAGCATGCCGTCGCGGTCTCCATACCCCGCGACTCCCTGGTGGACATACCCCCGTGCAAGCTGCCGAACGGCAGCTGGACCACGACCAAGCACAATGTGATGTTCAACTCGGCGTTCGAGGTGGGCGAGACGGTGGCGGGCAACCCCGCGTGCACCCAGAACACCGTCGAGAAGCTGACCGGACTGCGCGTCGACCACACCGTGGTCGTGGACTTCGCGGGCTTCGCGAAGATGACGGAGGCCGTCGGCGGCGTCCAGGTCTGCGTCCCCAACGACGTCTACCAGGGCGACCTCAACCCCAACCTCCATCACAAGGGCAACCTGATCTTCGCCAAGGGCCCGCAGGAGGTGTCCGGGCAGAAGGCCCTGGACTACGTGCGGATCCGGCACGGCATCGGCGACGGCTCCGACATAGGCCGGATCCAGCGCCAGCAGGCCTTCGTCGGCAGCCTGATCAAGAAGGTGAAGGGCACCGGCCTGGACCCGACCAGCCTGCTGCCGCTCGCCAACGCCGCCACCAAGTCGATGACCGTCGACCCCGGCCTCGGCTCCGCCGACAAGCTGATCTCGTTCGCGATGTCGATGAAGAACATCGATCTGCACAACACCAAGTTCGTGACCCTGCCCTGGCGCTACGAAGGCGCGCGCGTCGCGGTCGTCAAGCCGGAGGCGGACGCCCTGTTCGCCGCGCTGAAGGCGGACCGCACGGTCGACGGCCAGGACGCCGGGGCGAAGGGCGCCAAGCCGAGCCCGTCCGCGTCGGCCGATGCCCCGGCTCCCGCCGACGGCAAGGGGATCGCCGTCGCCGTCTACAACGGCACCATCGCCAAGGGCCTGGCCGGCAAGGTAGCCGACTCGCTGAAGGCCGCGGGGTTCACGATCACCGGCGCCACGACCGCCGCCACCCAGGACTACACGCACAGCGTCATCGAGTACGGCGCGAACGACGAGGCCAAGGCCAACACGCTCGCCACGCACTTCCCCGGCGCGCTGCTGCGCAAGTCGAAGGCACCCGGCCTCAGCGTCATCGTGGGTACGCAGTACGAGCAGAGCGGGGGCGGCGCGGCCGCCGCGCCCAGCGCCCCGGCCGCGGTCCCCTCGTCGGTCGCCGACAAGGCCCGCTCGGCCGACGACAACATCTGCTCGAACCTCTCCTACGGGTAGGGCGAGGCGGGGGGCCGGGTAGCGGAAGCGGGCAGCCGTACCGGCGCCGGGGTCAGATCCGGGCCGGGGCGGCGGTGAGCGGCGGGTCGGCGGTCAGGCCCGCGTTCCAGCGGCCCAGGCCGATCTCCGCGGTGATGCCGGGGCCGAAACCGGCGATCAGGCCGCGTGCCCCGTCGGCCATGCCGCCCTCGGCGAAGAGCCTGGCCAGGGCGTCGAACACCACCGAACTCGCGATGTTGCCGCGTTCGGTGAGGGTGCTGCGGCTGAAGCTGAACATCTCCGGGCCGAGCCCGAGGAACGTGCACAGGTCGTCGAGGATGCGCGGTCCGCCCGCGTGCACGATGTAGAAGTCGAGCTGGCTGACGTCCCAACTGTGGTCGGACGCAAGGGACTTGAGGGCGGGGGCGAGCATTTCCATGGTGCCGGGCACCCGTTTGTCGAGCTGGAAGTGGAAGCCCGTCTCGCGCACGGCGTACGAGATCCAGTTCTCGGTGTCCGGCACCAGGTGGGAGCCGTTGCGCTCCATCCGCATGCCGGTGCCGCCCTCGCCCCGTACCACCGCAGCCGAAATGGCGTCCCCGAACAGGCCGTTGGAGAGCAGCGAGCCCACGCCGATGTCGGTGGGCTGGTAGAGCAGCGAGCAGAACTCGCACGACACGATGAGCACGTTCGAGCCCGGATAGGCGGTGATGAAGTCGTGCGCGCGGTTGATCGCGGCGCCGCCCGCCGCGCAGCCGAGCTGGGCGATGGGCAGCTGTCTGGTGTCGTAGTCGAAGCCCATCGTGTTGATCAGCCAGGCGGTGAGCGAGGGCATCATGAAGCCCGTGCACGACACGTAGACGATCAGGTCGATGTCGGCCGGCTCGACCTCGGCGTATCCGAGCGCCCGGCGCACCACCTCCGGCACCCGGGCCTTCGCCTCGGCCTCGTACACCTGGTTGCGGGACGCGAAGCCGGGGTGTCTCAGGGTCTCTTCGATGGGCTGGACGAGATGCCGGGTCAGCACGCCGGTGTTCTTGATCAGTCTGAGCACGAGATCGCGCTGCGGATGCCCGGCATGCGTCTCACGGGCGAGCGCCAGCGTCTGCTCCTGGGTGATGACGTGGTCGGGCACAGCGACCGCCGGTCGGCACAGGGTGGCCATCGAGCTTCCCTTCTTCGGTGGGGGGTTGGTCACCAGGCGACCGGAAGGCTGAGCGGGTAGCGCCAGATGGAGTGGGTGTTCCACGGCACCTCGGCGGCGTCGCAGGCGAGCCGCAGTCCGGGGAAGCGGGTGAGCAGGGAAGTGAACGCCACCTCCAGCTCCATCTGGGCGAGCGGGGCGCCGAGGCAGTGGTGCGCGCCCCAGCCGAACGTCATGTGCGGGACCGCGCCCCGGTCCAGATCGACCTCGTGGGGCCGGTCGAACTTGAGGCTGTCCCGGTTGGCAGTGAGGTAGGAGACATGGACGATGTCCCCGGCCTTGATGAGCGCCCCGCTCAGCTCGACGTCCTCGGTGGCGACGCGGGGGATGCCGACGCCCTTGCGGAACGGGATGAAGCGGAGCAGCTCGTCCAGGACGGAGGGGAAGCGGTCGGGGTGCATCCGCAGGGCGTCGAGGACGTCCGGCTTGGTCAGGATCGTGTACGCGATGTTCCCGAGCTCGTACGTCGTGGTGTCCTGGCCGGTGATGAGCAGGACCATCGCCATCACGGCGAGCTCCTGGTCGTCCAGGAGCTCGTCGCCGTCGCGGGCGGTGGCGAGGGTGGAGATGAGGTCGTCGCCGGGAGCGCGCCGGCGGGCGGCGGTGAGGTCGGTGAAGTAGGTGCGCAGTTCGGCCTTGGCCCGGACGGCGGCCTCGCGGCCGGCGGCACCGATGTTCATCATGGTGAGCGCGTGGCTGCGCAGCCAGTCCCGCTCGTCCTCGGGGATCGCGAGGACCTCGCAGATCGTGACGAGGGGGAGCGGGGCGGCGAGGTGCGCCACGTAGTCGGCGGGCGAGCCGTGTGCGGCCATCCGCCCGAGCAGCTCGTCCACCACCAGCTGGGTGCGCTCGCGCATCCGCGCCACGTGCTTGGGGGCGAAGCTCTTGGCGACGAGGCTGCGCACCCGGCTGCTGGCCGGGGGGTCCATGAGGTTGATCGACTCGGCCTGCACGATGGGCTCGGGGGTCATCCGGGGGAAGTCCCGGCCAATGACGGCGCTGCGGCTGAACCGGCGGTCGGTGGTGACCGTCCGCACGTCCTCGTACCGCGTGACCAGCCAGGCCTCGCCCTCGCCGTACGCCATCCGGATCCGCGCCACCGGCTCGTCCGCCAGCATCCGGTGGAGCTGCGGGTCGAACTCAAGGGCCTCGGCGTGATCGAAGGGGCAGCTCCACACGGTGTCTTCGGTCTCCACGTGGCGTACTCCGGTGTGTCAGGGACAGGCTGGGCAGTGGACTAGCCCTGTATCCCCGAATGAGGTCATGAACATGTCCGCGATCCCCTGAATTAACCGATTAGAGGGATATTCGGGGAGTCGGGGTGACGAGCGGCGTTCGCTCTGGATTCCGGTGCCGGGAAGATCGACCGGGTGGGTGCCCGTCACGACAGTGGGACGTCGCAGAAGCGGCCGACAACGCCCAGGTCCGCCTCGATGGCTGAAGCCGCACCCCGCAGCACCGGCAGCACCTCGGCGACGCACTCCGCCACCGTGCGGCGGGTCGTGTGCATGGCCACGTTCACCGCGGCCACCACCCGCCCGCCAGGACCCCGTACCGGCACGGCGATCGAGCGCAGCCCCTCCTCCAACTCCTCGTCCACCAGGGCGTATCCCTGAGCCGCCACCGCGTCCAGGACGGCGGCCAGCGCGGCCGGGGAGGTGACCGTGCGCGGGGTGAGCGCCCGCAGCCGCGTGCGGCCGAGCCGGGCCGCGCGTTCCCCGGCGGTCAGATCGGCGAGCAGCACCCGGCCCATCGAGGCGGCGTACGCGGGCAGGCGGGTGCCCGGCGTGATGTTGACGCTCATGATCCGGGTGGTGGCGACCCGGGCCGTGTACTGGATGGCGTCGCCGTCGAGCACGGCGAGCGAGGCCGAGTCGTGCAGCGTGCGGGCCAGCGCGGCCAGGTGCGGCGCCGCGATGTCGGACAGCGTCGTACGGGACAGCGGCGGGCAGCCGAGCGACAGGACGCGCGGGGTGAGGCGGAAGGCGCGGCCGTGGGCGGCGACCAGGCCCAGGTGGTCCAGGGTGATCAGGGCGCGCCGGGCGGTGGCGCGGGCCAGGCCGGTGGCCTCGGCGACGGCGCTGAGCGAGAGCTCGGCCCGGCCCTCGCCGAACGCGGTCAGCACGGTGAGCCCACGGGCCAGCGACTCCACGAACTCCGCGCCGAGCTCCTGCTTGGACGCGGAGGTCCAGGCCGCGAGCGCCCGGGGCGGGGCGGGCGCCGGGGTGTGCTCGCGGCGCAGCTCGGCCTCCATCGCGGCGGCGGTCTCGCGCAGCCGGGGCAGTACCGCCGCCCGCAGGGACGCCGCGCTGTGCCGGCTGGTGTGGCTCACCGCGCTCACCGCGCAGACGAGCGTGCCCGCCGGGTCGCGCACCGGCACGGCCACCGCGATCAGCCCCGGCTCGATGAGCTGGTCGTCCACCGCCCACCCCGCCGCGCGGGCTGCGGCGGCCCGCCGTTCGAAACCGTCGGCCGCGCCCTCGCCGGGCGGGACGGCGGGAAAACCGGCCCCCGCCGGATCGGCCGCGCGCAGTTCACGCCAGTCCTGCCACTGCCGCGCCGTCCAGTGCGCGGCGAACAGCGGCCCCGGCGCGGTGCGTTCGGCGGGGAGCAGGTCGCCGATGCGGAAGGTGAGGGACATCGCGCGGCGCCGGGTGCTCTGGTGGACGAAGCGGATGCCGTCGCCGTCGGGTACGGCCAGCGACACCGACTCGTCGAGTTCTTCGGCCAGTTGGACCGCGTACGGGCCGAGCAGGGCGGGCAGGCGCAGGGCGCCCAGGTAGGCGTTGGCGAGCTCCATGAGGCGCGGGGCGAGCGTCGCGGTGGGCCCGTCGAGGCGCAGCTGGCCCATGCGGGCCAGGGTCGCGGTGACCCGGTCGACGGTGGAGCGGGCGAGCCCGGTCGCCCGGACCAGCTCGCCGAGGCTGAGCCGCCCGTCCGCGTCACTGAGCGCGCGCAGCACGGCGACCCCGCGCATCAGCGGGCCGACGGCTTCGGCGGGGACGGTGCTCATCCGGCCTCCGGGGGCAGGGCGTTGAGGTACGGGGCGTTGACACGCGTACCGGCTGAACGCACACTCGGGGCGAGCGTAGTTCTGAACTCTAGTTCATCTGGCGAACAGATAGCGAGCGTTCCATGGACAAGGTCGTAGGGGCCGCCGCCGACGCGGTGGCCGACATCCCCGAAGGTGCCTGTCTCGCGGTCGGCGGCTTCGGCCTCTGCGGGGTGCCGAACGTGCTCATAGCCGCCCTGTACGCACAGGGCGCCACCGCCCTGAGCGTGGTCTCCAACAACTGCGGAGTGGACGGCGGCGGCCTCGGCATCCTCCTCGCGGCAGGCCGGATCGCCCGCGCGACCGGCTCGTACATCGGCGACAACAAGGAGTTCGCCCGCCAGTACCTGAGCGGCGAACTGGAGCTGGAGCTGGTCCCGCAGGGCACCCTCGCCGAGCGGCTGCGGGCGGGCGGCTGCGGCATCCCCGCGTTCTACACCCCGGCGGGCACCGGCACCCAGATCGCCGACGGCGGACTGCCGCTGCGCTACGGCGGCGACGGCGAGGTGGCCGTGGCGTCGGCGCCCAAGGAGGTGCGCGAGTTCGCCGGCCGCGAGTACGTCCTGGAGCGCGGCATCATCACGGACTTCGCGCTCGTACGGGCCTGGAAGGGCGACCGGCACGGCAATCTGCTCTTCCGCCGGGCGGCCCGCAACTTCAACCCGCTCGCCGCGATGGCGGGCCGGATCACGGTCGCCGAGGTCGAACACCTCGTGGAACCGGGCGAGTTGGATCCGGACACGGTGCATGTGCCGGGGGTTTTCGTGCAGCGGGTGGTGCCCTTGACTCCAACGCAGGCCGCAACCAAGGGAGTTGTGAAGCAGACCGTGCGGAACGTACGCGATCGGGAGGAGGGCCGATGAAGACGAAGGGCTGGACGCGGGACGGGATGGCGGCGCGTGCTGCCGCCGAACTCGCCGACGGCGGTTGCGTGAACCTCGGCATCGGGCTGCCGACTCTGGTCCCGGGCCATCTGTCCCCGGGCGTCGATGTGGTGATCCACGCGGAGAACGGCGTCCTCGGCGTCGGACCGTACCCCCTGGAGGCGGACGTGGACCCGGACCTCGTCAACGCGGGCAAGGAGACGGTGACCGTGCTGCCGGGCGCCGCGTTCTTCGACTCCGCGCTGTCGTTCGGGATGATCCGGGGCGGCCACGTCGACACCGCGATCCTCGGCGCGATGCAGGTCTCGGCGGGCGGCGACCTCGCCAACTGGGCTGTTCCCGGGCGCCTGGTGAAGGGCATGGGCGGTGCGATGGACCTCGTGCACGGGGTGCGCCGGGTGATCGTGCTGACCGAGCACACCGCCAAGGACGGCACCCCGAAACTCGTGGAGCGGTGCACGCTGCCGCTCACCGGCCGGGCCTGCGTGCACCGGGTCATCACCGACCTCGGAGTGCTCGACGTGATACCCGGCGGCGGCTTCGCACTGGTCGAGACGGCGCCCGGCGTCGATGCCGAAGAGGTGCGCGCGAGGACGGCGGCGCCGGTCCGTATCCGCAATCCGTACTGAAGCAGGAGAGGTGGCAGAGCCATGACACTCACCCAGCCGCAGGCCGGCGCGCTCAAGGAGACGCCCTCGGGGCAGCGCGTCGGCCCGTACCGCAGCGGTGCGTTCCGCGAGCCGCTGCGGGCGCCGGTCGCCGTGGGCGGCGACCCGGAGGCGGTCGAACTGCACGGCCCGGTCTTCGGCGTCACCGAGGTGACGGCGCTCGACGCGGACCTGACCCGGCAGCACGCGGGAGCGCCGCACGGCGAGCGAATCACGGTGGAAGGGCACGTGGTAGACCGCCTCGGGCGGCCGGTCCGTGGCCAGCTGGTCGAGATCTGGCAGGCGAACGCGTCCGGCCGCTACGCCCACCGGCGCGACCAGCACGCCGCCCCGCTCGACCCGCACTTCACCGGAGCGGGCCGCTGCCTGACGGACGCGGAAGGCAGGTACGCGTTCACGACGGTCAAGCCGGGCGCGTACCCCTGGGGCAACCACGAGAACGCGTGGCGCCCGGCCCACATCCACTTCTCCCTCTTCGGTACGGCCTTCACCCAGCGCCTGGTGACCCAGATGTACTTCCCCGGCGACCCGCTGCTGCCGTACGACCCGATCCTGCACGCGGTCACCGACCGGGCGGCGCGGGACCGGCTGGTGGCGGCGTACGACCCTGAACTGTCCGTCCAGGACTGGTCGTTGGGCTACCGCTGGGACATCGTGCTTGACGGCCCGGCCGCGACGCTGCCCGACCCGGAGGTGACGGCGTGATGCCCGCGCCCACCCCTTCGCAGACCGTCGGCCCCTTCTACGGGTACGCCCTCCCCTTCCCCGGCGGCGGGGACATCGCCCCCACCGGACACCCGGAGGCGATCACGGTGCACGGGTACGTGTACGACGGGAGGGGCGAGCCGGTGCCGGACGCGCTCCTGGAGTTCTGGCAGGCCGCGCCCGACGGCTCGATGGCGGGCCGCCCCGGCTCATGGCGCCGGGATGCGGCCACCGGCGGCTTCCTCGGCCGCGACGGCATCGGCTTCACGGGCTTCGGCCGGGTCCCGACGGGCGCGGACGGCCACTGGGCGGTCCGCACGCTGCCCCCGCCGCCGGCCGCGCCCTACCTCGCGGTGTGCCTGTTCGCGCGCGGCCTGACACACCACCTCTTCACCCGGGCGTACGTCGAAGGTCTGGGCGGCCAGGGCCAGTTGAAGGCGATCGCGGGGGAGCGGGGGGAGACGCTGCTTACGCGGCGGGAAGGTGCCCGAGACGGGGTCTTCCGGTTCGACATCCACTTGCAGGGCGAGCAGGAGACGGTGTTCCTTGACTTCGCGTGACGCTACCCAGGGTTCAGGGGACGTCGGGCTGCTCACGCCGGTGAGTGCGGGGAGTCCGGCCGAGGCGGCGACCGGTGACCGGGCGGTGCTGCGGGCGATGCTGGCGGCCGAGGCGGCGCTGGCCCGGGCGCAGGCGGCGGTCGCGGCGGTGCCGGAGCGGGCCGCGTCGGCCGTGACGCAGGCGGCGGGTTCGGACTGCTTCGACGCGCGGGCGCTGGCCCTGCGGGCCGGGGCGGGCGGCAACCCGGTGATCCCCCTGGTGGCCGACCTGAGGCGGGCGGTGGCAGAACTGTCTCCGGGCGACGAGGAGTTCGTCCACCGGGGTGCCACCAGCCAGGACATCCTGGACACGGCGCTGATGCTGGTCGCCGCCCGCACCCTCGACCTGATCGCGGCCGACCTGGCGGCGACGGCCGAATCCCTCGCGGGCCTCGCCGACCGGCACCGCGCCACCCTGATGGCCGCCCGCACCCTGACCCAGCACGCCGTCCCGACAACGTTCGGCCTGAAGGCGACGGGCTGGCGCTCCCTGGTGCTCGACGCGCACGAGCGGGTGGTACGGGTGCGGGACACGCTGCCCGCCCAACTGGGCGGCGCGGCCGGGACGTTGGCGGCGTTCGAGGCATACGGAATGGATGGACCCGGCCTGGTGGAGGCGTACGCGGCGGAACTGGGGCTGGCCGCACCCGAGTTGCCGTGGCACGTGCTGCGTACGCCGGTGGCGGATCTGGGCGGGGCGCTCGCGTTCTGCGCCGGGGCGCTGGGGAAGGTGGCGGCGGATGTGCTCGTGCTGTCCCGCACCGAGGTGGCGGAAGTGGCGGAGGGCACGGGCGGGGCCTCCTCCACGATGCCGCACAAGCGGAACCCGGTGCGCTCGGTGCTGATCGCCTCGGCGGCCCGGCAGGTGCCGGCGCTGGCCTCGGTGCTGTACGCCGCGCTGGCGGCGGAGGACGAACGCCCGCCCGGGGCGTGGCACGCCGAATGGTCCCCCCTGCGCGAGGCACTCCGCCTGAGCGGGGGCGCCGCGCGGGCGGCGTCGGAGCTGTGCGCGGGGCTGCGGGTCGCGCCGGACCGCATGCGGCGGAACCTGGACCTGACGGGGGGCGCGGTGCTGGCCGAGCGGGCGTCCCTGCGGGGCGCGCGCGGGGAGCCCGCGTCGGACCCCGGGGGGTATGTGGGAGCGGCGCAGAGGTTGGTGGCGAGGGGGTTGGGGAGGGTGGTGGGGTGAGGGCCGAGGGAGCGCGGTTTGCCACCCGCCCGCCCGGGTGGGGTGAGGGCGAGGGAGCGCGGTTTCCCGCCCGCCCGCGCGGCGGGTTGAGAGCAGCGAGCCCGGGGGCTGCACTCCGCCCCCTTGACCCTGCTGCGGCACCGCCCCACCGTCCCGCACCCGACGGTGCCCGAGCCGCCCAATCCCGCTGAACGGGCGGGCGGGTGGGAAATCTGCCCCCGAAGGACCCCCATGCTGCATCACCACCTGACCCCCACCCCCACCCCCACCTCCACCCCCTCCGCCCCCACACTCGTCCTCGCCCCCTCCCTCGGCACCACCCTCGCCGTCTGGGACGCACAACTCCCGTACCTCTCTGCCCACTTCGACGTCGTCCGCTGGGACCTCCCCGGCCACGGAGGCTCGCCCGCATCGGACCTCCCGCCGGGCCGAACCCCCACCGTCGCCACCCTCGGCGCCCTCGTCCTCGACCTCCTGGACTCCCTCCGCGTCGACACCTTCGCCTACGCCGGAATCTCCCTCGGCGGAGCCGTCGGAACGTGGTTGGCCGCGCACCACCCCGACCGCGTCGAATCCCTCGCGCTCCTCTGCTCCTCCGCCCACTTCGGCCCGCCCGAACCCTGGCGGCAGCGGGCAGAGAGCGTACGTACCAAGGGAGTCGAGGACATCGGCGACGGCGCGCCCGGCCGGTGGTTCACCGCTGGATTCGCCGCCCCGCAGCACCTCCTCGCCGACCACCACCGCGTGGACCCGGACGCGTACGCCGCCTGCTGCGACATCCTCGCCGGGCTCGACCTGCGCCCCGACCTCGCCCGCATCACCGCCCCCACCCTGGTCGTGGCGGGCCGCGACGACCGGTCCACCCCGCCCGCGCACGCCCGCGAACTCGCCGACGGCATCCCCGACGCCCGGCTCATCGAGCTCCCCCGCGCCGGTCACCTCGCCAACGTGGAGCAGCCCGAAGCCGTACGGGACGCCCTGCTCGGTCACCTCGCGCACAACCACCCCGAGCCGCCCGAGCCCCTCGCGCGCCTCGGGGAAGCCGCCCGGCGTTCCGTTCTCGGCGACGCCCACGTGGACCGGGCCCTCGCCCGCACCACTCCCTTCACCGCCCGCTTCCAGGACTTCATCACCCGGTACGCCTGGGGCGAGATCTGGAGCGGAGGCACCCTGGACCGGCGCACCCGCAGCGCCATCACCCTGACCGCCCTGGTCGCGGGCGGCCACAAGGACGAACTCGCGCCGCACGTGCGAGGAGCCCTGCGCAACGGGCTGAGCCCCGAGGACATAGGCGAAGTGCTGCTCCAGTGCGCGGTGTACTGCTCCGTCCCCGCCGCCAACTCCGCCTTCGCGATCGCGGAACGGGAGATCAACGCGTACCACGCCAACGAGGAAGAGGGGGAAGCCTGACATGCGGGCAACCACCACACGGGCGACCACCACGCACACCACCGTCGGCATCATCGGCGCCGGCCCCGCCGGACTCCTGCTGGCCCGGCTCCTCCACAACGCCGGGATCGACTGTGTGGTCCTGGAACGCCGCGACCGCGCCTACGTGGAGCAGCGCCAGCGCGCGGGCATCCTCGAACAGGCGACGGTCGACGTGCTCAGGGCCGTCGGCGCTGGCGAGCGCATGGACCGTGAGGGCCTGCCCCACGACGGCATCGAGCTCCGCTTCGACCGCCGCTCCCACCGCATCGACTTCCCCTCCCTCACCGGTGGCCGCCGAGTGATGGTGTACGCCCAGACGGAGGTCGTGAAGGACCTCATATCCCTGCAACTGGCCACCGAAGCACCCCTGTTGTTCGAGGCGGAAGTCGAAGCGGTGGAGGGATGGGGAGGTGCCTCACAGGCCGGGACCACCCCCACCGTCCACTACCGCCACCAAGGCCACCCAGCCACCCTCACCTGCGACTACGTCGTCGGCTGCGACGGCTTCCACGGGGTGGCCCGCAACGCCGTCCCCGCCTCCCTCCGCAGCACGTACGAGCGCACGTACCCGTACTCCTGGCTGGGCGTCCTCGCCGAAGTCCCGCCCGCGTACGAGGAGTTGATCTACGCCCACTCCCCGCGCGGCTTCGCCCTCGCCAGCATGCGCTCGCCCACGGTCAGCCGGCTCTACCTCCAGGTGCCCAACGGCACCGACCCCGCCGAGTGGCCCGACGCCCGCGTCTGGGACGAGCTGGACGCCCGCCTCGCGACCGACGCGGACCCGGGCTGGAAGCTGGAACGCGGTCCCGTGACCGGCAAGTCGGTGCTGCCGATGCGGAGTTGGGTGACCGAGCCGATGCGGTACGGGCGGCTCCTGCTGGCCGGTGATGCCGCGCACATCGTCCCGCCGACCGGCGCCAAGGGGCTGAACCTCGCCGTCGCCGACGTCGTCGCGCTCTCCCGGGCCCTGGTCCAGTGGCACGTGACCGGTTCGACGGAGCGCCTCGACGCGTACTCCGAGACCTGTCTGCGCCGGGTCTGGCGCGCCGAGCACTTCTCGTACTCCATGACCGAACTGCTTCACACCGACCCGGCGCACTCCCCGTTCCAGACCCGGCTCCAGCTCTCCCAGCTCGACCGCATCACCCGTTCGCGGGACGCGGCCGCAGAGCTCGCCGAGAACTACACGGGCCTGCCGATGGAGCCGTGACCGGCTGGAGCCCCGACCGGCCACGGCGCGTGCCGGGGCGCGGGCTCCCCGGGGTGACTACAGTCCGAAGTGAAGGACAAACAGGGCATTCAGCCGGAAAGCCCCAGCCCGATCAGCCCCCCAGGAGCAGACACCCGTGAGCCAGAACCAGAGCCAGATCCTCAGCATCCGCAACCAGCTCCCCGGCACCGTCACGGCCATCGCCTCCGGCGAGGTCATGGCCACGGTCAAGGTGCGTCTGGACGGAGGTCAGGAGATCACCGCCGCCATCACCCTCGACGCCGTCAAGGACCTGGGGATCGCGGCGGGCAGCGCCGTACGCGCGCTGGTGAAGTCGACCGAGGTGGCGCTGGCCACCGGGACCGTCGACGGGCTCAGCATCCGCAACCAGATTCCCGGCACCGTCACCGAGGTGGCGACCGGCGGCGCCATGGCCGGGGTCAAGCTCGATGTGCGGGGCGGTTCGCTGACCGCCGCCATCACCAAGGACGCCGTCGCCGACCTCGGGCTCTCCGTCGGCGCCTCCGTCGTCGCGCTGATCAAGTCCACCGAGATCTCGCTCGCGACGGCCTGACCGTCACCGTCAACTCGCCGAGGAGTTCAGGGGCGCGTACGCGGCCGCACCGCCACGCGCCTCCAACTCCCGGGCCCGCACCCCCGCCTGGAACCGGGACGTCGCGCCCAGCACCGCCATCAGCTCGGCGACCCGCCTGCGGTACGTCCGCAAGGACATGCCGAGGCGGCGGGCGGCCGACTCGTCGGTGTGCCCGCCGCCGAGCATCCGCAGGATCCGCCGCGCCTGCGCGTCCAGCTCCGGAGGCCGCCCGCGCAGATGGTCGGCGAGCTCGGGCGAGGCCGCCCAAGCGGCGCGGATCAGCGATCCGACCCCCGCGACGATGTCCGGCGAACGGATCACCGTGTACGTACGCGTCCCGTCGGCCGGAGCCCCCGCCAGGATCGCGATGCGCCGGTCGAGCACGATGGTCTCCTGGGCGAGCGGAGCGGCGCAGATCCGTATGTGCGCGCCGCCCGCGGCCATCCTGACGAGGCGCCGCTCGGCCCGCGCGTCGGGGAGGGCGTGCGGGGTGTAGAGCTTGCGCATCGTGAGGCCGCCGGGCTCCGTTGCGGGCCGCAGCCCGGCGGCGAAGGCGGTGCGCACCCCGGCCGACCAGGTCACCGGGTCGGCGGCGGCGACCAGGAACTCCTGCCGCGCCCCCGCGAACAGATGCCCGGCCCGCTCGATGAGCTCCCGCTCGCCGCGGAGCGTCACGATCTGGTCGTCGGTCATGACCGGTCAGTCTGCGATGCCGGCGGGCTCCGGTCAACGGACGGTGCCCGCACAGGGCGCGGGCGCCGTCCCCGAAGATCGCCCCGCTCGCGTGACCGGGCTCAGGAGACCCCACGAAACTGTTCCGTCAACCGCTCTGACCTGCCACGCTGTTGCGATGACAGAGGTGTTCTTGCGACGACTGTCGCGTTGGCAGGCCGAGCAGCAGCGGGAGTCGGTGGCGGACCTGTACGTCGCGGCGTACGAAGGAGTGCCCGGTGCGGATCCCCGTGGCCGCGAGGGGTTCCTGCGCCGTTTCGCCGAGGACGTGCAGCGCCCCGGCTTCGACATGATCATCGCGGGCGACCCGTCCCTGCTGGGCTGTGTCTACGGCTACCCGCCGGGCCGCGAGGGCGAGTGGTGGCACGGCCACCGCGGCGCCGTGACCGACGGCGACGAGGAACTCGCCTCCGCCGACCGGGTGTTCGCGCTCGCGGAGCTGATGGTGGTGCCCGCCCGGCGCCGTACGAACATCGCCACCCGCCTCCAGCAGAGACTCCTGGAACGCGTGGACGCCGACCTGATCACCACCCTGATCGACCCGGCGAACACGGCGGCCGCGGCCGCGTACGAGTCCTGGGGCTGGACCAAATCCCCCCGCCCCACCCGCCCCGACCTGGAAGCCTGGACCAGCCGCCACCCGACCCGGGCCCGGCCATAGAGCGCAGTACTAGACCTTGAGGCACCTAGACCTTGCTGCAACTGGCGGGGGAGGTCAGTGTTCCAGGTGCATGACGTCGGCCAGTGACGGCGTGTACTCGCTGTCGGACCGGGGCTGGGTGTAGTCGCGGCCCGGGGTCAGCCACCCCGCCCGCTCCGCGGCGGTGACGGCGGCCGCCTCGGCCGCGTCCGCCGCGGCGTTCAACGCGACGTCGCTCCCCGCGTTCCCCAGCGCCGAGGCCGTACCGGCGGCCAGGGAGGCCTGTTGAGCGGCCCGGCATGCCGCGACGGCGAGCTCGCCGTCGTTGTCGTGGCGCTGGGCCGTCTGGGCGGCCAGCGCGGCCGCGGCGGCGGCGTTCCTGGCGCTGCGGGAGTCCGCCGCGGGGTCGGGAGCGCTGCAGGAGAAGGCCGCCACCGCTTGGGCGGCCGTGCGGACGGCCTGGTCGGCCTTCAGTACGGGCCCCGCCGCCGTCCCGCCCGCATGCCTGTCGACCAGGCCGCTCCGCGCATCGTCCAGGTACTGGCAGGTGGCCGCCGTCCGGGTCGCGGCGCTCTTGGCGCGGGCCGCGTGCCCCTCCCTGAGCACCGCGCCGGTGGTTTCCGCCGCCGGTTCCCGGGCTTCGGGCGCTTCGGCCCGGGGTGTGTCGGATTCACTCATGCCCATCCCTCCCATTGATCTCGTAGAACACGATCGGGTTTTGCCACTCACGCCGAATGCCCGGCCCTACCGGAGGAACAGCCCCAGCGCGCTGTCCAGCGACCAGGCCTGCCAGCTCATGGCGAAGAGTCCGACCGCCGAGATCAGGGCCATCATGAGGTTCTGCCCCTGCTCGGCCCAGTCGTGGATCATCAGCACGAAGTACGTCAGGTTCAGCAGCAGGCCCCCCACCAGGGCGACCGGGGTCAGAAAGCCGGTGATCAGGCCGAGGCCCAGGGCCAGTTCGGCGTAGGCGACGACGTAGGCGTGCAAGCGCAGCCGCGGCTTCACGAGCCGGTCGAAGCCGTGCTTCACGAAGGGCCAGCGGTGCTTGTCCGCGATGCCGGCGGCCCAGGCGATCCCGCCGCCGTCGAACCACGTCTTCTTGTCCTTGTGGCGCCAGCTCTCCAGCCACCAGAGGCCGAGGCCGATCCTCAGCACCGCGAACCATTCGGCCCCGCTGAGCCACAGTGTCTGCATGGCACGCCTCCGCAGCAGCAGTTGACCTGACGAGTCGTCAGTTCAGCCGATCGGGGTCGAGCTGGCAAGGGGCGTGGCCGCCCAACTCCGCTTGCCGCGCGGGGTTCTTGCCCATACGCTCAATCTGATGGATCGTCAGATTTGATGGAACCGACCGGCCAGCGGCAGGGGGCAACGACGTGCTCGACAGTCAGGACGGCTCGCAGGACATCCCGAAGGTGATCAGCGTGGATGACCACGTGATCGAGCCCGCGCACCTCTTCCGGACGTGGCTTCCGGGCAAGTACCGGGGCAAGGGCCCGCAGCCCTTCACGGCGGGCATCGGCGACCTGGAGTACATCGGCGGGAAGTACCGGTTCACCACGGACCCGGATGGACAGCAGACCGACTGGTGGCGGTACGAGGACGAGATCTTCCCCTACAAGCGCATCATCGCCGCCGTCGGCTTCTCGCGCGACGAGATGACCCTCGACGGCATCACCCGCGAGCAGATGCGGCGCGGCTGCTGGGACCCGAAGGCGCGCCTCGCCGACATGGACCTCAACCACGTCGAAGCCTCCCTCTGCTTTCCGACCTTCCCCCGCTTCTGCGGCCAGACCTTCGCCGAGGCCAAGGACAAGGAGGTGGGCCTCGCCTGCGTGCGGGCGTACAACGACTGGATGGTCGAGGAGTGGTGCGGGGACAGCGGGGGCCGGCTGATCCCGCTGTGCCTGATCCCGTTGTGGGACGTCGAGTTGGCGGTGGCGGAGATCAGGCGCAACGCCGCGCGCGGGGTGCGCGCGGTGACCTTCTCCGAGATCCCCACCCACCTCGGGCTGCCGTCCATCCACTCCGGCTACTGGGATCCCTTCTTCGCCGCGTGCGAGGAGACCGGCACCGTCGTCAACATGCACATCGGCAGCAGCTCGCAGATGCCCGCCGCCTCGCCCGACGCGCCGCCCGCCGTCCAGGCGGCGCTGAGCTTCAACAACGCCATGGCCTCGATGATGGACTTCCTGTTCAGCGGCGTGCTGGTGAAGTTCCCCCGGCTCAAACTCGCCTACAGCGAAGGGCAGATGGGCTGGATCCCGTACGCCCTGGAGCGCGCCGACGACGTGTGGGAGGAGCATCGCGCCTGGGGCGGGGTGAAGGACCTGATCCCCGAGCCGCCGTCCACGTACTACTACCGGCAGATCTTCTGCTGCTTCTTCCGGGACAAGCACGGCATCGAGGCGATCAGGACGGTGGGAGTCGACAACGCCACCTTCGAGACGGACTATCCGCACGTCGACTCCACCTGGCCGCATACGAAGCAGGTGGCGGCCGACCATGTCGCGGGGCTGCCCGCCGACGTGGTCTACAAGCTGCTCCGCGGGAACGCCATCCGCATGCTGGATCTCTCCTTCGATGCCGACCGGCGGCCGACCGCCACCTGACCTGCGGCGGGGGGTGGCGCTGGGGCCTCGACCCGCCCAGCGCTACGGTTCCCTCGTGATCCTTCGAGGAGGCGGTCGGATGGACAGCCACACGGCACAGGCGCTGCTGACCCTGGGGCGCTGGTACGTCCGCCACGCCCCCGGCGCGATCGGCAAGGCCCCGCTGGTGGCCGAGTACCTCAACCCCGGGCTCCGTGATCAGCCGCGGCGGCGGATCGTGCGCACCCGGTCCGGGGCGAGGATGGGTGTGGACACCCAGGACATAATCCAGCGCTACCTCTACCTGTTCGGGGTGTGGGAGCCCCACATGACCCGCTGGCTGCGGGGGCGGCTGCGGCCGGGTGACGCCTTCATCGACGTCGGCGCGAACATCGGCTACTACAGTCTCCTGGCGTCCCAACTCGTGGGCGCCGGCGGCCAGGTGGTGGCCATCGAGGCATCTCCGGTGTTCCACCGGCGACTTGTGCGCCAGGCCGAGCTGAACCGCAGCACCAACATCCGGGCCGTGAACGAGGCCGTCGCCGATTCCCGCAAGACGCTGAAGTTCACCCTCGCCAGCTCCCGCAACATGGGCGCGAACAGCATCGTCCCGTACGACGGTCCGGCGGAATCGACCTTCGAGGTCGAGGCGCGCCCGCTCGCCGAAGTGCTGAGCGCCACCGAGGTCGGCCGGGCCCGAGTCATCAAGATCGACGTCGAGGGCGCGGAGGGAAGCGTGGTCCGGGGCCTGGCTCCGGTCCTCGACCGGCTCCGCCCCGACGCGGAGATCACGGTCGAGGTGACCCCGGAGCGCATGGCCCAACTGGGCGACAGCGCCGAGGAGTTGATGTCCACCATGCGGGCGCACGGCTTCCACGCGTACCGGATGGCGAACGACTACGCCCCGGAGAGCTATCCGGCGGCCCTCTACGGCAGCACGCCCGAAGTGCCCGTCCGCCTGCGCACTCCGGTGGTGGGCGAGAGCGACCTGGTGTTCTCCCGGACGGACGCCGAGACGCTTCCGTAGCCCCTCGGACCGGCGCCGGTCAGTCCTTGGCCGGGTACTGCCACCCGAACTCGGCCAGCGCCCGCGCCCGCGCCTCCGCGACGGCCATCCGCGCGGCGCGCTCGGCGGTGTCGGTGTGGGCGGCCTGGCCGGTCGCCTGACCGGGCCACTTGCGGTAGAGGAGGCCGGGCTCGGCGGTGAACCAGCCGCGGCTGGTGGCGTTCAGGGCGAGCAGCAGGCCGGTGTCCTCCGAGGCGGGCAGCGCCATCCAGCCGCCGAGCGCGAGGAGCAGATCGCGGCGCACGCAGAGCGTGGCCGGGTGCACCTGGGCGAGGAAATCGTGCGCCTTCCAGTAGGCGAGCACGGCGCCGCGCTCCAGCGGGCCCTGTTCCGGGTCTCCCTCGAAGCCGGCCGTGGAGCCGTCGGGCAGGAGGTCGAGCACCCGGGACGTGGTCCAGCCGATGCTGTGGTCCGCTTCCAGAGCGGCGAGGTCGCGCGCCAGGCAGCCGGGGGTGAGCCGGTCGTCGGCGTCCAGGACCTTCACGTATGCGCCGTCGGCCCGCGCGAGTGCGATGGTCCGGGCGACCCCCGGGCCGCCTCGGCGGCCCTGCCGGAAGGTCACCCGCCCATCGTCCGGGACATACGGCTCGACCTCGTCGGTGCGGCCGTCCTCCTGGATGAGCCAGTGCCACTCCCAGCCTTCGGGCAGCTCCTGCGCGCGGAGCGACTCGTACGCCTCGGGCAGATAGCGGGCCGAAGGGCCGTGGACGGCGGTGAGGACGATGATGCGCCGGGACACGGCGGTCACCACCTTTCCGGGTATGGCAGCGCCCGACCGCTGGCGACGGGGGATGCACCAGCGATCGGGCTAAGGCCAGACTAACAAGGCTGGTCGTGCGGCGGGAGTCAACTGCTCCGCCGCGATGACGAGTTGTGATCGAGATCACGTGGTGCGGTCACTGGCCGCACGGAGGTGCGTACGAGAGGCGGGGCAGGTTCTCGTGCCAGATCTCCGGCGTCAGGACACCTCGGGTGGTCGAGCAGATGCGGCTGATGGCCTCTGCGGCGTCCAGGTTCCAGAGCCGGACGGTGTCGCTGCCGCTCGACACCCCGAGCATGTGACTCCTGGGACCGAACGACAGGAAATTGCCCGTCTTGGCGTTGGGGCTCATCGACTGGCCGATGGGCGCGGCCTCGGACGGGTGGCTGACGTTCCAGAGCCGGACCGTGTTGTCGTTGCCGCCGCTGGCCAGGGTGCGGCCGTCCTGGCTGAACGTCAGCGACACGACCGCTTCGGTGTGGCCGGTGAGGGGGGAGCCCACCCGGGTCGCCCTGGCCGGGTCGGTGATGTTCCAGAGCCGGACCGTGTCGTCGTCGCTGCCGCTGGCCAGGGTGCGGCCGTCCGGACTGTAGGAGAGCGCGTTGACGGGTCCGAGGTGCCCGGTGAGCGGCGCGCCGAGCTGCGCGGCGTGCCGCGGGTCGGTCACGTTCCACAGCCGGACCGTGGTGTCCGCGCTGCCGCTGGCGAGCGTACGGCCGTCCGGGCTGAAGACGAGGGAGTTGACGTAGCCCTTGTGCCCGGTGAGCGGTGTGCCGAGCGGAACGTGGCGGGCCGGGTTACTGACGTCCCACAGCTGGATCGTGCGGTCGTCGTAGGCGGTCGCCAGGGTGCGCCCGTCCGGGCTGAAGGCCAGCGAGTCGGGGCCCGAGAACCGGGTCCGCAGCGGGACGGGCGACCCGTACGAGACGGGCCGGGCCGGATCGGTGACGTTCCACAGCTGTACGTTCTGGCTCCCCATGAACACGGCGAGTGTGCGGCCGTCGGGGGAGAACACCAGCTCACGCAGGTCGCCGACGCCGGGCACGAACGGCTCGCCAAGCGACGCGGGCCTACCGGGAGTGTCCACGTTCCACAGCCGGATCCTGCCGTCGCTCGCGGCCGTGGCGAGCACCCGCCCGTCCGGGCGGAACACCCCGATCCGGCCGGTCATGTCCGATGTCGGTATCGACCACAGGCGGACCTTGCTGTCGCCGCTCCCGGTGGCGAGGGTGCGGCCGTCGGGGCTGAAGCCCAGGGCGTACATCTCGCCGCTGCTGCCTGCCAGCGGCTCGCCGACCTGCGAGGGATAGGCCGGATCGCTGACGTTCCACAGGCTCGCCGTGCTGTCCGCGCTGCTGGCGGCCAGCATGGTCCCGGCGGGGTTGAAGGCCACCGACCAGATGGGACCGGTGTGGCCGGTGAGCGGCGAGCCGAGCTGGGTCGCGTGCCGCGGGTCGGCCACGTTCCAGAGCCGGACCGTGTCGTCCGAGCCGCCGCTGGCGAGGGTGCGGCCGTCGGGGCTGAACGCCACGGAGTGCACCGTGCCCGTGTGGCCGGTCAGCACGGTGTCGATGCCCACCGGACGGCCCGGGTCCGTCATGTCCCACAGCCTGACGGAGCCGTTGTCGCCGCCCGCCGCCAGCGTCCGCCCGTCGGGGCTGAACGCCACGCAGCGTACGGCGGCGGTGTGGCCGGTCAGGACACCGCGCGGGGTCGGCCGGTGCGGGTCGGTCACATCCCACAGCCGGACGGTGTGATCCTCGTTGGCGCTGGCCAGCGTGTGTCCGTCCGGGCTGAAGGCGACCAGGTAGACCGTGCCGCCGTCGCCGGTCAGGGGCGCGCCGATCGGCTGCGGGTGGCCGGGATCGCGTACGTCCCACAGCCGGACCGTGCCGTCGTCCGAAGCGCTGGCCAGGGTGTGCCCGTCCGGGCTGAAGACCGCGCTGCTCACCCAGCTCTTGTGGCCGGTGAGCGGGTCGCCCAGCGGTTTGGGGCGAGCCGGGTCGGCCACGTCCCACAGCCGTACGGTCCGGTCGTAGCTGGCGGTGGCCAGGATCCGTCCGTTCGGGCTGAACGTGGTGAGGTAGACGGCGGCCGTGTGGCCGAGGAGCGGGGTGGCCAGCGGCGCGTTGACGATCGAGATGAGCCGGTTGTTCGCGCCCTCGTCGTCGGGCCGCAAGCGGTGTGCCACCAGGGCGAGTTGAGCGGACAGCGACGGATCGCTGTGCTGGACGCGATCGGCTTCGGCGACGACCTGCTCGAACACGGCGTCGTCCCGCTGCTGCCAGGCGACCACGGCCGCGCCGACGGCCAGCATCGCGAGGACGACCAGGGCCGACACCGCGGCGCGGCTGATCCAGACCGTGCGCCTGCGCAGCTTGACCGAAGCGGCCAGGAAATCGACCGCGATCCGGGTCAGGAAGGTGTCACCGGCCGACTGTGCCCAGGTGTGGGCCTGTTCGAGACGGGAACCCCGGTAGAGCAGTGACGTGTCGCGGTTCGATCCCTCCCAGGCCCTGCCGTCCTCCTCAAGGCGCTGGCGCAGCAGGTTGCCGGTGCGGTCCTCGTCGATCCAGTCACGCAGCCGCGGCCAGGCGTGCAGCAGCGCTTCATGGGTGATCTCCACGGTCTCCGCGTCGAGCGTCACCAACCGGGCCCGGACCAGCGCTTCGAGCGATTCCTCCGTCTTGTCGGAGTCCGTCGACTCGTCCGCGAGCTGGCGACGCGTCCCGCGCCGACGGGTGGCCTGGGTGTCCTCGCCCAGCCTGACCAGCCTGAGGAGGAGCAGTCGCGCGGCCGTGCGGGCCGCCGGGTCGAGGCTCGACCAGGCCCGCTCGGCGGTCGCCGCCACCGCCCCCTGGATGCCGCCCGCCGCGCGGTAGCCGGCCAGCGTCAGCCGGCCCGCCTTCCGGCGCTGCCAGGTGGCGAGCAGGGCGTGGGACAGCAGCGGCAGCGCCCCCGCGCTGTGCGTCCCGCCGGGGCCGTCGGCGCTCACTTCCCGGACGATCAGCTCCGCGAGGCCGGGTTCGAGTTCCATTCCCACGGCCTTGGCCGGGCCGGTCACCGCTTCGCGCAGCTCCGCCGTGGTCAGCGGGCCGAGCACCATGTGCCGGTGCTGGAGCGCGTCGGCCAGTTCCGGATGCGCGAGGCACTGCTCGTAGAAGTCGGCGCGGATGCCGAGGACCACGAGCACGGGGGCCGGACCGTCCGAGGATGGGGGTCCCCCCTGCTCATGGGGGTCCCCCCTGTTCGAGCGAAGCCGAGAACTCGGGGGAGGAGTCGAGAGCTTGGGGGAGGGCGTGCACGCGGCGTGCAGGACCTGGATGAAAGTGCGCTTGTTCGCCTCGTCGGAGCAGAGGGAGAACGTCTCCTCGAACTGGTCCACGATGACGACCGGCGGGGCGGGCGATGACGTCTCGCGCCGCGCCCAGGCGGTGACGGCCTCCCGCACGGCTTGGCCGAATTGCGGGGTGCCGGGTTCCGCCATGGCGGACACGACGGGTTCGAGCTCGGGGATCTGGTGGATCAGCTCCGCGAGGGGGTCGGCTCCCGGTACGAGCTGGAGCACCTCCCTCGCCCGGCCGTCCGCTCCGCCCAGCGCGCCGTCGCGCAGCGTGGGCACCAGACCGGCGTTCAGCAGGGAGGACTTGCCCGCCCCCGAGGCGCCCACGAGCATGACCAGGCCGCCGGTCTGCTCCACCGCGCGGAGCTGGGCGACGAGGGCGTCCGTACTGCGCTCCCGGCCGAAGAACCACCGGGCGTCCTGCGGGCGGTACGAGGCCAGCCCCCGGTACGGGCAGACACCGCCGGGGACGGCCGGGGCCTCTGCCGGGGGCTGTTCCTGCTCTTCCGCGGACGGCGCGGGGCGGTCGCCGACCGGATCGGCCACCGCCCGCTCCCACAGGCGCTGCCACTGGGCCAGGTCGTACAGACCCGACGACACGGGCGCGGGCCGCGCGCGCCGCGCCTCGGGTATCAGGATGTGCAGCACCACCGCGAGGGCGGCGAACTGGGCGGGCACGTTCCTGGCCCGCCGCCAGTCGCTGATCCGCTGAGCGGAGACCCGCACCGGCCGCCCGCGTTCGTCGACCCGCTGAAGCCGGACGACGGCTTCGGCGACGCGCTTGAGGGGAGGGTCGCCGGCCTCCTTGTAGAGCAGCGCGAGACGTTCCGCGAAGGCCGTGCGTGCCCCTGAGTCGGAGCTCAAGGTCTCCACCCCTTACCTCACCCGCACCTGGACGTCCGGACCGGAAAACTCACCCTATATGGCTGACCTGCGGTTAAGTCCTGGGTCCGAGACCGGAGCCTCTGCGGCGGGAGCCGCAGATGGCAGGATCTCGACCCAGTAGCGCATCAACCGGGCGTCGCCCGGACAGGGCCACCAAGGTTCAGCGCTCGGAGAGACAGCTCATGATGCCGCATGTTCTCGGTCAGCGTCCGTGGAGTCGCGAGACGGTGTCGGCGACTCGTCGCGTGAGCTTGAGGGATCCGTGGAGTCAGTCCCATCCGGACTGCCGTCGCGCCACCACGGGTCGCCTCCCGTCGACCCGCGCCCATCGGCGCGGATCGACGCCGACCGTATGGTCCGGCACCGGTCCCAACAGGGGAGGGACCGGTGCCGGACCAAACGGGTCGGCGGGGAGGGCCGTAGCGACTGTCTCGTTCGTCCTGTTCATCTCGTTCGTCCCGGTCACGCTTCCGCGACGGCTTCCGGCGGGCTCGGCTTTACGTTTCCGCCACGGCTTCCAGCGGGCTCAGCGCGGCAGCCCGGCGGGCCGGGACGGCTGCGGCGACCGCGCCGACGGTGAGGGACAGCAGGCACACCAGGAGCAGCGTCCCCCAGGGCAGGGCCAGGGAGTACTGGGCCATCGCCCCGTTGGCCAGCGAGCCGACCGCCCAGGCACCGAACAGCCCGACCGCCAGGCCGAGCAGCGTCCCGAACGCGGCGACGGTCACCGATTCAAGGCGGATCATCCGCCGGATGCCGGCGCGGTCCATGCCGATGGCGCGCAGGACGCCGATCTCGCGGGTGCGTTCGGCGACCGACATGGCCAGGGTGTTCACGATGCCGAGCGAGGCGATCACGACGCCGATGGCGAGCAGCCCGTACATCAGGGTGAGCAGGCTGCTCAGGGTGCCGGCGGCCTCGGCGACGAGTTCCTTGCGGTCCTGCACCTTCAGCAGCGGGTTGTTGCCCACGGCGGTACGCAGCCGGGCCTCGGTGCTCGTCGAGACCGCGCCGCCGTCGGTGCGGACCAGGATCCGCTGGACGGAGCCGGGCTTGAAGCTGCTGCGCTGCACCTCACCGCGGGCGCCCAGCGCGTCGTGGGCGATGGGGTTGTCCCGGTAGACGCCCACGACGGTGTACGCCGTGAAGTCCTGGTCGCGGCCCATGCGGGCGTTGAGCGTGCCGCCCGCGCTCAGGCCGTGTTCCCGGGCGAGGGTGCTGGAGACGGCGATCCGGCCCGGCCCGAGGCCGGCCAGGGAACCGCTGGTGAAGTCGAGCTTCATGACGGCGTTCACGGTGTCGGGGCCGACCCCGGAGATCTGCCGGACACCGCCGCCGGTGAACAGGGTGGAGTCCGTGACGGCGGCCGCGGTCCGCACCCCGGGGACGTCGGCCACCCGCTGTACGGCGGCCGCGTCGATGCCGGTCGTGGGCGTACGCGTGCCGATCACGTAGTCGGCGCCGAGGCCGGCCGCAGCCTGGTGGTCGAGGGCCTGCCCGGTGGAGTTCCCGAGGACGGCGAGCCCCGCGACCATCGCCGTGCTGACGATCAGGGTGGCGGCGGTGGCCGCGGTACGCCGGGGGTCGCGCAGGGCGTTCTCCCGGGCGAGCCGGCCGGTGATCCCGAAGCGGCCGGTCAGGCGTCCGGTCAGCCGGATCACGGGGGCGGCGAGCAGCGGCGCGAGGACGATCACCGCGACGACGAGGATGGCGCAGCCGAGCATCGCGCTCTGCACGTTCCCCTCGGAGGCGTCCTTGGCCCCGGTGAGCGACACCAGCCAGCCGGTGCCGAGGACGAGGAGGGCCGTACCCACCGCGCCGCGGATCCGGGACCGGTGGGCGGACGGTGGCTGCTCGGCCGAGCGCATCGCCTCGACGGGCGCGATCTTCGCCGCCCGGCGGGACGGCAGCCAGGCGGCGAGCACGGTGACGCCCACGCCCACGACGAGCGCCGCCACGACGGAGCGCGGGCCGATCACCAGGGGGCCGCGGGGCAGCGTGTCCGCGCCGGTGCTCAGGACGTCGGGCAGTACGGCGGCGATGCCGAGTCCGAGCGGGAATCCGGCCACCGATGCGACGAGGCCGAGCAGGAGGGCCTCCGCGAGGACGGAGCGGACCACTTGGCGGCGGTCGGCGCCGATCGCCCGCAGCAGCGCGATCTCCCGGGTGCGCCGCGTCACGACCATGGTGAAGGTGTTGACGATGAGGAACGAGCCGATGAACAGCGAGACCCCGGCGAAGATCATCGGCAGCTTCGTGTAGCCCCGGGTCAGGGTGTCGACCAGGGTGGCCTGCTGGTTGGCCTGGGCGGTGCCGGTGACAGCCTCGGCCCGGTCGGCCGGGAGCAGGGCGCCGATCCGGTCGGAGAGCTTGAACTGGTCGGTGCCAGGTGCGGCGGACACGTCGATCCCGGTGTAGTGGCCCGGGGAGGAGAACAGCTGCTGCGCGGTCGCCGTGTCGAACAGGGCGAGGGTGCCGCCTGCGGTCACCCGGCTGTCCTTGGTGGTGACGATGCCGACGAGCCGCTTGGCCATGACCGGGCCGTCGGTGGCCAGCGTGACCAGGTCGCCGAGTCCGAAGCGGCCGGCGGCCGCGGTGCCGCTGTCCACGGCGATCTCATCGCCGCTCTTCGGGGCATGGCCCGTGACCAGCGGATAGCGGCTGTCCTTGCCGTCCTGGCCCGGTACGTAGGCGGCGGCCAGGTTCGCCCACGCCTTCCCGGCCCGCAGCGGAGCGCCGTCCGCCCCGTTCAGGACGGCCGACCCGTCGACCGACGGCCGTACGGAGCCGACACCGGGCACGCCGGCGAGCTTCCGCGCGAGCGGGTCGTCCAGCACGCTGGTGCGCTCGTCCGCGGCGCTCCCCGGCGGGGGGTCCTTCGGGACCACGGTGACGGCGATGTCCGCGAAGCTCTTCGACGCGGCGGCGCGGTAGGCGGCGGAGGAGGAGTCGGCGAAGACGAGGGTGCCGGAGACGAAGGCGACGCCGAGCATGACGGCAAGCACCGTCATCAGCAGCCGCGCCTTGTGCGCGAGCACGTTGCGCAGGGCGGTTTTGAACATGGGGTGTCTCAGTCCTGGGTGGTCGGGGGGCGGTGGCGAGGATTCGGGGGCCGAGGATTCACGGGCCGAAGCGGGGGAGGCGGGACGGCCAAGGGCCAGGGGGCCAGGGGGCCAGGGGGCTAGGGGCTGGGGGCCAGGCCCTCGGTGGCTCGGGGTCAGCGGGTGCCCAGGGCCTTCATCTGGTCGAGGACCCGATCCGCGCTGGGACGGGTCATCTCGTCGACCAGCCGCCCGTCGGAGAGGAAGACCACGCGGTCGGCGTACGCGGCGGCGACCGGATCGTGGGTCACCATCACCACCGTCCGGCCCAGCTCGCGCACCGAGTCGCGCAGGAAGCCGAGGACCTCGGCCCCGGCGCGGGAGTCGAGGTTGCCGGTGGGTTCGTCGCCGAAGATGATCGCGGGTCGGGAGGCCAGGGCACGGGCCACCGCGACGCGCTGCTGCTGCCCGCCGGAGAGCTGGGCCGGACGGTGGCCGAGCCGGTCGGCCAGGCCCACCATCGAGATGACCTGGTCCAGCCACTGCCGGTCGGGCCGGCGTCCGGCGATGGTCAGCGGCAGCGTGATGTTCTCAAGGGCGGTCAGCGTCGGCAGCAGGTTGAACGCCTGGAAGATGAAGCCGATCCGGTCGCGGCGCAGCTGGGTGAGCTGGCGGTCGTTGAGGGTGCTCAGTTCGGTGGTGCCGATGCGTACGGAGCCGGAGCTGACCGGGTCGAGCCCGGCGGCGCAGTGCATCAGGGTGGACTTGCCGCAGCCGGAGGGACCCATGATCGCGGTGAACTCGCCCTCCCGGAAGGCGATGCTGACCCGGTCCAGGGCGACGACACGGCTGTCACCGCTGCCGTAGACCTTCGACAGATCGGTGGTGGCGGCCGCGATCCCGGTCGTCGCGTACAGCGTGTGCGGGGCAAGGGGGTCGGCGGTCACGGGGGACTCCTCTTCGGGGTGCGGTCTTCGGATCGGAAAGGTGCACTTCGAAGGGTGTCCGGGAAACGTATCGGGGCCTGTGCCACCGTGTATCGGCGCCCGCTCCGCTGCGTAGCGGTTCTGTAGGCGGGGCGGTCAGGGTGTGTCTTGCGGATCACGCGGGATCACGCGGGATCAGGCCGGACCAGGTCGGACCGGGCCGGACCAACCGGGACTGGGCTGAACCAACCGGGACCAGTCAGGACTGGTCGGAACTAGTCCGATCGGGCTGAACCGGGCAGACTTGCCCGACTCAACCGGGACCATGCCAGACCAACCGGAACTAGCCCAGATCGCCAGACCAACCGGAACCGGCCTGGATCAGGCGGGCAGCCGCAGGGTGGCGATGGCGCCGCCGTCCGGGGCGTTGTCCAGGCGCAGCTCGGCGCCGAGGACCCGGGCCTGGCCCAGGGCGATGGTCAGGCCCAGGCCGTGGCCCGAGCCGCGCTCCGCCGCGCCCGTGTGGAAACGGCGCGGCCCGTCGCGCAGCAGGTCCGGCGGAAACCCGGGGCCGTGGTCGCGCACGACGACCGTACGGCCCTCGACGGTGACCCGTACCGGGGTGTCCCCGTGCCGGTGGGCGTTGACGACGAGGTTGCTGACAATCCGTTCGAGGCGTCGCGGGTCGGTCTCCACGGTGGTCTCCACGGTCTGCCCGGCCGCCGAGCCCCGCGCGTCGCTGACCTCGGTGACCGTGCTGACCTCGGTCGCGCCGATCTCGCTGACCTCGGTGTCCAGGCCGGTGCGCACCACGGCGTCGCGGACGACGGCGCCGAGCGGCACATGGGCGCGGACCGGCTGTTCGGCGCCGGCGTCGAGGCGGGAGATCTCCAGGAGGTCCTCGACCAGGCCGCGCAGATCGCGTACCCGGGCCCGGAGCAGATCCTCGGTCTCGCCGGGCGGCAGCAGGTCGGCGGCGGCCAGCAGACCGCCGACGGGGGTACGCAGCTCATGGGCCACGTCCGCGGTGAACCGGCGCTCGGTGCGCAGCCGTCGGCCGAGACTGTCCGCCATGAGGTCGACGGTGGCGGCGATGTCGGACACCTCGTCGCGGCCCTTGGTGGGCCCGGTCCGGGCGTCGAGGTCCCCGGCGGAGATCCGGCCCGCGGTCTCGGAGACCTGCCGCAGCCGGCGGCCGAGCAGCCCGGCCCCGTACACCGCCAGCGGCATGGCCGCCGCGAGCGCGAGAAGCGAGGCCAGGACCATGACGACGTCGAGTCGGCGCAGCTGGTAGAACTCCGAGTTCATGTTGATCCGGACGGCCAGCACCCGGCTGTCCGGACCGCCGACCCGCTGGGCGGCCCAGGCGCTCGGCCCCAGGTTCCCGTCGACGTGCCCGTCGTAGGCGGTGTGCCGGGCGCCGTCGGCGGGGTGTCGTAGCGCCGGGGGCAGTTCGGCCGGATCGAGCTCGGCACCGTCCGCGAGTGTTCCGGTGCGCCGGTAGGTGTCCATGGCCGAGTACACCGTGTTGAAGGCCCGCATGTCGGCCCGGCTCCGGATGTCGTCCGCGGTCCACGTGTGCACCAGTACGCCCACGACCGCCACGACCAGGCAGGCGGTGGCCGCGGCCAGCGCGGCGATCTTCCAGCGAAGCGACACGCGGGCCGGCCGCTGCGGGTGGAGGAGGCGCGCCGGCCTCAGCGGGTGGGGCAGGCGCACGGGCCTCAGCGGGTGGAGGAGGCGCGCCGACCTCAGCGGGTGCAACAGGCGCACGGGCCTCAGCGGGTGGAGGAGGCGCACGGGCCGTAGCCGGTGGAACGGGCGCACCGGCCTCAGCGCCTGAGCTTGTAGCCGAAGCCGCGGACCGTCTCGATCCGGTTCCGGCCCAGCTTGCTGCGCAGCCGCTGCACACACAGGTCCACGACCCGGCTGTCGCCGTCCCAGCCGTACTCCCAGACGTTGCGCAGCAGAGTGTGCCGCTCCAGGACGACGCCAGGGTGCGCGGCGAACTCCAGCAGCAGTTTCAGTTCGGTCGGGGTCAGTGCCACCGGGCTTCCGGCGACGAACACCTCCAGGCCGGCGGTGTCGATGGTCAGGTCCCCGAAGACCAGCGACTCTCCGTCGGACCGCGCCGGCCCCTCGCCCGCGGCCCGCTCGGATCCGGGGGCGGGTGCGTAGGTCGCCCGCCGCAGCAGCGACCGGATGCGTGCGACGAGTACGTAGGTGTCGACGGGTTTGACCACGTAGTCGTCCGCCCCGGCCTCCAGACCGGCGACGACATCGAGCCCGTCGCCGCGGGCGGACATCATCAGGACCGGCACCAGACTGGTCTCCCGGACCCTGCGGCACAGGCCGATCCCGTCCAGGCCGGGCAGCATCACGTCCAGGATCAGCAGGTCGAAGCCCTGCTCCCGGAAACGCTCGAGCCCCGTCAGCCCATCGGCCGCGACCGCCACCTCGTAGCCGTATCGCTGCAGAGCGACGGC
This sequence comes from Streptomyces sp. NPDC050485, assembly GCF_044458185.1. NCBI lineage: Bacteria > Bacillati > Actinomycetota > Actinomycetes > Kitasatosporales > Streptomycetaceae > Streptomyces > Streptomyces sp. NPDC050485. Next base: position 121,062 of record NZ_JBITHR010000015.1, on the reverse strand, counting down.
GAAGGACCGCCGCATCAAGTCGTCGTCCTCCACCAGCAGCACGCGAACAGGCTGCACGGAAGCCGGGTTCGGCGCGGACGAGGACACGGGCGGATCACTCCTGTTCGGACGGCTCGGGGAGGCACCGGTCATCGGCCCCGCGCGCACGCACGGGCAGCCGACGACCCGACCTGAAAGGAACGATATGGCAGCCACTCCACGCGGCAACCGCGTCGCGCCCCCAGCCCCCGATCCGACGGCCAACCAAGCGCCCACTGATACCCACCGGATACAAAACCACCCAGGGCCGCACATCGCTGACCGGCATCGTGAACGGCTCCCGAGACAGGAGCAGAAACCACTTAAGGGCCCGATCCTCGATGAGGATCAGACCCTTAAGTGGTTCTTCAGCTGTCGGGGTGGCGGGATTTGAACCCACGACCTCTTCGTCCCGAACGAAGCGCGCTGCCAAGCTGCGCTACACCCCGATTGTCTCCGCTTGTCGCGGCGACGTCGTTTACTTTAGCCCACCGGCGGCCGGAGACGAAATCCGGTTTTCGGGGCCTCGCAGGTAGGGGCGGAGGCGGCCCAGGCCGACGATCGCCGGGGCCAGGACGTAAAAGGCGAGGCCGAGGGCCGGCGCGTTGCCGAGGACGCCGACGTAGCCGTGCTGGCCGGTGTCCGGGAAGGGGTGCAGGAAGGGGTACGGGTAGCGGCCGGGCGGCGCTCAGCCCTGCCGCTCCACCAACGTCAGCAGGGTCGCCTCCGGAGGGCAGGCGAAGCGGATCGGGGTGTAGCGGTTGGTGCCGCAGCCCGCCGAGACGTGCAGGAAGGCGCGGTGGCCGTCGGTCTCGTGCGTCGAGAGGCCCTTCACCCGGCCGGTGTCCAGGTCGCAGTTGGTGACCAGGGCGCCGTAGAACGGGATGCACAGCTGCCCGCCGTGCGTGTGCCCGGCGAGGATCAGCGGGTAGCCGTCCGCGGTGAAGGACTCCAGCGTCCGCAGGTACGGGGCGTGCACCACGGCGATCGAGAAGTCCGCTCCCGCTTCCGCACCGCCGGCCACTCGCTCGTAACGGTCCCGCTTGATGTGCGGGTCGTCCAGGCCGGTGAAGGCCAGCTCCATGCCGTCCAGCTTCAGGTGGCCCCGGGTGTTGTTCAGGTTCACCCAGCCCGCCGAGTCGAACGCGTCCCGCAGCTCTTCCCACGGGTTGTGTACGACGCCGACGGCCGGCGCGTTGCCGTTGAGCCCGTGCCGGCCCTGGGCCTTCTCGAACAGGTACCGGGCCGGGTTGCGCAGCTTCGGGCCGTAGTAGTCGTTCGAGCCGAAGACGTACACGCCGGGGAATTCGAGCAGCGGGCCGAGCGCGTCGAGCACCTCCGGCACGCCCTCCGGGTCGGAGAGGTTGTCGCCGGTGTTGACCACGAAGTCCGGACGCAGTCCGGCCAGCGACTGCAGCCACGCCCGCTTCTTGCGCTGGCCGCTCACGATGTGGATGTCTGAGACCTGGAGTACGCGCAGCGGGCCCGCCCCCGGCGGCAGTACGGGCACCGTCACCCGGCGCAGCCGGAAGGACCTGGCCTCGAACCCGGCCGCATAGGCGAGACCGGCGGCCCCGATCGCCGTGACACCCAGGGGAATTCCGTATCGCGCGCGCATACGACCATCGTCGCAGACTGCGACGATCGTGGCGGCGGCGCCGGGGGCGGCGGAGGAAATCAGTGGGCGGGTACGACAGTGCACCTGACACACTGGGCGCATGACCACGCTCAAGGCCCGACTCAAGGACGACCTCACCACCGCCATGAAGGCGCGCGACGAACTGCGCTCGTCCACGCTCCGGCTGACCCTCACCGCCGTCGCCAAGGAAGAGGTCGCCGGCACGACCGCGCGTGAGCTCTCCGACGACGAGGTCCTGAAGGTGATCGCCAAGGAGGCGAAGAAGCGCCGCGAGGCGGCCGAGGCCTTCGAGAAGGGCGGCCGCGCCGAGTCCGCGGCGCGCGAGCTGGCCGAGGGCGAGATCCTCGACGCGTACCTGCCCAAGCAGCTCTCCGACGACGAGCTCGCGGCGATCGTCGCCGCCGCCGTCGAGGAGGCCCGGGCGGCCGGGGCCGAGGGGCCGCGCGCCATGGGTGCCGTCATGAAGATCGTGAACCCGAAGGTGGCGGGCCTCGCCGACGGCGGCCGCGTCGCCGCCGCGGTGAAGAAGCTCCTGGCGGGCTGACCCCCGCACCCCCCGTACGCAAAGGGGCGCCCCGGGAAGTGAATCCCGGGGCGCCTCTTTTCATGTTCATGTGCGTACGGCCTGTGTGCCTGCGGCCTGTGTGGATGCGGTTCATGTGCGCATCGCCTATGTGGGTCGAATCCATGCGCGTGCGGCCCGTGAGCCTGCGGCCCGGCTGGGTGCGGCCCATGTGCGTACGGCCTATGCGCGTGCCGTACGGCCCATGGCGCGCGGCACGTGCCCGCGACCTCTGTGGCCCACGCCCACGTGCCCAGGGCCCCCGTGCGTACGCCCCGCTACTGCGGCCAGCCGCCGTCGTTGCCGCCGATCAGGTCCGGCGGGATGGAGATGCCGGGGAACGGGGAGCCGCCCGGGGCCGGGGGCTTGTTGTCGCCGCCCGGCTTCGGCTTGTGCTTGTTCTTGCTCTTGTCGTTGTTGCCGGGCGTGCCGGGCGTGCCGGTCGCGGGGGCGCCCGGCTTCTGGGGGCCGTCGGGGATGTTGACGGTGGTGAAGGGCGCCGAGGTCTGGCCCTGCAGGGCGCCGGTCATCGCGTCCCGCCAGATGGGTCCGGGGACCTGGCCGCCGTACACCTGCTCCTGGAACTGGCCGCCGATGGTGATGTTGTTCATCTCGACGCGCTGCGACGGGCTGCCGACCCAGACTGCGGCCGACAGGTTCGAGGTGTAGCCGACGAACCAGGCGTTCTTGCGGGCGTCGGTGGTACCCGTCTTGCCCGCGTTGTCGCGGTCCTTGAGCCCGGCCTCCTGACCGGTACCGGAGTCGATCACTCCGCGCAGCAGCGTGTTGATGCTGTCCGCGGTGTTCTGCGACATTGCCTGCGAGCAGGAGGTCTTCGGCACCGGCAGCGACGAGCCGTCCCCCTTCTTGATGGACTCGATGGCGATGGGGGTGCAGTACGTGCCCCGGTTGGCGAAGGCGGCGTATGCGGAGGCCATCGTCAGCGGCGACATGCCGGTGGAGCCGAGGGTCAGCGCCGAGGGCACCATGGGCAGCTTCTCGCCGTTGCCCTGGAAGACGTGCAGCTTGTCGGTCATCTGCGAGACCGGGCACATGCCGATGTCGCCGAGCATCTGCACGAAGTACGTGTTGACCGACTTGGCCATCGCGTCCTTCAGCGCGAACGGGCCGACCTCGTTCTCGTTCTCGTTCTCCAGGTGCGCCGGGTTCTTCGGGTCGTTCACCCACGGCTTGCCGCTGCACGTCTGGACGGTCGCCGGGTAGTCCATGTCGTACGGGGACGGGTACTGCTGGGTCGGCGGCTTGCCCCCCTCGATCGCGGCCGCGGCCAGGAACGGCTTGAAGGTCGAGCCGACCGGGAAGCCGTAGTTGGAACCACCCATCTGGCGGTTGACCGAGAAGTTGATCTGGGTCTCGTTGTCCCCGAAGCCGTACGGCTTGGACTGACCCATCGCCAGGACCTTGCCGCTGCCGGGCTGGACCAGCGTGACCGCCGTCGCGACGCTGTCCTTCTGGTAGACGTGGTTCTTGATCGACTCCTGCGTCGACTTCTGCGCCTGCGGGTCGAGGGTGGTCTGGACGGTGAGCCCGCCCCGGTTCCAGAGCTTGGCCCGCTCCTCCTTCGTCTTGCCGAAGACCGGGTCGGACAGGAACACCTCGCGCACGTAGTCGCAGAAGAAGCCCGCACCGTCGACGGCGGTGATGCAGCCGTTCTTCGGTTTGCTGACGTCCAGCTTGATCGGCGCTTCCTTGGCCTGGTCGGCCTCGGCCTGCGAGATGTCCTTCATGTCGACCATCCGCTGGAGCACCGTGTTGCGGCGCTTCTTCGCTTCCTGGGCGTCATTGACGGGGTCGTACCGGCTGGGCGACTGCACGATTCCGGCGAGCATCGCCGACTCGTCAAGCGTCAGGTCCTTGGCCGGCTTGGAGAAGTAGCGCTGGGCGGCGGCCTCGACGCCGTACGCCTGCTGCCCGAAGAACGTGATGTTGAGGTAGTTCTCCAGGATCTTCTTCTTGCCGAGCTCCTGCTCGACCTGGATCGCGTACTTGAGCTCCTTGACCTTGCGGCCGATCGTCTGCTGGGTGGCCTCGGCGACCTTGTCGGGGTCGTCGCCGGCCTCCTCGACGAAGACGTTCTTCACGTACTGCTGGGTGAGGGTGGACGCGCCCTGGGCGACGCCGCCGCTCGTCGCGTTCTTGTTCATCGCGCGCAGCACGCCCTTGAGGTCGATCGCGCCGTGCTCGTAGAAGCGCGAGTCCTCGATCGCGACGATCGCCTTCTGCATGTACGGGGAGATGTCGGCGAGCGGCACCACGGTGCGGTCGCGCGAGTAGACCTGGGCGATCGTGCCGCCCTTGTTGTCGAGGATCGTGGTGCGCTGGCTCAGCGGCGGGGTCTTCAGATTGGCCGGGATCTCGGCGAATCCGTCGACCGTTCCCTTGGCCGCGAGCCCCAGCGCACCGGCCGCCGGCAGGGCGATCCCCGCGAGCACGGCTCCCGCAAGGACGCTCACGCCCAGGAACTTGGCGGCCTGCTGGGTCCCGGTCAGGCCTGCGCCCGAACGCTTCTTTGCCATGGGGGCAGCCTACGTTCTCAATCGCCGGACACGGCTCAAGGCTCTGGCCTAAGCTGCCCTCAACTGTCACAGCTGTGCGGTTGCGCATCAAGACCTCGGGCGTGCGCAGAGGTGTTCCACCGTTCCCGAATCCGGTGGGAATCAACCTTGTTGGTGTCCGATTGCGCCTCATGCGTCATCGGGCGTCCGTTCTGGCTCAGCCGGTGCGTCCCGTTATTTCGGTTTCATCACGCATGTCCTCGGCTCACTCCGTTGGGTGATCTGCCGCGTACGCATAGTCCGTTCGGGCCATTCAAGATTGGGCACGCCGGGGGTGTTGCGCTGTGCCCACCTTCCGTAACGTCCTCAACTGGCAGCGGTGAATATGCCGCTGCCGCCGTGGGGGAGCCTCGATTCGGGAGAGGACGGCGCCGGTATGGGCTGGGTAACCGACTGGAGTGCGCAGGCAGCCTGCCGCACTACCGATCCGGATGAACTGTTTGTACAGGGTGCAGCGCAGAACAGGGCCAAGGCGGTGTGCACCGGTTGCCCGGTGCGGACCGAGTGCCTGGCGGACGCGCTCGACAACCGCGTCGAATTCGGCGTGTGGGGCGGGATGACGGAGCGGGAGCGGCGCGCGTTGCTGCGCAGGCGCCCCACCGTCACCTCTTGGCGCCGTCTTCTGGAGACCGCGCGCACCGAGTACGAGCGCAGTACGGGCATCCTGCCCGTGTGCGCGGAGGAGGAAGCCGTCTACGACTACCGGCATTCCTTCGGAGAAGAGGCGTACGCGGCGGTGGGCTGACGAGGTCGAGGGATCAGGCAGCTCCGGCCGGGTGACCACCGGCCGCGAGCCGGTCCCCGATGGTCCGGAGCCCCACGAGGTCGTGCACATCACCGGGCAGGGCGGCCACTTCGGCCACCGCGACCTCGGGGTGGAGCGCGGTGAAGCGGTCGCGCGTGCGCTGTTCGCGGGCGAGCACCTGCATCCGTTCGGCGTGCAGCCGCAGCAGTCCGGCGGTCAGCCGCTCGACCGAATCCTCACAATTCCCGTCAGCGCCAGGGGTGTTGGCAGGCTCGGGAGCCTTGGTGTCCGGTGACTCGGCAGCTTCGGGAGAGGAATCGCTGGAGCCACGACCTCCAGCCTTCCCGGCCTCCTGATCCACAATGCGACGTCCGTCAAGATTTTCTGTGCGCCTGCTGTCCGGAGTGGCGTCCGGGGTTTCGGACACGTCCGAGGTGGTGTCCGAGGCGTCGAGTACCCCCGAGGTGGTGTCCGAAGCGTCGTCGGGCACGTCCGCCGCGTCCGGCAGCTCGTCCAAGCTCGGTTCCTCCACGCTCCGTTCCTCCAGGCTCTCCGCCGCCGCGAGAGCGCGCTCGGCCGAGAGCCGGGCGGCCGCGCTTCCGTGCACGCGGTTGAGTACGAGCCCGGCCAGCGGCATGTCGTCGGCCGCCAGTCGCTCCACGAAGTACGCGGCCTCGCGCAGCGCGTCCCGTTCGGGCGCGGCCACCACGAGGAACGCGGTGCCCGGCGCCTGCAGGAGCCGGTAGGTGGCGTCGGCCCGGGTCCGGAACCCGCCGAACATCGTGTCCATGGCCGCCACGAAGGTCTGTACGTCACGCAGCAGTTGCCCCCCGAGCAGCTTGCCCAGGGTGCCGGTCATCATCGACATGCCGACATTGAGGAACTTCATCCCCGCCCGGCCGCCCATCTTCGCCGGCGCCATCAGCAGCTTGATGAACTTGCCGTCGAGGAACGAGCCCAGCCGCTTCGGTGCGTCCAGGAAATCGAGCGCGGAACGCGACGGCGGGGTGTCGACCACGATCAGGTCCCACTCGTCCCTGGCCCGCAGCTGCCCCAGCTTCTCCATCGCCATGTACTCCTGCGTGCCCGCGAAACCGGCCGACAGGGACTGGTAGAAGGGGTTCATCAGGATCGCCTTGGCCCGGTCGGGATCCGCGTGCGCCTCGACGATCTCGTCGAAGGTCCGCTTCATGTCGAGCATCATGGCGTGCAGCTCGCCCTCACCCTCCACGCCCTTGACCCGGCGCGGGGTGTTGTCCAGCGAGTCGATGCCCATGGACTGGGCGAGCCTGCGGGCCGGGTCGATGGTGAGCACCACGACCTTCCGGCCGCGCTCGGCGGCCCGAACTCCCAGTGCGGCAGCGGTAGTTGTCTTACCCACCCCGCCCGAGCCGCAGCACACGATGATGCGGGTACCCGGATCGTCCAGCAGCGGATCGATCGCCAGCGGCTCGGCCGCGTCCAAAGTCACTCACCCACCCCGAGCTCGCGCAGTTCCGTGGCCAGGCGGTAGAGCCCGGCCAGATCCATTTCCTCGCCGATCAGCGGCAGTTCGTACGTCGGCAGCCCCAACTCGCTGAGCACCGCCCGCTGTTCACGCTCCAGTTCCACCCGCTCGGCATGCTCGGCGGCCTGCTCAAGCAGCGGCGTCACCAGCTTCGCCGAACCGGTCACCCCGGCGCGCGTCAGCGTCTTGGCGACCTCCTTGCGCCGGTCGCCGGTGACCCCGCGCACCGCCGCCTCGTCAAGCACGTGCGGCCGGACCATGTTCACGATGACCTTGCCCGTCGGCAGCTCGGCGCCGCGCAGCTCGGCGATCCCGTCGACGGTCTCCTGTACGGGCATTTCCTCCAGCAGCGTCACCAAGTGCACTGCGGTTTCAGGTGACTTGAGGACCCGCATGACGGCCTGGGCCTGATTGTGTATCGGCCCGATCTTCGCGAGCCCGGCCACCTCGTCGTTCACGTTCAGGAAGCGGGTGATGCGCCCGGTGGGCGGCGCGTCCATCACGACGTAGTCGTACGCGTACGCCCCCTGCTTGCTCTTGCGGCGCACCGCCTCGCAGGCCTTGCCGGTGAGGAGCACGTCCCGGACGCCGGGTGCGATGGTGGTGGCGAAGTCGATGGCGCCGAGCTTCTTCAGCGCCCGGCCCGCGCCGCCCAGTTTGTAGAACATCTGGAGGTAGTCGAGCAGCGCGCGTTCCGCGTCGATGGCCAGCGCGTACACCTCGCCGCCACCGGGCGCGACGGCGATCTTCCGCTCCTCGTACGGAAAGGCTTCCGTCTCGAAGAGCTGCGCGATGCCCTGCCTGCCCTCGACCTCTACGAGGAGGGTGCGCCTGCCCTCGGTCGCGAGGGCGAGCGCGAGTGCTGCGGCGACCGTGGTCTTGCCGGTACCGCCCTTGCCGCTGACGACCTGGAGCCTGCTCACACCTTCGAGCCTAACCAGTCCGCCCGCGGCCTACGCATGTGGTCCGGGTAAGGCGTCCGCGCGAGGGGGCGGCGGGCAGCGGCTACAGTCGGGCCCATGACCAAGTGGGAATACGCGACCGTGCCCCTTCTCGTGCACGCGACCAAGCAGATTCTGGACACCTGGGGCGAGGACGGCTGGGAGCTGGTCCAGGTCGTCCCCGGTCCGAACAACCCCGAGCAGCTGGTGGCCTACCTGAAGCGGGAGAAGCAGGCATGAGCGCCGTCGAAGCCAAGCTCGCCGAACTGGGCCTGACCCTGCCGTCAGTCGTCCCCCCGCTCGCCGCGTACCAGCCCGCCGTGCGGTCCGGTGTGTACGTGTACACCGCCGGCCAGCTCCCGATGGTGGACGGCAAGCTGCCCGTCACCGGCAAGGTCGGCGCCGAGGTCACCGCCGAGGAGGCCAAGAAACTGGCCGCCACCTGCGCTCTCAACGCCCTCGCCGCGGTCAAGTCCGTCGCGGGCGACCTGGACCGCATCGCGCGCGTCGTGAAGGTCGTCGGCTTCGTGGCCTCTGCCCCCGACTTCACCGGCCAGCCCGGCGTCATCAACGGCGCCAGCGAACTCCTCGGCGCCGTCCTCGGCGACAAGGGCGTCCACGCCCGCAGCGCGGTGGGCGTCACGGTGCTCCCTCTCGACGCCCCGGTCGAGGTCGAAATCCAGGTGGAGCTCGTCGAGGACTGAGAGGACTGACGGGTGGCGGGCCGCCGGTGGCGATCCGCCGCACTGTCGGCAGGGGCCGGGCTCTGAGCCGAGCTCGTGCTCTGGCTCGGGCCCGTGACGGCTTGTGCCCGCCCCAGGTGGGGCCGGGGGTGGCGTGGAGCATGCACCAGCCTCGTGGGCCGACGAAGCTGGCCCTGGCGGGGCCGGGGGGCGGCGTGTGGGGTACGCACCAGCCTCGTGGGACGGCGTCGACCGGCGCGAGCTACGCGCCGTACGCGACGGCGAGCGCCCGGTGTCGTCGCCGCGCCGCTCGCTGACGGCGAGGGCGGGGGCTGGCCCTGGCGGGGCCGGGGGTGGCGTGGAGCACGCACCACCCTCGTGGGTCCGCCCGGCGCTGCGTGACAAAGGCGTGTCACCTACACGCACCCCCTCGAACATCCGCACGTCACCCCGTAGCATCCGCCCATGCCCAATGGTCAGTGGTACCCGCCGGAGTGGCCGGACCGCATCCGCGCCCTCGCCGCCGGTGAGCTCACCGCGGTGGCACCGCGGCGGGCCGCCACCGTGATGCTGCTCAGGGACGGGGCGGGCACGGACGGCCCCGCCGTGCACATGCTGCGCAGACGCGCCTCCATGGCCTTCGCCGGAGGCGCGTATGCGTACCCGGGCGGCGGCGTGGACCCCCGCGATGCCGAGGACGCCCAGCTCGGCTGGGCGGGCCCGACCCGCGAGACGTGGGCCGAACGCCTCGGCACGGACCCCGCCTCCGCCCAGGCCATCGTCTGCGCCGCGGTCCGCGAGACCTACGAGGAGGCGGGCGTCCTCCTCGCGGGCCCCGACCCCGCCACCGTCGTCGGCGACACCACCGGCGACGACTGGGAGGCCGACCGCCAGGCCCTGGTCGCCCGCGACCTGAGCTTCGCCGAGTTCCTGGACCGCCGTGGCCTTGTGCTCCGCTCCGATCTGCTCGGTGCCTGGGCTCGCTGGATCACCCCCGAATTCGAGCCCAAGCGGTACGACACCTGGTTCTTCGTCGCCGCGCTCCCCGTGGGCCAGGTCACCCGGAACGCCTCGACCGAGGCCGACCGCACCGTCTGGATCCGCCCTGCCGAAGCCGCCGCCGGCTACGACAAGGGCGAACTCCTGATGATGCCCCCGACCGTTTCCACCCTGCGTGATCTCCTTCCGTACGCCACTGCCGCCGAGGCCCTCGCTGGGTCGGCCGGCCGCGATCTGACCCCGGTCCTCGCCCGGGCCCGACTGACCGAGTCCGGTGAACTCGTCCTGAGCTGGCCGGGCCACGACGAGTTCACCAAACACATCCCGGCGGGGGGCGGCGCCTGATGATCCGTCCCGCCGACACCGTCGCCTACCGCGCGTGGGGAGACCTCATCCGAGGCGCCCTCGCGCGTGCCGCCGACCTTGCTAGGGGCGACCTCGCGTGGCGAGACCTTGCGCGGGGCGACCTTGCGACCGGCGCCCTCCCGAGGCGCCGTCCCCTCGGACCCGCCTCGCCCGGTCCCGTGGGGCGCGCCCCGGTGGCCCTGGCCGTGCCGGGGTGGTCCGCCCCGGTGACCACCGACATCGCCACCCCCGGAGGTGCCGTATGAGTGATGCCTCCGCTCTTCCCGGGCAGCCGCGCGGCGGGGTCCTTTCGGGCCCTGCCACCGACCGCGCGATCAATGTCCTCGCACCCAACGCTTCCGCGATGACCCTGGACGGCACCAACACCTGGATCGTCGCCGAGCCCGATTCCGACTTGGCCGTCGTCATCGACCCCGGGCCGCTCGACGACGTGCACCTCAAGCACGTCATCGAGACGGCCGGTCAGGCGGGCAAGCGGGTCGCGCTCACCCTGCTCACCCACGGGCATCCCGACCACGCCGAGGGCGCGGCCCGCTTCGCCGAGCTGACCCGTACCCCTGTGCGCGCCCTGGATCCGGCCTTGCGCCTGGGTGACGAGGGCCTCGCGGCGGGCGATGTCATCACCACCGGCGGCCTGGAGCTGAGGGTGGTGCCAACCCCCGGCCACACCGCGGACTCACTCTGCTTCCATCTGCCCGCCGACCGGGCGGTCCTGACGGGCGACACGGTCCTCGGGCGCGGTACGACCGTCGTGGCCCATCCCGACGGCCGCCTGGGCGACTATCTCGACTCCCTTCGCAGGTTGCGTTCGCTGACTGTTGACGACGGTGTGCACACGGTGCTGCCGGGGCACGGTCCGGTGCTCGACGACGCCCAGGGCGCCGTCGAGTTCTATCTGGCCCACCGCGCGCACCGGCTTGCCCAGGTGGAGACGGCGGTGGAGAACGGCCACGTCACGGCGGCGCAGGTGGTGGCCCTGGTCTACTCGGACGTCGACCGGTCGCTGTGGCCGGCCGCCGAGCTCTCGGTGCGCGCGCAGCTCGAGTACCTGCGCGAGCACGGCCTTATCTGACATGACGTCAGTTGGTGCAGCGTCATGCGTCGCGTGTCGCCTGGTGCCGACGACGGCGTTAATTGCCCTGTCTGTAGAGGAGAGTTGGGTGAGGTAGGCCTCAACTCTCGTACGGACGCGGGGGCTTGGGACTTGGCCCCCCGTGGGCCGTGAGGTGTTTGGCGGCGGGTCACGGCCCGGGATCTTCGGTGTACATCTCGAGAACGCCCCGGCTCGCCGCGGGGTTCCCGGCCGCCCGGGTTTTTCAACTGCCCGCCCCACCCGGGACGGTGGTGCGCAAGGGCCCCGACTGCGCGCCGGTTCCCGGCCGCTCGTCCGCTTCCCGGCTACTCGTCTGCTTCCGGGCCGCTCGTTTCCCAGCTACTTGTCCGCGTCGCAACCACTCGTCCGGCTCTCCTGGCCGCTCGTCCGCGTCGCAACCACTCGTCCGCTACCCGGCCACTCGTCCGCGTCCATGCGAAAGGGGCCGGTCTCGGACGAGACCAGCCCCTCAGGCGTTACGGCATGCCGTGTGCGGCGTGCGAATCGAAGGCGCTCAGCGCGAGCGCTTCGCCAGCCGCTCCACGTCCAGCAGGATCACCGCTCGGGCCTCCAGGCGCAGCCAGCCGCGCTGGGCGAAGTCGGCCAGTGCCTTGTTGACCGTCTCGCGGGAGGCGCCGACCAACTGGGCCAGCTCTTCCTGCGTGAGGTCGTGGACGACGTGGATGCCCTCCTCGGACTGCACGCCGAAGCGGCGCGACAGGTCGAGGAGCGCGCGGGCGACCCGGCCCGGCACGTCGGAGAAGACCAGGTCGGACATCTGGTCGTTGGTCTTGCGCAGTCGGCGGGCGACGGCCCGCAGCAGTGCGGTGGCCACCTCCGGGCGCGCGTTCAGCCACGGCTGCAGGTCGCCGTGGCCGAGGCCGAGCAGCTTGACCTCGGTCAGCGCGGTCGCGGTGGCGGTGCGCGGGCCCGGGTCGAACAGGGACAGCTCGCCGATGAGCTCGCCGGGGCCGAGGACCGCCAGCATGTTCTCGCGGCCGTCGGGTGAGGTGCGGTGCAGCTTTACCTTGCCCTCGGTGACCACGTACAGGCGGTCGCCGGGGTCGCCCTCGTGGAAGAGGGCGTCGCCGCGGGCGAGCGTCACCTCACTCATCGAGGCGCGGAGCTCCGCGGCCTGCTCGTCATCGAGCGCCGCGAAGAGCGGGGCGCGCCGCAGAACGTCGTCCACGAATCTCTCCTTGTCGACCGGTATCAGGGGAGCGTGCTCCCCATTTTGCCGGACGGTCTAAACAGTGCGATCAATCACAAGGATGACGTACTGGAGTGCCGGACCGTGAGCCAGGGGGCCGATTGGGGCGCTGATTCGCTGTGGTCGGGGCGGATGTCGGTGCCGGGCTTTAGGCTGGCCGGGTGTCCAATTCGCCGGTGAGAGCGCAGGCCAGGGGGGCTGGAAGAGTGTCCGCAGAGAACGATTCCGCTGTGGGCGAACAGCCCGCGTCCAAGCCGAAAGAACCCGTGAAGAGGGCCGCGCGGGCCACGAAGGCCGCCTCCTCGACACGGGCCGATACGACGCGGGCCGATACGTCGGCGAAGCCGACCAGGGAGGCTGCCGCGGTGAAGCCCGCCGCCAAGAAGAGTGCCGCCGCCGAGGGGGCCGCTGACAAGACCGCCGCCACCAGGGGGACCGCCGCCAAGAAGGCCGCCGCCTCGGATGCGGCGCCCCCGAAGAAGGCGCCCGGCACTCGGGCAAAGGGCGGCCCCAAGGTCCAGGGCGGCATGACCGCCCAGGGCAAGGGCGGGGCCCAGGGCAAGACCGCCGGTTCCAAGCCCGAGTCCCGGCTCGCGATGATCCGCCGGGCTCGCCGCATCAATCGCGAGCTCGCCGAGGTCTACCCGTACGCCCATCCCGAACTGGACTTCCGTAATCCGTTCGAGCTGCTCCTCGCGACCGTCCTGTCCGCGCAGACCACAGACCTGAGGGTCAACCAGACGACGCCCGCACTGTTCGCCGCGTACCCGACCCCCGAGGACCTCGCCGCGGCGAACCCCGAAGAGGTCGAGCAGATCATCCGGCCCACCGGGTTCTTCCGGGCAAAGACCAAGTCGATCATGGGGATCGCCGTGGCCGTCAGGGACGAGTTCGGGGGCGAGGTGCCCGGCCGTCTGGAGGATCTGGTCAAGTTGCCGGGAGTTGGGCGAAAGACCGCAAATGTTGTGCTTGGTAATGCTTTTGGGGTCCCTGGGATCACTGTCGACACCCACTTCGGCAGGCTGGTGCGCCGCTTCAAGTGGACCGAGCAGGAGGACCCGGAGAAGGTCGAGGCGGAGATCTGCGCGATCTTCCCCAAGAGCGACTGGACGATGCTCTCGCACCGGGTCGTCTTCCACGGCCGCCGCATCTGCCACGCCCGCAAGCCTGCCTGCGGTGCCTGTCCGATCGCCCCGCTCTGCCCGTCGTACGGCGAGGGCGAGACCGATCCCGAGAAGGCGCGGAAGCTCCTGAAGTACGAGAAGGGCGGCTTCCCGGGCCAGCGGCTGAACCCGCCGCCGGACTACCCGGGGCTGCCCGCGCCCCCGCTGGGAGCAGGCTGACGTCACCCGGAAGACGGACGCTTCCGGCCGGCCGGAACGAATGTGACGGCCGCGGGCGTTGTGGACGATGAATGACGGGGGTGCATATGACGCACGCGAGCGAGACGTACGACGGCGATCTCGGCGGCATCGACGCGCAGGGCCGCACCGGCGGCCCGAGCAGCCGTACGGAGCCCGCCGGTGGCCACACCGGGAGCCGTAACGCCCTGAGCGGCCACGCCGGCGCCCTGAGCGCCCATGTCGGTGGCTCAGGCCACGCCCCGGGCGCGAGCCGAACCGGCGGCGAGGCGCAGCCGGGTCGCGGCACGAACGGCATAGAGGCTCCCACCCAAGCCCCTGACCGCCCCGGTACGAGCCAGGGGCTTGGCGCCGCCCGGCCCCCCGGCACAGGCCAAGCCGCCCAAGCCGCTGCCCGGCCCCCCAGCACGGGCCGAGCCGACCAAACGGCAGGCCGCCCCGGCGGCGGCCAAGCTGCCCAGGCCGCAGGCGTCCCCGACACGGGCCAAGCTGCCCAAGCCGCAGGCCGCCCGAGCACGAGCCAAGCCACCCCCACCGCCCGCAGCCAAGCGGCGCCCCCCACTCCCGCTGCCCGCGGCGATGCGGCGCCTCCCACCCCCGCCGCCCGCGGCCAAGCGGCGCCTCCCACCCCCGCCGCCCGCGGCGATGCGGCGCCCACCCCCACCGTCACCACCCAAGGCCTTCCCGAGTGGCTGGCTCCCGTCGCGCGGGCCGCGGAGGCCGTCGCGCCCGAGCAGATGAGTCGGTTTCTGCCGCCGGACAGCGGGGACGGGCGGCAGTCCGCAGTGCTCGTGCTTTTCGGCGACGGTCCCCGTGGCCCCGAGCTGCTCCTCATGGAGCGGGCGAGCCAGCTCCGTTCGCACGGCGGCCAGCCCTCCTTCCCCGGCGGTGCCCTCGACCCCGAGGACGGCGACCCGCGCACCACGGGACCGCTGCGGGCCGCCCTGCGCGAGGCCGAGGAGGAGACCGGCCTCGATCCGGCCGGCGTCCAGCTCTTCGGTGTGCTGCCCAGGCTCTACATCCCGGTGAGCGGCTTCGTGGTGACGCCCGTCCTCGGCTGGTGGCGCGAGCCGACCCCGGTACGGGCGGTCGACAGCGGCGAGACGGCCCGCGTCTTCACGGTGCCCGTGGCGGATCTCACGGACCCGGCCAACCGGGCGACCGCGGTCCACCCACGCGGCCACACAGGTCCGGCATTCCTGGTCGAATCGGCACTCGTCTGGGGCTTTACGGCCGGTGTGATCGACCGGATCGTGCACTACGCGGGGTGGGAGCGCCCGTGGGACCGCGCCAAGCAGGTGCCGCTCGACTGGCACGCGTGACAGGCTGGGGCCCGTGAACGTGCTGGACATCCTGTTGCTGGTCGCCGCCGTATGGTTCGCGATCGTCGGCTACCGCCAGGGCTTCGTCGTCGGCATCCTGTCGGTGATCGGGTTCCTCGGCGGTGGCCTCATCGCCGTGTATCTGCTCCCGGTCATCTGGGACCACATCACCAACGAGTCCCAGGTCTCGACGACAGCGGCCGTCGTCGCGGTCGTCATCGTGATCGTCTGCGCCTCCGTGGGCCAGGCCTTCACCACACATCTGGGCAACAAGCTGCGCCGGTACATCACTTGGTCGCCCGCGAGAGCCGTGGACGCCACCGGTGGCGCCCTGGTGAACGTCGTGGCCATGCTGCTCGTGGCGTGGCTGATCGGTTCCGCGCTCGCCGGGACCGCGCTGCCGACCCTGGGCAAGGAGGTCCGCAGCTCCAAGATCCTGCTCGGCGTCTCCAATGTGATGCCCCAGCAGGCGTCGACCTGGTTCAGCGACTTCTCCTCGGTCCTCGCGCAGAACGGCTTCCCGCAGGTCTTCACCCCGTTCTCGAACGAGTCGATCACCGACGTCCAGGCGCCCGACCCGAAGCTCGTGGGCAGCCCGGTCGCGGCCGCCGCCAAGAAGTCCATCGTCAAGGTCGTCGGCATGGCCCCGAGCTGCGGAAAGCGCCTCGAAGGCACCGGCTTCGTCTTCGCCGACCGCCGCGTCATGACCAATGCGCACGTGGTGGGCGGCGTCGACGAGCCGACCATCCAGATAGGCGGTCAGGGGCGTACGTACGACGCCAAGGTCGTGCTCTACGACTGGCGCCGCGACATCGCGGTCCTTGACGTGCCGGATCTGAAGGCGCCCCCGCTCCAGTTCACCTCCGCCGAAGCCCACAGCGGCAACAGCGCGATCGTCGCGGGCTTCCCCGAGGACCACCCGTACGACGTACGCTCCGCCCGGATCCGCGGCCGGATCAGCGCCAACGGCCCGGACATCTACCACCGCGGCACCGTCCGCCGCGATGTCTACTCGCTGTTCACCACGGTCCGCCCCGGCAACTCCGGTGGCCCGCTGCTGACCACCGAGGGCAAGGTGTACGGGGTGGTCTTCGCAAAGTCGCTGGACGATCCGGACACCGGATACGCGCTGACCGCCGGCGAGATCCAGGCCGACATCCACCAGGGCCGCACCGCAAGTCAGCAGGTCGACAGCCAGCAGTGCGCCCTATGACCCGTTGACGACTCCCCGACGAGAAGGCTCCGATGCGACTGACGATCCTCGGCGGCGGCGGCTTCCGCGTCCCGCTGGTGTACGGCGCCCTGCTGCGCGACCACGCGCCCGGGCGTGTCACCGAGGTGGTCCTGTACGACCTGGACGCGGCCCGGCTGCACGCGATGGGCCGGGTGCTCGCCGACCAGGGGTACGGAATCGAGGACGCCCCCCGGGTGCGTACCACCACCGATCTCGACGAGGCGCTGCGCGGCACGGACTTCGTGTTCTCCGCGATCCGGGTCGGCGGTCTGGAGGGCCGGGCCGCCGACGAGCGGATCGCGCTCGCCGAGGGCGTGCTCGGCCAGGAGACGGTCGGTGCGGGCGGCATCGCCTACGGGCTGCGGACCGTGCCGGTCGCCGTCGACATCGCCCGCAGGGTCCGGGCACTCGCCCCCGAGGCCTGGGTCATCAACTTCACCAACCCGGCGGGCCTGGTCACCGAGGCGATGGCCGAGCACCTCGGCGACCGGGTCATCGGCATCTGCGACTCGCCGGTGGGCCTGGCCCGCCGGGTCGCGCGCGCGGTCGGCGCCGACCCCGGGACCCTGCGTCTCGACTACGCGGGCCTCAACCACCTGGGCTGGCTGCACGGCCTGTACGACGGCGAGCAGAACGTTCTGCCGCGCCTGTTCGAGCAGGGTGACGAACTGCTGACCTCCTTCGAGGAGGGCAAGCTCTTCGGCGCCGACTGGCTGCGCTCGCTCGGCTGCGTACCCAACGAGTACCTGCACTACTACTACTTCAACCGCGAGGCGGTGGCCGCCTACCGGCAGGCCGAGCAGACCCGCGGCGCCTTCCTCAGGGACCAGCAGGCACGCTTCTACGCCACGGCCGAGACGGTGCCCGACGCGTCGGTGTGGGCCGCCTGGGACCGTACGAGAGCCGAGCGCGAGGCCACGTACATGGCGAAGAACCGGGACGTGGCGGGCGCCGGTGAGCGCATGGCCGACGACCTGGAGTCCGGCGGGTACGAGACCGTCGCGCTCGCCCTGATGCGGGCCATCGCGAGGAACGAGGTGGCGACGCTCATCCTGAACGTGCGCAACGGCAGTTCGCTGCGCGTGCTCGACGAGCAGGCCGTCATCGAGATCCCGTGCCGCGTCGACGCCGCGGGCCCCCGCCCGCTGCCCGTCTCACAGCTGACGGGCCATGAGGCAGGCCTGGTCAGCGCGGTGAAGGCGGTCGAGCGGTGTGTCCTGGAGGCGGTCGAGAGCGGGTCGGCGCGGGCGGCGGTGAAGGCCTTCGCCCTGCATCCGCTGGTCGACTCCGTCCACGTCGCCCGAAGGCTCCTGGACGGCTACCGGGGCGTGCACCCCGGCCTCGGCTACCTCAGAGCCGACTAGCCGACTACCCGGCCGGCAACCGGATGCGCCGCCGGGTACGGCTAGGTGCGCGTATGCCGCAGCCGGGCCGAGACCCAGCGGGCCCGGCGCCGCAGGATGCGCGGAATGCCCACCTCCTGGGAGTCGGGGGAGGGGTGTTGCAGCCCCTGCCCCTGCGGGCCGCCCCTCTCGTACGAGACCGGCCCTGCGGCCGTTCGGCGGTTGCGTGCTGCGTCACCGTAGTCGTGCGTCCAGCCCATACCCCGACGTGTGCCCGGGGCCCATGGTCGGTAACCGCGCCAGAGGGGGCCAATTGGCCTATGCGCCAGGCATTTGGCTGTTCGTAGGACAACAGTTCCCGCGGCGACACCGGAACTCAGCGGTCCGGTTCAGGATCCTTCAGCCAGTTGACGAGTTCGGTCGAGAACGCCACCGGGTCCTCCTCGTGCGGGAAGTGGCCCAGACCGACGAACAGCCGCCAGCGGTACGGGGCTTCGACGTACTCCCCGGAGCCCGCCGCGCTGCGGGTCCGCATCACCGGGTCGAGCGAGCCGTGCAGATGCAGCGTCGGAACCCGGACCGGCCGCTTCATCCGCCGGTTGAACTGGATGCCGTCGGGCCGCGCCATCGACCGCACCATCCACCGGTACGGCTCGATCGAGCAGTGCGCCGTGGAGGGGATGCACATGGCGCGCCGGTAGGTCTCCACGGCCTCGTCCTCGGGCTGGCGCGGGCCCGACCAGTCCCGTACGAGCCTGCCGACCAACGCGCCCTCGTCCGCGACCAGCTGGCGCTCCGGCAGCCACGGCCGCTGGAAGCCCCAGACGTAGGAGCCGGCCGAGGTCTGCTTCATGTCGGCGAGCATCGCCGAGCGCCAGCGCCGGGGGTGCGGCATCGAGGACACCACGAGCCGGCGCACCAGCTTGGGGCGCATCACGGCTGCCGTCCACGCCAGGTAGCCGCCCAGGTCGTGCCCGACGAGGGCCGCGTCGGGCTCGCCGAGCGACCGTACGACTCCGGTGATGTCGAGCGCGAGGTTGGCCGGGTCGTACCCGCGCGGGGTGCGGTCGCTGCCGCCCACGCCGCGCAGGTCCATCGCGACCGCACGGAACCCGGCGTCGGCCAGCGCGGTCAGCTGATGGCGCCAGGTCCACCAGAACTGCGGAAAGCCGTGCAGGAGCAACACCAGTGGCCCGTCGCCGAGTTCGGCGATGTGGAAGCGCGCACCGTTGGCCGCCACGTCCCTATGGGTCCAGGGACCATCGATGCGGACGGGGCTGCCGGTGCCGCCAGGGCTTCCGGTACCGGGATCGGGTGCGGTCATGCAGACGAGCGTGCCACAGCGGGGGCGGCGTCGGTGACCGTCCCCTGGAGGGTGGCCGGGCGCGGATGCGGCTTCACACCCTGGAGGGTGGCGGCCGTCGCCTTGGCCGACGCGATGGACTTCTCCGGCGGCTTGACCTTCTTGAACTTGGCCACGGCAAGCAGCCCGAGCACCGCCGCGAGCAGCAGGAACGCCCCGCCCACGATCAGGAACGACCAGGCGAGCCCGAGCCCCAGATTGTGGATTCCGTACGCCGCCGCGAAGCTCAGCACCGGCAGGGAGAACAGGACGAACACGCCCGCCGTACTGATGGCGAGGCCACCGATCGCCCCGCGCTTGACGTCCTGCCGCAGCTCGGCCTTGGCCAGCGCGATCTCGTCGTGCACCAGCGCGGACATCTCGGCGGTCGCGGAGGCGACCAGCTGGCCGAGGCTGCGCTCGGCGCTGCCGGCGTTGTGGCTGGGGTCGCTCATCGCTGACTCCCTCTTCTCTTCTCGGTTACCGACGGGTCCAACAGGGCCAACAGGGCCGTGGTCAGATCATGTCGCACTGTCGCCGTCGTCGCGCCCCGCCCCCGCCAGTTGTGCCAGCCTGCGGTGCTCGGCCGCCTTGTTCTCATAGATCGCGGCCATCCGCAGGTGGTAGTCCGGCTTGTCCATCTCGTACACGTCGGGGATGCCGTCCTGGTCGTCGTCCCGTTCCTCGTCCTCGACGAGCACCTTGTACTTGCGCACGCGCATCTTGAGCAGGACGGAGGACAGCACGGCGGCTATCAGCGAGCCCATGAGGACGGCCGCCTTGACCTCGTCGGCCAGCTTGTTCTGGCCGGTGAAGGCGAGCTCCCCGATGAGCAGCGAGACCGTGAAGCCGATCCCGGCGAGCGAGGCGACGGCGAAGACATCGGGCCAGGCCAGGTCGTCATTGAGCTCGGCCTTGGTGAAGCGGGCGGCGAGCCAGGTACCGCCGAAGATGCCGAGGGCCTTGCCGACGACCAGGCCGAGCACCACACCGAGCGTCTCGGGCCGGGTGAAGACATCGGCGATCGCGCCGCCGCTGATGGAGACGCCGGCCGAGAAGAGCGCGAACAGCGGCACCGCGAGCCCGGCCGACACCGGGCGCACCAGGTGCTCGATGTGCTCGCCGGGGGAGTGCTCCTCGCCGTCGGAGCGGTGGCAGCGGAGCATCAGGCCCATCGCGACACCGGCGATGGTGGCGTGGACGCCGCTGTTGTACATCAGCCCCCAGATGACCAGCGCGAGCGGGATGTAGACGTACCAGCCGCGCACGCCCTTCCTGAGCAGCAGCCAGAAGACGGCGAGCCCGAGGACGGCTCCGCCGAGTGCGGCGAAATTGATGCTGTTGGTGAAGAAGACGGCGATGATCAGGATCGCGAAGAGGTCGTCGACGACGGCGAGGGTGAGCAGGAAGGCGCGGAGCGCGGACGGCAGGGAGGTGCCGATGACCGCGAGGACGGCGAGCGCGAAGGCGATGTCCGTAGCGGTCGGTACGGCCCAGCCGTCAAGAGCGCCGTGGCCGACGACGTTCACCAGCGTGTAGACGAGCGCGGGCACGGCCATGCCGCAGACCGCCGCGATCACGGGCAGGGCCGCCGCCTTGGGGTCGCGCAGTTCTCCGGCGACGAGTTCACGTTTGAGTTCGATGCCGGCGACAAAGAAGAAGATCGCGAGCAGGCCGTCGGCCGCCCAGTGCTGAAGGGCGAGGTCGAGCCCGAGGGAGCTGATCCCCAGATGGAAGCCGCGGACCGACTCGTAGCTGGATCCGAAGGTGTTCGCCCAGATCAGGGCGATGATCGCGGCCACCAGCAGCAGGACGCCGCCGACCGTCTCGGCACGCAGCGCGTCCGCGACGAAGTTCCGCTCGGGGAGCGAGAGGCGTCCGAGGAACTTGCGGCTGCTGGGGGTGGGTATGGCCACGAGGGCGACCTCCGGTCGGTTCGGCGGGCATGACTCAGCACGTTGCCGACCAGACTTCCCGGCGCACCTGACTTTCTTGTCGCATCGTTGACGCTTTCCTTACTTTACCTAACTTTACGAACTGGTGTGCGTCGGGGTGGATCCGGTGATCATCACTTTAGGGGCATAGCAGACATAAGGCGCGCGAAAAGAGGCCCGGCCGCAACCCCGGCCGGGCCCCTCGTCGGTGTACTTCCGCTGCTCAGTCCTCGCTGGCCGCGGTCGGCAGCTGGGTCTGGATCAGGGCCATCACCGAGGAGTCGGTGAGCGTCGTGACATCGCCCAGCTCACGGTTCTCGGCGACATCGCGGAGCAGCCGGCGCATGATCTTGCCCGAGCGGGTCTTGGGCAGCTCAGCCACCGGCAGCACCCGCTTCGGCTTGGCGATCGGGCCGAGCGCCGAGCCCACGTGGGCGCGGAGCTCCTCCACCAGGCCGTCGGACTCGGCGGCGCTGCCGCGCAGGATCACGAAGGCCACGATCGCCTGCCCGGTCGTCTCGTCGGCCGCGCCGACCACGGCGGCCTCGGCGACCGACGGGTGCGAGACGAGCGCC
The DNA here is from genome assembly GCF_044458185.1 of Streptomyces sp. NPDC050485. Taxonomy (NCBI): domain Bacteria; kingdom Bacillati; phylum Actinomycetota; class Actinomycetes; order Kitasatosporales; family Streptomycetaceae; genus Streptomyces; species Streptomyces sp. NPDC050485. Next base: position 99,612 of record NZ_JBITHR010000015.1, on the reverse strand, counting down.
GACTCGACCTCGGTGGTGGAGATGTTGTGGCCGGACACCAGCATCACGTCGTCCACCCGGCCGAGCAGCCAGATGTCGCCGTCGTCGTCCTTCTTGGCGCCGTCGCCGGCGAAGTACTTGCCCTCGAACCGGGACCAGTAGGTGTCGATGAACCGCTGGTCGTCGCCCCAGATGGTGCGCAGCATCGACGGCCACGGCTCGGTCAGGACCAGGTAGCCGCCCCCGCCGTTGGGCACCTCGCGCGCCTCGTCGTCCACGACGGTGGCGGAGATTCCCGGCAGTGCGCGCTGGGCGGAACCGGGCTTGGTCTCGGTGACTCCGGGCAGCGGCGAGATCATCATCGCGCCGGTCTCGGTCTGCCACCAGGTGTCCACGATCGGGCACTTGTCGGCGCCGATGTGCTTGCGGTACCACATCCACGCCTCGGGGTTGATCGGCTCACCGACCGAGCCGAGGACCCGCAGCGACGACAGGTCGAACTTGGCGGGGATGTCGTCGCCCCACTTCATGAACGTACGGATCGCGGTCGGCGCGGTGTAGAGGATGGTCACGCCGTACTTCTGCACGATCTCCCAGAACCGCCCCTGGTGCGGGCTGTCCGGGGTGCCCTCGTACATGACCTGGGTCGCGCCGTTGGCGAGCGGCCCGTAGACGATGTACGAGTGCCCGGTGACCCAGCCGATGTCGGCGGTGCACCAGTAGACGTCGCTCTCCGGCTTCAGGTCGAACACCGCGTTGTGGGTGTACGCGGCCTGGGTGAGGTAGCCGCCGGAGGTGTGCAGGATGCCCTTGGGCTTACCCGTCGTACCCGAGGTGTAGAGGATGAACAGTGGGTGCTCGGCGTCGAAGGCGGTGGGTGTGTGCTCTGCCGACTGGCGGGCGACGATGTCGTGCCACCACACATCGCGGGTGTCGTCGAAAGCGGTGTCCTGACCCGTGCGGCGTACGACGAGCACATGCTCGACCTGGGGGCACTTGGCGACGGCCTCGTCGATCGCGGGCTTCAGAGCGGACGGCTTGCCGCGCCGGTAGCCGCCGTCGGCGGTGATGACCAGTTTGGCGTCGGCGTCCTGGATGCGGGAGGCGACGGCGTCGGCCGAGAAGCCGCCGAAGACGACGGAGTGCGCGGCGCCGATCCGGGCGCAGGCGAGCATCGCGACGGCCGCCTCGGGGATCATCGGCAGATACACCGCGACCCGGTCTCCGGCCTGGACCCCCAGCTCGACAAGGGCGTTGGCGGCCCTTGACACCTCGTCCTTGAGCTCGGCATAGGTGAGGGCGCGGCTGTCGCCGGGCTCGCCCTCGAAGTGGATGGCGACCCGGTCGCCGTTACCGGCCTCGACGTGCCGGTCGACGCAGTTGTACGCGACGTTCAGCTTGCCGTCGGCGAACCACTTCGCGAAGGGCGGGTTCGACCAGTCGAGGGTCTCGGTCGGCTCGGTGTCCCAGGTCAGGCGCCGGGCCTGCTCGGCCCAGAAGCCCAGCCTGTCCGCCTCGGCCCGCTCGTACGCCTCCGCCGTCACGTTGGCGTTCGCGGCCAGCTCGGCGGGCGGCGCGAACCGCCGCTCCTCCTTGAGCAGGTTGGCCAGGCTTTCGTTGCTCACGACATCTCCCTTTCCCAGGGCGTCCTATGTGCCTATGTGTCCCGGGCCATAGCTCATCAGGCCAGGGCCCGGGTGACAAGAGTCTCCAGGGAATTGGTTTAGACCTGTAGAGGCTCCTGGTCATCGGCGTGGCGCAGGTATGGCCTCCCCTGCAACAGGGGAGGCCATACGTTCTCACGAGCGGGGGACGGGGCCGGTTCGGGCGGCCGTTTTCGGACACGCGGCTCGGCGGGGCGCCCGTCCGGTCAGGCGGGCGATTCCTCCATGGCGGTGCCGCCGACCCCCTCGAAGACCTCCGCCGCGTCGTCCGGGACGAGCAAGTAGGCCTGCGCCTCGCCGACATGGAAGTACATGCCGTGCAGGGCGAGGGTGCCCTCGGCCAGCGCGCGCGCCACCGATTCGTGCCGCCGCAGATGCTCCAGCTGCTGTACGACATTGGTCAGGCAGAGCTGCTCCACGGCGTCGGCGGGCAGCCGCCCGGCGATCCGCGCCCAGGAGTGCCGCCGGCTCGCCATCCGCTCCAGGCTCGGCATCCCGTGCCGCAGCCAGCGGCGCAGCGGAGTCATCGGCGCGCCCGGACTGCTGTTCAGCAGCGCCTGCATCGCGCCGCAGCCGGAGTGCCCGCAGACGGTGATCGACTCGACCTGGAGCACATCCACCGCGTACTCGATCGCCGCCGCCACCGAGTCGTCCGCGCCCTCGGCACCCGGCGGGGGCACCAGATTGCCGACGTTGCGCACGGTGAACAGGTCGCCCGGCCCACTGGCGGTGATCATGCTGGTGACCAGGCGGGAGTCCGCGCAGGTGATGAAGAGCTGGTGAGGACGCTGACCCTCGCGCGCGAGCCGCGCCAGCTCGTCGCGCACCAGCGGGGCGGTGTTCCGCTGGAACGAGCTGAGCCCGCTGGCCAGTTGGTGCCCGAGCGCGCGCTGCGACGGCTGCTCCTGGCAGTGGTGGTTGCGCCACGGCGTCCAGGGCCGGCAGCAGGTGTGCGCGGCGGAAACGGGCTCGGCGGCTCCTCCCGGGGCTCCCCGTTTCGCGGCGGCGACCCCGGCCCCCGCCCGCCCCGTGATCCGCATCAGGCCGCCGCGCGCGGTGTGCGCGTCCTGCCAGCCCTGCAGCGCTTCGAAGGCGGCGTGGTCCATGAACGAACCGTCCAACTCGACCACGACCTCGGCTCCTTGGGGCATCTGGGCAAGCGCCCGCGTCAGCCGGGGCACCGCCAGGAACGTCAACTGCCCCCGTACGCACAGCAGATACCTGCCGTCTGCCTCCTCCTGGGCGGTGATCCGGGTGCGGGCGAGCCGGTGCAGCGCGACGACCACGGCCACCGCGATCCCGATGACCACCCCCTGGAGCACGCCGAAGACGAGCACTCCGGCGACGGTCGCCACGTAAACCAGGAATTCGCGGTTCTTGTGGACGTTGCGGATGTGCGCGAAGTTCACCATCTGGATGCCGACCATCATCACCAGCGCGGCGAGCGCGGCCAGCGGGATCCACTCCAGTTCGGAGACGAGCAGCCCGGCGGCGAGCAGCACCCACACGCCGTGCAGCACGGTCGAGGCGCGGCCGGTGGCGCCCGCGCGCACATTGGCGCTGCCGCGCACCGCGCCGCCGGAGACGGGCATGCCGCCGAGCAGCCCGGAGAGGGCGTTGGCGATGCCCTGACCGCGCAGCTCACGGTCGAGGTCGGCGCGCGGCGGGTGCGCCGACCCCGGCCGTTCGGCGGCCAGTCTGTCCACGGCGACCGCGGAGAGCAGCGACTCCAGGCTGGCGACCAGCGTCACCGTGAGCACCGCGGTGGCGAGCCCGAGCAGCGGCCCGTGCGGCAGTTCGGGCAGGACGTGCGCGTCCCAGGAGGGCAGTACGACCCGGGCGATGCGCGGCGCGGCGAGCGCGGCGGCCCCGGTGGCGACCACCACACAGGCGAGCGCGGCGGGGACTCTGCGCAGTGCCCTTCCGGTACGCCCGGGGATGCGCGGCCACAACAGTAGTACGGCGATGGTCAGTGCGCCGACGAGGGGCGCGGCGGGGCCGACCCTGGCCAACTGGCCCGGCAGGGCAAGTGCGTTGTCGACGGCCGAGCTCTGCGGGGAGCCGCCGAGGACGATGTGCAGCTGGGCGAGTGCGATGGCGGCCCCGATGCCGGCGAGGGTGCCGTGCACGATGGCGGGGCTGACCGCGAGCGCGGAGCGCGCCGTCTTCAGGGAACCCAGGGCGACTTGGAGCAGGCCCGCGCACACGGTGATGGCACAGGTGGTGCGCCAGCCGTAGGTCTGGATCAACTCGGCCGACACCACGGTCAGTCCGGCGGACGGACCGCTGACGAGCAGGGGCGAGCCGCCGAGCAGTCCGGCGACGATTCCGCCGATGCCGGCGGCGATGAGGCCGGCCTCCAGCGGTGCGTCGATGGCGACGGCGAGGCCGAGCGACATCGGGACGGCGAGCAGGAAGACGGTGATGGACGCCGAGAGGTCGGCGCCGGGGACCGTGAAGCGGCGACGCCTGGGGCCGCCTCCCGAGGGAGACGGGCCGGCGGGTCGCCGGAAGCGGGGGGTGCGAGCTGAGGGCTGGGTGCGACTGGGTAGGCAGGCAGGCATGGTTCCCGTCTCCTCCGGGGCAGCGCGGTCGCGGAACGTGGGTCGCGGCCGTGGGTCACGGCAGTGCAGTGGCGGGATTCTCAATACTCGGTAAATGAATCGTAATGCAGAGTAAAGGTCAACACTTCACACGCGGGGCAAATAGGGCAATGATTCACTCTCAAGGGTGAATAATCAGCTTATCGTTCGGCTTGTCGTACTGCGCCCCCTGACCGTGCGTGCGACTTTTGCGGCGCCGTGACGGCATTCAACGCACATAACCGCAAGGAAGAGGTGGGCGGATGATCGACGCCACGCACGCCACGAAGAGGATCGCTGTCGGTGCCATCGCCGCGGCACTGGCCGCCGGAGCCGCGGGCTGCTCCGCGGACCCCGCCCAGACCAAGCCGGGCGCCCCCGGCGGCCAGGGCGCCGCCGCCCCCAAGAGCGCCGTACACCTCATCGGCGACGGCTCCACCGCGTACACCGGACTCCAGCCGCACCTGCTCAAGCCCCTGAAGCTGAAACCGGGGGAGCGGCCGCCGCAGTTCGTGGTGTTCTCCTGGGACGGCGCCGGCGAGGACAGCCAGCAGCTCTTCTCCCACTTCCGGAAGGTCGCCAAGGAGAACAACGCGACCATGACGTACTTCCTGAGCGGCGTGTACATGCTCCCGGAGGACAAGGCGAACCTGTACACCGCGCCCAAGCACGCTCCGGGCCGCTCGGACATCGGCTTCAACGACCTCAAGGGGATCAAGGACACCGTCACCCAGCTGCGCGCCGCGTGGGAGGAGGGCAACGAGATCGGCACCCACTTCAACGGCCACTACTGCGGCCCCGACGGCGGGGTCGGCACCTGGTCGGTGCCCGAGTGGAAGAGCGAGATCGCCCAGGCCAAGTCCTTTGTGAAGAACTGGAAGACAAACGCGGGAATGAAGGGAGAAGCGCCGCTCCCCTTCGACTACGACAAGGAGCTCGTGGGCGGCCGCACCCCCTGCCTGGAGGGCCAGAAGAACTTCGTCAAGGCCGCGGGCGAACTGGGCTGGCGCTACGACACCAGCGGCGTCAACGACCAGGTGTGGCCGAAGAAGAACCCCAACGGCATCTGGGACCTGTCGATGCAGCTGGTGCCCATCCCGGGCCGGGGCTTCGAGACCCTGTCCATGGACTACAACTTCTACATGAACCAGTCCGACGCGAAGGCCGGTGACGCCGATCAGCACGAGTACTGGGGCAACCAGATGCGCGACGGCCTGCTCCAGGCCTTCGACCGCTCCTACGACGGCAACCGCGCCCCGCTCATCATCGGCAACCACTTCGAGTCCTGGAACGGCGGCACCTATATGCGCGCGATCGAGGACACCATCAAGGCGGTGTGCGGGAAGCGCGACGTCCACTGCGTCTCGTTCCGCCAGCTCGCCGACTGGCTCGACGCCCAGGACCCGGCCGTGCTCGCCAAGTTCGGCATGCTCAAGGTGGGCGAGGCCCCGAAGGGCGGCTGGGCAGCCCTGGAGGCCGCCCAGCCCGCGGCCCCGGCGAAGCCGGTCGCACCGCTCAAGCCCGCGGCGCCCCAGCCCGGTATCAAGCAGGCTGCGGCTCACTGACCTCGGCGGCCAACTGCTCGCTCAGCACGAACCCGGGGTCGACCTGCGCCGCCAGGTCGGCCCCGGTCTTCGCGTTGCCCCAGCTCTCCGCGTTCTTCAGGTGGAAGTGGACCATCTGCCGCGTGTAGCGCTCCCAGTCCCGGTGGGCGTACGAGTCGTCCGCGGCGTTCTGAAGCGCCTGCAGGGCGAGCCGGTTGTCGGCCTCCAGGAGCTCGAAGCGGGGCGGGCGGCCCTTCTCCATCGCGCGGACCCAGTCGGAGTGGCCCATCGTGACCAGGAGGTCCTCGCCGACCTCCGCGCGCAGGAACTCCACGTCGTCCTGGCCCTGCACCTTGTTGCCGACGACCTTGAGGGCGACCCCGTAGTCCCGGGCGTACTCCTTGTACTGGCGGTAGACCGAGACGCCCTTCCTGGTCGGCTCGGCCACCAGGAAGGTCATGTCGAAGCGCGTGAACATGCCCGAGGCGAACGAGTCGGAGCCCGCCGTCATGTCCACGACGACATACTCGTCCGCGCCGTCCACCAGGTGGTTCAGGCAGAGCTCGACCGCGCCGACCTTGGAGTGGTAGCAGGCGACCCCCAGGTCGGACTCGGTGAACGGGCCGGTCGCCATCAGCCGGATGTCCCCGTCGTCCAGGACGACCCGGCGCGCGCACGCCTCGTACACCGGGTTCGCCTCGCGCACCCGCAGCAGCCGGGAGCCCTGGCCCGGCGGTGTCGTCTTGATCATCGTCTCGGTGGAGGCGATCCGTGGGTTGGTGCCGCGCAGGTACTCCTTGATGAGCGGAAGGTGCGCGCCCATCGCGGGCAGCGCGGCGGCCTCCTCCTCGTCGAGCCCGAGCGCGGCCCCGAGGTGCTGGTTGATGTCTGCGTCGACCGCGACGACGGCGGCCTCGTTGGCGGTGAGGTGGCGGATGAAGAGCGAGGACAGCGTGGTCTTGCCGCTGCCGCCCTTCCCCACGAAAGCGATCTTCATGTTCACCAACGGTAATCGCACCGTGTCTGTAAGTGTGCGCCGTCAGTGAAGAAGACCACTCGAAGGTGGGGCGCGGCTTGCGGACGCGTAGCCTCCCTACTTATGAGTACGAACGCCGCTGACCCTCTTGTCGCCCTCGGCGGGCTGCCCGGCGTCCCGGACGCCGTGGACTCCATGCGCAAGGCCGTGGACCGGGCTTACGGGCACCGCGTGATGCGGCGCCGCAGCAACGAGATCACCTCGGAGGCGGCGCTGCGCGGGGCCCGCGGCAGTGCCGCGCTGTCCGGCGCCGACTGGGCGCTGGAAGAGGTGCGGCGGCGTACCGACTTCGGCAGCGAGCCCGAGGCGCGCACGGTCGGCGCCGCCCTGCGGCTGACCGCCGAGGCGGGCCAACTGCTGTCGATCTGGCGGCAGTCGCCGCTGCGGGTGCTCGCCCGGCTGCACCTGGTCGCGGCCGCCGACGCCGGTGACGCGGTGGGCCGGCCGCGGCAGCGCGGCGAAGGTGTCGACGAGCCCTTGATCGAGCTCCCGCTGCCGGATGCGGACGAGGTGGCGGGCCGCCTCGAAGGCCTCTCCCAGCTGATCATCGCGGGCAGCTCCGCTCCCGCCCTGGTGACCGCCGCCATTGTGCACGGCGAGCTGCTCGCGCTGCGGCCCTTCACCTCCTGCAACGGGCTCGTCGCGCGGACCGCCGAGCGGATCGTGCTGGTCGGCAGCGGGCTCGACCCCAAGGCGATCTGCCCGGCCGAGGTCGGCCACGCAGAACTGGGGCGGGCGGCCTACGCCGCGGCACTCGACGGCTACGCCTCGGGGACTCCTGAGGGCATGGCGGCCTGGATCACTCACTGCGGGAAGGCGGTCGAGCTGGGCGTACGCGAGTCGACGGCCGTGTGCGAGGCGCTCCAGCGGGGCGCCGCGTAGAGGCTTCCCGTCGGCTCAGTGGGGAGCGGCGGGCTTCGTCGGCCCGCCCTGTCCGGAAAAGGGTTGCGGCGGTATCGATGTCCGATACCGCCGCTGGCATGTCCACCGGGTTACCAAGCGTCCTCGAATGTTGCCCATCAGGCCGGGATTCTCTGCCCGTTCACCTGGTGCGGCTGGCCCGTAATCGACGGGTCGACGTCGCGTGGGTGCTCGATTTTCATGCTCGGTCCGTGGGGCCTTTTTTGCGTAGAAGGTGATCCTCTCGGATGTCCCGGGTCTCGCGGGCCGTTGAGTCCTTTCTACTCCCGTCCGGCGGGAAGCGAAACCCCTGGCCACAGTTCTTTACTTTTAGCTTCAAACAGGGGCAAAGGGGACGTCTGTTTTCAGGCGTATCCGTCCGGGCGTTCCCTCGGCACCTCAGCCCGATTCGGCGGCCCGTCGTCGGCTGGCGTACCAGACGAGACCGGCGGTCGCCGCGGCCGCGCCGACCGCCGCGGCGGCCACCAGCGCCGGGCGCGGTGGCATCTTGATGACGGGCAGCCTTTGCTTGAGGCGGACCGGACGACTGAAGACGAGAACCGGCCATTTTCTGGCGTTCGCCTCGCGCCGCAGGGCCCGGTCCGGATTGACGGCGTGGGGGTGTCCGACCGCCTCCAGCATCGGGACGTCGGTCGCCGAGTCGCTGTACGCGTAGCAGCGCGCCAGGTCGTACCCCTCGGACGCGGCCAGCTCCCTGACGGCCTCGGCCTTCGTCGGCCCGTAGGCGTAGTACTCGACCTCACCCGTGAAACAGCCGTCGTCGCCGACGACCATCCTGGTGGCCACCACCCGGTCGGCGCCAAGGAGTTCGCCGATCGGCTCGACGACCTCGGCGCCGGAGGTCGACACGATGACCACATCGCGGCCCGCGGCGTGGTGCTCCTCGATGAGGGAGGCGGCCTCGTCGTAGATGATCGGGTCGATCAGATCGTGCAGCGTCTCGGCGACGATCTCCTTGACCTGCTGCACGTTCCAGCCCTTGCAGAGCGCGGACAGGTACTCGCGCATCCGCTCCATCTGGTCGTGGTCGGCACCGCCGGCGAGGAATACGAACTGCGCGTACGCGGTGCGCAGTACGGCTCGGCGGTTGATCAGTCCTCCTTGATAGAAGGACTTGCTGAAGGTCAGCGTCGACGACTTGGCAATGACTGTCTTGTCCAAGTCGAAGAAGGCGGCGGTACGCGGCAGCGAGTGGTTTTCCACGAGCCCGAGCATAGGCGCCCACCATTCGGCGTAAGCTGGGGCGCGTGGGTTTGCCTGAGAAGGCTCTCGGGTACACCATGGAAGTCACGGATCGTTCGCGACCGTGCTAACCCGGTCCGACTCCTCCCCCCCCGAGTCGGCCGTGGGGACGACCCCCGCTCTCCCCCCCGGCGGGGGTCGTCGCATGTCCGGACGCGTTTTCGGCCCTTGGAGCCGATCGTCGTCCCCCTCTTCCCGCCTCGCTTGTGGCGCTCCCCGTCTGCCGTGATTCGTCACTGTGCGTAGTGGTTGCGCTGCGCTCCGGAAGTCACTGGTATAGGTGAACGGGATATTCACAACGGGGATAGTTGTCCACAGCTTTTGATCAAGATCCACATTATTTCGAGTCTCCCTCCACCGTGATTCCAGTTCGCGAAGTCCGCGGACGCAGGAATCGCAGTGAGAGGGGCGGAAATCGTGGACGGAGTCATGGCATCCGACCGGTCGTCGGGCGCGGAGGGGCGGCGCGGCGGACCGCTGATCGTGACCGAGGACGAGGAACTGCTCGACGATCTGCTGCGGCTGTGCGCCGCGGCCGGGGCCGAGCCCGAGGTGTGCCACGGGGTGCCCGAGCGCAGGGGCGGCTGGGAGAGCGCGCCGCTGGTTCTGGTCGGCGACGACGCCGCGCCCAGGCTGCTCGGTTCGGCGCGCAGGCGCGGGGTGTTGCTGGTGGGCCGGGATCAGGACGACCCCGGAGTCTGGCAGGCCGCGGTCGAGCTCGGCGCGGATCACGTGCTGCGGCTGCCCGACGCGGAACCGTGGCTCGTGGACCGCATCGCGGACGCCGCCGAAGGCGTGGGGCGCCCCGCCCTGACCGTCGGCGTGATCGGCGGGCGCGGCGGCGCCGGGGCGTCGACGCTGGCCTGCGCCCTCGCGGTGACCGCCGCCCGGTCCGGGCAGCGCACCATGCTGATCGACGGCGACCCGCTCGGCGGCGGCCTCGATGTGCTGCTCGGCGGCGAGCAGACCGACGGCCGACGATGGCCGGATTTCGCCGCTTCGCGCGGGCGGGTCGCCGGAGGCGCCCTGGAGGAATCGCTGCCGCGCCTGCATCAGTTGAGGGTGCTGAGCTGGGACCGCGGGGACTCGGTGGTGGTCCCGGGCGAGGCGATGCGCGCGGTGCTCGCGGCGGCCCGCAGGCGGGGCGGGGTGGTCGTCGTGGACCTCCCGCGCCGGGTCGACGACGCGGTGGTCGAGGCGCTCGCCCAGCTGGACCTGGGTCTCCTTGTGGTCCCGGCCGAGCTGCGCGCGGTCGCGGCGGCCAACCGGGTCGCGTCGTCGGTCGGCATGGTGCTGCGCGATCTTCGCGCGGTGGTACGGGGTCCGTACGCGTCCGGCCTTGACGAACAGTGGGTGGCCAGCGCGCTGGGCCTGCCCCTGGCGGGCGAACTGCCGTGGGAACCCGGTCTGTTGGAGGCTCAGGAGAGCGGGTCGCCGCCGGGCAGTGCGCCCCGGGGGCCGCTGGCCCGATTCTGTACGGCCTTCTGGGACCAGTCGCTGGCGGGCGGCCGCACCGGGGGAGCGGTCTCGTGAACGCGGTACGGGATTCGAGCACGTCCTCCTCCGGTGCGTCTCCCCCGACCGGTGGCGGGGTGCGACCTCGGGGGCTGCCGGTGCGGGGCGCCGGAGCGCCGCTGCTCGACGCGGTGCGCCAGCGCCTGGCGGAGAGCGGGGCCGAGCCCACACCGGCCAGGGTCGCGGCGGCGCTGCGCGCCCAGGGCCGACTGCTCGGGGATGCCGAAGTGCTGGGCGGAGCAGAGGAGTTGCGGTCCGAACTGGTGGGGACCGGACCGCTGGAGCCGCTGCTCGCCGATCCGGAGGTGACGGATGTGCTGGTCTCCGCGCCCGACCGGGTCTGGGTGGACCGGGGCGGCGGTCTCGAACTGACCGGGGTCCGGTTCGCCGACCCGGCGGCGGTGCGCCGCCTCGCTCAGCGGCTGGCCGCGGTGGCGGGCCGCCGACTGGACGACGCCCGGCCCTGGGTGGACGCCCGGCTGCCGGACGGCACCCGGATGCATGCCGTTCTGGAGCCGGTCGCCGTCGGCTCAGCCTGCCTCTCGCTGCGGGTGGTGCGGCCGAGGGCGTTCGCGCTGGCCGAGCTCACCGCGGCGGGGACGGTGCCGCCCGACGGTGAACAGCTGCTGCGGGCGCTGATCGAGGCCCGGGTCTCGTTCCTGGTGAGCGGCGGAACCGGCACCGGCAAGACCACCTTGCTGTCGACCCTGCTCGGCCTGGTCGGCGCGGGCGAACGGATCGTACTGGCCGAGGACTCAGCCGAGTTGAGGCCCGACCATCCGCATGTCGTACGCCTCGAATCGCGGCCCGCCAACCAGGAGGGCGCCGGTCTTGTGACCCTGCGGGACCTGGTGCGCCAAGCGCTGCGCATGCGGCCGGACCGCCTGGTCGTGGGCGAGGTGCGAGGCGCCGAAGTGACCGATCTGCTCAGCGCTTTGAATACCGGCCACGAAGGCGGCTGTGGAACGGTTCACGCCAATTCCGCCGCCGACGTTCCGGCCCGCCTCGAAGCGCTCGGGACGGCGGCCGGGCTCGACCGGGCCGCGCTGCACAGCCAGTTGGCGGCCGCCCTGTCGGTGGTGGTCCACCTCGTACGGGACCGGGCCGGGCGGCGCCGGATCGCGGAGGTGCGCGTCCTGGAGCGGGATGCGGCGGGACTGGTGGTGACGGTGCCCGCGCTGCGGTGGGGCGCGGCGGGATTTGTGCGCGACTCGGGCTGGGAGCGGCTCCGGGCGCTGATCGGGGGTGCGTTGTGACAGATCTTCGGATGGGGCTGCCCGCCTGGGCGGCGATGTGCGCGGGGACGGCCGCGTGGCTGTGGGCCGGGCAGGACCAGGGGATGCGGCGGGCCCGGCTGATGTTCGCGGGAGCGGGGACCGGAGCGGGGACCGGGGCGGCCGGTGGCGCCCCCGGTGCGACAGGGGAGGGATCCGCGTTCATCGCGTCATTCATGGCGTCGCCTTTCGGACGTTTTCTCGCGGGAACGCGGGACCGGGCGCGGTGGCGGCTGGAGTGGCTGTGCCTGCCGGTGGCGCTGGTGCTCGCGGTACTGGGCGGGTCGGTGCTGCCCCTGGTCGCCGGGGCGGTGGCGGTGCCCTTGGTGGGGCGGCGACTGCGGGCCCGGGAGCGCGAGCGGGCCAGGGCGCGGCGGGCCGATGAGGTGATCGCCTGGTGCGCCGCGGTGGCCGGAGAGCTGCGGGCGGGCCGCCAGCCCGGCCAGGCGCTGGCCGCCGCCGCCCGGGACACGGCGGCACTGGGCGCGGCGGCGGCCCCGGTGGTGGCAGCCGCCAAGTTCGGCGGCGATGTGCCGGCGGCGCTGCGCGAGGCGGCCAGGGAGCCGGGCGCCGAGGGGCTCGCCGGGGTGGCCGCCTGCTGGCAGGTGGCGGTGGACGGAGGGGCGGGGCTCGCATCGGGCCTTGAACGCCTGGAGAGCGCGCTGCGGGCGGACCGGGAGCAACAGGACGCACTGCGGTCCGAGTTGGCGGGGCCGCGCACGACCGTACTCCTGCTGGCGCTGCTGCCGGCCCTGGGGCTGGTGCTCGGCACGGCGATGGGCGCGGGCCCGCTGCGGGTGCTGCTGCACAGCCCGGCCGGGTTCGGATGCCTGTTGGTGGCCGCCGTCCTGGAGACCGCCGGGGTGTGCTGGGCGGCGCGGATCGTACGGGCCGGGGAGGGGCGATGAGCCCGTTCGCGACCGGCTGGGGAGCGGGGACGGGCATGTTCGCGCCGGAGGTTGTCCACAGGCTGGGGGTTGTTGCGGGGGTGCTCGCCCTCGCCCTGTGGACGGCCCTGGAGGTCGCGCGCCGGCGGGAGGAACGCGGGGTGCGGCGCAGGATGGCCGCGCTGCTGGCCCTTGAGGCGTCGGCCCGGCCCTCGCGCAGGCGCTGGGGGCCGGCGCAGACGGCCCGGGCGAAGAACTGGGCCGCTCCGTTGGGGGCGTTGGGCGCCTGCTATGTGCTGATCGGCGGTGTCGGGGGAGTGCTGGCCGGCTTGGCGGCGGCGTACGGGACCTGGAAATGGGGCCGTCGGCGTCGAGCGCGGGGTGACGAGGGCGATGCGCGCAAAGCGGCCCGCGAACTCCCCCTTGCCGCCGACCTGTTGGCCGCCTGCCTTGCGGCCGGGGCGGGGCCGCGCGAGGCGGCGGGGGCGGTCGGAGCCTCTCTTGAAGGGCCGGTCGGCGCGCGGCTGGGCCGGGTCGCGGCGGAACTGCGGATGGGCGGTGAACCGGCCGCCACGTGGGGGAGGTTGGGGACGATACCGGGCGCGGCCGAGCTGGCTCGCTGTCTGGAACGGGCCGCCTCCTCGGGGGCTCCCGCGGCGGGGCCGGTCGCCCGGGTGGCCGAGCGCTGCCGGGCCGAACGGACCAGGGACGCCTCGGCGCGGGCCAGGCGCGCGGGCGTGCTGATCACCGGCCCGCTGGGCCTGTGCTTCCTGCCCGCCTTCCTCGCGGCGGGCGTCGCCCCGGTGGTGATCGGTCTGGCAGGCGGGCTGCTCAAGCGCTGAGCGCGAACAGCAGGGGCGCATCGGGCGCGTCCCGGGATGGCAGTGCACGGGCGGGTCGTTCGGCCTGCGCGTGGATCAACACGCGCATGGATCAGCCTGCCCGTCAATTCGCCCTATGCCTCGGACGGCTTGGGTGCCCATCAACGTACGTATCACTCAAGGGAGTTGGAAGAAATGAACGGTGGCATGAATCAGCGGGCGGCGGGAGCGAATCGGCGGATGCGGCTCTGGGGTCTGGCGCTGCGGCGCCGGGTGCGGGGCGACGCCGGGATGTCCACCTCGGAGTACGCCGTGGGCACACTCGCGGCCTGTGCCTTCGCGGCGATCTTGTACAAGGTCGTCACCAGCGGCGGGGTCGTGACGGCGTTGACCCAGCTGATCACCAGGGCGCTCGATGTGCAGTTCTGAGGGCGGTCGGCGCCGGCGCGGTGACCGGGGTTTCGTGACGGCCGAGACCGCCGTGGCGATCCCGGCGCTGGTCGGGTTCGCGCTGGCGCTGCTCTGGGCGCTGATGGCCGCCTCGGCGGAGATCCGCTGCGTGGACGCGGCCAGGGCCGGGGCGCGTGCGGCGGCCCGCTCCGAGCCGGAGGCCGTGGCGCTGGCGGCGGCCCGGTCGGCGGCGCCGAAGGGCGCCACGGTCACGGTGCGGCGGGCCGGGGAACTGTGGCGGGTCCGGGTCGAGTCCGCCACGCCCGGGCCGCACCACTTGGCGCTGAGGCTCAGTGCCGAGGCGGCGGCGCTGGCGGAGGACACGGTGGGGGAGCCCTCGTGAACCGGCGGGAGGCCGACTTCGTGGGCCGGTGGGGCAGAGGTCTCATGAACCGGCGGGAGAGCGGCTCCGTGGGCCGGTGGGTCAGAAGTCTCGTGAACCGGTGGGTGAGGGCCTCGTGAGCTGGTGGGGCAGAGGTCTCGTGGATCCGTGGCTGAGGGGTGCACGGTGTGCCGACCGGGGTTCCGCCACGGTGTGGGTGGCGCTGACGGCCGCCACCATGTGCGCGGTGTTCGCCGCCGTGCTCGGTCTCGGACAGGCGGTGGCCGCCCGGCACCGGGCCGGCGGGGCCGCCGACCTGGCCGCGCTCGCGGCGGCCGACCGGGCCCTGTGGGGCGCGCCGGACGCCTGCGCCAAGGCCGCCGAGGTGGCCCGGGCCCAGGGCGCGGAGCTGGTGCGCTGTTCGGTGGCCGGGGAGATCGCGGACGTACGGGTGCGGGCGAGGTTCGGCCCGTACACACCGTCGGTCAGGTCACGGGCGGGGCCGTCGCGGGCTCTGCCGGGGCTCCCCGCAGCAGTTCCGTGAGGAGGCGGACGGCGCCCCGCTTGTGCAGGGGGTCGTTGCCGTTGCCGCACTTGGGCGACTGGATGCAGGAGGGGCAGCCGGCCTCGCACTCGCAGGACGCGATCGCCTCGCGGGTCGCGGTCAGCCACCGCGCTGCGGTGTGGAAGGCGCGTTCGGCGAATCCGGCGCCGCCCGGGTTGCCGTCGTACACGAAGACCGTCGGCAGCAGGGTGTCCGGGTGCAGCGGTACGGAGACACCGCCTATGTCCCAGCGGTCGCAGGTGGCGAAGAGCGGCAGCATCCCGATGGAGGCGTGCTCGGCGGCGTGCAGGGCGCCGCCGAGGATCTCCGGATTGATGCGGGCGGCATCCAGCTGGTCCTCGGTGACCGTCCACCACACGGCCCGGGTGCGCAGGGTGCGGGGCGGCAGGTCGAGCTTGGTCTCGCCCAGCACCTCGCCGGTGATGAGTTTGCGGCGCAGGAAGGAGACGACCTGGTTGGTGACTTCGACGGAGCCGTAGCACAGGCGCCCGGCTCCCCAGGGGATCTCGGTGTCGGTTTCCAGGACGGAGATGGAGGTGATGTCCCGGGCGACGGTCGAATAGGGCGGGCTGGCCTCCTCCACGAGGGCGGCGGAATCCTCCAGGTCCAGGTGGTTCACCAGGTACGTACGGCCCTGGTGGAGGTGGACGGCGCCGGCGTGGACGGCGGTGTGGGCGGCGGACGCGTCGACCGTGCCGAGCAGCCGTCCCGTGGAGGCCTCCACGACCTGGACCGGGCGGCCGCCACCGCCCCGGATGTCGGTGAGGTCGGCGGCCCGCTCGCGGCGGGTCCAGAACCATCCGTTGCTGCGGCGCCGGAGCAGTCCCGCCTGCTCCAGCTGCGGCATGAGCCCCGGGCTCGCCGGGCCGAACAGTTCGAGGTCGGCCTCGGTGAGCGGGTGCTCGGCCGCCGCCGCGCACAGATGGGGGGCCAGGACGTACGGGTTGTCCGGGTCGAGCACGGTGGACTCGACGGGCTGCTGGAACAGCGCCTCGGGGTGGTGGACGAGGTAGGTGTCCAGCGGGTCGTCGCGGGCGATCAGAACGGCCAGGGCGCCCTGGCCCGAGCGCCCGGCCCGGCCCGCCTGCTGCCACAGCGATGCCCGGGTGCCCGGGTAGCCCGCGATCAGTACCGCGTCCAGGCCCGAGACGTCGATGCCGAGCTCCAGGGCGGTGGTGGCGGCCAGGCCGAGGAGCTCGCCGGAGTGCAGGGCCTGTTCCAGGGCGCGGCGCTCCTCGGGCAGGTAGCCGCCCCGGTAGGCGGCGACCCGGCGGGCGAGGCTGCGGTCGACCTCGTACAGGCGCTCCTGGGTGATGACGGAGATGAGCTCGGCGCCGCGCCGGGAGCGGACGAAGGCGACCGTGCGGACCCCCTGCACGGTCAGGTCGGCGAGCAGGTCGGCGGTCTCGGCGATGGCGGTGCGGCGGACCGGGGCGCCCTTCTCGCCGGGCAGTTCGGTGAGCGGGGGCTCCCACAGGGCGAACACCAGTTCGCCGCGTGGGGAGGCGTCGTCGGCGACCTCGACCACGGGCAGGCCGGTCAGGCGGCCCGCCGCGACCGACGGCTCGGCTGCGGTGGCGGAGGCGAGCAGGAAGACCGGGTCGGCGCCGTAGCGGGCGCACAGGCGGCGCAGTCGGCGCAGCACCTGGGCGACGTGGGAGCCGAAGACGCCGCGGTAGGTGTGGCACTCGTCGATGACGACATAGCGCAGGGCGCGCAGGAAGGAGGACCACCTGGGGTGGGAGGGAAGTATGCCCAGGTGCAGCATGTCCGGATTGGTGAGGACGTAGTTCGCGTACTGGCGCACCCACTCGCGTTCCTCGACCGGGGTGTCGCCGTCGTACGCGGCGGGCCGGATCGCGTTGCCCAGCGGGGCAGCCAGGGCCTTCACCGAGCGGCGCTGGTCGGCGGCCAGGGCCTTGGTCGGGGCGAGGTAGAGGGCGGTCGCGCCGCGGCCGTTCGGGGCCTCGGAGCCGTCCAGGAGGGTGCTGAGGACCGGCGCCAGGTAGGCCAGCGACTTGCCGGACGCGGTGCCGGTGGCGATCACCACCGACTCGCCGTTCAGGGCGTGCTCGGCGGCGGTGGCCTGGTGGGCCCAGGGGTGCTCGATGCCGGCGTCCTGAATGGCGTTGATCACTTCCGGGCGGATGAGGTGCGGCCAGACGGCATGACGTCCCTCGCGCGGGGGCAAGTGCTCCGTATGAGTGATGCGCGCAGCCCGGCCCGCCCCTGCGGCGAGCCGGTCGAGGACCGTGCCGGGGTCGGGTCGTTCACCCGTGCTGTCGGCGGGTGTTCTGGGGCGGTGATTCCTGGCCATCGGCACCGAGTGTGTCACTGGCGTAGCGGACAATGGTCCCAAGGCGTCGTGCATGGCTGCTGGTAAGTGATTGAATGCCATCGCGGCTGGCGATCCGTTCTCTGGCTCCGCCGGGGAGACTCAGGGGGCGGCCGCTCGATAGCAAGGTGCTGGAGGATCCGTGGACCTGTCCCTGTCGACTCGCAATGTGTCCGGCCCTGGTGGCGACCGTACGGTCGTCGAGGTCGGTGGCGAGATTGATGTGTATACCGCGCCCAAGCTGCGCGAGCAGTTGGTCGAGTTGGTGAACGACGGCAGCTACCACCTGGTTGTCGACATGGAGGGCGTGGACTTCCTCGACTCCACCGGCCTCGGCGTGCTCGTGGGCGGGCTCAAGCGCGTGCGCGCGCACGAGGGCTCGCTGCGCCTGGTCTGCAATCAGGAGCGAATTTTGAAGATCTTCCGGATCACGGGGCTCACCAAGGTGTTCCCGATCCACGGCTCGGTCGACGAGGCCGTCAACGCGACCGACTGACGGCGGCCGTCCACGGACGGCTCCGGAGGAAGGACAGGGGCACCGGGTGGCATGTTGGCCCGGGGCCCCTGAGAGGTACGCCCGTACGTTCGAGGGGGATCGCCATGCCCACCGTTGAACTCCGTTTCAGTGCCCAGCCCGAGCATGTCAGGACGGCCCGTCTGGTGGCCGCCGCCGTGGCGCGCCGGGCCGGGGTCGACGAGGCAGTGCTCGACGAGGTCAGACTCGCCGTCGGCGAGGCGTGCAGCCGCGCTGTCGGGCTGCACCGCTCGCACGGCGTAGACGCCCCCGTGCGTGTCGTCCTGACCGAGGAGGAGAAGTCGTTCTCCATCGAGGTCGGCGACGAGGTGCCGGGCCCGGGAGGTCCCGGCACGGTGGTGCCGGGTGCGCGCGGCTCGGTGCCCTACGAGGAGCTCGACGACGGCGGGGAGGATGAAATGGGCCTCGCTGTCATCAGTGGGCTTGTGGACGATGTGGAGGTCAGCTCCGGCGAGTCCGGCGGCGTCATCCGGATGAGCTGGCCGACCACACCGGCCACGATGCTTCCCTGATCCACTGCTTTTCGATATGAGGACTGGCCCTGCTGAGCAGGGCCTTTTTTCATTCCTTGATCCAGATTCCGGCCCCCGTCGCTTGATCGTTGATCAAGCGTCAATGCTTTTGCCCCGTTACCGCTTTCGGGGACATTTTCGTGACCGGATCTCTCTCTGGTGAGCCGGTCAAGGTCAATTCCATTTGCGGCGCCCTGTTTTGATCGTGTTCCGCTACCTACAATCCGTCCACATCTTGAGCTCTGAGCGTCAAGGAGGACGAATGGCGGGGCTCTTCAACCCAACGGAACTCGACCACCCCACATCTCTCGCGGCCGCGGTACTGACCGACGGCAACCGGCTGATCGTGATCGTCATCGCGGCGGTCGCGCTGGCGGCCCTGATCGTGGCGCAGTTGCTGGTGCGCCAGGTCCTCGCGGCCGGCGAGGGCACCGACTCGATGAAGAAGATCGCGGCGGCCGTACAGGAAGGCGCAAATGCCTATCTGACCCGGCAGTTGCGCACCCTCGGCATCTTCGCCGTCGTGGTGTTCTTCCTGCTGTTCCTGCTGCCGTCCGACAACTGGTCGCAGCGCGTAGGCCGTTCGGTGTTCTTCCTGATCGGCGCCGTCTTCTCGGCGACGACGGGATACATCGGCATGCGTCTCGCCGTGCGCGCGAATGTGCGCGTCGCGGCCGCCGCCCGAGAGGCAACTCCCGCGGAAGGCGAACCCGAAAAAGATCTCACCTCGGTTTCCCACAAGGCCATGAAGATCGCTTTCCGCACCGGTGGTGTGGTCGGCATGTTCACGGTGGGCCTCGGCCTGCTCGGCGCTTCCTGCGTCGTGCTCGTGTACGCGGCCGACGCACCCAAGGTCCTGGAGGGCTTCGGCCTCGGCGCCGCGCTGATCGCCATGTTCATGCGAGTCGGCGGCGGCATCTTCACCAAGGCCGCCGACGTCGGCGCCGACCTGGTCGGCAAGGTCGAACAGGGCATCCCCGAGGACGACCCGCGCAACGCCGCCACCATCGCGGACAACGTGGGCGACAACGTCGGCGACTGCGCCGGCATGGCGGCCGACCTGTTCGAGTCGTACGCCGTGACCCTGGTCGCGGCACTGATCCTCGGCAAGGCGGCGTTCGGCGACTCGGGCCTCGCCTTCCCGCTGATCGTCCCGGCGATCGGCGTGGTCACCGCGATGATCGGTATCTTCGCGGTCGCCCCGCGGCGCGCCGACCGCAGCGGAATGTCGGCGATCAACCGCGGCTTCTTCATCTCCGCGGTGATCTCGCTCGCCCTGGTGGCTATCGCGGTCTTCGTCTACCTGCCGTCCACGTATGCCAAGTTGAACGGCGTGACGGACGACGTGATCAAGAACCACAACGGCGATCCGAGGGTCCTGGCGCTCGTCGCCGTGGCCATCGGCATCGTCCTGGCGGCGCTGATCCAGCAGTTGACGGGGTACTTCACCGAGACCACCCGGCGCCCTGTCAGGGACATCGGCAAGTCCTCGCTCACTGGGCCTGCCACCGTCGTCCTGGCCGGGATCTCCATCGGCCTCGAATCGGCCGTCTACACCGCCCTGTTGATCGGTCTCGGCGTGTACGGGGCCTTCCTGCTCGGCGGCACCTCGGTCATGCTCGCGCTGTTCGCGGTGGCGCTGGCCGGCACCGGTCTGCTCACCACGGTCGGCGTGATCGTCGCCATGGACACCTTCGGGCCGGTCTCCGACAACGCCCAGGGCATCGCGGAGATGTCCGGCGACGTCCAGGGCGTCGGCGCCCAGGTGCTCACCGACCTGGACGCGGTGGGCAACACCACGAAGGCCATCACCAAGGGCATCGCGATCGCCACCGCCGTGCTCGCGGCCTCGGCGCTCTACGGCTCGTTCAAGGACGCCATCGGCACGGCCGTCAGCGACGTCCACGCCAAGGCCGGCGAGCTGACCTTGAGCATGGACATCTCACAGCCCAACAACCTGGTCGGGCTGATGCTGGGCGCGGCGGTCGTCTTCCTCTTCTCGGGGCTCGCGATCAACGCCGTGTCCCGGTCGGCCGGATCCGTGGTCTTCGAGGTGCGGCGGCAGTTCCGCGAGCACCCCGGGATCATGGACTACACCGAGCAGCCGGAGTACGGGCGAGTCGTCGACATCTGTACCAAGGACGCGCTGCGCGAGCTGGCCACCCCCGGCCTGCTCGCGGTGCTCGCCCCCATCGCGGTCGGCTTCACCCTCGGCGTCGGCGCGCTCGGCTCGTACCTGGCGGGCGCGATCGGCACCGGCACCCTGATGGCGGTCTTCCTCGCCAACTCGGGCGGTGCCTGGGACAACGCCAAGAAGCTGGTCGAGGACGGCCACTTCGGCGGCAAGGGCAGCGAGGCGCACGCCGCCACCGTCATCGGCGACACGGTCGGCGACCCCTTCAAGGACACCGCGGGGCCCGCGATCAACCCGCTGCTCAAGGTGATGAACCTGGTGGCGCTCCTGATCGCACCGGCCATCGTCAAGTTCAGTTACGGCGACGCCGCAAACCCAGCCGTTCGGGGGATCGTGGCGGCGCTCGCCGCCCTCGTCATCATCGGCGCGGTGTACGTGTCGAAGCGGCGCAGTGTGGCCGTGGGTGACGACGGCAGCAACGAGCGGGTCGTGAAGTCACCGGACCCGGCGGTGGTTTCGTAGCCGCAGGTCGCACAAAGGGCGGGCGGACGGTGTGGTTTGACACACCGTCCGCCCGCTCTGCTTGGTGCAAATGGCTGCAATAGGGTGCAGATCACTCGGGCGGCAAGCGTTTGTCGCCCACTTGGCGTGTATGTTCCGGGGCCGAGAGCCTTGGAAGGGACCAAACCGGTGAACAAGAAGCTTGCAGCCGCACTGTCCGGCGGTGCGGTACTGATGCTGACGTTGTCGGGCTGCAGCGACGACTCCAACAAGAAGGTCGACGACTGGGCGAAGACCTTCTGCAACACGGCCCAGCCCCAGTTCAAGAAGATCACTGACGCCAACGCCGCCATTCAGGCGCAGACGAAGGACGACAGCAAGCCGGCCGATGTGCAGAAGACCGACTCGGCCGCCTTCCAGCAGATCTCGGACGCCTACAAGGCGCTGGGCGCGGCCGTCGACAAGGCGGGGGCACCGCCGGTCAAGGACGGCGCCACCACCCAGCAGGAGGCCGTCAAGGAACTGAACGCCTCCTCCGTGTCGTACGCGGGCCTCAAGAAGAAGGTCGACGCGCTCAACGCGGGCGACCAGGCGGCCTTCGCCAAGGGCCTGGAGGACATCGCGACCGAGCTCGGCAAGATCAGCTCGACGGGTGACGCCTCGTTGAAGAAGCTGGAGTCCGGCGACGTCGGCAAGGCCATGCAGAAGCAGCCCGGCTGTCAGAAGCAGACGCCGTCCTCTCCCGCGCCCTCGGCGTCGGGCGCGGGCGCACCGCCCGCCAAGTCGGCCGCGCCGTCCCAGTCGGCCTCGCCCTCCGGCTCCGCGTCGCCCTCGGCCTCGCAGAGCAGCAAGCCGTAGCCCGTACCCGCCCGCGACCGCGGCCCGGACCCCCGAGCGGGTCCGGGCCGCGGCCGTGATGGGGTGAATGTCAGTGGCAGCGGCCACAATGGCCGGGTGAGTACGACCAGTCTTCCCGCGCCCGGTCACGCAGCCCGCCTGCGCGACGCCCTGCTCGCCGCCGCCTTCACCGCCGACGGCCTGCTCGACCTGCTCGGCGCGCCCGCGTACGCCGCGCTGGCCCGCAGCGAGACCGTTCCCGCACTGCGCGCCACCCGCGGGCAGGCGCCGCTCGACACGCTGGTGCGGCTGTTCCTGCTGCAGCAGCCGGTTCCGTACGAGAGCGCCCGCGCGGCTCTGCCGCTGGAGGAGGCGCTCGTGGACGGCTGGGTGCTCCGCTCCGGCGACGAGGTGCGGGCCACGGTGGACGTGCGGCCGTACGGCGGACCCGAGGGGCAGGACTGGTTCATCGTCTCCGACCTGGGCTGCGCGGTCGGCGGCGCGGGCGGGGCGAGCGGCCGCGACGAAGCGATGGTGCTCGGCGTCGGCGGCGCGTCCACGACCCTGGCCGGCCTCACGGTCCGTACGCCCGTGGCCTCGGCCCTCGACCTCGGCACCGGCTCCGGCATCCAGGCACTGCACGCCGCCCAGCACGCGACGCGGGTCACCGCCACCGACCTGAACCCGCGCGCCCTCGACTTCACCCGGCTCACGCTGGCCCTGTCCGGCGCGCCGGAGGCCGAGCTGAGGACGGGCTCGCTGTACGAGCCGGTGGGCACCGAGACGTACGACCTGATCGTGTCCAACCCGCCGTTCGTGATCTCGCCCGGCGCCCGGCTGACCTACCGGGACGGCGCGATGGGCGGGGACGATCTGTGCCGCACGCTCGTTCAGCAGGCGGGGGAGCGGCTCAACCCCGGCGGATACGCCCAGTTCCTGGCCAACTGGCAGCACGTCGAGGGCGAGGAGTGGCAGGACCGGCTGCGCTCCTGGGTGCCGCGCGGCTGCGACGCCTGGATCGTGCAGCGCGAGGTTCAGGACATCACGCAGTACGCCGAGCTGTGGCTGCGCGACGCCGGGGACCACCGCACCGACCCGGCGCAGTACGCGGAGCGCTACGAGGCATGGCTGGACGAGTTCGAGTCGCGCAAGACCAAGGCGGTCGGCTTCGGCTGGATCACCCTGCGGCGCACGGACAGCGAGCAGCCGTCCATCGTGGCCGAGGAGTGGCCGCATCCGGTCGAGCAGCCGCTGGGCGACGCCGTGCGGGCGCACTTCGAGCGGCAGGACTATCTGCGCCGCCACGACGACGCGGCGCTGCTCGCCGACCGGTTCCGCCTCGCCGACGAGGTGGTGCAGGAGCAAGTGGGGCTGCCGGGTGCCGAGGACCCGGAGCACGTGGTGCTGCGGCAGAACCGGGGCATGCGCCGGGCCACCAAGGTGGACACCGTGGGCGCCGGGTTCGCGGGCGTCTGCGACGGGCAGTTGACGGCCGGACGGATCCTGGACGCCATCGCGCAGCTGATCGACGAGGACCCGGTCCGGCTGCGGGACCGCACCCCGGAGGCCATCCGCCTCCTGGTGGAGCAGGGCTTCCTGGAGCCGGTGGGGGAGTAGTCCCATGAGGGAGACGGGGGAGGGGGACAAGTGATCAGGATCGAGCTGGACGAGGCGGCGCTGGGGTCGACCCGAATAACCGTCAGCCCCCTCTGGGACGCCTTCTGCAGCCTGCATCTGCTGGCCGAGCACCGCAGGCCGTCGTGGCCCTACCAGGAATGGGCGGTGCGGGCCCGCGAGGTGCTCAGCCAGGACGAGCGGGTGGAGCCGCTGCGCCGGCTCCTCAACGGCCCTTTCAACTTCCCCGACTTCATCCTGCCGATGCCCTTCGGCACGACGTCGGTCGAGGAGGAGCTGGCCGTGGTGCGGGCGACCGCGCCGGAGGTCGTGCGGCAGCAGCTCACCGAGCACTACCCGGGCCTGGCGGACCATCCGCTCGTTCGCCCCTACCGGGAGGATCCGCAGGCGGCGTGCGCGGCGCTCGCGGATGCCTACCAGGCCTACTGGGACGGTGCGCTGGCCGAGCTGTGGCCGACGATGCGACGGCTCGTCGAGGACGAAGTCCTGGTCAGGGCACGGACGTTCGCGACCGAGGGGGTGGACGCGCTGTTCACCGGGCTGGAGTCGCGCGCCAAGTGGACGCCGCCGGTGCTGGAGCTGACCAAGCACATCGACGCCGAGTACGCGGCGGGCGAGCGGCGGTTGCTCCTGGTGCCGCTGGTGTTCGCCGAGGGCTGCCGGCTGTACTCGACGGACCACCCCGAGGTGCTCACGGTCTCCTTCCAGGCGAGGGGCGCGGGAGCGCTGCGGGAGCGGCCGGAGAGGGCGGCGGGTGACGACCGGCTCGGGCTGCTGCTCGGGCGCGGACGGGCCGCCGTCCTACGGCAGTTGGGCGGCCCGCTGACCACGGCCGGGCTCGCGGACCGGCTGTCGCTCGCCCCGAGCACCGTCTCCGAACACCTGTCGGTGCTCGCGGAGGCAGGGGTGGTGACCCGGCACCGGGTGGGCCGCAGCGTCTACTACCAGCTCACGGACACCGGCCGGTCGCTCCTCGCACTGCTCTCCGGGCAGGACGTGCTGCGGGCGGTCGGCTGATCGGGGCACCCGATCGTCGGGAACGGCCGGGCGGTCCGAGGATTCGGGGCGTCCCGAATCGATGGCCCCGGCCCGCGCGGGCTCCTAGCGTCGTGGGCATGACAGCGATCGAAGTACGGGAACTGCGCCGCACCTACACCTCGCGGACCGGCTGGCTGCGGCCCCGGCGGGTGGTCACCGAGGCGGTGCGCGGGATCGGTTTCGACGTCGGGCGGGGAGAGCTCTTCGGCCTGCTCGGGCCCAATGGCGCGGGCAAGACCACCACCATCAAGATGCTCAACACCCTGCTCCTGCCGACCTCCGGCACGGCCCGCGTCCTCGGCCACGACGTGGCGCGCGAGCCCGTCGCCGTACGCCGTCGCATCGGCTACGTCTTCGGCGGCGACCGGGGTCTGTACGAGCGGCTGTCCGCCCTCGACAACCTGCGCTACTTCGCCGAGCTGTACGCCGTCGAGCCGCGCGAGCAGAAGGCGCGGATCGCCGAACTCCTCGAACTGGTCGGGCTCTTGGGCCGGGAGCGCGAGCGGGTCGAGGGGTACTCGCGCGGCATGCGCCAGCGGCTGCACATCGCGCGCGGACTGCTGCACAAGCCCGATGTGCTCTTCCTCGACGAGCCGTCGATCGGCGTCGACCCGGTCGCTGCGCGCGATCTGCGGCGCACCGTCGCCGACCTGCGGGCCGACGGCACGACCGTGCTCCTCACCACGCACTACATGGCCGAGGCCGACGAACTGTGCGACCGGATCGCGGTCATCGCCGGTGGCACCATCCGGGCGCTCGGCACCCCCGAGGAGCTCAAGTCCCGTGTCCAGGAACGCGACATCCTCGAAATCGAGGTGTACGGGGCCGACGAAGCCGCTCTCGAACGGCTGCGGGGCCTGCCCGGCGTGCGCGGGGTCGCGGCCGAGGAGCGCGGCGCCGCGCAGAGCCTCACCGTGCAGACCGACCGGGGTGCCGACCTGCACGGACAGGTGCTCGCCGCGCTCGACGGCATCCGGGTGGGGCGGATCGGCAGCCGCGAACCGACCCTGGAGGACGCCTACGTGGCGATCGTGGAGGCAAGCGGCTCGGCTGCCGCTTCCGTGCCCGCCGAGGAGGTCGGCGCATGAGGCGGGCGCTGCGGCTGGTCCGGGTCGGAGTGCGCACGCATGTCACGTACATGTCCCGGTCGCCGCTGGAAATCACCTTCGCGGTGCTCGTGCCGCTCGTCTACGCCACGCTCGCCGTCTATCTGTTCCGCGCGGCCGGCGATCCGGACCGGCTGCTCACGGCCTCGGTCGGGGCCGGGCTCATGGGCATCTGGTCATCGGTCCTGTTCGGTTCCGGCGGCGCGGTGCAGAACCAGCGCTGGCTCGGCACGCTGGAGATGCTGGTCGTCTCGCCGACCCGGCTGCCGCTGGTCCTGCTGCCGATCACCCTGGCCACGGCGGTCGTCGGCACGTACTCGATGGCGGCGACCGTGCTCTGGGGCAGGCTCCTGTTCGGGGTGCCGCTGGACTTCGCGCACCCGCTGCTCTTCCTGGTCGCCGTGCCGGTGTGCGTGCTGGCGCTCGGCATGATGGGGCTGCTGCTCGCGGCCACCTTCGTGCTGCTGCGCAATGCCAACGCCCTCGCGAATCCGCTGGACGCGCCGGTGTGGCTGCTCTCCGGAATGCTGGTTCCGGTCACCGTCCTGCCGCAGTGGACCCGCCCCATCTCCTGGGCGCTGCCCACCACTTGGGGCTCGCGGGCCGTGCACGCCGCCACCTCCGGCGGTGACGTGCTGACCCCGATGGGGCTCGCGCTCGCCCTCGGCGCGGCCTACGCAACTCTGGCGGTCGCCGTCCTCGGCCGGGTCGAGCACCGCGCCCGTGCCGCCGCCACGCTCGCACTCGCCTAGGAGACCACCGACATGCGTCAACTCATCCGTACCGGACGGCTGGTCGTCGTCGGCGGCGCGATCTCGTACCGGGCCCTGTTCAACTGGACGACCCCGCCCATGTTCATCGGGACGCTCCTGGTCGGACCGGTCCTCCAACTCCTCTTCTTCGTCTTCCTCGGACGGGAACTCGGCGTGGCCGACGACCGTTTCTATCTTGTGGGAAACGCCGTCCTCGCATCCTCCACCGCATGCGTGTACGGCGGCACGATGGCCGTCGCGAACGAACGGCGGTACGGCACGCTCGGCGCCGTGCTGCTCTCGCCGCGTCGCCGCGCGCCCCTCTGGTTCGGCCGCGCCCTGCCGTACGTCCTCAACGGCCTGGTCGTCAGTGCCTTCACGCTCACCGCCGCGTGCCTGGTGCTCGGTCTGAGCCTGCCCGTCGGAGCACTGCCGGGGCTCGCCCTGGTGCTGGTCGCGGCCGCCATCGCCTGCTCGGCCTTCGGCCTCGCGCTCGGCGCCCTCGGCCTGCGCTTCCGGGACGTGTTCCTCGTATCGAATGTGGCGAGTTCCGCGCTCCTGCTGCTTACCGGAGCCAATGTGCCGCGGCCGTCGCTGCCCGGGTGGATGCGTACGGCGGGTGACGTACTGCCGCTGACGCATGCGGCGGACGCGGCCCGGCTGCTCGCGGGCGGCGGCGGCATCGCCTGGGGCCGGGTCGGGGCGGAGTTCGCGGTCGGCGCGGGGTACGCGCTGCTGGCCGTGGCGCTGCTCGCCGTGTTCGAGCGGGGCAGCAGGCGGCGGGCCACGCTCGATGTGATGTGACGCTGGACGCGTTCAGGAGGTGGGGGGATCTGGCTGAAATGTGCATGATCGGGTGACCGTTCACCCGGAGTTCCCCGGGATGCGGCCCCCGCTCTGCTCCGGGGTGCGCCGCGGTCGCCAGGATCCCGCGCATGAACGCAATGGGTGGGACCGAAACGGAGCCGGCCATCTTCGCGGGGGCGGTGTTCGTGCTGTTCGGGGGCGCTCTGCTGCTGTGGACGGCGTCCTGTGTGCGCCGCCGTACGCCGGTCGCGCAGGGGGCCGGACCGGTCGCCTCCGCGGTGCTCGCGAGCGTCTTCGGCACCGGGTTCCTGCTGCTCGGCCTGTGGTGCTTCGCCCAGATCTAGCCCGAAAGGGGATGAAACGCTTTTCGGAAGGCTTCGGGACGGTCCGGGCGGCAGGATCGCGGTAAGTCGGGTTACCGTTCGAGTGGCCGCTGCGGGCTTTTGCTGTTTGACACGGGGGCGGGTTGTACCGTCACACTCCGCAGCGTCACGTACTGACACCCGAGAGCCGACCGGAGAGAAGAGCGAAGTTGTCCCCGACCAGCGAGACCGCAAAGGGCGGCCGCCGACTCGTCATCGTCGAGTCTCCTGCCAAGGCGAAGACGATCAAGGGCTACCTCGGCCCCGGTTATGTCGTCGAGGCGAGCGTCGGGCACATCCGCGACCTGCCGAACGGCGCCGCCGAGGTGCCCGAGAAGTACACCGGCGAGGTGCGCCGCCTCGGTGTGGACGTCGAACACGACTTCCAGCCGATCTACGTCGTCAACGCCGACAAGAAAGCCCAGGTCAGGAAGCTCAAGGAGCTCCTCGCCGAGTCCGACGAACTCTTCCTCGCCACCGATGAGGACCGCGAGGGCGAAGCCATCGCGTGGCACCTCCAGGAAGTCCTGAAGCCCAAGGTCCCGGTCCACCGGATGGTCTTCCACGAGATCACCAAGGACGCCATCAGGGACGCCGTCGCCAACCCGCGCGAGCTCAACCAGCGCATGGTCGACGCCCAGGAGACCCGCCGCATCCTCGACCGCCTCTACGGCTACGAGGTCTCGCCGGTGCTGTGGAAGAAGGTCATGCCGCGGCTGTCCGCCGGGCGCGTCCAGTCCGTCGCCACCCGGCTCGTCGTGGAGCGGGAACGCGAGCGCATCGCGTTTCGTTCTGCTGAGTACTGGGACCTGACCGGGACGTTCTCCACCGGCCGGGCGGGCGACGCCTCCGACCCGTCCACGCTGGTGGCACGGCTCAACACGGTCGACGGCCGGCGCGTGGCGCAGGGCCGCGACTTCGGCCCCGACGGACAACTCAAGAGCGATATCCTGCACCTGGACGAGGCCAACGCGCGGGCCCTGGCCGCAGCCCTCGCCGAGTCCTCCTTCGCCGTGCGCTCGGTGGAGTCCAAGCCGTACCGCCGCTCGCCGTACGCCCCGTTCCGCACGACGACGCTCCAGCAGGAGGCCTCGCGCAAGCTGGGCTTCGGTGCGAAGGCGACCATGCAGGTCGCCCAGAAGCTGTACGAGAACGGCTTCATCACCTATATGCGTACGGACTCCACGACGCTGTCCGACACGGCCGTCGCGGCCGCCCGGGCCCAGGTGACGCAGCTGTACGGCGCCGACTACCTGCCGGACAAGCCGCGCACGTACGCCGGGAAGGTCAAGAACGCGCAGGAGGCGCACGAGGCGATCCGCCCTTCGGGTGATCGTTTCCGCACTCCGGCCGAGACCGGTCTGACCGGCGACCAGTTCCGGCTCTACGAGCTGATCTGGAAGCGGACCGTCGCCTCCCAGATGAAGGACGCGGTCGGCAACTCGGTGACCGTGAAGATCGCGGGACGGGCGAGCGACGGCCGGGAGGCCGAGTTCAGCGCGTCCGGCAAGACGATCACCTTCCACGGCTTCATGAAGGCGTACGTCGAGGGCGCGGACGACCCGAACGCCGAGCTCGACGACCGCGAGCGCAGGCTGCCGCAGGTCGCCGAGGGCGACGCGCTGTCGTCCCAGGAGATCTCGGTGGACGGCCACGCGACCAAGCCGCCGGCCCGCTACACCGAGGCCTCGCTGGTCAAGGAGCTGGAAGAGCGCGAGATCGGGCGTCCTTCGACGTACGCCTCGATCATCGGGACCATCCTGGACCGCGGCTATGTGTTCAAGAAGGGCACGGCGCTCGTCCCGTCGTTCCTGAGCTTCGCCGTGGTCAACCTCCTGGAGAAGCACTTCGGACGGCTCGTCGACTACGACTTCACCGCCAAGATGGAGGACGACCTCGACCGCATCGCGCGGGGCGAGGCCCAGTCGGTGCCGTGGCTGAAGCGCTTCTACTTCGGCGAGGGCGACTCCACGACGGCCGGCTCCGCCTCCGCCGCCGGAAACGGCGACGGGGACCACCTGGGCGGGCTCAAGGAGCTCGTCACGGACCTCGGCGCGATCGACGCCCGCGAGATCTCCTCGTTCCCTGTCGGCGAGGGGATCGTGCTCCGCGTCGGACGCTACGGCCCCTACGTGGAGCGCGGCGAGAAGGACTCCGAGAGCCACCAGCGCGCGGACGTTCCGGACGACCTGGCGCCCGATGAGCTGACCGTCGAGTACGCGGAGGAACTGCTCGCCAAGCCGAGCGGCGACTTCGAGCTGGGCGCGGACCCGGTGAGCGGCAACCAGATCATCGCCAGGGACGGGCGCTACGGGCCGTACGTCACCGAGATCCTGCCCGAGGGCACGCCGAAGACCGGCAAGAACGCGGTCAAGCCGCGCACCGCCTCGCTCTTCAAGTCGATGTCCCTCGACACGGTGACGCTGGACGACGCGCTGAAGCTCATGTCGCTGCCGCGGGTGGTCGGCACGGACGCCGAGGGCGTCGAGATCACCGCGCAGAACGGGCGCTACGGGCCGTACCTGAAGAAGGGCACGGACTCGCGCTCCCTGGAGACCGAGGACCAGCTCTTCGCCATCACGCTGGAGGAGGCGCTGGCGATCTACGCCCAGCCCAAGCAGCGTGGCCGCGCGGCCGCCAAGCCGCCGCTCAAGGAGCTCGGGGTCGACCCGGTCAGCGAGAAGCCGGTCGTGGTGAAGGACGGCCGCTTCGGTCCGTACGTCACCGACGGCGAGACCAACGCGACGCTCAGGACCGCCGACAGCGTGGAGGAGATCACGCCGGAGCGGGGCTTCGAGCTGCTCGCCGAGAAGCGGGCTAAGGCCCCGGCCAAGAAGACGGCGAAGAAGGCCCCCGCCAAGAAGGCCGCCACCGCGAAGAAGGCGCCCGCCAAGAAGACGGCGGCGGCGAAGAAGACCGCGGCGGCCAAGACGACGGCGGCCAAGAAGGCCCCGGCGAAGAAGACCGCCGCCAAGAAGACAGCGGCTTCGGAGTAGGCCCGTATGCGGACGGGGGCCGGGGGTTGTTCCCTCGGCCCCCGTCCGCGTTTGGGCCCGGGGCGCGGGCTGGACCGGCCGTATCGGGGCCGGGGATTCAGCCCCGGCCCCAGTCCGCAGCGGCGCGGTCGGTGCCGGTCCGGAACAGGGTCCGCAAGGGAGCCCCGGCGAGTTCGGGGCCCGGCGCTGACCCCCGCCGCGGTGGAGTCCCGGTGGATTGCGGGCGGTTCTGTCCGTCCATATGTTCGGGCACCCCCGCGGGGACCCGGTCGCTCCGGATAGGCTGGGCGGATGACGCGAGGAGCCGAGCAGCCAACGACGGTCGGGAGTCCCGCCTCCGACGCCCTAGCCGCAGACTCACGCGAGCGCGCCGTGCGCGCCCTGCTGCGCATCCCCCCGCTGCGGCGGTTGTGGAGCGCGCAGCTCGTCGGCGGGATCGGCGATGCGCTCGCCGTACTCGTCACTCTGCTGCTGGCGTTGCAGGCCGCGGTGGAGCAGCAGTCCTTCGGGGGCGGATACCGGGGGGCCGCGTTCGCGATCGCCGCGGTGCTCGGCGCCCGGGTGTTCGCGACGGTGCTCTTCGGGGCGGCGCTGCTCGGCCCGGTCTCCGCGCTCACCGCGCCGGGCGGCCCGCTCGACCGGCGCTGGACGATGGTCGGCGCCGACGGCGTACGGGCCGCGCTGCTGATCGTCGCGCCGCTCTGGATCGACTGGACCCCGGCCAACGCGCTGCTCCTCATCCTGGTCACCGCGTTCCTCGCCGGCGTCGCCGAACGGTTCTGGACCGTCGCCAAGGAGAGCGCGGCGCCCGCGCTGCTGCCCGCGCCGCCCCTGGAGGGCGCGGCCGTGCGGCCGTTGCCGGACCACCTGGACGCGCTGCGCAGGCTCTCGCTGCGTACCACCTTCGTGGCGGTCCCCCTGGGCGCCGCCGCCCTGCTCGTCGCCGCGCTCGTCAGCAATCTGCTCGGCACGGGCGTCGACTGGTTCAAGCTGCACCAGGCCGCGCTCGGCTCGTACGTCGCGGCCGGCCTCTTCGCCGCCTCCATCTCCGTGGTCGCCCTGCTCGAACTGCCGGACACGCAGACGCCGCGGGCCCGTTCGCCGCTGGAGGGGCTGCGCAGGCCCAGCACCGGCAACGGCCCCGAGAGGGGGCGTACCGGCGCCATTCCGCTGCTCGTGCTCGCCTGCGCCTCGGTCGCCGGGGCGATCGCGACCGCCGCGGCCGTCGCCGTGCTGCACGCCGTGGACCTGGGCGGCGGCCCGGCCGCCTTCGCGCTGCTGATCCTCGCGCTGACCGGCGGCACGGTGCTCGGCATCCGCGCCGCCGCCAAGATCCTTCCGGTGCTCTCCCGGCGCCGTCTGCTGTCGCTCGCCATCGCCGTCACCGGCGTCGCGCTGCTCGCCATGGGCCTGGTGCCCGACCTGGCGACCGTTCTGCTGATCGCGCTGGTCGGCGGTGTCGCCGCCGGTGTCGCGGCCAACACCGGGCACGTACTGATCGACCAGGAGACCGAGGAGTACCGCAGGGCCCGCACCGCCGAGCACCTCCAGGCGGTGGTACGGGTCTCGATAGGGCTCGGCGCCATCGTCGCGCCGCTGCTGGCCGCGGCCATCGGCAGCCACCGGGTCGAGTCGGGCGCGTTCGTCTTCGCGCACGGCGGCGCCGGATTCACGTTGATGCTGGTGGGCGCGCTGCTGCTGCCCATGGCCGCCGTGGTGCTCGCCAAGGCCGACGACCGCCAGGGCGTACCGCTGCGGCGCGATCTGGCCGATGCGCTGCGCGGTGCCGACCCGGCGCAGGCACCTGCCGCGACCGGCTTCTTCATCGCCCTGGAGGGCGGCGACGGAGCGGGCAAGTCCACCCAGGCGGAGGCGCTCGCCCAGTGGATCAGGGCCAAGGGCCACGAGGTCGTGGTGACGCGTGAACCCGGCGCGACACCGATGGGCAAGCGGCTGCGGTCGATCCTGCTCGACGTGTCGTCCGCCGGTCTCTCCAACCGCGCGGAGGCGCTGCTGTACGCCGCCGACCGCGCCGAGCACGTCGACTCGTTGGTACGCCCCGCCCTGGAGCGCGGCGCGATCGTCATCTCGGACCGCTACATCGACTCCTCGGTGGCGTATCAGGGCGCCGGTCGTGATCTCTCCCCGACCGAAATTGCCCGAATCAACCGGTGGGCAACTGGCGGACTCGTACCGAATCTGACCGTTCTGCTCGACGTTTCGCCCGAGACGGCCCGGGAGCGGTTCACCGAGGCGCCGGACCGGCTGGAGTCGGAGCCGCCGGAGTTCCACGGGCGGGTCAGGTCCGGGTTCCTCACGCTGGCCGCCGCCGACCCTTCGCGCTACCTGGTGGTCGACGCGGGCCAGGAGCCGGAAGCGGTCACGACGGTCGTACGCCACCGGCTCGACCAGATGCTGCCGCTCTCCGGGGCCGAGGTCAGGGCCCAGGAGGAGGCGCGCAAGAAGGCTGAGGAAGAGGCCAGGAAGCGCGCGGAAGAAGAGGCCGCGCGCAAGGCGGAGGAGGAGCGCCTGGAGCGAGAGCGGCAGGAGCAGCTCGCCAAGCTCCGCGCCGAGGAGGAAGAGCGCAAGCGGCGCGAGCTGGAAGACGCGCGCCGCCGCGAGGAGGAGCGCCAGGCCGAGGAGGCCCGGCAGCGGGCCGAGGAGGCCAGGCGGCTCGCCGAGGAGGAGCGCAAGCGGCGCGAGGCCGAGGAGAAGGCGCACGCGGCCGAGCAGGAACGGCTGCGCAAGCAGGCCGAGGAGGAGGCCCGGCTGCGGGCCGAGGCCGAGGAGCGCCGCCTGGAAAAGCAGCGCAAGGCCGAGGAGGCGTTGCTGCGTGCCGAGGAGGCCCGCCGCCTCGCGGAGGCGGCCGCCGCTGCCGCCGCGGCCGAGGCAGCCGCCAAGTCGGCGACTGCGGCTGCGGCCCCGACGCCGGGGACTTCCGCGAAACCGGCCGGTTCGGGCGGCGTTTCCGCCTCGGAGATCACCGTCCCGACTCCGGTCGTCAGCCCCAACGAAGTGACCCAGTCGGTGCCGGTCGCCGAGCCGAACGACGTCACCCAGCCGGTGCCGGTCGCCAAGCCGGACACGGACAGCCCGTCCGGCCGCGGGGCCGACGCCGAGGAGACGACGGTGCTGCCGTCGGTTCCGGACGCGGCCCGGAAGACCGGCCGGAGCAGCTCCCGGGATGCCGCTCGGGACGTCGAGGAGACGGCCGTGCTGCCGCCCGTCCGGTCCGCCGATCCGGCGGACCGGGTGCCGCCCGGCATCTTCCGCGACGGCCCGGGGGCCGGGCACGCGGCCGACGGCGGCAACGAGCGCACCCGCGAACTGCCGCAGATCGACCCGGTGACGAGCCAGGAGCGGCCGCGCCGGCGATCGGACTGGGCGGAGGAGACCCCGCTGGACGATCTGCCGACGCTCGCCGACGAACTCCTCGGCCCGCGCGACGACGATGACGACAACCCGCGGGGCGGGCGCCGCCGCTGACCTGCGCAGATCCTGGGCGGGACCGCCGGGGGTGGGGCTGGCCATGACCTCCACGCTGCTCGGCCCCCTCGCGCCGGCCATCGGATCGTCGGCGCTCGGGCAGGTCCGGGTCGACCGGTACGCGGCGGCACCCCCGGTGGTCGCGGGCAAGCAGTCGACGACGTACCCGACGAAGCCCTGGGACAGCGAGCCCGAGACGGCCGAGGCGGCGCTCACCGAGCGGGTGCGGGTGCCGAACGGCACGGTTCGGCTGCCGTGTTCGGTGCCGGGCATGCGGGACGCGGTGGCCGACGACGTGTTCCCGGTCCCGCTGACGACCGCACTCGCCTGACCTGCGGGATTTGTCCGTCGGCGGCCGTTGTCAGTGGGGTGGCGCACAATGGGGCGCAGCAGTGACGGAGGTACGGAGGGGCAGTCGATGACCGTATGGGACGACCTGGTGGGCCAGGAGCGGGTGCAGGAGCAATTGGGCGCCGCCGCCCGGGATGCCGATGCGCTGGTCACCGCCGAGCGTTCCGGTCAGCCGCGCCCCGAGGCGTCGAAGATGACGCACGCCTGGCTGTTCACCGGGCCCCCCGGCTCCGGCGGCCCCGCCGCCGCCCGCGCCTTCGCCGCCGCGCTGCAGTGCGTCAGCCCCGACCGCGCGCTCGGCGGCCAGCCGGGCTGCGGCTTCTGCGACGGATGCCATACGGCCCTGATCGGTACGCACGCCGATGTCATGGTCGTCACCACCGAGGGTCTCACCATCGGCGTCAAGCAGACCCGCGAGCTGGTCCGGGGCGCTCAGATGTCGCCGTCCGGCGGCCGCTGGCAGGTGATCATCGTCGAGGACGCCGACCGGTTCACCGAGCAGGCGGCCAACGCCGTCCTGAAGGCCGTCGAGGAACCCGCGCCCCGCACGGTGTGGCTGCTCTGCGCGCCTTCTTTGGAGGACGTGCTCCCCACCATCAAGTCCCGCTGCCGCCACCTCACCCTGCGCACCCCGCCGGTCGAGGCGGTCGCCGACGTCCTGATCCGGCGCGACGGCATCGAGCCGGAGGCCGCGTACGCCGCGGCGCGCGCCACCCAGGGCCACATCGGCCGGGCCCGCCGTCTGGCCACCGACGCCGCGGCCCGGGCCAGGCGCGCCGCCGTCCTGAAGCTGCCGCTGCGCGTCGACGACGTCGGCGGCTGCCTCAAGGCCGCACAGGAGCTGGTCGACACCGCGGCCGAGGACGCCAAGCAGGTGGCCGACGAGGTCGACGTCAAGGAGACGGAGGACCTCAAGGCCGCGATGGGCGGGGTGGCCGGCGGCCGCATGCCGCGCGGCACCGCCGGGGTCATGAAGGAGCTGGAGGACAAGCAGAAGCGCCGCAAGACCCGCACCCAGCGCGACAGCCTGGACCTCGCGCTGACCGAGCTGACCGGCTTCTACCGCGATGTCCTCGCGCTGCAACTGGGCACGGGGGTGGCGATCGCCAACGAGGACGTACGGGACACGGTGGACCGGATCGCCCGCGCGTCCGGCCCGGAGCGCACCCTGCGCCGTATCGAGTCCATCCTGGCCTGCCGCGAGGCCCTGGACCGCAATGTGGCCCCACTGCTAGCGGTGGAATCGATGACGCTGGCCCTGCGAGCGGGCTGAAGCGGCTGAGGAGGGGGGCTCAGAGGAGGGGGCTGCGAGGAGAGCTTGGCGGAGCCGGTCGGGTTGACGGGATCACCCGTACGAGCCGCGCAGCCGCGCACGGCATACATCACGTCATGGGGCGGCTACGCTCCGGAGATGGACTCAAGGCGCCTGCTCCACACCTCAGCCATCGCCGCCGCGACCGTCGGCCTGCTCATCTCCGGCTGTTCGTCGGGCAGTTCGTCCACCTCCGCGACCGCCTCCCCGCACGGCGCGGCGAACGCGGCCCCGGCCGACGCGCCGAGCAGGGAGGCCCTCAACTCGTACTACACGCAGAAGCTGAGCTGGCGGGCGTGCGGTGTCGCCAAGTTCGAGTGCGCCACGATGAAGGCGCCGCTCGACTACGCCAAACCCGCCGGTGAATCCGTCAAGCTCGCGGTCGCCCGGGTGAAGGCAACCGCGCCCGGCAAGCGGATCGGCTCGCTCCTGGTCAACCCGGGCGGCCCGGGCGGCTCGGCGGTCGGCTACCTCCAGTCGTACGCGGGCATCGGCTACCCCGCACCGGTCCGGGCCCGCTACGACATGGTGGCCGTCGACCCGCGCGGCGTGGCCCGAAGCGAGCCCGTCGAGTGCCTCACCGGCAAGGAGATGGACGCCTACACGGAGGTCGACCAGACCCCCCACGACGCGACCGAACAGGCCGCCCTGACCAAGGCGTTCAAGGATTTCGCGAACGGCTGCCAGGCCAAGTCCGGCAAGATCCTGCCCCATGTCTCGACGGTCGAGGCGGCCCGTGACATGGACATCCTCAGGGCGGTGCTTGGCGACGAGAAGCTGTACTACGTCGGCGCCTCGTACGGCACGTTCCTCGGGGCGACGTACGCCGAACTCTTCCCCTCCCGCACCGGCCGGCTGGTCCTCGACGGGGCGATGGACCCCTCGCTGTCGTCCCTGGAGATGAACCGGGACCAGACCGCGGGCTTCGAGACGGCCTTCAAGTCCTTCGCGGCGGACTGCATCGAACAGAAGGGCGGCTGCCCGCTCGGCACCGACTCGGTGGAGGACGCCTCGGCCCGCATGAAGAAGTTCTTCAGGGGCGCCGACGCCAAGCCGATCCCCACTGGCCAGAGCCGCACGCTCGGCGAGTCCCTCGCCACCACGGGCGTGATCGCCGCGATGTACGACCAGGAGGCGTGGCCCGAACTGCGCACCGCCCTGACCCGCGCCATGAAGGGCGACGGCGCGGGCCTGCTGGCATTGGCGGACTCGTACTACGAGCGCGACAAGAGCGGCCAGTACGCGAACCTGATGTACGCCAACGCCGCCGTGAACTGCCTGGACCTGCCACCGTCCTTCGCCGGCCCCACCGACGTGACGGCGGCCCTGCCCTCCTTCGAGCAGGCCTCCCCGGTGTTCGGCGACGGCTTCGCCTGGTCGAGCCTGAACTGTGCGTACTGGCCGGTCAAGGCCACCGGCGCCGCGCACCGCATCGAGGCGAGGGGCGCCGCCCCGATCCTGGTCGTCGGCACCACCCGCGACCCCGCGACCCCCTACAAGTGGGCCCAGTCCCTCGCCGCCCAGCTCTCCTCCGGCACCCTGCTCACCTACGAGGGCGACGGCCACACCGCGTACGGCCGGGGCAGCGAATGCATCGACACCGCGATCAACACCTACCTCCTCGACGGCACCCCGCCGGCCAAGGGCAAGCGCTGCTCGTAGCCCGGGCGGGCCCCGCTACGGCCTGGTCAGGACCACTCCAGAAACTGTGTAAACTTGGCGACGCTGCTGCTCGCACCATGGTGCGCAGGGCGGTGCCGCCTTAGCTCAGTTGGCCAGAGCAACGCACTCGTAATGCGTAGGTCTCGGGTTCGAATCCCGAAGGCGGCTCTGTAAAAGCCCCAGGACTCACTCGCCGTGACCTGGGGCTTTTGCTATTTCCGGATGTGTCGGCGCCGTTATGGGCGCGCCGTTCTGCTGTCGGTGGTCTCCGCGGATGGCCGGTGCGTGCCCAGCCCCGCTTGTTGCGGGGCCGGGCCGCTTTCCGAGCATCCGTGGAACCCGAGCGCTTCATGCGCTCCGCTCCGGCCACCCGTGGAACCCGGACCGCATCACACCCTCAAGGCCACCGCGTCAGCACCGTGACTGGGTCGCGAGCCAGTCACGGACCAGTTCGTCGTTGGGGGATTCGAGCAGGGCGAAGTGGTCGATCGACAGGCGGTCCACGGCGTTGTCCGGGAGGATGTCCCGCCACTGGCCGATGGCCTGTCCGCCGGTCCATGGCCGGTTGGCGTCGACCGTGACGGTGGTCGGCCCGCGGCGGCTGTAGTCGATCTCGCCGCCCGTGTCGCCCTGCAGGATGCGCACCGGCAGCCCGTCGGGTGAGCTCAGCACCAGGCCGTCGAGCACCCGGGCGTTCGATTCGTACACCGCCCAGGCGTCCTCGATCTCCTGCTGGCCGGCGTCCCGCGCCGGCGTCCTCGCGTCCTTGGCCGCCGCGGTGACCCCGGCCAGGTCGAACCCGCCGCACCGGCGTGTGGCCAGTGGACCGTTGGACGGTTGGGCTACGCCACCGACCGGATCCGCCGCACCAGGACCGACCCCGCCACCCCGATCGCCCCCGCCAGCGCGTACAGCGCCCCGTAGCCGCCCAGGTGGGTGACGATCGGCGCCGCGATCGCCGGGGCCAGCACCTGCGGCAGGGCGTTGGCGATGTTGATCACGCCGAGGTCCTTGCCGCGGTCCGCGGCGGCCGGCAGGACGTCGGTGAGCAGGGCGAAGTCGACGGAGGTGTACACCCCGTACCCCACCCCGAGCACCAGCGAGGCCACCACCGCGCCAGTCCAGGTCTGCCACACCGCGAGCAGCGTCGTCGCCGCCGAGATGACGAGGCCGGACCAGACGACGAAGACCTTGCGCCGGCCCGTGCGGTCCGACCAGATGCCGCTGATCACCACCGTGCCGAGCAGCGTGATCGCGTCGAGCGCGGTGAGGACGAGCACCCCGGTGTCCGCGTCGCCCCGGTAGTGGACCGCGTCGGTGAGGTAGTACAGCAGGTACATCGTGCTGATGGAGTACGAGAGGTTCATCAGGAACCTGGTCAGCCACGCCCACCCGAAGTCCGGGAAGCGGCGCGGATCGATCCAGAATCCGGACACGAACTCCCGCCACCGGAAGGGTGGTTGATCGCGTACGTCCAGCACGGCGTCGCGGCGCATCAGCACGTACGGTACGACCGCCAGGAGCGAGAAGGCCGCGCACGCCAGGTACCCCGCCGTGATTCCGCCCGCCACCGTCGCCAGCGCCGTGCCGACCAGGATGCCGCCGACCTGCGACACCCCCAGCCAGCCGCCGACCAGGCCGCGCTGCCGGCGCGGAACCTGGTCCGGCACGGCGGCCGTCAGCGCGGCGAACGAGGCGTTGAGCGCCAGCTGCACCAGGCACCAGCCCGCCGCCATCACGGCCACGCCCGGCGCCCACGCGAGGATCAGCAGCCCCGCGACCCCGCCCGCGCCGCCCGCCACGACCCAGGGGATCCGGCGCCCCACCCGAGCCGTCGTACGGTCGGACAGCGCACCGAACACCGGGTTCGCCACCATCGACACGGCGGCCCCAAGTCCGGTCACCAGGGCGAGAGTCGACGCCTTGTGGTCGGGGGCGAAGCGTTCCGCCTGGCGGGCGAGGAGCAGTTGCAGCGGGCCGAACCATCCCACCCACACCCCGAGGTTGGCCAGCGACAGCGCCCCCACCCAGCGGCCGCCGGCCCGCTCGTCACCGCCTTCCGGGGGCGAGCCCAGGGCGTCGGCCCCGGGCTCGGCCGTCATCGGCCGCCGCCCCGTATGACGTCCCGGTACCAGGCGTACGAGTCCTTCGGCGTGCGCGTCAGCGTCTCGTAGTCGACGTGGACGAGCCCGAAACGCTGCCGATACCCCTCCGCCCACTCGAAGTTGTCCAGGATCGACCAGATGAAGTAGCCGCGTACGTCGACGCCTTCCGCCATCGCCCGGTGCAGCGCCCGCAGATGACCGTCGTGGTACGCGATCCGCCGGGTGTCGGCCACCCGTCCGTCGGTCGGGTCGGGACCGTCCCCGTACGAGCAGCCGTTCTCGGTGATGACGAGCGGGGGCAGCGAAGTGCCGTAATGCGTACGGAAGTTGACGAGCAACTCGTACAGGCCGTCCGGCACCACCGGCCAGCCGAAGTCGGTCCGGTCGTGGCCCTCGATCTCGTACAGGCCGAACGGGAGGTCCGGCGGAAGGGCGATTCCGGCGAGGCTGGTGACGGCGTCCGGCCTCGGGGCGCCGACCAGCGCGGGGTTGTAGTAGTTGATCCCGTACCAGTCGAGGGGCGCCGAGATGATCTCCAGGTCCTCGGCCACCGGGCCCGGCATCAGGGCGGCCAGGCCCTCGTCCGGGTAGGCGCCGGTGAGGATCGGGTCGGCGAAGAGGCGGTTCATCAGGGTGTCGTACAGCTCGGCGGCCGCGCGGTCCTCGTCCGTGGCCCCGGCCGTCCACACCGGACTGTGCGAGGCCGCGATGCCGATCTCGCGCGCCCCGGCGGCGCGCAGCGCCTCAACACCCAGGCCGTGCGCGAGGAGTTGGTGGTGGGCGACCGGCAGCGCGTCGAACACCAGCCGTTT
This sequence comes from Streptomyces sp. NPDC050485, assembly GCF_044458185.1. Lineage (NCBI taxonomy): Bacteria > Bacillati > Actinomycetota > Actinomycetes > Kitasatosporales > Streptomycetaceae > Streptomyces > Streptomyces sp. NPDC050485. Next base: position 59,532 of record NZ_JBITHR010000015.1, on the reverse strand, counting down.
GCCGGGGGCGTGCTCGCCGAGCCCGTGGCCGAGCAGCGTGATCTCGGCGGGTTCGTTCAGCGTGATCCAGCGCGGCACCCGGTCGGCGAGCCGCTCCGCGACGATCGAGGCGTACGCGGCGAACCGCCCGGCCGTGTCCCGGCTCAGCCAGCCGCCGCGCTCCTCAAGGGCGAGCGGGGTGTCCCAGTGGAACAGGGTGGGGACGGGGGCGATCCCGGCGGCGCACAGTTCGTCGACGAGGCGGTCGTAGAAGTCGAGGCCCTGCTGGTTGACCGGGCCCGTCCCGGTGGGCTGGACCCGTGACCAGGAGATGGAGAACCGGTAGGCGCCGACGCCCAGTCGGGCCATCAGTGCCACGTCCTCGCGGTAGCGGTGGTAGTGGTCGGTGGCCACGTCCGCGTGCGAACCGTCCTTGATCCGGCCGGGCTCCTTGGTGAACGCGTCCCACGCCGACGGCCCCCGGCCATCGATGTCCACCGCCCCCTCGATCTGGAACGCGGAGGCGGAGACCCCCCACAGGAATCCGGGCGGGAACGAGGGCAGCGGCAGCGGCGGCGGCGTCATGGGGGAACCTTTGGGTCGGCGCGTGTGTCCTGTCAATAGAAACTGAGCAATTCTCAACTTCTTCGTACGAGGGAGCAGTACGCGTGACGGAGCAGTACGCGCAGCACCACCTCGCTGCCAACACCCCGGTCCTGGCAACCCGTTACCTCTACCTGGCCCGGCACGGCGACGCCGGAGGAGAGGGTTCCGAACTGACCGAGGCGGGGCGGCGGCAGGCCGTGCTGCTCGGGCGGCGGCTCGCCGGGGCACCGCTGACCGCCGTGCACCACGGCCCGCTGTGTCGGGCCGCCGAGACGGCCCGCCTGATCGCGACCGAACTGGCCGGCGTGGTGGCGCGGGAGGCCGAGTGGGCGGGGGACCACGTTCCGTACTGGCCGGAGCGGGCCGAGCTCCCGGCCGCCGATGCCGACCGCATCCTCGGCTTCCTCGGTGCCGCGGACCCGCGGGAGCGGGCGCTCGGGCCCCGGCTCGCCCGCGAGGCGATGGCCCGCTGCACCGGCCCCGCCACCGGTACCGCCCCGCGCCACGAACTCGTCGTCACCCACAACTTCCTCATCGGCTGGCTGGTGCGGGCCGCGCTCGACGCCCCCGACTGGCGCTGGATCGGCCTCAACCACTGCAATGCCGCCCTGACCGTCATCCGCTACGCCCCCGACCGCCCGGCATCCGTGCTGCTCTACAACGACATGGCACACCTGCCGGCCGAGCTGAAGTGGACCGGATTCCCGCCGGAATTCGCCGAGTTGAGGGTGTGAGCCCCGGGTCTGCTCAGAGCGGGTGAAACATCGCCGGGGTCCCGGCGCGTCAGTGGGGTGTGGGGGCGGGACGAGAAACGGGCGGGGCGGGCTGTGGGCCGCTCGGGTTCGCCGAGGCTCCGGCCTATTTGGCGTCCGAGTACCGCTCCACCACCGCCGTCGTGAACGGGAACCGCACCGGTGTGTCCCCGAAGGCGATCCGTCCGGCCCGTTCGCCGGCCTCGCGGATCGCCTTCGCCACGGCCTCGGCCTCCTCGGCGGGGCAGTGCACGATCACCTCGTCGTGCTGGAAGAAGACCAGCTCGGCCCGGAACCCGGCCGTGAAGAGCGCCTGACGCAGTGCGGCGAGCAGCAGCAGGGCCCAGTCGGCGGCGCTGCCCTGCACCACGAAGTTCCGTGTGAACCGGCCGCGCGCCCGGGCGTCGCTGGAGGCGTAGCCAGGCATGAACCCACCAGCTCCCGTGGCGAGTTGGGCGTCCGGCTCCTGCGGGATGCCGGCCTCGTCGTCGTCCCCGGCCCCGGCCGCGGGCGGGCTGGTCCGGCCGAGCCAGGTGCGCACCAGGCGCCCCTCCTCGCCCGCCTTCGCCGCGTCGTCCACGTACGCCACCGCGAGGGGGAAGCGTCTTCGCAGCGCGGCGAGGTTCTTCAGGCCGTCGCCCGAGGTCTGGCCGTAGATCGCGCCGAGCAGCGCCAGCTTGGCGTGTTCGCGGTCGCCGGAGAAGGCCCGGTCGGACAGTGAGGTGTACAGGTCGCCGTCGTGGCCCGCGACCTCCATCAGGCCGGGGTCGCGGGAGATCGCGGCGAGCACCCTCGGTTCCATCTGGTCGGCGTCGGCGACCACCAGGCGCCAGCCCTCGTCGGCGACGACCGCCTGCCGTATCACCTTGGGGATCTGCAGCGCGCCCCCGCCGTTGGTCGTCCAGCGTCCGCTGACCGTGCCGCCCGGGGTGTACTCGGGCCGGAAGCGGCCCTCGCGCACCCAGTCCTGCAACCAGCTCCAGCCGTGCGCGGTCCAGATCCGGTACAGCTTCTTGTGCTCGATCAGCGGCTCCACCGCCGGATGGTCGAGCTCGGCCAGCTCCCATCTCCTGGTCGACCTGATGCGGATCCCGGCCTCGCCGAAGGCCTTCACCACATCGGCGGGCAGATCCGGTCTGACCCGGCGCCCGAACGCGGCCGACACCTGGTCCGCCAGCTCGGCCAGGCGGCGCGGCTCGCCCCCGGCCCCCGTGCGGGGCGAGCCGCTCGCGTACCGTTCGCCGAGCAGTCCGTGCAGCACCTCGCGGTGCACATCGGCCCGCCACGGCAGCCCCGCCCGGTTCATCTCGGCGGCGACCAGCATCCCCGCCGACTCCGACGCGGTGAGCAGCCGCATCCGCCCCGGATGCTCGGTGCGGTCGTGCCGGCGCTGCTGCTCCGCGTACACCTCCAGGAGCGCCTCGAAGGGCGGCCCGGCCGCGCTCCGGGGCTCGAAGAGGGACGACTGCGAGCCCGGTTCGGCCGCGCGGGGCGGCGGGTCGGCCGGTACGGGTCTGTGGTGCAGGCGGGCCCAGGCGGCCGCCGCCGAGCGGGGTTCGCCGAGCCGGCCCTCGTGGCCGAGCAGCAGCAGCTCGGCGTCCTCGATGTCGTAGCACCGCTCGACCCGCACCCCGGCGGCCAGCAGCCGGGGGTAGATCTCGGCGGTGGACCGCCACACCCAGCGGCCGACGCCGGGGCGGCTCCGGACGGCCTCGGCCAGGTCCGCCTCCGCGCGCACCGGGCCCGTGGGCAGCCCGTCGTCACCGAGGGGTGCGAGCCGTGCCCCGCCGCCCTCGGTCGCCTCGATGAGCCACCGTTCGTCCACGTGATCGAGTCTGGCACCCACCACTGACAACGGCCCGCCGCCTCGGGCGACCCCGCGCCGTCCTGGGCGTACCGCGGCTCCTGCGGGGCTCCCAGGACATCGCCGTACTGTCGAGCGCGGCTCCACCGCTGCACCGTACGGTCGGCGCGGCCGTCCCCGCGCGGTGGGCGATACGAGGAGTGCTGCGATGGAAGCGATCGTGTTCGAGCGGTTCGGCGGCCCCGAGGTGCTGGGCCTGGCCGAGATCGCGAAGCCGCGGCCCGGACCGGGGCAGGTGCGGGTCAAGGTGGTCGCGGCGGGCGTCAACCCGGTCGACTACAAGATCCGCAACGGCTGGATGCGGGGCCAGTTCCCGACCCCGCTCCCCGCGGTCCCGGGCCTGGAGCTGGCGGGCGTCGTGGATGAACTGGGCGACGGCGTAACGGAGTTGGCGGTCGGCGACGAGGTGTTCGGGCAGTCCGACACCGGCGCGTACGCCGAGTACGCCCTGGCCACCCATGTCGTGCCCAAGCCGGCCGGGCTGAGCTGGGCGCAGGCCGTGGCGCTGCCCGTCGCGGGCGAGACCTCCGAGCGCGTCCTCGACCTGCTCCAACTCCGTGCGGGCGAGACCCTGTTGGTGCACGGCGCGGCGGGTGTCGTCGGCTCGGTCGGGGTGCAGCTCGCGGTGGCCCGGGGCGCCACGGTGATCGGCACCGCCGCCCCGGACAACCACGCCTTCCTGCGCGAGCTGGGCGCGGTCCCGGTGGCGTACGGGGAGGGCCTGGCCGAGCGGGTGCGCGCCCTCGCCCCGCAGGGCGTCGACGCGGTGTACGACGCGGCGGGCCGGGGCGCGCTGCCCGACTCGATCGCGCTGCGCGGCGGCACCACCTCCCGCATCGTCACCATCGCCGACCCGGCGGCCGCCGCACTCGGCGTCGTCTTCAGCGGCGGCGGCACAGCGGCCCCCGCGCCCCTCTACGCGGCGCACGCCCGGCTCGCCGCCGAGGGCCGGCTGCGGGTCCGCGTCGCGGAGGCCTTCCCGCTCTCCGACGCGGCGAAGGCCCTGGCGCTGAGCGAGACCGGCCACCCCAGGGGCAAGCTGGTCATCACGCCGTGACGCCGGCCCGGTAGCGCCCCGGCGTCGTGCCGTACTGCCTGCTGAAGGCGTGCGAGAGGGCGTACGGGGTGCTGTAGCCGACCCGCTGGGCGATGGCGTCGAGCGCGTCGGGGGTGGTGCGGAGCAGGGCCGCGGCCCGGGTCAGCCGCCACCACGTGAGGTACGCCATCGGCGCCCGCCCGACCAGGGCGGTGAACCTGCGCGCCAACGTGGCCCGGGACACCCCGACTTGGGCCGCGAGCCGGTCGTTGCTCCAGGGTCTTGCCGGGTCCTCGTGCAGGGCGCGCAGGGCCGCGGCCACCACCGGGTCGTGCAGCGCGGCCGGCCAGCGGGAGGTAGTGCTGTCCGCCATCCAGGCCCGTACGAGATAGACGAGCAGGAGGTCCAGCAGGCTCGGCAGGGCGACCGCCGAGCCGGGGTGCTCGGCTCCGACCTCGCGTCCCAACAGGTCGATGGCCGCGCGGAGTTCACCGTGGCGGCCGACCCGGTTGGGGATGTGCACGACGTCCGGCAGCTCCGCCAGCAGCGGGTGCGTGTTGCGCCGGTCGAGCCGGTACTTGCCGCACAGCACCTCCGTATCGCCGGGGGAGTCGAAGACGGAGCTGTCCGCCCAGTGCGGGAGGTCGACGGCCCGCTCGACGGTGGCCCGGTCGGCCGGGCGGTCGGCCATCACGTGCCCGGTGCCGTGCGCGAGCAGCACCGCGTCGCCCGCGTTCAGACAGATCGCGGATCCTCCCTCGGGCAGCATCCAGCAGCTGCCCTCCAGGACGACGTGGAAGCCCGCACCCTCGTACGGGGCGAGGCGGACACACCAACTGCCGCCCACCCGCAGTCTGGTGGAGGAAGGGCGGCCCACCCGCACCGCGGAGATCGCATCGCTCACCACATCCATCCGGCCAGCCTAGCGATGAGGCGTTCACGTATCCAGATGAGCCGAAGGCGCATTGAACGGCTCAGTCTGCCCGCTTAGGTTTGAGGGACCGGAATCGGACTTAAGGCGGGCGGGGTCGTGCGGAGCATCACTTTGGGCGAGGTCGAGATCACCAGGGTCGTGGAGTGGCAGGGCGCGTTCGGGCCCGCGCGGGCGATCGTGCCCGATGCCGGGATGGAGGTGTGGAAGGCGAACGAGGAGCTGCTCGCGCCGGACTTCTGGGAGCCCGACAGCGACCGCTGGATCGGGGCGCTCCAGACCTGGGTGCTGCGCAGCGGCGGGCGGACCGTGCTCGTGGACACCGGGATCGGCAACGGCCGGGAGCGGCCCAGCACTCCGATGTTCCACCACCGGAACACCGATTTCCTGGGGCAGTTGGCGGCCGCGGGGGTGCGGCCCGAAGACGTCGATGTCGTCGTCAACACTCATCTGCACGCCGACCACGTCGGCTGGAACACCGTCGGCCGGGGGCCCGGCGAATGGGTGCCCACGTTCCCCAACGCCACCTATCTCATACCGGCCGCCGACCACGCCCGCCTCGACCCGGCGGGCGGGCGCAACCTGCGCGTGGACGACGTCGCCCTCTTCGAGGACAGCGTCGCTCCGGTGGTCCGGGCCGGGCAGGCCGTGCTGTGGGAGGGCGAGCACCGTATCGACGACAGCCTCGTCCTGGAGGCGGCGCCGGGGCACACGCCCGGCTCGTCCGTGCTGCGGCTCGGGTCCGGCGGCGAACGGGCCGTCTTCGTCGGCGATCTGCTGCACAGCCCGGTGCAGCTGGCCGAACCGTCCTGCAACAGCTGCTTCTGCGAGGACGGGGCTCAGGCGGCGGCCACCCGGCGCCGGATCCTCGGCCGCGCCGCCGACGAGCGCGAACTCGTCGTCCCCGCCCACTTCGGCGGCCCCGGCGCCTTCGAGGTCCGGCGCGAGGCAAGCCGGTTCGCGGTCAGCGGCTGGGCCTCGTACGACGGGTAGCCGGGCCTGGCCGGGTCGGCTACGGCGGACAGCCCTGCCTGGCAGGGTCGGCTACGACGGGTAGCGGGCGCCCAGCTCCCAGGCGCCGTGCAGCGCGTCGGCGAAGGCGGCCGCCAGTTTGTGCTCGCCGCTCGGGCCCGGATGCGTACCGTCGTAGGTGTCGCGGTGGATGTCGTACGAGTCCGGGACCGAGGCGAGCAGCAGCGGGGAGGCGGCCGTGTCGAGGTCGGCGACCGCCTTGGCCAGCAGCTCGTTGAAGCGCTCCACCTCGGCGGCGAACGGGGCGTCGTCCTCGGCCCGTACGTTGGGGATGACGGGCAGGCAGACCATCCGGATCCGCGGGTTGGCCGCGCGGGCGCCCTCGATGAAGGAGCGCACATTGGCGGCGGTCTGCTCGGCGTCGGTGTAGAAGCCGAGGTCTATCAGGCCGAGCGAGACGAGCAGCACGTCCGCCCGGCCCTCCGCGACCGCCCCGCCGATCGCCGGGGCCATGTGCAGCCAGCCCTCGCCCCAGCCGGCGAGGTGGCGGCGGGCGGCGGCCGGGAAGTCCGGGGCCGCGTAGTCCCGCGAGACGGGCGCGCCGGCCGCCGGGTCGTACAGGGCGTCGCGCGGACCGACGATCTCGTACGGGCCGCCGAAGGACGCTTCGAGGTGGCGCCACATGCGGTAGCGCCAGGTGAAGTCGCCGGGGCATCCGATGGTCATGGAGTCGCCGACGAAGAGAAAACGCATGGGGGTCATCATTACCGATGGGTACGGCGGGCGGCGACGTGACGGTGGACACCCCCGGCCCTGCGTACCGATCCGTGTTTACGGGGGTGCGGACCCGGCGCGTGGCCGGATCCGTACCCCCGCGTGCGGCGTCAGCGCGTTGCCGGGCAGTCCTTCCAGGCCAGGTGGTAGACGGTCTGGATGTTGCCGTCGGTGGAGTCCATGGCGATGAAGCTGTTGGTCTTCGTCGGGTCCGAGGTGCCCGCGTTCACACGCAGCTCGGTGTTGATGTTGAAGTTGCGCTGCACGCCGCAGGGCGCCCAGACGAGCTGGGCCCAGTCGGTTGCGTCGGTGGCCTCCCAGTCGTTGTCGAAGGCGCCGTTGAAGGGGTGGGTCGTGGTCACGGTGTCCGGTGAGCCCTGGAAGTAGTACGAGGCCTTCTGGGCGGCGGTCGCGCCGCTCTCCAGGTGGGCGTAGCCGCGGTAGTCGGCGCTCGCGATGGCGTAGGTGAAGCCCTGCGGGACGTGCACGATCAGGTTGAGCTGGCAGTTCTTGCGGAAGTCGGTGGGCTGGGCGCCGACGCCCACCTGTGCGAGGTACTGGCTGTAGGTGACGGTGAAGGCGGTGTTGTCCGGGGAGACGGCGACGGCGGCGGTGCCCAGCGGACAGCCGGAGCCGTTGACGGTCGCGACCTCGATGACGATCTTGTCGGGCGGCGCGACGATGTGGGCGGGGGCCGGGTGGGCGAAGAGCGAGGTGGCGAGGAACGCTGCGGTCGCGCCGCTCGCGAGAAGTGCACCGGGCATGATGCTCCGATCGGTTGTCGGTGGCCTTGCGTGGATGTGGGGAGTCCAGCCGAGCGCCCATGCCCCCGGTACGAGATAGTTGAGGCATGGACATGTCAAACCTTCGGACCGGTCCGGCCGTGGTGCGGATCGCGCCGGATCGCTTTGGATGGTAGGGACCAAGTGCCGTGCGGAATAGGGCGGTTATCGGCCGTGTGCAGGAGTCGTGCAGGAGTCGTGCACGACAGCCGGGGGTGCCCGTCACAGGGGCCGGGGCGCCTGCCCCGACTGCCCGTCCCGGGTGGGCCTTGCCTTAAGGCGTGCTCTGGGCCCTGCTTGTCAACTGGGCGAAGACGACGACGTCGGAATCCCCGTGGCGGTCCTTGGTAAGTGAGCCGCCGCAGGTGATCAGCCGCAGTTCGGGCCGGTCGGTGGGGCGGCCGCTGTCGGCGGACAGCGTCGGTCCGGCGGGCGGCCGGAGATACGGCAGGGCCCGGCACCGTGGCGGTGCCGGGCCCTGCCCTTCGCGTACGGATCGGCTACGTACGCGGCCTGCTCAGAGCTGGTCGATGACGTAGTCGATGCAGGCTGTCAGGGCCTCGACGTCCGCCGGGTCGATCGCCGGGAACATGGCGATGCGCAGTTGGTTGCGGCCGAGCTTGCGGTAGGGCTCGGTGTCGACGATGCCGTTGGCGCGCAGGACCTTGGCGATGGCGGCGGCGTCGATGTCGTCGGCGAAGTCGATCGTGCCGATGACCTGGGAGCGCTTGGCCGGGTCGGTGACGAAGGGGGAGGCGTGCTTGGAGTCCTGGGCCCATGAGTACAGGCGGGTCGAGGAGTCCTTCGTGCGGGCCGTCGACCAGTCGAGGCCGCCCTGGCTGTTGATCCACTTCAGCTGCTCGTTGAGCAGGAACAGGGTGGACAGGGCGGGGGTGTTGTACGTCTGGTTCTTCAGGGAGTTGTCGATCGCGGTCGGCAGCGAGAAGAACTCGGGTACGTGGCGGCCGCTGGTGTGGATGCGCTGGGCGCGTTCCAGGGCGGCCGGGGAGAACGCGGCGAGCCACAGGCCGCCGTCGGAGGCGAAGGACTTCTGCGGGGCGAAGTAGTAGACGTCGCTCTCGGTGATGTCGACGGGCAGGCCGCCGGCGCCGGAGGTGGCGTCCACCAGGACCAGGGCGCCCTCGTCGGCGCCCGCGACGCGCTGGACGGGGGCGGCGACACCGGTGGAGGTCTCGTTGTGGGTGAAGGCGTACACGTCGATGCCCGGTTCGGCCTTCGGGTCCGGGTGGGTACCGGGGTCGCTGCTGATGACGGTCGGCTCGGCCAGCCACGGGGCGAGCTTGGCGGCCTTCGCGAACTTGGACGAGAACTCGCCGAAGGTCAGGTGCTGGGACTTGTTCTCGATCAGGCCGTGCGTCGCGATGTCCCAGAACGCGGTGGAGCCGCCGTTGCCCAGGATCACCTCGTAGCCCTCGGGCAGGGAGAACAGGTCGCGTACGCCCTGGCGCACCTCGCCGACCAGGTTCTTCACCGGGGCCTGGCGATGGGAGGTACCGAGCAGGGAGCTACCGGTGGCGGCCAGGGCGTCCAGCGCCTCCGTACGCACCTTGGAGGGGCCCGCGCCGAAACGGCCGTCGGCGGGCTTCATGTCAGCGGGAATCTGGATCTCAGCCACGGGCGGAGCGTATCCGGTTCTGGCCGGCCGAGGTCACCGGGTCCGCCGGGTGAGACGGCCCCCACAGCGGGGCCGGGGCAGCCTGGGGCTCCGCCCCAGACCCCATGCGGGGGCTCCGCCCCCTGCACCCATGTTCGCGCCTGAAGGGCGCTCGTCCTCAATCGCCGGACTGGCTGAAGATGCCTATGCGGGCCGGCGTCGGATCGCCAGGGGCGCGGGGAACTGTGCGAGTAACCACGCACGGTCCGCAGTCACAATCCAGCCCCTCCGGCGTTTGAGGAGCGGGGGTCTGGGGGCGGGGCCCCAGGTCGGTTCAGGTCAGCCGGACCGGTAGGGCGAAGAGGTCGTTCTGCGTCACTATCGGCTTGTTGCGGAGCTCGGCGCGCGGGACCGCCAGGGTCAACCCGGGGAAGCGCGCGTACAGGGCCGGGAGGGCGACCGTGGCCTCCAGGCGGGACAGGGCCGCCCCCGGGCAGACGTGCGGGCCGTGGCCGAAGGAGATGTGCCGGTTCGGGGCGGCGCGGGTGACGTCGAAGTCGCCCGCCGTGGGCCCGTGCTCGGCCTCGTCACGCCCGATCGCGCCGAAGGAGACGATCAGCGCCTCGCCCGCCGGGAGGACCCGGTCACCCACCGCCACGTCCTCGCTCGCGAAGCGGAACAGGACGTGCGAGGTCGGCGTCGACCACCGCAGGGTCTCCTCGATGACGTTCGCCCACGGCACCGCCCCGTCGAGCACCAGCTTCCGCTGCCCGGGGTGGGTCTCCAGGGCCACCACCGCGTTCACGATGAGGCTGATCGTGGTCTCGTGCCCCGCCGCGATCATCAGCTGGAGCGTGTTGGTGATCTCCTCCGCCGTGAGGTGGTCGCCGTCCTCGGAGGCGGCGAGCAGCGCACTGGTCAGGTCGTCGCCCGGTTCGCGCCGCTTGGACTCGACGATCCCGGCGAACAGCTCGCCCAGGTCCGCCATCATCCGCGGCACCTCCTCCGGCGCGGTCTGCGTGGAGAAGAACTTCTCGAACAGGGCCTTCAGGCGAGGGTGGTCGGCTGCGTCCACGCCCATCAGCTCGCTGACCACGTTCATGGGCAGCGGGTACGCGAACTCCGCCTTCAGGTCCACCACTTCACCGGACGGGAGCGAGGCGAGCCGGTCAAGGAGGGACCCGGTCAGCTCCTCGATGCCCGCCCGCAGCCGCTCCACCCGGCGTACGGTCAGCGCCTGCGCGACCAGGGTGCGGAGCCGCCGGTGCTCCTCGCCGTCGACCGTCAGCATCGACCGGCCCGGGTTGGCGAGTCCGATCAGCGGCCAGTCCGGCGGGATCTCGCCGCGCTGCCAGGCGCCCCACGCGTCGATGTCCTTGACCAGGCGCGGGTCGGTGAGGAGCTGGCGGGCCTGTGCGTGGTGGGTGACCGAGTAGCAGGCCACCCCGCCCGGCAGCACGACCCGTACCAGCGGACCGGCCGCGCGCAGCGCCGCGCTCTCGGCGTCGAGGTCGCCGACGAACGGGTCGAGCGTGATGGCACCACTGTGGTTCACGGGACACCTCAGCGGGCTGCTCATCGGGCTGCTCCAAGGGCGGGAGTGGGCGTGAACGTCACGGGAAGCCCGGTCAGACCCCGCAGCCACGGGGACGGGCGCCGGGTCAACTGCCCCGCCGACGGGGCGAGATCGACGTCCGGCAGCCGGTCGAGCAGCACCTCGATGCCGGTGCGCGCGATGACCTCGGCGACCTCCTGCGCGGGGAACGGGCAGCGGTGCTCGCCGTGCCCGAACGAGAAGAAGGCGTTGTTGCCGCCGGTCAGCGCGCCCGCGTCGGTCCGTACCTGCGGGTCGCCGTTGGCCGCGGCGAGGCCGAGCAGGAGCAGATCGCCGGTCCGGATGTGCTGCCCGCCGAGCCGGGTGTCGCGGACGGCCCAGCGGCCCGCCACGTTCTGGGTGGGGGTGTCCTCCCACAGCACCTCGTTCATGGCCTCGCCGACGCTGTGCCGGCCGCCCGCGAGCGACGCCGCGAACCGGTCGTCGGTGAGCATCAGGCGCAGCGAGTTGCCGATCCAGTCCGCGGTGGGCTGGTGTCCGGCGGCCATCATCACCATCAGGTCCTGGCCGACCTCCTCGACGGTGAAGCCGTACGGGTTGGCGAGCATCCGGGACGCCACGTCCTCGCCGGGTTCCACCTGCTTGGCGGTGAGCAGCGCGTACATCGACTCGGCGAGGTGGCGCTGGCCTTCCAGCGCGCCCTCCCCGCCGTTGATCATGTCGTTCATGGCGGTGACCAGGCTGGGGCCCTGCTCGTCGGCGAATCCGTAAAGCCGGGCGAGGACGCGTACCGGCAGGAGCATCGCGTACTGCCCGACGATGTCGCAGCTGCCGCCGCCGCACAGCGCGTCGATGAGCTCGTCCGCGAACTGCTCGGCGTGGCCGCGCAGTTCGGCCGGGTCGACGGCCTCCAGGGCGTCGGAGACCATCGCGGCCCGCTCGCGGTGGCGCTCGCCGACGGTGTACAGGATCGACCGCTGCTTGCGGTCGATCATGGGGAGCAGCGGCCAGTCGGCGGGGATGCGGTCCCACTGGTTCCACAGGCCGGAGTCGCGCGAGAACAGCATCGGGTCGCTGGTGACCTGGTGCAACTCGCGGTAGCCGAGCACCAGCCAGGCCGGGATGTCGCCGTCGAGGACGACGGGCGCCACGGCGCCGTGGTCGCGCCGCATGTCCCGGTACAGCGCGTTCGGCTCGGTCTGGAACCGGGGCCCGCTCAGCGGGACGGGGGCGGGGGGCTGGCTCGTCACGGTAGGAGCTCCGGTGCCTTCTGCAGGTGTGCGAGGTGTTCTACGAGGGTGATGAGGACGGACTTGCCGGACTCCCGGGACCGGGCGTCGCACCGCATCAGCGGCACCTCGGCGGGCAGGTCGAGCGCCTCGCGGACCTGCTCCTCGGTGTGCGCGGGCCCGCCGAAGTCGTTGCAGGCCACGATGAACGGCGTGCCGTGGTGCTCCAGGCGGTCGATGGCGTACCAGGAGTCGGCGAGGCGGCGGGTGTCGACCAGGACGACCGCGCCGAGCGTGCCCGCGAACAGCCGGTCCCACAGGAACCAGAACCGCTCCTGGCCGGGCGCGCCGAACAGGTACAGGACGTTGTGCGAGTCCAGGGTGATGCGGCCGAAGTCGAAGGCGACCGTGGTCGCCGACTTCGTGCGGACGCCGTCGAGGTCGTCCACCGCCTCGCCCGCCTTGGTCATGGTCTCCTCGGTGTTCAGCGGACGGATCTCGCTGACCGAGCGCACCATGGTCGTCTTTCCGACGCCGAAACCACCGACGACGACGATTTTCAGGCCATTGTCCGCGGTCCTCGCCAGAGGCCGTTCCGCGGCGGGCCGTTCAGAGATTTCGGAGGCCAACGAGCACCTGCTCCAGGATGTCGGGGTCGGGAAGGCGGTGGGCCGAGCGCGGGTGGCGGGCGCTGATCGCGCCGGTGGCGTGCAGATCGGCGAGCAGGATGCGGGCCACCGTGACGGGCAGGCCGAGCTCCGCGGCGATCTCCACGACCGCCGTCGGGAAGCGGCACATCCGCAGGATCGCCGCGTGCTCGGACTGCATGCCGGGCACCGGATCGGACTCGGTGACGATCAGGGTGACCAGGTCGAAGGCGTCCGATCCGGAGCGGCTGCGGCCGCCGGTGAGGGTGTAGAGCCGGTCCGGTGAGTCGTCCCGGCCCGGCCGGCTCATGCCCGCGGCTCGGCGCTGAGGTGTTCGCCGAGCTGCTCCACCAGCTCGGACATGTTGTGGCCGACGAGCCCGGCGTCCGCGTCCTCGGCGGCGACCACCGCGAGGTGCGCGCCCTCGCCGGCCTCGACGATGAAGAGGACGCCGCCGTAGAACTCGGCCATCGCGGAGCGCACCCCGCCGCTTCCGTCGCCGAACTCCATGGACGCCCCGTGCGACAGGCTCTGGATGCCCGCGGCGATCGCGGCCAGCTGGTCGGCCTGGTCGACGGAGAGCTCGGGCGTACGGCACAGCTTGAGGCCGTCGCGGGACAGGACGAGCGCGTGGCGGGCGCCGGGCGTGCGCTGGAGCAGGTTCTCCAGGAGCCAGTTGAGCTTCTCGTCGGTGGTGCTGCCGGTCATTCGGTGGTGCCTTCCGGGGTGGAGGAGTTCGCGCGTACGGCCTGGCGGAAGCTGCTGAAACGGGCGGCCGCCTGCGACGCCGCGGCCGAGCCGCGGGCCGGGGCCGCCGGGGCGTCGGGGCCCTCGGGGTGGGCGGCGGCCAGCGCCCGGCCGCGCCGCCGCCTGGGCAGCCCGCTCTCGCCGAACTGCGGGAACCCGCCACTGGTTTCGCCGCCGGGTTCGGCGCTGGTCCCGGGGCGCGCTTCGCCACCGGAGCCGGTCCCGGCATCGAGCGCCGGTTCGTGGGCGGCCGCCGGTTCGGCGGGGTCCGCTGATGGTGCCGCCTGCGAGGTTTGAGGCGCGGGCGCTGCCAAGTCCGGACTTCGCGGTACGTCGGTGACGGGCGCGGCCGGAGCGGTGGCGACCTGGGTGATCAGCTCGTGCGGGAGCAGCACAAGCGCGCCGGTGCCGCCGCGCGCGGACGGCCGGAACGACACCGTGAGGCCGTGCTTGCGGGCGAGCCGGCCGACGACCGAGAGGCCGAGCCGGGTGCCGGAGAGCCCGGCCAGGTCGGTGGACCGGCCGGAGACGGACTGTTCGGCGCGGCGCTGCTGCACCTCGCTCATCACCAGGCCGCTGTCCTCGACGGTGATGATCACCCCGGCCGGGACCTCCTCGACGTACACATGGACCTCGGTGGTCGGCGGCGAGAAGTTGGCCGCGTTGTCGAGGAGTTCGGCCAGTGCGTGCATGACGCCCTCGGCGGCGTGCCCGGCGACCGCCGCGTCGCTGGTGGAGTGCAGCCGGACGCGCTGGTAGCCGCCGATGCGGCCCATGGCGCCGCGCAGGATGGACTCCATGACGATGGGCTTGGCCCAGCGGCGGCCCGAACGCGCCCCGGTCAGTACGGCGATGGAGTCCGCGAGCCGGCCCGCCTGCGCGGTGCGGTGGTCGAGGTGGAGGAGGTCGCCGAGTACGTCCTCGTCGGCGTGCCGGTGCTCCATCTCGCGCAGGTCGGCGAGCATGCCGGTGGCCAGCGCCTGCATACGGCCCGCCGCGTTGGCGGTGGCGGCGAGGGCCGCGGCGCGCGCCGACTCGGCACGGCGCAGTTCGGCGGTGTGGGCGGCGACCAGGTTCTTGCGCTCGGCGGCGTGCGCGGCGTCCCGGCGCACCGCGTCGGCGCTGCGCCGGGCGGCGTTCGCCTCCTGGGCGCCGATCTGGCCGTTGAGCTCGGCGAGCCGGGTGCGCAGGACGCGGTTGCGCAGCACGGTGTGCGTCACGGCGAACGCGCCGGCGCTCAGCAGTGCCGCCGCGCCGCCGAGGCTCCAGCCGAGTACGGCACGGGAGCCGGGCGCGGCCGTGACCACGGCCACCGTGCTGATCACGCCGGTGACCACCGCCGTGATCAGCAGGGCCAGCGCGGAGGGACGGGTGAGGGAGGGCGACGCCGTCATCGATCAATGCCTTACAGCGCTCATGGCGGGCGAAATGGAAGGGAGGGTTCCTAGGGCAACGAGGGGCCACTATAGGAGAGTTGGTGCGCGAATTGGACAGTCGTTGGTGAAGATTGCGGCTCATTACGGCCGATGAAGGACCGCACGGGGTCGCATTCAGGTCGTCTTCGGCCGTTTCCGGACACGGGGCGGGCGGCACCACGGCGGGCCCGCGCCCGGCCCGTGCCGGGGCATCCTGGGCCCATGGCAGATGGCGCGAAGGGCCCCGGACGGGAACGCGGACGTGAACGCGGACGTGAACGCGGACCGGAACACGAGCTGGAGCGGGAGCTGTCGCGGGCCGTGCGCGGGCAGGTGGACTTCGGGGTCACCGCCCGCGCGCTGACGACGATGGACGCCTCGAACTACCGCCGGGTGCCGCTGGGCGTGGTCGCCCCGCGCGACGCCGACGACGTGGCGGCGACCCTGGAGGTCTGCCGGACGTACGGGGTGCCGGTGGTGCCGCGCGGCGGCGGCACCTCCATCGCGGGCCAGGCCACCGGCACCGGGATCGTGCTCGACCTCACCCGCTTCATGCGCTCCCTGGTCTCGGTGGACGCCGCGGCCCGAACCGCCGTGGTCCAGCCGGGCGTTGTGCTCGACGTGCTCCGGGCGGCGGTCGCTCCGCACGGGCTCACCTTCGGGCCCGATCCCTCGACGCACAGCAGGTGCACGCTGGGCGGAATGATCGGCAACAACGCGTGTGGATCGCATTCGGTGGCCTGGGGGACGACGGCCGACAACATCCGCGATCTGACAGTCGTCAGCGCACAGGGCACGCTTCACCACCTGTCGCGGGGCTGGCAGAAATCGACAGCGCCTGTCGGACTACGCGATTTTGTCAGCCGTCATCTGTCAACCCTGCGCACCGGCTACCCCCAGGACCTCCCGCGCCGCATCTCCGGCTACGCCCTGGACGCCCTGCTCCCCGAACGCGGCGCCGATCTCGCGCGGGCGTTCTGCGGCAGTGAGGGCACGCTGGGGGTGGTGACCGAGGCGACCGTCCGCCTGGTTCAGGCGCCGCGCGCCCGCGCCCTCGCCGTGCTCGGCTACCCCGACGAGAGCGCGGCGGCCGAGGCGGCCCCCGGGCTGCTCCCGTACCGCCCGCTGACCGTCGAGGGCATGGCCGCCGACCTCGTACGGACGCGCGGCGAGGTCGGACTGCCGCGCGGCGGGGCCTGGCTGTTCGTCGAGACCGGCGGGGCGACGGAGGCCGAAGCACGGGCGCGCGCCGAGGAGTTGGCGCGCGCGGGCGATGCGCTGGCGACCGCCGTGGTGAGCGACCCGGCCGGGATGCGCGCGCTGTGGCGGGTCCGCGAGGACGCCGCGGGCACCGCCACCCGGCTGCCCGACGGCACCGAGGCGTGGCCCGGCTGGGAGGACTGCGCGGTGCCGCCCGCGCGCCTCGGCAGGTATCTGCGCGAGTTCCGCGCCCTGCTGTCCTCGTACGGCCTACGCGGCACCCCGTACGGGCACTTCGGTGACGGCTGCATCCACGTCCGCATCGACTTCGACCTGTTGACACCGGCCGGGATCGCGCGCTTCAGGGACTTCTCCGAGGAACTCGCCGGCCTGGTGGTCGCGCACGGCGGCTCGCTCAGCGGCGAGCACGGCGACGGGCAGGCCCGCGCCGAACTGCTGCCCAAGATGTACGGGCCCGAACTGGTCGGGCTCTTCGGCGAGTTCAAGGACCTCTGGGACCCGGCCGGAATCATGAACCCCGGCATCCTCGCCCGGCCCGCCCGGCTGGATGAGAACCTGCGCTTCGAGGTGCTGCCGAAGCGGCCGGTGGACGTGGCGTTCGGCTACCCGCACGACGGGGGCGACTTCTCGGCGGCGGTACGCCGATGCGTGGGCGTCGCCAAATGCCGTACGGCGGAGGTGAGTTCGGACGGCGGGGCGGTGATGTGCCCGTCCTTCCGGGCCACCGGCGAAGAGGCGCACTCGACGCGGGGCCGGGCCCGGCTGCTGCACGAGATGCTCGCGGGCGAGGTGGTCACGGACGGCTGGCGGTCCGCGGAGGTGCGCGACGCGCTCGATCTGTGCCTGTCCTGCAAGGGCTGCCGCAGCGACTGCCCGGTCGGCGTGGACATGGCCACGTACAAGGCGGAGTTCCTGCACCACCACTACCAGGGGCGCCGCCGCCCGGCCGCGCACTACGCGATGGGCCGCCTCCCCGAGTGGCTGCGGGCGGCCGCGCCGCTGGCCCGCCCGCTGAACGCGGCGGCCCGCGTCCGCCCGCTGGCCGCCCTCGTCAAGCGGTTCGCCGGGATCGCGCCGGAGCGGACGCTCCCGGCCCTGGCGCCGCGCACCTTCCTGCGCGGCGTGCGGAACAGGCCGGTGCCGCCGGACCCGGCCGTGATCCTGTGGCCGGACACCTTCACCGACCACCTCTCCCCGGAGGTCGGCCGGGCGGCCCTGCGGGTCATGGCGGACGCCGGAATGGAAGCGGCGCTTCCGCCGGGCCGGGTCTGCTGCGGCCTCACCTATGTGTCCACCGGCCAGCTCGACCGCGCGCGGGCGGTGATGCGCCGCACCCTGGACGTCCTCGACCCGCTCCTCTCCACCTCGGGCCGGCCCGTCGTCGTACTCGAACCGAGCTGCGCGGCCGCCCTGCGCACGGACCTGCCCGAACTGCTCCCCGCCGACCCGCGAGCCGCCCGCCTCGCCGCAGCCGTACGCACCTTCGCGCAGGCCCTGGAGGAGTGCGCGCCGCACTGGACCCCGCCCCGGGTCGACCGCCAGGTGGTCGGGCAGACCCACTGCCATCAGCACGCGGTACTGGGCGACGCCGCCGAACGCCGCCTGCGCGAGAAGGCGGGCCTGACCGGCGAGCTCAGCGGCGGCTGCTGCGGGCTCGCCGGGAACTTCGGGTTCGAACGCGGCCACTGGGAGGTGTCCGTGGCCTGCGCGGAGGAACACCTGCTCCCCTCGGTACGGGACGCCGCACCCGGCACGGAAGTACTGGCCGACGGCTACTCCTGCCGTACGCAACTGGCCCAGCTGGCGGGCCGCAGGGCCAGGCACCTGGCGGAGGTGCTGGCGGAGCGGCTGGACGGTGAGGGGCAGCGGTGAGGGGCAGGAGGGCCTGGCGCCGCTTACATTAGATGGAAGGTGTTATTCCGCTCGACGGGGAAAGGATGTTGCGCTCGCGGGGTGCGGTGCAACATAGTGGATTGGTTGGTCCATTGAAATGGACTTCAAAAATCGCTCAGGCTGTCCTGTGAGGCCTACAGCCCCCCCCGTGACACCCCTGACACCCGTGTAGCACCTGACACCCGTAACAGTGGAACCTCCAGGTTGAATTTCGTTCATTTCGAGGGGAGTGCCGGTGAATCCGGTCAACAGCGCGTGTGCGGCCGAGCCGGTCGCGGCGGCCGCCGTCGCCGTACCGGAGGCGGCCGGTGCGCCCCAGCGCGGCGGAAACGGCCGGCGGGCTGCGCTCGGGCCGGTCGCGCTGGTGGTGGCGGGCGGCATATCGGTGCAGTTCGGGGCCGCCATCGCCGTGACGCTGATGCCGAGGGCGGGCGCGGCCGGAGTCGTCACGCTGCGCCTGGCCGCCGCCGCGCTCGTGCTCCTGCTGATCTGCCGTCCGAAACTGCGCGGGCACTCGCGGGCCGACTGGGGCACGGTCGTCGCCTTCGGCATCGCGATGGCCGGCATGAACGGACTGTTCTACCAAGCCGTCGACCGCATCCCGCTCGGCGTCGCCGTCACCCTGGAGGTGCTCGGCCCGCTCGCGCTCTCAGTGATCGCGTCCCGTCGCCTTGTCAACCTCCTCTGGGCGGGTCTCGCGCTCGCCGGGGTCGTGCTGCTGGGCGGGGGAGGTTTCGACACCCTGGACCCGGCCGGTGCGGCCTACGCGCTCGGGGCGGGGGCGTGCTGGGCGGTGTACATCCTGTTCAGCGCGCGCACCGGGCGCCGCTTCCCGCAGGCGGACGGCCTCGCGCTCGCCATGGCGGTGGCGGCGGTCCTCTTCCTCCCGATCGGCATCGCGCAGGCGGGCGGCCGACTCCTCGTCCCGTCGACCATGGCGCTCGGCGCGGCCGTGGCGGTGCTGTCCTCGGTCCTCCCGTACACCCTCGAACTCCTCGCCCTGCGCCGCCTGCCCGCGTCCACCTTCGCGATCCTGATGAGCCTGGAACCGGCGATCGCGGCAACGGCGGGGCTGCTCATCCTGAGCCAGGCGCTCTCCTGGCCACAGGCGCTGGCGATCGCACTGGTGATCGGGGCGAGCATGGGGGCGGTGCGGAGCCAGGTGCGGCGGGGGGAGGGTCGGTAAGCGCTCCCCGGCCGTGCAGAACCCTGCCCATCAGCCAGGTCGGAACGGCAGACGGGCAGGGCGGTCGGGTAGGGGTCAGTGTTCCCGGGGCCGGTACGGAAGCTGTGTGGCGCGACCCTTCCAGGGTTGCGGCCCCGGGCATGGCGGGGGCTGCGGAGGTGCGATCGGGGCGCCGCACGGCAGGCAGAATGCCCAGCCCGTTTCCGGGTCCGTTGCGCACTCGGCGTGACAGCGCGGGCACTCCTGTATGGTCGACCCCTCAGGTCATGCCGTGATGTCGTACTCCCCGGCCTTCACGGACTCGACCGTCATCGTAACGACGGTGTCCGGCTCAGCGCTGTCGCGGAACGCCACCACGCCAGGCACTTAGCCTTCCGCCGAGTTGCAAGCCGCACACTCGACGTTGAACGGCTTACGCGTCACGGGGTCGACTGTGAGGGTCACTCCGAGACCGTGCGGGCAGAATCGACGGGGGCGCCTTCCGCGGCGCTTTTCAACCCGAAGACGCTGCCAGCTCGCCAGCACCTTGCCGTACCGAGGGTCATCCCAACTGCGGGGCGCTCCGCCTTCTTCGCTCACTGCGGTTCCTTCCTGACGGACCGTAGTCAACTGTAGAGCTGGCCCGGCAAGTTGGGGACGAGTCTGACCCCCAGTCGCTCAGACGACTGCCGGACCCGAACAGTTGGAACCGCCGTCTGTGCACTCGCTGTGCATGCAGTCGGCGGACACCAGTACTTCCCCCTGCGTCTCCTTGGACCACAGGTGCAAGTCTGGGATGTACCCTGCGCGCCCAATGGCGCTCAGCGTTCGGAGCACGGTTGCTTCGTCGTGCCGTTTCGTTGCCGGGGTCTCCGGCACGTGGTGGACGAACGCCCCAAGTTCGTCGGTCAGTCGCTTGTAGGTTCGCGTGTCCTGGATCAGCGCATGCCACCCCTCATCGACAATCCGTGAGGGCCGCAGGGCGAGGCCGGGCGTCTTGTTGCCTGCCGCTGCGGCTACGAACTTGAGGGCTTCATCAACGATTCGCTCTGCCAGAGCTTGGCTGATGTCGGCGTTGGCTCGCTGCACCAAACGCACAGCGCCCTCAAAGCTCTCGTCTGAGATCAGGTGCCGGGCGCTCGGCTTGAGTTCGCCGGCTGTCACCAACTCGGTGGCAACGGTCATCGGGCTACCTTCCGTTCGATGGGTTGTTTGGGCCGCCTCGGTCCCGTAGCGGAGCCTGAGCGCGGGGCTTGGGCGGGTGCGTCGGGCAGGACATTTCGCGCCAGATAGATCAGGGTTCCTGTCTGTGCCCGGAGGGGTGCTCTCGGATGATCGTGGTCGCTCGCTGCACCTCTCGGGGCCGGCCCGTCATGTGTGCTTCCGCTCGCGTCCTGCTTGCTTCCCGACAGATGTCGCAGTCGGACTCAGGAACAGGCTCAAGCGCGGGCACATATTTCTCAGGAGTCGTCACAGCTTCCAACCGCCTTTGCAGTCCGGCCAGTGTTGCCCTGAGGAGGTCAGGGCTCGATTGCGCGTAGGGGCCGCGCGGGACCCAGTCAGGAGCGAGTCGCCAGAAGCCACCAGCCGTGAGGAGCGCTTCCAGCGATGCCGCATCGTCTGGTGGCGGTACGCGCGGAGGGCGCTGGGCTGCATATTTCACGTTCACGGATCGGCTCCCGCTGTTCGGCGATCTCTCCTGCCTCTACGCAACCGCACGACCACGCACGGCGGTACCGTTGCAACGGCGCAGCGGTTTTAAAGCGTTTAAAGCGCCTACAGCGGCAGGGAGTTGAGTGATCGTGGCGAGCGGACCAAATGATCGCCTGCAACGCCTGTTCGCGGAGAGCGGCTGGACGCTCAGCCAGTGCGCGCGTGCTGTGAACCTGGTCGGAAGCCAGGACGGTACGCCCCTGCGCTACAACGCATCGGCGGTGCATCACTGGCTGGGCGGCACGAGGCCACGAGAGCCGGTGCGGCGGTTCGTCGTTGAGGCGTTCTCGCGCCGCCTCAGGCGTCCTGTGACTCACGCCGAAGCAGGCTTCGAAACGCTCGCCGATCACCCGGTACAGCAGCCGAATACCGTGGCAGGGCTGATCGAACTGGGGACAGAGGACATGGACCCATCACGCCGCAGCGTGCTCGGTGCCGGTCTCTTCTCCGTGGCCATGGCGATCCCGGGCTGGCCGGATGTCCTGGACCGAGCCGCGGCGATTCAGAGCGGCCGGATGACCCGCATCGGCATGCCAGAAGTCCAGATGGTCATAGACATGACCGCCAAGGTGTCCGAGCTGGATGACGAGTTCGGCGGACGCATGGCCCGGCCCATGGCCGCAAGCTTCTTGGCGAACACGGTTGGCGAATACCTCCACGCCGATGGACCTCCCGAAGTGAAGAGAGCCATGCTGCGCGCCGCTGCGGATCTCTCTTATCTCACGGGCTACATGGCCGTGGATGAGGGGTTGCACGGACTTGCGCAGCGGTACTACGTCAAGGCTCTTGAACTGGCGGGAGCGTCTGAAGACCACCTGACGTACTGCACAACGTTGCGCGGAATGAGTGTTCAGGCAGTGGATCTACGGCACGGTCATACGGCCATGGATCTCGCCGACGCCGCGGCAGCCGCCTCGCCGAAGGCGGGTCCCCGGATGCAGGCCTTCCTGGCCGGGCAGCAAGCCCACTCGGCGGCGCTCCTCGGCGACCGAACCCAGGCACTCCGGAGGATCCGTGAAGCGGAAGCAGCCATGGAGCGGGCCGAGAATCGCGGGAAGCCGTTCGGCTCGTACGACCCTTCTTCGCTGAACTACCACATTTCGCAAGTCCGTTACGAGCTGGGGGATCTCGCGGGTTCCGTCGAAGCAATGGAGCAGTCCGATCAGCTGCGGTACGGCGTATATCGGAGGGCCCGTGTCCGACACCGCGCCACGCTTGCGGAAAGGCAGCTACGGCTGGGCCACCTCGAAGCGGCGTGCGCGACATGGACGACAGCGCTGAGTGAGTGGCCGCTGGTACGGTCCGGCAGGGCTGACGACCGGATGCGCACCATGGTCCAACTCGTCAGGCCCCACACGAAGAACGCTCAGGCTCGCGCACTCCTGGAGCAGGCACGCGTCACGCTCCGGGCGGAACTGCTCGTGGTGGCGTAAGACCCCGCCGCCCAGGGGCGGGGTGGGGCACGGAACTGCGGTTCGTGGCACCGGCCGACCTCGACGCGCTGCCCATGCACCACACCCAGCGCCTGCGCCTCCAGCACTTCTTGGAACTCCGCTGTGCGCCGTATCTCGGCTGATCATGCGGTGGCCGCCGCCCACCGAGGGCAGCGCCCCCAACTCGGCAAGGGGAGCAGGGAAGGGCCAGGCCGGAAATGCATGCAAGCACGCTTGCTTGTTTCAAGCGCGGCTGCCATGCTCCACCGCACACCCGCTGTCCCGGAGGGGAGCGCACCGTGTCCGAAGCGTCCGGCCCGGCCGTCGCCGTGCTCGATGACCTGCTCGACGATCTGCGCGACGAGGGAGACGAACTCGACCTCCTCGTAGGGGAGTTGAGCCCGGCCCAGTGGGCCACGCCCACGGCCTCCCCCGGCTGGACCATCGCGCACCAGATCGCGCACCTCGCCTGGACGGACACCGCCGCGCTGCTCGCCGTCACCGACCCCGACGCCTTCGCGGCGGAGGTCGAGAAGGCCGTCACGTCGCCGGACACCTTCGTGGACGAGGGCGCCGAGGCGGGGGCCCAACTCCCGCCCGCCGAACTGCTTTCGTGGTGGCGGGACAGTCGCGTACGGCTGCAAGAGGCGCTGCGGGCGGCGCCCGCCGGGGCGCGTTTTCCCTGGTACGGGCCGCCGATGTCCACCGCGTCGATGGCCACGGGCCGCCTCATGGAGACCTGGGCGCACGGCCAGGACGTATTCGACGCGCTGGGCCGGACCCGCAGGCCCACCGACCGGCTGCGCCACGTCGCCCGCATCGGCATCCGCGCCCGCAACTACGCCTTCACCGTGCGGGGGTTGACGCCCCCGGCCGAGGAATTCCGGGTGGAGCTGACCGCCCCGGACGGCGGCGGGCTGTGGACGTACGGGCCCGAGGATGCCCAACAGCGTGTCACCGGGCCCGCGTTGGACTTCTGCCTCATCGTCACGCAGCGGCTGCACCGCCGTGACACAGCGGTGCGCGCCGAGGGTGCCGACGCCGACCGCTGGCTCGACATCGCCCAGGCCTTCGCCGGCCCCGCCGGCCCGGGCCGCGCCCCCAAGGGGGACTGATGGACCGGGACGGGCAAATGGGCCGGGACGGTCGAATAGACAGCGGTAGCCGAATAGACAGCGGTAGCCGAATGGGCAGCGACGGCCGAATGCTGCGCATCGGCAACGCCTCCGGGTTCTACGGCGACCGGTTCGACGCGATGCGGGAGATGCTGACCGGCGGCCCGCTCGACGTGCTCACCGGCGACTACCTCGCCGAGCTCACCCTGCTGATCCTCGGCCGGGACCGGCTGCGCGACCCCCGCCTCGGGTACGCCAAGACGTTCCTGCGGCAATTGGAGGAGTGCCTCGGGCTGGCGCGGGAGCGCGGGGTGCGGATCGTTGCCAACGCGGGCGGGCTCAACCCGGGCGGACTCGCCGACGCCGTTCGGGAGTTGGCGGATCGGGTGGGTGTAGCGGTGCGGGTCGCACACGTCGAGGGCGACGGGCTGCCGCTGCCCGAAGGCGCCCTGACCGCCAACGCCTACCTGGGCGGCGCCGGGATCGCGGCCTGTCTGCGCGGCGGGGCCGACATCGTCGTCACGGGGCGGGTGACGGACGCGGCCCTGGTCACCGGGCCGGCCGCGTGGTGGTTCGGCTGGGGACCCGAGGAGTACGACGCGCTCGCGGGCGCGGTCGTCGCCGGGCACGTCCTGGAGTGCGGCGCGCAGGCCACCGGCGGGAACTACTCCTTCTTCACGGAATTCACGGAATTCACCGAATTCGCGGGCCGCGACCTCAGGCGCCCCGGCTTCCCGCTCGCCGAACTCCACGCCGACGGCACCGCCGTCATCACCAAGCACCCCGGCACCGGCGGAGTGGTCGACACCGGCACGGTCACCGCGCAGCTCCTGTACGAGACGTCCGGCGCCCGGTACGCCGGGCCCGACGTCACCGCGCGGCTCGACACCGTACGCCTCGACCAGGACGGGCCCGACCGGGTGCGCATCACCGGAGTGCGGGGCGAGGCGCCGCCGCCGACCCTCAAGGCCGGGCTCAACCGCATCGGCGGCTGGCGCAACGAGGTCGTGTTCGTGCTGACCGGCCTCGACATCGAGGCGAAGGCCCGGCTGGTACGGGAGCAGATCGAGGACGCCTTCGCCCGCGCCAAACAGCGTCCGGCGCACGTGAAGTGGGAGCTGTCCCGCACCGACCGGCCGGACGCCGCCACCGAGGAGTGCGCGAGCGCGCTGCTGCGCCTGGTCGTCCGCGACTCCGACCCGGACGCGGTCGGCCGGGTCGTGAGCGGCGCCGCCGTCGAACTCGCCCTCGCCAGCTACCCGGGCTTCCACGTCACGGCCCCGCCGGGGAAGGGCGCGCCGTACGGGGTGTTCGAGGCGGCGTACGTGGCGGCGGGCTCGGTGGAGCACATGGCCGTACACGCCGACGGCGTACGGGAGTTGATCCCACCGCCCGCCCGCACGGCGGCTCTCGCTGCGGTCCCGGAACCGCCCCTGCCTCCGTTCGCTCCCTCGGGGCCGACTCGGCGGGTGCCGCTGGGGCTGGTGGCGGGGGCGCGGAGCGGGGACAAGGGTGGGGACGCGAATGTGGGGGTTTGGGTGCGGTCGGATGCGGCGTGGGGGTGGATCGCTCATGCGCTGACGGTTGAGCGGTTCCGTCAACTGCTGCCTGAGGTAGGGGAG
The DNA here is from genome assembly GCF_044458185.1 of Streptomyces sp. NPDC050485. NCBI lineage: Bacteria > Bacillati > Actinomycetota > Actinomycetes > Kitasatosporales > Streptomycetaceae > Streptomyces > Streptomyces sp. NPDC050485. Next base: position 34,466 of record NZ_JBITHR010000015.1, on the reverse strand, counting down.
TTGGACGTCACCCGTCACCTTCTTCCGAACTTGCGGGCGCTGAACTTCGTGGTGGAGGGGTTGCTGGGGGAGGGGGTCGCGTCCCAGGCCCGCTTTGATCCCCAGGCGAAGGGGTTGGGGGAGTGGCTGCGGAGCCGGGAGGTGGATGTGCCGGTGGCTCTGCTGGAGTGATTTTTCCCCACCCCGCCCCTTCCCGAACCGGGGGCTTCGCCCCCGGACCCCCAGTCCTCAAACGCCGGACGGGCTTGATTTCGGCGTTGCCCCCAGGAGCCCCCATGCCCACCCTCCCCACCGCCCTCGACCCCACCACCCCCGACTACCGCGCCGCCCGCGCGGCCATGCGGGCCAAGCTCGCCGAGCTGGAGGCCGAGCACGCCAAGGCTCTGGCCGGCGGTGGTGAGAAGTACGCCGAGCGCCACCGCAGGCGCGGCAAACTCCTGCCGCGCGAGCGCATCGAGCTGCTCCTCGACCCCGACACGCCGTTCCTCGAACTGTCCCCCCTCGCGGCGTGGGGCAGCGACTACCCCGTGGGCGCCTCGATGGTGACCGGCATCGGCACTGTCGAGGGCGTCGAGTGCCTGATCACCGCCAACGACCCGACCGTGCGCGGCGGCGCGTCCAACCCCTGGACCCTCAAGAAGGCGCTGCGCGCGAACGAGATCGCGTACACCAACCGGCTCCCCTGCATCAGCCTCGTGGAGTCCGGCGGCGCGGATCTGCCCTCGCAGAAGGAGATCTTCATTCCGGGCGGTGCGATCTTCCGGGACATCACGCGGCTGTCCGCCGCCGGTATCCCGACGATCGCGGTCGTCTTCGGCAACTCCACGGCGGGCGGGGCGTACATCCCGGGCATGTCCGACCACACGGTGATGATCAAGGAGAGGTCGAAGGTGTTCCTCGGCGGGCCGCCGCTCGTCAAGATGGCCACCGGCGAGGAGAGCGACGACGAGTCGCTGGGCGGCGCCGAGATGCACGCCCGCACCTCCGGTCTGGCCGACCACTTCGCCATGGACGAGCGGGACGCGATCCGCCAGGCCCGCCGCATCGTCGCCCGCCTCAACCACCGCAAGGCGCAACCGGATCCGCCGACGCTCGCCGAGCCGCCCAAGTACGACGAGGACGAGCTGCTCGGCATCGTGCCCGAGGACCTGAAGACCCCCTTCGACCCGCGCGAGGTCATCGCCCGGATCGTGGACGGCTCCGACTTCGACGAGTTCAAGCCGCTGTACGGGCCGAGCCTGGTCACGGGCTGGGCCGAGCTGCACGGCTATCCCGTCGGCATCCTCGCCAACGCCCAGGGTGTGCTCTTCTCCGCCGAGTCCCAGAAGGCCGCCCAGTTCATCCAGTTGGCGAACCAGCGCGACATCCCCCTCCTCTTCCTGCACAACACCACCGGCTACATGGTCGGCACGGAGTACGAGCAGGGCGGCATCATCAAACACGGCGCGATGATGATCAACGCGGTGTCCAATTCCCGCGTGCCGCATCTGTCGGTCCTGCTCGGCGCCTCCTACGGCGCCGGCCACTACGGTATGTGCGGCCGTGCCTACGACCCCCGCTTCCTCTTCGCCTGGCCGAGCGCCAAGTCCGCCGTCATGGGGCCGCAGCAGCTCGCCGGCGTCCTGTCGATCGTGGCCCGCGCCTCCGCCGAGGCCAAGGGGCAGCCGTACGACGACGACGCGGACGCGGCGTTGCGCGCGATGGTGGAGCAGCAGATCGAGGCCGAGTCGCTGCCGATGTTCCTGTCCGGGCGGCTGTACGACGACGGGGTCATCGATCCCCGCGACACCCGGACCGTCCTCGGGCTCTGCCTGTCGGCGATCCACACCGCCCCCGTCGAAGGCGCCCGCGGCGGCTTCGGCATCTTCCGGATGTGAGGCCCCGATGACCGCCATCAGCACCCTGCTCGTCGCCAACCGGGGCGAGATAGCCTGCCGGGTCTTCCGCACCTGCCGTGACCTGGGCATCGCCACGGTCGCGGTGTTCTCCGACGCCGACGCGGGCGCGCTGCACGTGCGGGAGGCGGACACGGCCGTACGGCTGCCGGGGGCGACACCCGCCGACACGTATCTGCGCGGCGACCTCATCGTGAAGGCGGCCCTCGCGGCGGGCGCCGACGCCGTGCACCCGGGGTACGGCTTCCTGTCCGAGAACGCCGGTTTCGCGCGGGCGGTCACCGACGCCGGGCTCACCTGGATCGGCCCGCCCCCCGAGGCCATCGAGGCCATGGCGTCCAAAACCCGCGCCAAGGAACTCATGGGTCTGCCGCCGCTGGACCTGTCCGATGTCACCGAGGCCGACCTTCCCCTGCTGGTGAAGGCCGCGGCAGGTGGCGGCGGGCGCGGGATGCGCATCGTTCGTCAACTGGTTGATATCAGTGACCAGTTGACAGCCGCCCGCACCGAAGCCCTCAGTGCCTTCGGTGACGGCGAAGTCTTCGTCGAGCCGTACATCGAGGGCGGTCGCCACATCGAGGTGCAGATCCTCGCCGACGCCCACGGCACGGTCTGGGCGCTCGGCACCCGCGACTGCTCCCTCCAGCGCCGCCACCAGAAGGTCATCGAGGAGGCCCCGGCGCCCGGCATCACCCCCGAGCTGACCGACGAACTGCACGACCTTGCGGTACGCGCGGCGAAGGCGACCGACTACCGGGGCGCGGGCACCGTCGAGTTCCTGGTCGCCGACGGCAGGGCCCACTTCCTGGAGATGAACACCCGCCTCCAGGTCGAACACCCCGTCACCGAGGCCGTGTTCGGCATCGACCTCGTGGCCCTCCAGCTCCGCATCGCCGAAGGCGACGCCCTCCCGAAGGACCCGCCCACCCCGCAGGGCCACGCCATCGAGGCCCGCCTGTACGCCGAGGACCCCGCCAACGGCTGGGCCCCGCAGACGGGCACCGTCCACCAACTCTCCGTTCCCGGCGTCCGATTGGACAGCGGCTACGGTTCCGGCGACACCATCGGCGTCCACTACGACCCCCTGCTCGCCAAGGCCGTGACCCACGCCCCGACCCGCGCCGAGGCCGCCCGCAAGCTCGCCCGCGCCCTCCAACGCGCCCGCGTCCACGGCCCGCTGACCAACCGCGACCTGCTCGTACGCTCCCTGCGCCACCCGGACTTCACCGGGGCCCGGCTCGACACCGGCTTCTACGACCGCCACCTGCCCGAGCTCACCGAACCCGCACCCGGCGCGCACTACGCGGCCCTCGCCGCCGCCCTCGCCGACGCGTCCGCGCGGACCGGCCGGTTCGGCGGCGGCTGGCGCAACGTACCCTCGGGGCCCCAGGTCAAGCGGTACGGCGAACACGAGATCCGCTACCGCCTCACCCGCCACGGACTCGAAGCCGACGGCTACCCCGAGGTGCGCCTCGAAGCGGCCGCACCCGATCGCGTACGGCTCGAAATAGACGGAGTGGCAAGGGAGTTCACCGTTGCGGCGTACGACGGCACCGTGTACGTCGACACCCCGTCGGGCGGGTACGCCCTCGCCGCGCACCCCCGCTTCACCGACCCCGGCGACCTCATCGCGCCCGGCTCGCTGCTCGCCCCCATGCCGGGGGTGGTCGTCCGGGTCGCCGACGGTCTTGTGGAAGGCTGCCGCGTCGTCGCGGGCCGACCGCTGCTCTGGCTGGAGGCCATGAAGATGGAGCACCGTATCACCGCTCCCGCCTCCGGCACGCTCACCGCGCTCCACGCCGTCCCCGGCCGCCAGGTCGAGGTCGGTGCCCTGCTCGCCGTAGTCCAGGAGGAATCGCCGTCATGAGTGCAGCCAGCGTCATCGAGAGCCAGGAGAACAAGGATCTGCGCGCCGCCGTCGCCGCGCTCGGCGCCCGGCACGGGCGCGGGTTCGACCGCGCGGCCCTGTGGTCGGAGGCCGCCAAGCTCGGCTACCTCGGCGTCAACCTGCCCGAGCAGTACGGCGGCGGGGGCGGCGGGATGGCCGAACTGTCCATCGTTCTTGAGGAGTTGGGGGCGGCGGGCTGTCCCCTCCTCATGATGGTCGTCTCGCCCGCCATCTGCGGCACGGTCATCGCCCGCTTCGGCACCGCCACGCAGAAGCGGAAATGGCTGCCGGGCCTCGCCGACGGCTCTCTCACCATGGCCTTCGGCATCACCGAACCCGACGCGGGCTCCAACTCGCACCGCATCACCACCACCGCCCGGCGCGACGGGGACGGCTGGATCCTCACCGGCCGCAAGGTCTTCATCTCCGGCGTCGACATAGCCGACGCCACCCTCATCGTCGGCCGCACCGAGGACGCCAGGACCGGCAGTCTCAAGCCCTGCCTCTTCATCGTCCCGCGCGACGCCCCCGGCTTCCAGCGCTCGCAGATCGACATGGAACTCCAGGCGGCGGAGAAGCAGTTCGAGCTGGTCCTGGACGACGTACGGCTGCCCGCCGACTCGCTCGTCGGCGACGAGGACGCCGGTCTGCTCCAGCTCTTCGCCGGGCTCAACCCGGAGCGCATCATGACGGCCGCGTTCGCGATCGGCATGGGCCGCTACGCGCTCACCCGGGCCGTCGACTACGCGACGACCCGGCAGGTGTGGAAGCTCCCCATCGGCGGCCACCAGGCCGTCGCCCACCCCCTCGCCCAGGCCCACATCGAGCTCGAACTGGCCCGCCTGATGATGCAGAAGGCGGCCGCGCTGTACGACGCGGGCGACGACATCGGGGCGGGTGAGGCCGCCAACATGGCCAAGTACGCGGCCGCCGAGGCCTGCGTCAAGGCGGTCGACCAGGCCGTCCACACCCTCGGCGGCAACGGCCTGACCCGCGAGTACGGCCTCGCCTCGCTCATCACGGCCGCCCGCGTCGCCAGGATCGCCCCGGTCAGCCGCGAAATGATCCTCAACTACGTGTCACACCAGTCCTTGGGGCTTCCCAGGTCGTACTAGCCGCTCCGCGGGGTGCTGAGTCATTCGGCTGCGGGTCCGCCGTGGCTGATCGCGCAGTTTCCCGCGCCCCTAGGGGGCTGCGGCCCCCCGGACCTCGACAAGTTCGCTCAGTCGTACTAGGAGACCCCTATATGGACTCCCCTTCCGTTCCCGCACCCCGTGTCTACCGCAGCGAGTACGCCGATGTGTCCGTCGTGGACGAGCCCATTCACGAGGCGGTCCTCGCCCGCTCCACCGCCGCGTACCCGGACGCCGTGGCGCTCATCGACGGCACGGACCCGAGCGGGACCACCTCCATCACCTATGGCCAACTCGACGTACAGCACCGCAGGTTGGCCGCCGCGCTCGCCGCGTCCGGTGTGCGCAAAGGGGACGTGCTCGCCCTGCACAGCCCCAACTCGGTGCTCTACCCGGCCGTGTTCTACGGTGCCACTCGCGCCGGAGCATCCGTCACCACCGTCCACCCGGCGTGCACCGCCGAGGAGTTCGCGAAGCAGCTCGCGGACTCCGCCGCACGCTGGATCGTCACCGTCTCCCCGCTCCTGGAGACCGCCCGCCGGGCCGCCCAACTCATCGGCGGCGTCGAGGAGATATTCGTCTGCGACCGGGCCGAGGGACACCGTTCGATCGTGCACGACCTGCTGCGGACCGACGCGCCCGAGCCCGCCGCGAGCATCGACCCCGGCGAGGACATCGCCGTACTGCCGTACTCGTCCGGCACCACCGGCGTCCCAAAAGGGGTCATGCTCAGCCACCGCAGCATCGCCACCAATCTGGCGCAGCTGCACCCGCTGGTCCCGACGGTGCCCGGCGAGCGCATCCTCGCCGTGCTGCCCTTCTTCCACATCTACGGCATGACCGCCCTCATGAACGCGCCCCTGCGCTGCGGCGCCACCGTCGTCGTGCTGCCGCGCTTCGACCTCGACCAGTTCCTCGGCGCGATCGAGAAGCACCGCATCACCGGCCTGTACGTCGCCCCGCCGATCGTCCTCGCGCTGGCCAAGCACCCGGCGGTCGCACAGTACGACCTGTCGTCCCTGGAGTACGTCGTCAGTGCCGCAGCCCCTCTCGACTCCCGTCTGGCGGCGGCCTGTTCGGCCCGGCTGAAACTGCCGCCGGTACGGCAGGCGTACGGCATGACCGAACTGTCCCCGGGCACCCACGCGGTCCCGCTCGCCGTCCCGAACCCTCCGCCCGGCGCGGTCGGCAAGCTCCTGCCCTCCACCGAGATGCGCATCCTGCGCCTGGACGACCCGGCCCGCGACGCGGAACCGGGCGCGGAGGGCGAGGTCGCGATCCGGGGCCCCCAGGTCATGAAGGGCTACCTCGGCCGCCCCGACGCCACCGCCGCCCTGATCGACGCCGAGGGCTGGGTGCACACCGGCGACGTCGGCCGGGTGGACGAGGACGGCTGGCTGTACGTCGTCGACCGGGTGAAGGAACTCATCAAGTACAAGGGCTTCCAGGTCGCCCCCGCCGACCTGGAGGCACTCCTGCTCACCCACCCCGCCATCGCGGACGCCGCCGTCATCGGCGTGTACGACACCGACGGCAACGAGGTGCCCAAGGCCTTCGTCGTCCGCCGGCCGGGCGCGCCGGACCTCGGCGCGGACGAGGTGATGGCGTACGTCGCCGAACGCGTCGCCCCGTACAAGAAGCTCCGCCGGGTGGAGTTCATCGAGGGCGTGCCCCGGGCGGCCTCCGGCAAGATCCTCCGGCGCGAGCTGCGGCAACGGGAGAAGGACGGCGCATGACCCTCATCCGGACCGCCCACGACCGGGGCATCACCACCCTCGCCCTCGACTCGCCAGCCAACCGCAACGCGCTGTCGGCGGGCCTGGTGGCCGAGTTGGGGGCGGCGCTCGCGCGGTGCGCCGACGACCCGGACGTGCGGGCGGTGCTGCTCACCCACACCGGCGGCACGTTCTGCGCGGGCGCCGACCTGAAGGCGCCGCCCGACCCGGCGGCCTTCGTGGCGCTGATGCGTACCGTGGTGGAGCTCCCCAAACCCGTCGTGGCGCGGGTCACCGGCCATGTCCGCGCGGGCGGCCTCGGCCTGCTCGCCGCGTGCGACATCGCGGTGGCGGGCCCGGCGTCCTCGTACGCGTTCACCGAGGCGCGGCTCGGCGTGGCACCGGCGGTGATCTCCATGCCGGTCCTGGCCCGCATGGACGCCCGCGCGGCGGGCCGCTACTTCCTCACGGGGGAGCGGTTCGACGCGGCGGAGGCGGCCCGTACGGGACTTGTGACGCTGGCCGCCGACGACGTGGACGAGGCCCTGGAGCCGGTCCTCGACGGGCTGCGCAGGTCGTCGCCGGGGGGCCTGGCCGCGTCGAAGGCTCTGGTCACGGCTACCGTGGCGGAGACCTTCGACCGCTGGTCCAAGGAACTGACCGCCCGCTCGGCGTCCCTCTTCGCCTCCGCCGAGGCGCGGGAGGGAGGGACAGCCTTCCTCGAACGACGGGACCCCGCATGGGTGTTGTGACCCCACCGAAGACCCCGAAGCAGGACCGCAGCCGGGCCACCCGGCAGCGTCTCCTGGAAGCCGCCGTGGCCTGCCTGGCCGAGCACGGCTGGGCGGGCTCGACCGTGTCGGTGGTCGCCGAGCGCGCCGGGGTCTCACGGGGCGCCGCCCAGCACCACTTCCCGACCCGCGAGGACCTGTTCACGGCGGCGGTCGAGTACGTCGCCGAACAGCGGTCCTCGGCCCTGCGCGCCCTGGACCGCACGGACCGCGGGCAAGTGGTCCGCGCCCTCGTCGGCCTCTACACCGGGCCGCTGTTCCGGGCCGCGCTGCACCTGTGGGTCGCCGCGGCCAATGAACCCCAACTGCACTCCCGGGTAACAGAGTTGGAGGCCAGGGTGGGCCGCGAGTCGCACCGCATCGCGGTGGACCTGCTCGCCGCCGACGAATCCGTACCCGGCGTACGGGAGACGGTGCAGGGCTTCCTCGACATGGCCCGGGGCCTGGGCCTGGCGAACCTGCTCACCGACGACGCGGCGCGCCGGGAGCGGGTCGTGGCGCAGTGGGCGGTGCTGCTCGACGAGGCCCTGCGCTGAGCCGTGGTCCCGGCCTGAGACATGGCGGAGCGCCGCGGGTACGGTCGCGATGACCGGGCCCACGGCGCTCCGACGGCGGCCGGCCGGCCCCGGGTGACCGTCGTTCAGGCTGCTCAGTGGTTGTCGGTACCGTTGCCGGACAGCAGTTGGACCTGGTCCAGGACGTGCGAGAGCGGCTCGTCGCCCTTGGCCTGGGTCGAGTTCTCGGTGCACTGCTGGTTCTGCGGCGCCGAGAGGACCGGCACGTCCTGGAGCGCGGAGACCGGCACGACGCCGACGATGGACGCGGCGTTGACCTTGACCGGAACACCGGCGCAGACCTTGTTCAGCGAGCCCTGGACCAGGGTCATCTGAGGGCTCATGTCGCCGTCGGTCTTGGAGTTGCCGAAGGCCTGCTTCGCGCCGTTGCCGCTGAGCGACGTGGTGCCGCTGTGGCTGTCGATCGCCATCGCCTGCGGCGCGGCCAGCCTCGCGACACCGGACACGGCTGTGGCGACGGCCGCGTCCGACCACAACTTCTGCATGGCTAGTCCTGTTGGTCTGATTCCACTGACGGGGATCCGTTGAGAGAAACGGTGAGGATCTCTTTTGGTTACGCTCTGTCCGCCGGACAGAGCATTTTGGGAATCGACTCCGCCCGGCCGTGGTATTAGGCAGTAACCGCGAACCGATGGTGAGGAAACATGACGGAGACGCAGGGCGCCTGGCGCCGGCAGACTTTCATCCCGATCACCCGGCAGCGATTCGAGAGCGAGGCGGCGGCCGAACCCCTCTACGCGGCTCTGGTGCGTTCCTGGGCCGCCGAAGGGCGAACGATTCCTGGACGGCCCGACTGGGAGTGGAACCAGCTCATCAACCGCCCCAGCTGGCCTTCTTGATTCCGTCGCCCGGCGCCGGGCACGGCAAAGGCCGGTTCACTGGAAATCCCGGTGAACCGGCCCGTGAAGATAGGGTGCCGAACCGCCGAAGGGATTGGCAGCGGTCCGGCTGTCCTGGGGGAACCTGGGCTCAGTGGTTGCCGGTGCCGGTGCCGTTGCCGGAGAGAACCGGGATCTGGTCCAGGACGTGCGAGAGCGGCTCGTCGCCCTTGGCCTGGGTCGAGTTCTCGGTGCACTGCTGGTTCTGCGGCGCGGACAGGACGGGGACATCCTGGAGCGCGGAGACCGGCACGACGCCGACGATGGAGGCGAGGTTGGCCTTGGCCGGCAGGGCGATGCAGGGCTTGTTGAACGAGCCCTGGATCAGAGCAATCTGCGGGCTCATGTTGCCGTACGTGGTGGAGTTCCCGTACGCCTGCATCGCGCCGTTGCCGCTGACCGAAGTGGTGCCGTCGGCGCTGCCGATCGCCATCGCCTGCGGCGCCATCGCCGCGGATGCCCCGACGACCGACGCGCCGACGGCTGCAGTCGCCATAGCCTTCTTGATCACGCTGGTCCCTTTCTGGTGGATGCCCCATACGCGGATGCCCCCATAAGGAGCCATCTGTTCAACCTGCCCCCTTGCCGATTGGTTTCTGCTCTTCACTCTTTCGGTCGTACGAAAATGACATCGACGGGGTATTCAACTCCCTTTATGATGGGGATTATATGGAGATCCGATGCCACCCGTTTCGCTTGTCGGCGCCTCCGCCGTGCTGGCCTCCGATGCCATGGCCATCGGCAGCTCCGACAGCGCGACCTCGTTCAGCGGCAACGGCGCGAAGCAGGCCTTCGGCAACTCGAAGACCACCGGCGACATGAGCCCCCAACTCTCCCTCGTCCAGGGCTCGCTGAACAAGGTCTGCGTCGGTGTTCCGGTCAAGGCCAACCTCGCCTCCATCGTCGGTTTCGTGCCGGTCTCAGTGCTCCAGGACGTGCCCGTCCTCTCGGCGCCGCAGAACCAGCAGTGCACCGAGAACTCGACCCAGGCGAAGGGCGATGAGCCGCTCTCGCGCATCCTGGACCAGATCCCGGTTCTCTCTGGCAATGGCACCCAGAACCACTGAGTCCGGTACGTGGCGGCTCGGGCTGCCGCGGTCCCCTTGGGGCCGTAGCGGCCCGAGTTCATTTGTGCGCCAAATCCCTTGCGGACAGGGCGCGGAGAAGCAGGGGCCCCGCTCCCTGGCATATGGGTGAGGAACCCGGGGCGGCTCTTCTCATTCGGTTTCCTTTCCCTTGATCATTCGTTACCCGGTCGTCAGCGGCTACTTGGGCGAAAGTTCTGGCAACGCGCCGTGAGCAACGACTGGTTGCGTGACGTTTTGGCCGAGGGAAGGAAAACCACGTGAAGTACATGAAGGCTGCGTCGGTTGTGGCCGGTCTGGTCATCGCTGCTGGTGGTGCCACTCCGGTGTTCGCCGACGCCGGCGCCGAAGGCGCCGCGATCGGCAGCCCGGGTGTTCTGTCGGGCAACCTCCTCCAGGTTCCGGTCCACCTCCCGATCAACGTGTGCGGCAACACCGTCAGCGTCATCGGCGCCCTGAACCCGGCGTTCGGCAACACCTGCGTCAACGAAGACTGACACAGCGCGCCAGCATTCTTATTTCCCATTTTGGGGCGTGCCCTTCGCGCGCCCCAAAATCGGCATTTCCGCCCCTTTCCCATTTCCCACCGACTTACGGAAGACAGCCCATTGCGCCAGGTCATCAGCAAGACCCTGTTCACCGCCGTGGCTGCCACGAGCGTCATTTCGATGAGCGGCAGCTACGTTCAGGCGGCCGGCACCGACGCCGAGAGCATGGGGTCGCCGGGCCTGCTGTCGGGGAACGCGATCTCGGCGCCGGCGGATGCCCCGATCCAGGCGTGCGGGAACACGGTGGACCCGGCGGGAGCCCTCAGCCCGTCCTTCGGCGACGACTGCGCGACCGTCCCGTCGGAGAAGCGGGAGAAGCCGGAGAAGGGGAAGCGGAAGAGGGGGAAGAGCGGCGGCGAGGACGCGGATCGGCACAGGAACGAGTACGGCTCCGAGGGCAGCCATGGGTCCGAGGACACTTCTCGGTACGAGCGTGAGTACGCCGCCGCGTACGGGCACGGGCAGCACCGGCGGGACGCCGCCGGCTCCGCCAACGCCGTGGCGAGTGACTCCCCGGGCGTCCTGGCGGGGAACGCGCTGCCGGCGCCCGTGGACGTTCCGGCGCAGGTGTGCGGGATCACGGCGAATGTCGTGGGCCTGCTCAACCCGGTGATGGGCAACCACTGCGACAGCGGGTCACCGGCGCACCACGCGCCCCCGGCGCACCACGCGCCCCCGGCGCACCACGCGCCCCCGGCGCACCACGCACCGCCGAAGCACCATGCGCCGCCGGTACGTCACGTGCCTCCGGTGCACCATGCACCCCCTGCACATCACGTACCGCCAATGCACCATGCGCCCCCCGTACATCACGCCCCGTCAGTGCACCATGCACCACCTGTGCACCACGCGCCCCCTGCACACCAGGGACCGCCTGTCCACCACGCCCCGCCCGTGCATCACGTACCGCCGGTGCATGAGGCCCCGCCCGTTCACCCTGCACCTCCTCTGCACCACGCACCCCCGGTCCCTCCCGTTCATCTCGCGCCTCCTGTACGTCGCATGCCCCCAGGGCACCAGGCGCCGCCGGCACATCACGCGCCTCCTGTTCACCACGTACCTCCGGTGCACCAGCGACCGCCCGTCGTCCACCACGCGCCCCCCGCGCCCGAGGCCCCGCGCACGCCCGGAGCGCCGCCCGCCCCGCACGTACCGAAGGCCCGGCATGCGGCCCCCGCGCCTGTTGTCCCGCACCCCGAGCCTCGGGGTGTCGGTCGCGCGGCCGTGTCGCCGCCCCCCGCGGCCGCTCACCTCGCCGACACCGGGGCCGACCCGGCGCTGCTCGGGGCTGCTTCGGGGGCCGCCGTCGGGCTCGTGCTCGGCGGGGGTGTCCTCTACCGGCGCGGCAGGGCGATGGCCGGCGCCTGACCGGCGGGCTCGCCGACGCCCCCACCTGCGGCGTGTGACGGCCGAGGCCAGCGGTGGGGCCCCGCCCCAGGGAGAGGGGTCTTGGCAACTCCCTTACAGGTGACGCCAGTTGAAAAGGGCAGGCGCCGTCGAACGGCCAGGACTCGCCGTATCACCAAGGGCCCGGTTCCTCTTCAGGAGCCGGGCCCTTCGGCGTGCGGCCCGGCGAGCGGCGCGGCGCGCGCGACTGGCCCTCTCGCGTACGTCCGTTCGGGGGTCTTGTGGTGCCAGGCCGCTTATCTTCCCGATCGGCGCAATAAGAATATTTTCCAACCGGGAACCCGGGGAGGTCTCAGAACCAGGGAGCGCACATGCGTCAGCGACGTCATAGGGCGGCCACCTTCACCACGAGTGTTCTGGCGGCGGGTGCCCTCTTCAGTCTGGCCCTGGCGCCGGGTGTCGAAGTCCGGCCACCCCGGAGCGCCGACGACCCCCCTGCGCCCCACCCCTCCGTTGTGCCCCCGCCCTCCGTTTCCGTTGTGCCGCACCCTTCCGTTGTGCCGCCGCCCTCCGTTTCCGTTGTGCCCCCGCCTTCCGTTGTGCCATACCCCTCGGCTGTGCCCCACTCCTCCGCTGTGCCCCGCCCCTCCGCCGAGAATTTCGGCGCCTTTCTGGATTCCGGCGACCTCGGCGTCCAACGGATCGCGGGTCTTGAGAAATGGCTCGGCGGGGCCGACATCAAAGTGGGCCACACCTATCTGCCCGGGGACAGCTGGTCGGACATCGAGGGGAAGGCGGGATTCCTCGACGCCTGGGCCACCTGGCGCCGGCAGCAGGCCGACCGCACCCTCGTCCTCAACGTCCCCATGCAGGCCCTCAACGAAGAGGGCCTACCCGACAGCTGGGTGCGCCGCCTGCTCGCGCGGGGCGCCGACGGAGAGTACGACGCACACTTCAAGGCGCTGGCCGAGCGGCTGGTCGAGCTCAAGATCCCGGACACGGTCATCGTGCTCGGCTGGGAGATGAACGGCACCACCTACACCCACCGCTGCGGACCGGACCCGGCGTCCTGGAAGAAGTACTGGAAGAACGCGGTCACCGCGATGCGTTCCGTCCCGGGGCAGAAATTCCGTTTCGATTTCACGCCGAGCCGCGGGCGCGACGCGGTGCCCTGGACCGAGTGCTATCCGGGCGACGACGTGGTCGACATCATCGGAATGGACTCCTACGACCAGCCGTCGGGACAGAATTTCGACGAGCAGGTGAAGGAGCCGTACGGACTTCAGCAGCACGTCGATTTCGCCGCCGCTCACAAGAAGCCGATCTCCTTTCCGGAGTGGGGGCTTTTCCGCAACGGTGACAATCCCGAATACATGCGGCGCATGCTGGCCTGGATGGACGCGCACAAGCCGCTCTACAACACCATCACCGACTACTGCCCGCACGGTGTATGGGGGTGTGCCGAGAACCCCCATTCCTCGGAGGTCTACCGCTCGCTCCTGCACGGCCGCACCGAGCCCACCCAGCAGCCGTCCACCTCGCCGTCCCCCGTGCCCCCGACCCCGGTGAGCCCCCAGCCGTCCACGGCCCCGGCGCCGTCCACATCTCCCCAGCCCTCCACGTCGCCGAAGCCACTCGTGCCCCTCGCGCCCGACGCGCCGAAGCCGCCCGAGAAGTGCGCGCCGATCGACTTCGGCCCGTGGGTCGAGTACTGGATCGGCGGCAAGCTCTGTCTCCGGTTCGACTGGTGGTCACGCCGGTCCTGACGGCTCCGTGGCGGGGCGGCTCCGGCCGTCCCGCCGCTGCCGCAGTGCCCACAGCACGGCGCCCGCCCGGCGCCGCAGCCGCGCGTGCAGCGCGCTGGCCCACAGCAGCGGGGCGGTGCGCCGCCGGGCAAGCAGGAAGCGCTGGTTGACCCGCACCTCGGGGCGCCAGTGCTGTTTGTACGGTTCGTTGCCGCGCAGCATGCTCAGCGCGGCCCGGCCGCTGCCGTCGATCCGCTGCGCGCAGGCCCGCAGCAGCATCGTGGCCACGTCCACCTTGCGGCCGCGCAGGTCGGGGTGCGCCCCGTACAGGTAGCCGCCGGCCAGCGCCGGGGAGAGCAGGGTGAGATCGGCCGCCACCACCTCGCCGTCCAGCCGGAACTCGGTGACCACCGCCTCGCCCTGCCGGGTCATCTCGCCCACCGCGCGCGCCAGATGCTCCTCGAAGCGGCTCCGCAGGTGCTCGCGCGTCACCCCCCGGCCCTGCCACTGGAGCCCGTGCAGGTCGAGCAGCGTACGCAGCGCGCCGGGCACTTCCTCCGGAGGTACGTCGCGCTGCTCGATGCCCAGCGCGTCGATCTTCCGGAGTTTGGCGCGGGCCCGCTGGGCGCGGTTCGAGGGGAGGCGCCCGAGAAGTACGTCCATGCCCGCCGCGGGCAGCTCCAGGCAGTGCGAGTCCGCCAACTGCCGCCGCTGACCGGGCCAGTTGGCGTGCAGTCGTTCGGCGCCGCCGCCCGCTCTGGCCTCGCCCAGGTCGATCAGGGCGCCGCGCGCCGAGCCCATCAGCGCCTCGGTGAGGGCGTCCGCGGCCTCCTGGGCGCAGCTGTCGTCCAGGAGTACGTCGGTGAAGTCGGAGATCGTGCCGCCCAGCGGGACCAGCGCCGGAAACGGCCGCAGCACCCGCATCAGCGGGGCCGCCCCGATCAACTCGCCGTCCCGGTGGACCACATGGACGCGCAGCCGCCCCGGCACCCCGTACGAAAGCCACCACGAATGCAGCCAGGCGTGGCTCTGGAACGGGGTCGCGGCACTGCAACTGCCATGCAAGCGGCGCCAGTTGGGGGCGAGCTCGGCGAACCGCGCTTCGTCCGTGCACACTTCGACGCCGAACCCAGCCATCAGCCGACCTCCTGCGGTACGGCCACCGCGCCGCCCGGGCTCGGCACCGCGACGCCGGGTTCGGTCTCCGTGCGGCGGCGCGGGCGGGCCAGCAGGCTGAGGCCGCCGAGCAGCCCGCCCGCGCAGCCGCCCACCAGGGCCGTCAGCGAGGCGGTCGGGGAGGAGGGCGCGAGCGGTTTGGCCGCGCGCGAGAACTGCACCACCTTCACCCCGGTGTCGGCCTGGGTGTGCGCGCCGTTGAGGGTGAGGGCCCGTGCCACCGCGTTGGCGATGCCCGCCGCGTCCCTGGCTCGCGCCGAGGTGGCGGTGATCGCGATCATCGGCGCGTCGGGCGAGGTCGCCGTCTGCACGCTGCGCCGCAGGGTCTCCGCGCTCACCCCCGCCCACACCTGGGCGTCCCCGATGACGGCCACCTCGGTCGCGACCCGCCCGTACGCCTGCGCGAAGCCGAGGGCGACCGACGATTCGGACTTCCCGGCGGGGGTGACCACCACATAGCTGGTCGCGCGGTACTCCGGGGTGCTGACCATGCCGTACGCGCCGCCCGCCGTCGCGCCGAGCAGCGCGCACACGGGCAGCGGCCACCAGCGGGGCAGTGGACGGCGGATGCCCTGACGCTGCCACGGGCCGGGGAATCTGCTCATCGGGACTCTTCTTTCTCCGAGATGTTCGTCGGGACGGTCGGGATGGTCGCCGAGCCGGATGCCGAGCCTGGTGTCGCGCCGGGCGCAGAGTCCGGTGTCGGGCCGTACGGCCGGCGGGGCAGCGGTGTGCGGGCCGCGGCCGCCTCGTACACCCGGACCAGTTGGGCCGAGGTCGTGGTGACGCAGTAGCGGCGCACCGCGTCGGGGACGGGGTGCCGGGTGGGGCCCGTCTGCTGGAGTTCGCGCAGTACGTCGCTGAACGCGGCGGCCGTGCGGCCGGTGCGCAGCGCGCCCGGGGCAGATCCGGGCGGCAGGTCGTCGATCGCCGGGCAGGTCACGTACGCCACCGGGAGCCCGGCCGCGAGGCCCTCCACGACGGCCAGGCCGAAGGCCTCCTCGTCCGACGGTGAGGCCAGGCAGTCCACCGCCGAGAGCACTCCGGGCAGGGTGGGCCGATGGTCCGCCGGGCCGTCCTGGGCGCACTCGCCCGCGAAGACCACCCGGCCGGCCACGCCGAGCTGTTCGGCGAGCGCCCGCAGTGGCTGCTCCTGTTCGCCGCTGCCCGCGAACACCAGCCAGACGTCCGGGAGTTTGGCCATCGCCTCGACAAGGACCCGGAACCGTTTGCCCGCCGCCAGTCGGCCGACCGCGCCGACCGCGAACTCCCCTGGCGGGAGCCCGAGTTGACGGCGTACGCGGTCGCGGGCGTGGGGGCTGAAGGCGAACTGCGCGGCGTCGATCCCGTTCGGCACGACGTGGATGCGGCGCTCCGGCACACCCCAGCGGGACAGCCGTCGCGCGATGGTGGCGGACACCGCGACCGTCGTCGTGCCGAGCCGCTCGCTCGCCAGGTAGAGGCCGCGCACACCGGGACCGAGCGGCCGCCCCTCGATGTGGGCCTCGCCCAGGGAGTGCTCGGTGGCGACGACGGTGCGCACCCCGGCGAGCCTGGCGGCGAGCCGGCCGTACAGGCAGGCCCGGTACAGATGGGTGTGGACCACGTCGTAGTGGCCGCGGGAGATCAGCCGGGTGAGGCGGGGCAGCGCGGCCAGGTCCCGGTTGCCCGCCATGCCGAGGTTCCGCACCCGGCCGCCGTCGCGCAGGATGGCGCGGGCCACGCTGCCGGGGTTGGTGAGCGTGACGACGTCGGGGTCGTAGGGCAAGTGCCGCAGCAGCAGCCTCAGTTGCTGCTCGGCGCCGCCGACGCCGAGCCCGGTGATGACGTGCAGGACCTTCACGCGCCCTCCGGAAGGTCGGCGGGCGCCTCCCGGCGCCAGCGGTGCAGGCCCCGCTTGAGGTGCAGCCGCCAGCTGGTGTCGCGTTCCCCGACGTGGACGCGCGGCAGCGCGTAGCGGCCGGTCAGCAGGCCCGGGTCGATGGCGCAGGCGTACTGGTATCCGGCCGCGCGCACCGCGTCCATGGCGCGCAGGTCGACGGCCCCGTACGGATAGCAGAAGCCCGTCACGTCACGGCCGGTGAGGTCGAGGAGCAGCTGTCTGCTCTCGTGCACCTCGCGGTGCAGGGTGTCCTCGTCGGCGTGGGTCAGATCGAGATGGCGGAGCCCGTGCGAGGCGATCTCCATGCCCCAGGTGGCGGCCTGCTGGATGCCGCGTTCGTCCAGGAGCGGCTTGCGCGGGCCCAGTGTGTCCCAGTCGTTGGTGGCGCCGAGCAGGCCAGGCAGCACGAATACCGTCGCCGTGCAGTCGTGGCGGCGCAGCAGCGCGAGGGCTTCGGCCGTGAAGTCCGCGTACCCGTCGTCGAAGGTCAGACCGACCAGTCCCCGGGCGGTGCCGGCCGCGCGGGCCCGGATGAGTTCGGCCATGCTCACCCCCTTCAGGCCGCGGCCGCGCAGCCAGCGCAGCTGGCGTTCGAAGCGGCGCGGCGAGACGGTGATGCGGTAGGGGTCGTCCGTGGTGTGGGTCACCGAGTGGTACATCGCCACCCACAGCGGTGCGGCGGGGCGCGGTCTCGAACCAGTCAGGGGACCCCGTGGGTCGCCGACTGCCGTGTCAACGGGCATGCCAGAGCTTTCGTGTGACGGGACGGAACAGCAGACAGAACTCCCGGACCCGCAGCAGGCGGGCGACGAGGGCGAAGGCGGAGCAGGCGGCGAGCACTCCAACGAGTAGTGCGGTCAACGGATTTGATGTGATGTCGGCCGCCCGCTCGCAGGCCGCCGTCGCGGCGCACGCGGCCAGGGCGAGCCGGGCGAGCTGACCGAACGCCCAGCGGGTGGGCAGTGCCGTGCGGCGCCGACCGCTGCCCCACAGGAGCAGCAGCGCGGTCAGCGTGATGCCGAGCGCGTTGGCGGCGGCGATGCCGGGCGCGCCCCACACCGGTACGACCACGGCCCCGGCCCCGGCGGTCGCGGCGAGCCCGGCCAGCATGGCGCAGGCCGGGAACCACAGGGGCCGGGCCTCGGAGAAGTACGAGCGGGCCAGCACCCCGACGAGGGTCTGGCCGAGCAGACCGAGCGCGTACACGCGCATCACGTCCGCGGTCGCCGCGGTGTCGGCGACGGTGAACGCGCCGCGCTGGAACAGGATGTGGATGATCTGCGGGGCGCACGCCACCACCACCGAGGCACCGACGAGCACGATGGTGCCCGCCACGACCACGTCGCTCTCCACCCGGCGCCTGGCCCGCTCGGTGTCGCCCGCGGCCAGCGCGCGCGCGATCACCGGGAAGGTGACCGTGCACAGCATCAGCGAGAGCATCATCGGCATCTGCGCCACTTTCTGGGCGTAGTTCAGATGCGAGATGGCCCCGGCGGGCAGCGGCGCGGCCAGGAACCGCTCGATGAGTACCTGCGTCTGGCGGCTCAGCGCGAACACCACCACCGGGGCGACGAGCGCGAGCCGGAAGGCCTGTGGGGTGGCCCGGCCCGGCCGGCGGGCTGGCGGCAAGGGGGCCGGCTCCCGGCGGTGCCAGCTGCGCCGGCCGCGCCACAGCGCGGCCAGCTGGACGAGCACCATGAGCGCGCCGCCGAGCGCGACCCCGGCCGCCGCGGCCCGCACCCCCCACACCCGGCCGAGCAGCAGGAGCAGCGCGATGATGCCCACGTTGTACGCGCAGTAGATCGACGCGGGGGCGAGGAAGCGGCCGTGTCCGCGCAGGGCGGCGCTGCAGTATCCGGCGAGCCCGAAGGTGAAGGCGCAGGTCGCGGTCAGCCGGGTGCAGTCGACGGCGAGGTCCGCGCGGGGCAGGCCGGGGGCGAGCACCGCCACCACGGCGGGCGCGGCGGCGATCAGTACCGCGGCGCCCGCGGCCAGCGCCAGCATCAGCCGGGGCAGGGTGGCCGCCACCAGGGCGCGGACCGGATCGGGATCGGGGCGGCGGACGCGTTCGACCAGGGCGAGGCTGAACGCCGGTACCAGGACGAAGGCCAGGCCGTCCTCGATCAGCAGCGTCGCGGCGACCTCCGGGACCGTCCAGGCGACCAGGAAGGCGTCGGTGTCGGTGTCGGCGCCGAAGACGTGCGCGAAGGCCTGGTCGCGCAGCAGCCCGAGGAGCGATCCGGCGATGTTGAGGGCGGCGATGAGGAGGGCGGCACGCGCCAACAGCCGTCCGGACGGGGCGGGTTCGGGGGGCGCGGCGGCCGCCGGGAGGAGCGGTCGAGCGGTCTCCGTCATGGCCGGTCCGCCCCTCGGGCACCGAACGCGAACCAGGCGGCGAAGCCGAGGACGAGCGCGGTCAGCACGGTCGAGGGCCCGCCGATGTCACCGTAGAAGAAGTCCACGAGCAGCCAGATGAGGAGCCCGCCCGCGACCAGCGCGCAGTCCACGCCGGTGCGCCGCTTGCGCGCGCGGCGCAGCCCGCGCAGGCCGCCGATCAGGAGCGCGGCCCAGCTCCCGACGAGCGTGACCACGCCGAGCAGGCCCTGCTCGCTCAGGACGAGGAGGTACATGTTGTGCGGGGAGAGCAGCGGCTGGCGCTTGAAGGCGGCTCCCGCGCCCCCGGTGTCGCTGCCGGAGGACAGGGCGAGCGAGGAGTTGGCGTCGCGGTGGGCCGGGAATTCCTTCAACCCGACGCCGTTGAGCGGGGATTGACGCCACATCAGAGTGGCCGCCGCCCACATCGTGTACCGATCGGTGACCGACTGGTCGGGGGCGTCGGCGACCTGGGTGATGCTGGCGAGCCGCTCCTGGAGCAGCTGGGAGCCCGCCCCGGTCCCGCCGACCAGGACGACGACGGCGGCCGCCGCGACCGCGACGACGGCGAGCGCGCGCCGCACCCCGGAGAGCAGCAGCATGGCGCAGACCGCGACGGCCGTCGCGATCCAGGCGCCCCGGCTGAACGACAGCGCCAGCGGTACGAGGAGGAGCGCGGCGCAGCCGAGCGCGGCCCGGCGCCGGGCGCGGCCGGTCTCGGGCGTGGGGTCGAGGGCGAGCCCCACCGCGCAGAGCAGCCCGCAGGACACCACGCTCGCCATGCCCATGACGTCCGAGGCGCCGAACGTGCCGACCGCGCGGATGTCCTCGCCCATGTAGGAGGCGCCGGTGGCGGTCAGGTACTGGTGGACGCCGACCCCGCCCTCGAACAGGGCGAGCGCCACCACGGCCGCCGCCGCGAGCCGGAAGTCGTCGCGGTCGCGCAGCAGGAGCAGCACGGCGACCGGCACCAGGACGAAGATCTGCAGATAGCGGCCGAGCCCGGCGACCGCGGTGTTCGGGTCGGCGGCGCCCATCGCGGCCACGCAGATCCCGAGCACCGGAAGCCCCATGACGATCACGGCGGTACGGGTCAGCGGCCGGGCCCCCGAGCGCAGGACCCGTACCGCCGCCCACACCACGAGCAGCCCCGAGGCGGCGTCGGCGGCGGTCGCCGAGCCCTCGGCGCCCAGCGGGGGAGTGGCGAGCAGGGCGATCACGGCGAGCAGCGGCAGCAGGTGCGGGGCCCGGCGCAGCGGGGCCGGTACGGAGAGCGGCCGGGTGCGCGGCACGGCCGCGACGGCGGGCACGGTCAGCTCCCCGTGGGGCGCACGAGGGAGGCCGCGGTGCGCAGCAGGATGCAGATGTCCTGCCACAGCGACCAGTGGTCGATGTAGTAGTTGTCGTAGCGGGCCCGGTCCTCGATCGAGGTGTCCCCGCGCAGCCCCTGCACCTGGGCGAGCCCGGTGATGCCCACGGGCATCCGGTGCCGGGCCGCGTACCCGGGGTGCGCCCGGCTGAACTGGGCGACGAAATAAGGGCGTTCGGGCCGCGGGCCGACCAGGCTCATGTCGCCCCGGACCACGTTCCACAGCTGGGGCAGCTCGTCCAGGGACGTACGCCGCATGAAGTGCCCGGCCCGGCTCATCCGGCCGTCGTCGGCGATGTTCCAGCGGGTGGCGGCCTCGTGCGCGGTGTCGGGGCGCAGCGTACGGAACTTGAGCAGCGTGAACGCCCGCCCCCGCAGCCCGACGCGCTCCTGGCGGAACAGCACCCCGGGCCCGTCGCTCCAGCGCAGCACCAGCGCGCACACCAGCAGCACGGGCGCCGCGGCGATCAGGGCGGGCAGCGTCACGAGCAGGTCGACGAGCCGCTTGAAGACGAGCCCGGGGCCGGTGGCGGCGGTGCTGGTCAGCGGGCGGCAGGGGAAGGCGGCCAGCTCGTCCGGCGCCGGCCGCGGGACGACGAAGCCGGGCGCGCGCGTGTCGAGCTGCCACAGGGCGCAGCCCAATGCCTCAAGTAGCGGTGGAAGTACGGCAGTTGGGGCGGCGGCGTCGGCCGCGTGCGTGAACAGGCAGTCGCGCACCCCGTTCTGGATGACCGCGCGCTGCACGTCCTCCAGGCTGCGAAGCACCGGCACCGGGGAGGTCTCCACGGGCCCCTCGGACGGCGGCACGACGACGCCGACCGGCCGGATGCCGCCGCTCGACTGCCGCGCCAGCGCCGCGGTGACCCGCACGGCGGTGGCCGCCGGGCCCACCACCAGGGTGGGCCGGGGCCTGCGCACCGCCTGCTGATGCCGCAGCCACAGCGCCGCGGCGCGTCCCGCGCAGCTCGCCAGCGTCTGCACGGCGCAGCCGGTCGCGACCGCCGACACCGCGAGCAGCACATCGGCCGACTCGTGGACGAGGGCGGTCCGGTGGGCCAGCACCGTCGACACGACGCACCAGCCGATCAGCGCCCGGAAGAACAGCGC
Organism: Streptomyces sp. NPDC050485; assembly: GCF_044458185.1. Classification (NCBI taxonomy): domain Bacteria; kingdom Bacillati; phylum Actinomycetota; class Actinomycetes; order Kitasatosporales; family Streptomycetaceae; genus Streptomyces; species Streptomyces sp. NPDC050485. The sequence goes on along the minus strand of NZ_JBITHR010000015.1, from coordinate 12,959 downwards.
GGGCACAACGCCGAGCACCCCGCGCGCCAGCGTCGGCCGGTAGAGCCCGGCCTGCGCGTTGAGTACGAGCACGGTGGCCACGAGCAGCCCACCGGGCCCGGGGGGCAGCCCGGCGTACGGCAGCGCGAGCATGCCGAGCAGCGCCGCCGCGCAGTCCACGCCGAGCAGCAGGGACACGAACGGGCGTCCCGGGCGCGGCCGGTGGGCCGGCAGAGCGAAGTGGTCCGGCGCCTCGCGGGGCGTGACCACCGAAACGGTTCCCGATGACATCCCGGCGCCGTGGGGCGGCCCCCCGGCGGAAGGGACGATGCTTTCCGCGGTCACTGGCTGATGCGTTCCCTGTGCTCGGAGCGCTGCAGAGCGGCCACGTCGCGGTACACCTCCGCGATGCTTCGGGCCGTCTGCCGCACGTCATGGGTGGTGGATACGTGCGCGTGCCCCTGGCGGGCCAGCGCGGAGCGCAGCGACGCGTCCCCGAGCAGCCCCGTCACGGCGCGCGCCAACTCGCCCGGGCTGTCCGGCGGTACGAGACAGAACGGCGCGTGCCCGGGCGCGAGGCTCTCGGCCGAACCCCCCACATCGGTGACCACCACGGCCCTGCCGCACGCCATCGCCTCCAGCGGGGCGAGCGCCATGCCCTCCCAGCGCGAGGGCAGCACGACCAGATCGGCCGCCCGGTACCAGGCGGCGGTGTCGCAGACCGCGCCGACGAAGGACACCGATGGGGGCGCCGCCGCGCGCAGCGCCGCCAGGTCGGGCCCGTCGCCGACCAGCACCAGATGCGCGCCGGGCACCTTCGCGCGTACGTCGGGCCAGGCCCGGATCAGCACGTCCTGGCCCTTTTGGCGGCACAGCCGTCCGACGCAGACCACCAGCGGCGCGTCCTGGGCGACCGGTGCCTGGTCGCTCGCGCGGTAGTGGTCGAGGTCGACGCCGTTGGGGATCACGGAGCACTCCGCGAGGACGCCGGCCCGGCGTCCGGTGGCCCGCTCGCCCTCGCTGACGCACACGACGCGCGAGGTCCAGCGCACGGCCGCGCGCTCCCAGCCCCGGGTGAGGAGCGCGGTGAAACCGCCGACGGCCTCGAACGACCAGGCATGCGGCTGGAAGACGGTGGGCACCCGGCCGCGCACGGCGAGCCGGGCGGCGACCCCGGCCTTGGCGCTGTGCGCGTGGATCACATCGGGGCGTACCCGCCGGATCAGCCGGGCCGCCCGCAGCGTCTCGCCGAGCAGCGCGGGGCCGGGCGAGCGGGTGGCCCGCCAGGGGCACACCCGCGCGCCCAGGCGCCTCAGTTCGGTGCTCAACGGGCCTGGCTCGGGGCACGCCACGGTGACCCGGAAACCGCTGCGCAGCTGGTCCCGCACCAAGTCCGTGACGACTCGGGCTACGCCCCCCTCAGCGGGCTGGACCAGGTGCAGGACACTCAACTCCCGCGCGGACTCCGGTCCACCGGGCCCGACGGGGATTCTGGCTGGCGACGGCATACGCGGTCACTCCGGTCCTAGCGCTCGAAAAAAAGCTGAATAGAGGCATCCGAGTCGTATTCAAGGCTGTTGGTACGACCGGCCCGCGCGGCGCGAATTCCCCATTACTGGCGCTCCGGCTGCCGGAGGCCCCCGCGTTGTGACGGCCCGGGGACGGGGAGCACTGTAACCGTATTTACGACCCGGTCCCGTCATGAATGCGTACGCCGGAGTGTCCCTTCGGGCGATCGTGCGTATCCCCTTGACGCCGGGGTCGTTGTATCGGTGGCCTCATGTCCACCCGAAAGGAAAAAGCGATGAATCGAATTGCCGAGTCCGTCGTGTCGGCCGGCGCCGGCGCCGCGGTCGTGATGCTGGGCGCCGGCCTGGCGTCGGGCACGGGGCACGGCGGTGGCGCGAGTGCGGAGGGTGTCGCCGAGGGCTCCCCGGGTGTCCTGTCCGGCAACCTGCTCCAGGTGCCGGTCCACGTGCCGGTCAACCTCTGCGGCAACACGGTGAGCGTCATCGGCCTGCTGAACCCCGTCTTCGGCAACGCCTGCGTCAACAAGTAAGCCGCCGGGGCGATGTCCACGGCCCGTGGTCGCCAGCCGCGTCCACGGTCCTCAGGTGCCCCGGATCCGTCCTGTACGGCCCGGAAACCCCGGTTCACCCGTTAGGGGCAAAACCGTGTGCTCGGAGCCGCGTTGACGGGTGGTCGAGTGACAACACCCGGTCAGTGAACTCTCTCAATCTAGGAGTGCTTCTCCCATGTCGCGTACCGCGAAGGCTCTGGTCCTGTCCACCGCTGCCGTTGCCGCCATCGCCGGCGGAGCCGGCGTCGCCGCCGCCGACGCCGGTGCGGAGGGCGCGGCCGTCAACTCGCCCGGCGTCGTGTCCGGCAACATGGCCCAGGTGCCGGTCCACGTGCCGGTCAACGCCTGCGGCAACACGGTGAACGTCATCGGCGCCCTGAACCCGTCCTTCGGCAACACCTGCGTCAACGAGTAGTCCCCGCCGCGGCCCCGGCCACTCCCGCCCAAGGAGCTGCCGGGGCTTTGTGCTGCCCCGGATGGGGGAAGCCCACGCAGAGGGGCGGGTCACGGAGTTGTGCCAGCTAGGCGCGCTGCGGCGGATACGGCAGGGTCACCCCGGATGACCATGCGGTTGCGGGGGTTTCAGGGCCCGCGCACGGTGAGGAAATCTGCATTCCTCACCGAAGGAGAAACGTTTCATGCGCGCACGCACGCCGCGGCGGCTGGCCGCAGTGGCCCTCTCGACCGCGATCGTCATCGGTTCCGCCGGAACCGCGATGGCCGCCGAATCCCACTCCCCGAGCTCGGTCCGTGCCGAAGTTCCGGTGCCGGGCGGCGACGTTCCGGTGCCGGGCGCCGACGCCCTGCTCGCACAGGTCAATTCCCTGGGCGACATGGGGGGTGTGCTCACCCCCGTGACCGATCTGCTGAACGCGGTGCTCAAGGCGGACAACGGCCAGCTGCCCGCGGCCGACGCCGAGGCGCTGCTCGCCAAAGCCACGGCCGCGCTGGACAAGGTGAAGTCGGCGCCCCTGGCTGTCCCGGCCACGCCCTCCGTTCCGTCGACCTCGGCGCTGCCCGCCGTCCCGGCCACGCCCTCCGTTCCGTCGACCTCGGCGCTGCCCGCCGCGCCGAAGCTGCCGGCGGGCAGCCCGCAGAACGCCGCCGCACTGCTTGACCTCAAGGCCGACGCCGTCGCGGCGCTCAAGAAGGCCCTCGGCGCCCTGGTCAAGGACGTCACCAGCCTCAATGTCGCGGGCGTCGTGCCCGATGCGACGGCGGTGATCACCGGCCTCGTCGGCGTGGTCGTGGCCACGGTGCTCGGCGGCGGCCTGCCGGTGCCCAACCTGCCGGGCCTGCCGGCGCTGCCCAAGCTGCCCGTCTGAGCCGTACCCACGAAAGCGCCGGCCCTGGACGGGGACCGGCGCTTTCGGCTGTCCGACCGGCGCCGCATTCCTCCCCAACCACCCCTTGCCGCACCGGAATTCACTGGAATCTCATACGAGAATCGGCAGGGCCTTCCGCATTCGGGTGCGGGCCATAAATCCGAGTCCGAAGAGTTTCCCGATCGTCCGGGAGTCGTTACCCAAGGCGAAGCAGCAGAATGCATTCAGCGGAAGGATTGATGATGAAGTCGATGAAGGTTGCCGCGGCAGTCGCCGGTTCCCTCGCGGTCGTGGGTGCCGCCGCCCCGGCCTTCGCGGCCGGTGGTCTCCCCCCTATGAACCCCGCTATGAACCCCCCTATGAGCCCCGCTATGAACGCCCCTATGAGCCTGAACGGCGGGTTCGACTCGCTGGCCCAGCGCCTCGCCACCGCGCCGGTGTCCAACACCATGCCCGTCCACACCAACCTGATGGACCCCAAGTCGCTGCCGCACACGATGGCGAGCGCCGCCCAGGGCCTCAACAAGACCAAGGGGACGGCCCAGGCGGGCCAGCTTCTCGGCGGTCTTCCGCTGGGTGATTGACCCGGAATGTGAACGGGCCCGGCGCGGCGGTGAATTGACCGGCCGTCCGGCCCGTTCTGCGCTGTACGAGGGAAAGACAATAAACCCGGCGTGTTCGTTTCCGGAGGTTCCCGGTCATTTGCCTACGCTGTGGCCATCCCGAACGGAAGGTTCCGCAATGAACACCGTCAAGAAGACCGCTCTCGCCTTCGCCGCCGCCGGTCTCGCCGCCGGTGCCGCTTCCGGCTCCGCGTTCGCCGACGCCGGTGCGGAGGGCGTGGCCGTCAAATCGCCGGGCGTCGTGTCCGGCAACGTGGTCCAGGTGCCCGTGCACGTGCCGGTCAACCTCTGCGGCAACACCGTCTCCGTCATCGGCGCCCTGAACCCGGCGTTCGGCAACGCCTGCGCCAACGAGGGCTGACGCAGCGCCCGCACAGGGCGAGGGAGCGGCTCCGCGGACGGGGGTCCCGGGGCCGCTCCGCCATGTCCGGGCGCCCCGCGGCTCCGGCCTCACCCGTGAAGGACCGGTTGATCCACACGGGTGACAGCTGCGAGGGGCTCCGCCCGGAATGTCGTTAGAGTCCCGCCATGACTTCAGCCATCAGCGCCGTACGGCCGTCCAGGGCAGCCCTGTTGGGCTCGCTCGTCGTCGTCGCCTGGAGCGGCGAACACCCCGACGAGTCCTACGATGTGCCCTTCCTCATGGCGTACTCCCTCGGGGACGGAACCGAAGGGCCGGAGGGTGCTGAGGCCGCGGCCCGTGCGTTCCTCGACGAGCTGGGCATGCCGGCCGGCAGCGTGCGCGACCAGGCCCGCGGGGACGGCATCCCGGTAACCCTCATCGTGCAGGGCGGCCAGGCCGTCCTGACCATGCCGTCGGTGACCGCCCAGTGCCCGGCGCCGCCCGAGTGGCTCGTCGCCGCCGAGAAGCGCGGCACGGTCCAGTTCATGTTCGCCACCCGGTCCTGGCCCGAGGGGAGGCCCGGATTCACCGTCAGCGACGCGCAGTTGAGGGCGTTCGTGGGCGACGAGGACACCATCGCCAGTGCCGGCCACTGCGTGCTCCCCATCCGCCGCCTGCGCGGCTGACCCCCGCCGGACGAGAACGGAGACACCCCCCATGCCCACCTCCGGGACGCTCCACCCGCCCGCTCCGGTCGCCGCCTCGTCCGCCACCCGAAGAGCGGGCGGCGCCACGTACGGCGGCGGCCGCGGTCTCGCCCGGCTGCTCGTGATCACCGGCGCGGCCGGACTGGTGGCCGCGTGGGTCATCACCCTCGACAAGTTCGCGCTCCTCGCGGACCCGAACTTCCAGCCGGCGTGCAGCCTCAACCCGGTGGTGTCCTGCGGCAACATCATGAAGAGCGACCAGGCCGCCGTCTTCGGGTTCCCCAACCCGCTGCTCGGGCTTGTCGCGTACGGCATGGTGATGTGCGCCGGGGCGGGTCTGCTGGCGGGCGGCCGCTTCGGGCGCTGGTACTGGCTGACGCTGAACGCGGGCGGCCTGTTCGGGGTCTGCTTCGTCAGCTGGCTCCAGTTCGAGTCGCTGTACCGGATCAACTCGCTGTGCCTGTGGTGCTGTCTGGCCTGGGCCGCCACCATCGTCATGTTCTGGTACGTGACCTCCTTCACCCTGCGCAACGGGCTGCTGCCCGCGCCGAGTTGGGTCCGCAGCCTGCTGTCCGAGTTCACCTGGGTGCCGCCGGTGCTGCACATCGCGATCGTCGGCATGCTGATCCTGACCCGCTGGTGGGACTTCTGGACGGGCTGACGGCGGCGGTGCAGGAACGTTGGGCTAACCGTGTGAATCATGGGCGAGCCGCGACACGCCAGGCCATCCGGAAGCGTTGACTCCACTGACCAGTCGCATGGTTGAGGACTCCCCGGGCCGTGCAGCCAGTACCGGCCCGGGGAGAGCCCACTGCACGGCCATGGCCGTTTCCTGTGGCACCGGGCCTCGTTGAACCCGTCAGCAGACAAGGAGAGCGGACGCTTGGACGGGCCCCGGAAACACGCTGGTTTCCGGGGCCTACGCATGTGCCGGACCGGTCCGCGCGAGCGAGCACGAGGGAGACGCCCATGAAGGACGCGACACACTTCTGGCACGCACTACGGACGGGCCGCACCCGCCCCCGGGGCCGCGCCCCCGAGCCCACCAAGCCCGGCACGCCCCCGCCCCGCCCCACCTGGCGCATCGCCCGACGAGGCCTGCTGCACGCCCTGTTCACCACGGCCACCGTCGCCTTCACCGGCACGGCGCTCTCCCGGATCCGGTCCGCCGCGCCCTACGGCGAGCCCGCGGGCGCCTCCGTACCGCGCCCGCCGGATCAGAACACGGGGTCCACGTTCGACGAGATGCACGCCGGACACCGCATCCAGGGCCGGCCGGTCGCGGCGGGCGGCGCCGAGATCACCGTGTTCGTGGACGGCCGCCAGCTCACCCTGATGCGGCGGGCCGACGGCAGCTACCTCAGCTCCGTCGACCACTACGAGTCGTACGCCACCCCGCGCGAGGCCGCCCGCGCCGCCGCGGTGGCGCTCGGTCCCGCCCGGCTCGCCTCCGTACCCGTGCACGGCAGCCACCAGGCAGGAGCAGCCCGTGGTGTACACGCGTAAGAACCAGAGCACCCTCACGAGCGCCGAACGCAAGGCGTTCGTCAACGCCGTCCTCGAACTCAAAAAGCGCGGCGGGTACGACGAGTTGGTGCGCACGCACATCGACTTCTACGTCTCCGACGGCGACGGCGGGCTGCGCGTGGCGCACATGACGCCGTCCTTCCTGCCGTGGCACCGCCAGTTCCTGCTCCAGTTCGAGCGCTCCCTCCAGCAGATCAACCCCCGTGTCACCGTGCCCTATTGGGACTGGACGCGGGACAACTCGCCCGCGTCGTACCTCTGGGCCGACGACTTCATGGGTGGCAACGGGCGGCGCGGCGACCTCCAGGTCATGACGGGGCCCTTCGCGTACGCGCACGGGAACTGGGAGATCCGGGCCAATGTGACCGAAGACCGGTTCCTGGCCCGGGACCTGGGCCGCCCCAACGACCCCGTCATCCTCCCGCCACCCGCCGACGTCCTGCGCGCCCTCGCCGACCCGGTGTACGACGTGGCGCCCTGGAACTCCACCAGCAGGACCGGCTTCCGCAACCAGATCGAGGGCTGGACCCCGGGTTCGGGCAACGCCAGGTTCCGTACCCACAACCAGGTGCACCGCTGGGTCAACGGCACCATGCTCGGTGCGGCCGCCGTCAACGACCCCGTGTTCTGGCTGCACCACGCGTTCATCGACCGCCTCTGGTCGAGCTGGCAGATCGGCCACCCGCACTCGGCGCAGTATCTCCCGGCCGTACCACCGCCGTCGGGTGACCCGCAGCACGGCCGGGTGGCGGCGCTCGACGAGCCGATGCCGCCGTTCGGCGTGCGGCCCTCGGCCCTGCTCGACCACAGCAGGATCTACCAGTACGCCTGACACGGCGACGGCCTCCCGGAGGGAGAAGACCGGGAGGCCGTACGGGAAATCCTTGACCGGCCGGGCCGTCGCGCGGGACGCCCGGCCGGATCCGGGGGACTAGTCTCCGTAGCCGCCCTCGTGGCCCTTTTCGTGGCTGTCGATGTTGGCGCACTCGTTGCCGAACGCCGGGTTCAGCAGGCCGATGACGGAGACGGTGTTGCCGCAGAGGTTGACCGGCACGTGCACGGGCACCTGGGCCGCGTTGCCGGACACGACGCCGGGCGAGTGGGCGGCCACGCCCTCCGCACCGGCGTCGGCAGCGGCAATACCCGCACCGGCCAGCGCCACGGCGGCCGCTCCGGCGACGACGGCGGCCGTCTTCGCGATACGAGACATCAAAGTTCTCCTTGAATGGACACGCGACCGCAGACTCGCAGTCGTCATTTCAGTTCAACGTCTCGATCGGTCATAAGTAACGGACACCTGCGCCCAAAACGGTTCTGCACGGATTCCCGGTTCGTTCCCGCGGCCTCCGGCGCAGCCCGCAGCCCCCGACAGGCCAGTGCCCAGCGACGGATTACCGCGTAATCCACTTACGGGGCACGGAAGGCCCGCGCCGCCTCGGGGTGGCCGGAGCACTCCCACACCCCGTGCGGGCAGTAGTCGGTCAGCGTCTGGTAGACGGGCCGGTGTGCCCGGAACCAGGCGGTCATGCCGCGGACGTACGCCGCGTCGTCCCCGTTGCTGAAGAGCCCCCACTCCGGGTACGAGACCGGCTTGCGGTGCCGGGCGGCGAACCTCACCTGTGCCCGCAGCCCGTACGGCTCCTCGACCTGCTCGCGGAAGGACATGCCCTGGGGCTGGTCGTAGGAGTCCATGCCGACGATGTCCACGAAGCCGTCGCCGGGGTAGCAGCGGGTCCACTCGACGGCGTCCCGGCCCCGGCTCGGCGCGAAGTCGAACCGGAACCGCTGCCCCGGCGCCGAGCGCATCGCCCCGACGATGCGGCGCCAGTACGCCCGCCAGGCTGCGGGGTCGGGGCCGCACCGGTGGGTGTAGGTGGTGCCGTTCATCTCCCAGCCCAACACCACGACGGTGTCTTGGAGTTGGAGGCGGACCAGGCGTTCGGCCAGGGTCCGGAAGTGGCCGTCGAAGTCACCTCGCGCGCCCTGCTGGAGCAGGTTCCGGACCTCCTCGTCGGGCAGCGGGTCCTCGCTGCGGTCCAGCATCGGCACATTGAGGACGAACACCCGCCCGGCACGCCGGTGCTGCCAGTCGGCCCAGGGCCCGAGCAGTCCGGGCGGCCCTTCGATCTCGCTCCAGGTACGGCCCGGCAGATAGGTGTGCCCCGCGCGCAGCGGGCCCCGGCCGCGCCACTTCTCGACGGCGGCGAGCCGGTCGATGCCGTCCTGGTCGGCGCCGGTGAAGACGCCCGCCGCGGTGCCGGACGCGACGGGCGCGGGGGGCTGCTCCTCGAACGGGGGCCACTGCACCAGCGCCGAGAACAGCAGGACCAGCGCGCACAGCGCCGGCTTCCAGGAGGGCGGCGCGGACCGTGGCGCCGGAACCGTCGGGGACCTCCTCGACGGTCGTCCCGCAAGCGGGCCGGCGGGCCCGGTCCCGCGGCCGATCCGGGCCGTCAGCGGCCGCCGCGCTGAAGGGCGCCGCTCAGCGCGGCGACGCCGGAGGTGAGGGTCTCGGCGGCCCTGCCCCGGCCGCCGAGCACCTTGGGCTGGCCGAATCCGCTGACGCCGCCCTGTCCGGCGACGCTGTCGGCGGCCGCGACCCCGGGCGCGGCCAGGAGCAGGCGCGATGCGGCGGCGGTGGCGGCCCGGTGGCGGTGACGTGGGTTCATGCCCGGTACAACGCCGCTGCCCCGGCGAAGGTACGCGCGCCGCGAGGAGCCCGGGATTTCAGGTCCTGGTCACATCAAATGCAAAGGGCTGCTTGCGTACGCGGTGGTCGAAATTGGAGGTGCCGAGTTCGGGGGCGCCGAGCGTGCGCAGGGCCAGCGGCCGGGTCAGCAGCTCGCGGAGCACGGACTTGATCTCCAGTCGCGCCAAGTGCGCACCGAGGCAATAATGCGGGCCGCCGCCCCCGTAGCCGAGATGCGGATTGGGGCTGCGGGTGATGTCGAAGACGTCCGGGTCGGCGAATACGGATGCGTCGCGATTCGCGGATGCGTAAAGGAGCATCACCTTGTCGCCCGGCAGGAAGGTGTGGCCGTCCATCTCGTGGTGCGTGGTGACGGTGCGGCGGAACTGGATGATGGGCGTCGAATGCCGCACGATCTCGTCCACGGCGCCGTCCGCGTACCGCTCGAAGTCCGAGACCAGCAGGGTCAGTTGACCGGGGTGGCCGGTCAGCAGTGCCAGGGCGTGGGCGATGGCGTTGCGGGTCGTCTCCACCCCGGCGACGAGCAGCAGCGAGAAGAACGAGCCGAGCTGGCGGTAGTTCAGCGCCTGGCCCTCCAGGTCGGCGCGGACCAGAGCCGAGATGAGGTCGCCGGTCGGACGGCGGCGCCGCTCCCGGCCGAGCCGGGCCACCGTCAGCTGCATCCGGGCCAGGGCGCGCAGCCCCTTGCCCGGGCTCAGCAGCCGGGCGCCGAGGCCGCGCCGTACCCCGGCGTGCTCGGAGGCCCGGTCGATCTGCCGGGCGATCTCGCGCCGGTAGGCGTCGGGCACGCCGAGCATCGCGCAGATGACCTCGAACGACATCCGCGAGGCCACCGCCGACACGAACTCGTCGGGCCGCTCGGCGACCATGTCGTCCACGATGCGTACGGCCAGCTCGCGGATGCTCACCTCGGTGGCGGCGAGCAGGCGCGGGGTGAAGGCCTGCGAGACGATGCGCCGCAGCCGGGCGTGGTCGGCGCCGTCCAGGTTGACCATCGAGTCGCCGAACACCGTCCGCACCCAGCGCGCCGGCTCGGGAGAGGTGACCCCCGGCGCGCTGGCGAACACCTGCGGCAGCCGGCTCGCCCGCAGTACATCGGCGTGCCGGACCAGGGCGTAGAAGCCCCGCTCGGGACGGAGCCGGGCGGCCCGGCGCTCGACGAAGTACGCCGGACGCGGCTGCTCACGCAACTCGGCGAAGCCCGCGAGGCGTTGTGCGGGAGGCAGCTTCCAGAACGCCGGGTCCGCGAGGTCGGCGGCGGGGCCGCGCCGGGGGTCTGCCACGCCGGTCAGCTCACCAGGGCGTGGCCGGCCTTCACCGCGTCACGGGCGGCCGCCACGGCTTCGGCCCCGGCCTTCACCCCGGTCTTCACGGCGGCCACCTTCTGGCCCAGCTTGTCCCCGACGACGGTGTCCGCGGCGGGCTTGATCCGCGCGCCGGCGGCGCTGGTGGTCCGGGCGGCACCGCCCAGAGTGCCGCCGAGGTCGAGGGCGTGCGCGGAGGGGGACAGGGCGGCGGCGAGCGCGGTTCCGGCTGCGGCGGCGGCGAGGTATCGACGTACGTTCATAACTCCTACAACGCATGAGCCGGGCGGAGGGCACGCCCCGTCATACGAGCACCGCGTATTGACTTCGCATTGCTGCAAGCAGGGGAACTTTGCAGTGATCCAGCCGTCGGGATCGTTCTGCAGAACGACACGACCGGGTAGGCCAGGGAAGGAAGAGAACATCCATGGGAATCACCTCACGTGTGGGACTGGCGAGCGTCATGGCGGGCATGGCGGCCGCGGCGGCGGTGGCGCCGGCCGCGGCGGCCCCGGTCGTTCCGATCGCCGTCCCCTTCTACGGTCTGAACGCGGTCCTTCCGTTCGAAGCCCCCACCGTGAACACGGGCGTGCCGCTCATGATCCCCGGTCCGCCCAACATCCCGCGCCATGTGAAGGGCAAGCTCCTGCCGGAGAACATGGTCCCGTCCGTCCCGATCAACTCCGCGCTGCCGACCACCGACATCGGGGCGCCGCTGCCCGCCCCGCTGAACTCCAACCTCCTCGGCACCGCCGCGCTGGTCAGCCCCGGCTCCCCGCTGCACGCCGCCACCCCCGGCGCTGACATCGGCGCCCCGCTCGCCGCACCGAGCCGTGAGCGGATCGGGATGCCCGCGCTCACCATGCCCAATGCCGGCGTGAGCGCGCCCGCGGTCCAGGGCGACCCCGCGGCCACCGCGAGCCTCTGAACCCCGAGGGCGCCATCGCATCCCAACTCACCTCTCATTGAGCCGAGTTGGCGCCACCGCTCTCCGTGAGGCACCCGTACCGCCGGCCCATCCGCTTCGTACGCCCAGGAGTCCCGCACATGCCCCGTACGCCCAGGAACGTCCTTGCCGCCCTGCTCGCCGTCGCCGCCGTCACGGTGCTCGGGGCTGGGGGCGCCTCGGCGCTGCCGGACCCGCGCGACCTGGGCGGGGAGCAGACCGGGCCGCCGCCGTGGCCCGCGCCCGCGGACCCCTCCGCCGCGGTGCGCGAGGCCGGGCTGCCGATGCTGTCGGCCGAGGGCGTGGTGCAGCACACCCACACCCACCTGGACGTCCTGGTCGACCGGCGGCCCGTCACCGTCCCCGCCTCGGTCGGCATCGACGAGGCGGGCGGCCGCATCAGCCCCGTGCACACCCATGACACCAGCGGCGTGATCCACGTCGAGTCGCCCCGGCCGGCGGTCTTCACGCTCGGCCAGTTCATGGCCGAGTGGCGGGTGCCGCTCGCCGCGGACCGCATCGGCGGCCTGCGCGCCGGCAAGGGCCGCCATCTGACGGCGTACGTCAACGGCCGCAAGGTCGGCGGGAATCCCGCGGCGATCGAGCTGCGGGGTCACGACGAGATCGCCCTCGTCTTCGCCCGGGACAACGACACCGGTCCCGTACCCAAGAGCTACGCCTGGCCGCAAGGTCTGTGACGGCGCAGGGCTGCCGGGGCGGGGGAGCGCACCGGCAGAACGATTCTGCGCGCGGGTCGTTGGACTGCGCGGAACAGGATCCGTGCCGCGGCACGGACCGCGCACCGGCAGCTCCCGCCCGGGGTTCTACTCCCCCCGGGCGGGAGCTGCTGCCCGTAACGGTCGTCCGGGCACGCGGCCCGGCCGGAGGCGGCACGGGCCGGTTCCGGGTGAAGAGCTGTCGCCCCGAGGCAGGTACACCTGTCGGGTGAGAGCGGGGGGCGGCCGTGACCGGCGCTGCCGCACTCCGTTGTGCAGGCGTGATCTCAACACGACGAATCGCCACAGTCCTTGCCGTCGCAGCCGGTGTCTCGGGTCTCGCCGCATCGGCGGCGAACGCCGCCGGCCCGCTGGACCACCTGGTCAAGCCGGTGAGCCCGGTCAGCGAGCTCGACGCCATCTCCACCAGCGACATCCCCGCCGAGTACCGCGCCGAGTTCCCCACCGTCAAGAACCAGCTGGGCGGGCTCAACCACCTCAACGACCTGGGCCAGCTGCACCAGGCCACCGACCAGGCCGCCCCGGTGCTCAACCTGGTGCCCGCGGTGGAATGACGTACGCCCGCGGACGGGACGAGACACGGGCGGGGGGGGGGGGGGGGGGGGGGGGGGGGGGGGGGGGGGGGGGGGGGGGGGGGGGGGGGGGGGGGGGGGGGGGGGGGGGGGGGGGGGGGGGGGG
>NZ_JBITHR010000014.1:0-239217 GCF_044458185.1 Streptomyces sp. NPDC050485 | reverse complement strand
CACCCACACCCCATACGACAACGTCGGCCTTCAAGACCACAACCAGGTCCTGAAGGCCGACGTCACGCGAACCCCCGGATTAACCAACAGCATCCTGATGGCGCGGGGGCGGTGTCATGCCCGTACCCATGACATCCGTCATGTTCAAGCCACGACGCGCGCCACTGCCGCCGCGCGGGGCCGTGGGTGAATCTGGATCCATGACGCAGACAGCCCCTCCCGCTGAGCGCACCGCGCAGTCCGTGGTGAGCTTCGAGAACGTGAACAAGAGCTACGGCGATGTCCGGGCCGTGGCCGACCTGACGCTGGCGCTGCACCCCGGCGAGACGGTCGCCCTGCTCGGCCCCAACGGCGCCGGCAAGTCCTCCACGCTCGACCTGCTCCTCGGCCTGCGCAACGCCGACTCCGGTTCGGTCCGCCTCTTCGGCATGACGCCCGCGCAGGCCATCAACGCCGGCAAGGTCGGCGCGATGCTGCAGAGCGGCGGGCTGATGGAGGACGTGACCGTGCGCGAGCTGGTCAAGCTCGGCTGCGACCTGCACCCGCAGCCGCACCCGGTGGCCGAGGTCATGGACCGCGCGGGGATCGCGCAGATCGCCGACCGCAAGGTCAACAAGCTCTCCGGCGGCCAGGAGCAGCGAGTCCGCTTCGCGCTCGCGACCGCCGGGGCCAACGACCTGATCGTCCTGGACGAGCCGACGACCGGCATGGACGTCACCGCCCGCCAGGCGTTCTGGGCGACCATGCGCGAGCAGGCGGCCCAGGGGCGTACGGTCCTGTTCGCCACGCACTACCTCGAAGAGGCCGACGCGATCGCCGACCGGGTGCTCGTCCTGCACAAGGGCCGGCTCCTGGCGGACGGCACCGCGGCCGAGATCAAGGCGAAGGCGGGCGCCCGGCGGGTCAGCTTCGACCTGGAGGGCGCCATCGACGAGGCCGCCCTGCGCGGGCTGCCGTTCCTGTCCACGATCGACGTCTCGGGCCGCACCGTCCGCATCCAGTCGCACGACGCCGACGCGACGATGCACGCGGTGTACGGACTCGGCCTCTACCCCCGCAACCTCGAAGTCGCGGGCCTCGGCCTGGAGCAGGCCTTCGTCGCCATCACCTCGGCCGAGGAGGCCAACACAGCATGAACACTCTGATCAAGCTCGAAATCACCCGCACCCTGCGGAACAAGAAGTTCATGTTCTTCTCGGTGATCTACCCCTCGGCGCTCTACCTGCTCTTCGCGGCCTCGCAGAACAGCACCACCAAGGTCAAAGGCACCGACCTCACCTTCCCCGCCCTCTACATGGTCTCGATGGCGTCCTTCGGCGCGATCACCGCCGTCCTCATGGGCAACAGCGAGAAGATCGCCAAGGAGCGCGAGAAGGGCTGGGTGCGCCAGCTGCGCCTGACCACGCTTCCCGGCCGCGGCTACGTCCTCGCGAAGATCGCCAGCGCCGCCGTCGTCACCCTGCCCTGCATCGTGGTGGTGTTCGTCGTCGCGGCGCTGTCCAAGGGCGTGCGGTTCGAGGCCTGGCAGTGGGGCGCGCTGACCGTCGCCATCTGGGCGGGTTCGCTCTGCTTCGCAGCCCTCGGCGTCGCGATCGGCTACATCGCCAGCGGTGACGCGGTCCGCCCGATCACGATGATCATCTACTTCGGCATGTCGATCCTGGGCGGCCTGTGGATGCCGAGCACGGTCTTCCCGCAGTGGCTGCAGAACATCGCGGAGTGGCTGCCCACGCACGCGTACGCTGCCCTGGGACAGGCCATCGAGCTGGGCAACGCCCCGCACGGCAAGGATCTCGCCATCCTCGTCTTCTACTTCCTGCTCTTCGCGGGCGGCGCGGCATGGCTGTACCGGAAGGACACCCTGAAGGCGTGAGTGCCGTGAACCAGGGCCGCGGGAAGGACGCGGCGGCGCGGATCGGGCAGCGTCCCGAGACGCGCCGCCAGATGTGGCAGAAGCTGATGTGGGTCGGCATCTGGCTGGCCTTCATGGGCGCCCCGATCAGCGATCTGGTCGACGGGAACCACACCGCCGTGCCCACCGTGCTCGGCTGGCTGGGCCTCGCCTCCTTCATCACCGTCTACCTGGCCCTGGTCCTGCGGCACACCGCCCGCCCGCCGGCCCACGCGACGGTCTACGGCCTGCTCGGCGTCCAGGCGGCCCTCGCGATCTCGCTCTCCCTCACCCTCGGTGCGCCGTGGCTGGTGCTCTTCGTGTACGTGTCCGTCTCGTGCGGCGCGGCCCTGCCGATGGCGATGGCGAGCTGGGCGATCGTCGCGTCGACCGGCACGATGACCCTGATCGGGGTACGTGTCACCCACGTCGGCGACGTGGTGCCCGGCCTCGTCATCCCCGCCTTCCTCGGCGGCTTCGCGATGACGGGCGTACGCCATCTGATCCGTACCTCGGTGGAGCTGCGCGAGGCGCGCGCCACGGTGGCCCAACTGGCCGCGAACGAGGAGCGGTTGAGGATGGCGCGCGATCTGCACGACCTGCTCGGCCACTCGCTATCCCTCATCACGCTGAAGAGCGAGCTGGCCGGGCGGATGCTCCCGGGCCACCCCGAGCAGGCGGCTCAGCAGGTGGCGGACATCGAGCAGGTGAGCCGCCAGGCGCTGGTCGACGTACGGGCCGCCGTGAGCGGCTACCGCAGGGCCACGCTGCCCGCCGAACTCGCGGGCGCGCGTACCGCGTTGAGCGCCGCCGGCATCGAGGTGGACCTGCCGACCGAGGCCCCCGAAGGGCTGCCCGCCGCCGAGGAGGAGGTGCTCGCCTGGGTGCTGCGCGAGGCGGCCACCAATGTCGTACGCCACAGCGGCGCCCGGCACTGCAAGGTCACCATCGGCGAACGCCAGACCCTCGACGGCCGCTTCCTCGAACTCCGGGTCCAGGACGACGGCCAGAGCCGGGCCGGCTCCCCGGCGCCGGTCGCGGGCAACGGTCTGACGGGCCTCGCGGAGCGCCTGGAGAAGGTGTCCGGTGTCCTGGAGACCGACTCCGGCCGCAAGGGCTTCACGCTGATCGCACGGATTCCGGTGATTCCGGATCCGTCCGAAATCCCTCTAGTATCCGGGACATGATCCGACTCCTCCTGGCCGAAGACCAGTCCATGGTCCGTGAGGCCCTAGCCGCGCTGCTCGGCCTGGAGCCGGACATGGAGGTGGTGGCGCAGGCCGCCCGTGGGGACGAGGTCCTTGCGGCGGCCCGCGCCCACGCGGTGGATGTCGCCCTGCTCGACATCGAGATGCCGGGCATGACGGGCATAGCGGCGGCGGCCCTGCTGCACCGCGAACTCCCGGCGGTGAAGATCGTCATCCTGACCACCTTCGGCCGCCCCGGATACCTCCGCAGCGCCATGGAGTCGGGCGCTTCCGCGTTCCTGGTCAAGGACGCCCCGGCGGCCCAACTGGCCACGGCGGTACGGAAGGTCCTCGCGGGCGAGCGGGTCATCGACCCGACGCTGGCGGCGGCCGCGCTGGCCGAGGGCGCGAACCCCCTGACCGACCGCGAACGCGACGTACTGCGCGCGGCGGCGGACGGCGCGACCAACGCCGAACTGGCCACGGCCCTCTGCCTCTCCCAGGGCACGGTCCGCAACTACCTCTCGACGGCCATCCAGAAACTGGCCGCCCGCAACCGCGCGGAGGCGGTCCGCATCGCCCGCGAAAAGGGCTGGCTGTAAGCCCGCGCCGCCCTCCTTAGGAGGGCGGGCCAAGCACCACCCCGCGCCCCGCGTAGAAGCGGCCGAGCTCGTGCCACGGGACGCGGGCGAACTCCTGTGAGCCGCCGGGGAAGCCGGACGGATTGTGCAGGACGACGGCCTCCTCGGTGGTCCCCACCGCGAGGACCAGATGACCGCCGCGCCGCCGCGGATCCGGACCCAGCTCACGCACCCCCGGGTCCACCGAGAGCATCAACAGCCGCCCGGATCCGATGAGTTCGGGGATCGCAGCGATCGGGAGGTCCGGCCGCGACTGGGCCTCCAGGCCCCACCGGGTCCGTACGTACGAGGCGAACGGCGCGTAGATCAGGCCGTCGAGGCGGTCGCCGCGGCGGACGTACGCGCCGGCCTCCACGCAGTCGGCCGCGAGCGCCATCGCGGTGGGCGCCGAGCCCCGCCAGTGTTCGAGCGCCATCCGCAGACAGGCCACCCCGCACAGCTGCCGCGCCCACCACGCGTACTCCGTCGCGCTCGCCGCCCCGTACTCGGGCCACCGCGGGTCCTCGGCCGCCGACAGCGTGCCGGTGACGATCGCCGGCACGAGCTCGGGTGAGGCCCACTGGGAGTGGTACGGGACGGGGTGGATGATCTCTGCGCGCTGGTGGGTCATGGGCACAGGAGCCTAAGGCGGTGTCCGGCCGTGCCCCGTCGGACACTCCCTGAACCCGCAGGCCGGAGCGGGTCAGTTCAGCATGGCCCGGGCCGCGCGGGCTCTTCGGCGGATCGATTCCGCCGCGGCCGGTTCGACCGGCTCCACCACGTCCGCGTAATGGTCGAGCTCGGCGGCGCCGGCCAGGAAGTCGCCCCGCTGGACCAGGAGCTGGGCGCGTTCGTAGCGCAGCCGGGCCGGGTGGGACGGCAGGAGCAGCGACAGGTCCACGGCCCACAGGGCCACGTCGCTGTGTTCCGGGCGGGCCGCCGCCCAGGCGCGGATGTTGTTCAGGATGCGCAGGACGATGTCCAGTGGGTCGGCCGGGGTCAGCATCGACTCGTCGAGCGGGGCGCCCGTCGCGCCGGCCACCAGGAGTTCCGCGTCGGCGGCGGTCAGCAGCCGGCCCCCGTCGAACGGGTCGGCCAGGACCTGGTCCTGCCGGGGGCCGAAGCCCACCACGAAGTGGCCGGGGAGCGCCACCCCGTACACCGGCGCCCCGGCCCGCCGCGCCACCTCGATCCAGACCACCGAGAGCAGGATCGGCAGGCCGCGTCTGCGCCGCAGCACCTCGGGCAGCAGGGACGACTCCAGCCGCTGGTAGTCGGCCTGGCCGCCTCTGAAGTCGCAGGCGCCGCCGAGGAGTTCGGCCATCGCCAGGGCCCAGGCGCGCGAGCCGGTGAGGCCGAAGGGGAGCAGGCCGGCCAGCCGGTCCAGCTCGATGTGGGCGGCGTCGATGCCCCGCTGCCCGAGCGAGGGGTCGGCGACCGCGCCGATGAGCAGGCAGAGCGTCACCACGTCGGGGCGCTCCGAGCGGGCCTCCTCGGCGAACTCCCGCCGCCAGTCGGGGACTTCCGGATCCATGTCGGCCTCGTACCCGGTCAGGTGGAGCGGATGTGGGGGCGGAAGTGGTGATAGCTGTGGTGCGTCGCGAAGCCCTGGCCCTCGTAGAGCGCGCGGGCGCCGTCGTTGTCCGCCTCCACCTGGAGCCAGGCCGCCGATGCGCCCTCGTCCAGGGCCCGGCGGGCCAGCGCGGTCATCACGGCCGTCGCGAGACCCCGGCGGCGGTGCGCCGGGTCGACCTCGACCGCCATGAAGCCCGCCCAGCGGCCGTCCACCACGCACCGCCCGATCGCGGCGGGCGCCTCCCCGGCGCCGGGCACGGCGGCGAACCAGACCGACGGGCCGCTGTTCAGGACCTTCAGCACGTGCTCGCCCGGTGTCACCGACCGCTGGTAGCGGCTCAGCCACGCTGCGTCGACGGTACGGGCGAGGCGGACCCGGGACACGTCCGCGTCGAGGTCGCCGATGGGCGCGAGCGCCGCGATCCGCACCTCGGCGCTCACCTCGCGCTCCCAGCCCGCCTGTTCAAGATCCGCACAGAGCCGCTCCTGGGCGCCCGCGGCGCCCGTCGAGGCCTGGACGTACGCGGGGAGCCCGCGGGCCGCGTACCAGCCGCGTACGTACGCGAGGGCGTCCGTGAGCGGCATTCCGGGGTCGCCCAGCGGGAGGGCCGAGTTCGCTCGGCGGGTGAATCCGGCCGCCGCCCGCAGCGTCCACTCGCCGAGCCGCTCGCTCTCCACCGGCTGCCAGGCGCGGGCCAGGACCGGCGCGAGCTCCGCGAAGGAGGTGGCCGGGCCGCGGCGGCGGGCCGGGGCCGCGGGGACGACCTTGCCCGCCACCAGGGAGGACTCCTCGATGCGTACGGTCTCGCCGCTCTTTCGTGTGATCGAAAGCACGCCGTTGTCCCACGATGTGAGAACGCCGACCGTGTCGGTGAACAGGGAGCCTGGAGTTCCGCTGGAGCTCAGGCGCCGGACTGATACGCGTTTGCCCGTATCGGCAGCCGTAATTCGGACCTCAAGCCGTCCGCCGGTGGTGAATTCCACAGGTCTCTCCGCCCCTCCTGTTCGGATCGCGTCCCGAACCGGAGATACTAGGTGTGGGCATCGACGACGCCGCGCTCCCGCGCGCCACGTGGACGGAGCCGCAGATCGGCCCGCCGCGCCCTATCGAGGAGGAACGACAGCGTGACCTACGTCATCGCGCAGCCTTGTGTCGACGTCAAGGACAAGGCGTGTATCGAAGAGTGCCCGGTCGACTGCATCTACGAGGGCTCCCGGTCCTTGTACATCCACCCGGATGAATGCGTCGACTGCGGCGCCTGCGAGCCGGTGTGCCCGGTCGAGGCGATCTTCTACGAGGACGACACCCCGGAGGAGTGGAAGGACTACTACAAGGCGAATGTCGAGTTCTTCGACGAGCTCGGTTCGCCCGGTGGCGCCTCCAAGCTGGGCCTGATTGAGCGGGACCACCCCTTCATCGCTGCGCTGCCGCCGCAGAACGGCTGAGCGCGCTTCCCCAGGCCCCGTACGGCTCAGCTGCCGTACGGGGCCGCGGTGTTTCCCGACCCTGTTGCCCCGCCGTACGTACGAGAAAGTGAGCCCCTTTCGTGAGCGCAGTCTCCTCGCGCCTGCCCGTCTTCCCCTGGGACAAGCTGGAGCCGTACAAGGCGACGGCCGCAGCCCACCCGGACGGCATCGTGGACCTCTCCGTCGGCACGCCCGTCGACCCGGTCCCGGCCCTCGTCCAGCAGGCCCTGATCGATGCGGCGGACTCGCCCGGCTACCCGACCGTGTGGGGGACCGCCGCGCTGCGGGACGCCATCAAGGGATGGCTTGAGGGGCGGCTCGGCGCGCGCTCCGTCGAGCACACCAACATCCTGCCCGTCATGGGCTCCAAGGAGCTGGTGGCCTGGCTGCCGACCCAGCTCGGGCTCGGCGCGGGCGACCAGGTGGCCTACCCGCGGCTCGCGTACCCGACGTACGAGGTCGGCGCGCGGCTGTGCGGCGCGGAGCCCGTCGTCTACGACACTGAGACATTTGCGGCTGACCCCGCGGGGACCGAGCTCGACCCCACGCACCTCAAGCTGCTCTGGCTCAACTCGCCGTCCAATCCGACCGGCCGGGTCCTCGCCAAGGACGAGCTGGTGCGCATCGTGGCCTGGGCGCGCGAGCACGGCGTGCTGGTCTTCTCCGACGAGTGCTACTTCGAGCTGGGCTGGGAGGCCGAGCCGGTTTCCGTGCTGCACCCGGACGTGTGCGGCGGCAGCTTCGAGGGCATCGTGTCCGTCCACTCGCTGTCCAAGCGCTCCAACCTGGCCGGCTACCGGGCCGCCTTCATCGCCGGTGACGCGGAGGTGCTCGGCGAGCTGCTCCAGATCCGCAAGCACGGCGGCATGATGACCGCCGCGCCCGTGCAGGCGGCCACCGTCGCAGCGCTGGGCGACGACACGCACGTACGGGAGCAGCGGGCGCGGTACGCGGCCCGGCGCTCCGCGTTGCGCGAGGCCCTGGAGAAGCACGGCTTCCGCATCGAGCACAGCGAGGCCAGCCTCTACCTGTGGGCGACCCGCGACGAGGGCTGCTGGGAGACGGTGGCGCACCTCGCCGGACTCGGCATCCTGGTGGCGCCCGGCGACTTCTACGGCACTGCGGGCGAGCGGTTCGTGCGGGTCGCGTTCACGGCGACCGACGAGCGGGTCGAGGCGGCCGTGAAGCGGCTCGGCCAGTAGTCCGCGGGCGTACGCGGACGGTCGGTGGTGCGCGGGTGTACGCGGAAGGGGCCCGGGGAGTTCTCACTCCCCGGGCCCCTTCGCATCACCCCAGTGCCGGTCAGCCGCCGATCGGCAGCCCCTTCAGGGGGAGCTGGTCGGTGGTCGGCAGGCCCTGGGTGGTGGGCAGGCCGCCGGTCGGGAGGCCGCTCTGGGCGGCCGTGCCGGCGGTCGAGCCGAGGATCTCGCCGGCGCTGCTCGCCGCGTCACCCGCCGCCTTCTGCGCGACCGGGGTGGCCGCCCGGCCCGCCTGTCCGACGGTCCTGCCCGCGGCCGGCACGGCGCTCTTGACCGTGGCGGCGCCGGTCTCACCGGCCAGGCCGGTGGCCTTCTGGGTCGCCCCGTCGAGGGTGTTGCTGACGGAGCTGGGGTCCATCTGGGTCAGGCCGCTCAGATTGGGGGCGGCCTGGGGCAGGTCCACGGCACTTGCGGAGCCGGCCGCACCGACCACGGGCGCTGCACCTGCCGCGATGAGCAGCGCGGCGCGGGCGATCCGGCGGGTCAGGGGGAGGGACATGGTGCTCCTTCAGACGGGTTGGAGATTTCTGCTGTCCGGTCTCGGACGCAGTGACAACCGCCGTTGGGGGGAGGGAAGTTGCGGCGACCCCGGGCAAAGAGTTTGCAATGCGTCGCATTATCTACTGTGGATAAAAACGGGCAAATGAATGCGTTCAGGAATCGCTGATGATGCGTCAGATCCCTTTGTTCGCAAGGGGATTGACGATTCATCACGGCAGTGTCCGGACGCGGGTACGAAACGCCCTGCGGGGAATGACACAGTGCCCCGATCGAGTGTGTTCCCGAACGGGTGCCCGGTTCCTTGTGACGGGTGCCCGGTTCCTTATGGGGTGAGGGTGATCCGTACCTCGTCCACGGCGGCGCCCGCGGCACCCGCCGCGGAATCCGGCGAGGGGGCGGAGGCGGCCGTGGCCGTGGCGGGGGCCGCGGTCCAGCCCTTGGCCGCGTCGTCCGCGCGCCAGGCGCGGCCCGCGTAGGAGACCTGGGCGATGTGCAGCGCCTCGGCCTGCGCCACCGCCCAGTGCGCGAGCGCCCAGCCGCGCTGCTCACGGCCGGAGCCGGAGGCCCCCGCGTCGTCGGCGACCCGGACCGGCACCGCGACCTCCTGGCCCGCGCCGGGCGGCTGCTTCGCGGGCACCACGCCCTCGCCGAACGCCTGCGTCAGATCGGCGCGCACCTTCACCGGATCGCCGGGCTGCACGTTCTTGGCCACCGTGCAGGTCAGTGCCGCGGACTGGCGCCCGGTCAGCGCCGCGGTCAGCACCGTCGCGTCCGGCTCGTGCTTCGCGTACGCCTGCGGGAAGCCGCTGCGCTGCACCTTCTGCGCCGCCACCGTCAGTGGAAGCCGGGAGTAGCCCGGGACCTCGGCGAGGTGCTTGTAGAACTTCCCGGCCGAGTACACCGGGTCCATGATCTGCTCGGCGGTGCCCCAGCCCTGCGAGGGCCGCTGCTGGAAGAGGCCGAGCGAGTCCCGGTCGCCATGGTCCAGATTGCGCAGGCCCGACTCCTGGAGCGCGGTGGCGAGCGCGATCGTCACGGCCCGCTCCGGCATCCCGCGCGAGATGCCGACGGCCGTGATCGTCGCCGCGTTCTGCGCCTGCTCGGGGCTCATCCCGAACGTGGCGCCCTCCCCGCTGCCCGTGCCCGCCACGCATCTGGGCGCGCCGGGACCTCCGCTCATGTACTGAACCACCAGATATCCGGCGATCGCGAGCAGGACGACGAGGGCCGCCGTGATGCGCAGGAGGCGGCCGCGTCGGGAGGGGCGCGGGAGGTCGATGGGCTCGGACACGGTGCCCACCGTACTGGAGCGTCCTGTGACGCCCGGAGGTGGAGTTAGGGTCGGGCGCATGGCTGAAACCACCCTGGATCTCACCGCGGACGCCCCCGCGCTCACCGCCCGGCTCGTCGACTTCCCCTCCGAGAGCGGCCAGGAGAAGCCCCTCGCCGACGCCATCGAGCGCGAGCTGCGCAAGCTGGCGCACCTCACCGTCGACCGGTACGGCAACAACATCGTGGCGCGCACGAACCTGGGCCGCGCAGAGCGGGTCATCCTGGCCGGCCACATCGACACCGTGCCGATCGCCGACAACGTGCCCTCCCGCCTGGACGACGACGGCCTGCTGTGGGGCTGCGGGACCAGCGACATGAAGTCGGGCGTGGCGGTGCAGCTGCGGATCGCGCAGACGGTGGCCGAGCCCAACCGCGACCTCACGTTCGTGTTCTACGACAACGAGGAGGTCGCGGCCCACCTCAACGGCCTCGGCAAGGTCGCCGAGGCTCACCCGGACTGGCTGGAGGGCGACTTCGCGGTGCTGCTCGAAGGCTCCAACGCCGAGGTCGAGGGCGGCTGCCAGGGCACCCTGCGGGTCCTCCTGAAGACCAGCGGCGAGCGCGCCCACTCCGCCCGCAGCTGGATGGGCTCCAACGCCATCCACACGGTTGCCCCGATCCTGGCGAAGCTGGCGGCGTACGAGCCGCGCCGCCCGGTGATCGAGGGCCTGGAGTACCACGAGGGCCTCAACGCGGTACGTATCGAGGGCGGCGTCGCCAACAACGTGATCCCGGACGAGTGCACGGTCACCGTCAACTACCGGTATGCGCCCGACCTCACCCGCGATCAGGCCATCGCCCACGTCCGCAAGGTGTTCGCCGACTGCGACATCGCGGAGTTCATCGTCGACGACCACTCGGGAGGCGCGCTGCCCGGCCTCTCGCACCCGGCCGCGGCCGCCTTCATGGCGGCGGTCGGCGGCACCGCGCACCCCAAGTTCGGCTGGACCGACGTCGCGCGCTTCGGCGACCTGGGCGTCCCCGCCGTCAACTACGGGCCGGGCGACCCGGTGCTGGCCCACAAGCGCGACGAGCGCGTCGCCGTCGAGCGGATCACGCACTGCGAGCTGCGGCTGCGGGCCTGGCTGACCGACTGAGCGGCCCCCGCCCGGCCGCGGCCGGGCGGGCCGACCGGCTCGGAGCCGTTGTTCAAGGCCCCGGTGGCGGTGTGGCCTGCCTGAATTCCTCCGTTCGTAACGTTCGCCGACCTACCCTGGCTGGGCAAGCGCAACATCGTCAGCGGAGGGAGCACGGCATGGCCAACCCCGAGGGAGCACCGTTTCCGGCGGAGCAGCGGCTTGAGCAGCGGCTAGGGCCGGTGCTGCGCCGCCGCGACCAGGTGCAGGCCGGCACCACCGACCAGCGACTGCTCGACTCCGAAGGCGACTCCGAGTGGGTGCACACAGACCCCTGGCGGGTCATGCGCATCCAGTCCGAATTCGTCGAGGGCTTCGGCGCGCTGGCCGAACTGCCCAGCGCCATCAGCGTGTTCGGCTCGGCCCGGACGGAGCCCGGCTCGCCCGAGTACGACGCGGGCGTGCGGCTCGGCCGGGCGCTGGTCGACGCGGGCTTCGCCGTGATCACCGGCGGCGGGCCCGGCGCGATGGAGGCCGCGAACCGGGGCGCCAGGGAGGGCAAGGGCATCTCCGTGGGCCTCGGCATCGAGCTCCCCTTCGAGCAGGGGCTCAACCAGCACGTCGACATCGGGGTCAACTTCCGCTACTTCTTCGTGCGCAAGACCATGTTCGTCAAGTACGCCCAGGGCTTCGTCGTGCTGCCGGGCGGACTCGGCACGCTGGACGAGCTGTTCGAGGCCCTGACCCTGGTCCAGACCCGCAAGGTCACCCGCTTCCCGATCGTGCTGTTCGGCACGGAGTACTGGGGCGGTCTGGTGGCCTGGCTGCGCGACACCGTGGTGGGCCAGGGCAAGGCCTCCGCGGGCGACCTCCTGCTGTTCCACGTCACGGACGACGTGGACGAGGCGGTGGCGCTGGTGACGAAGGAGGTCGGGCGGTAGCCGAGCTCCAGGGGGTGTCCAGCGGGTCGGGCCGCGCCTGCGGCCATGACCCGCCGGACCCGTCTCAGGCCAGCCCCCGCCGGGCGACGGCCGGGGGACGGTGGCCCGCGATGGACGCCACCATGTCGAGCACCTGCCAGGTCTCGGCGACCTCGTGCACGCGGTAGACCCGGGCGCCCAGCCACGCGGACACCGCCGTCGTCGCCAGCGTGCCGACCAGCCGCTCCTTCACCGGCCGGTCCAGCGTCTCGCCCACGAAGTCCTTGTTGGACAGCGAGACCAGGACCGGCCACCCGGTGTCCGCCATCTCCTCCAGGCGCCGCGTCGCCTCCAGGCTGTGCCGGGTGTTCTTCCCGAAGTCGTGACCGGGGTCGATCATGATCCCGTCGGGCCGCACGCCCAGCTCCAGGGCCCGCTCGGCAAGCCCCACGGTCACCCGCAGGATGTCCGCCATGACGTCGTCGTACGCGATCCGGTGCGGCCGGGTGCGCGGCTCCACGCCGCCCGCGTGCGTGCAGACCAGGCCGGCGCCGTAGCGGGCCGCGACCTCGGCCAGCTTCGGGTCGACACCGCCCCACGCGTCGTTCAGGACGTCCGCGCCGGCCTCGCACACCGCCGCGCCCACGTCGTGCCGCCAGGTGTCGACGCTGATCACGACCTCGGGGAACCTCTTGCGCACCTCGGCGACGAAACCGACCGTGCGCCGCGCCTCCTCCTCGGCCGTCACCTCGTCGCCGGGGCCCGCCTTCACCCCGCCGATGTCGATGATGGCGGCGCCCTCCGCCACCGCCTGCTCCACCCGGGCCAGGGCGGGCTCGTCGCGGAACGTCGCGCCCTGGTCGTAGAAGGAGTCGGGGGTCCGGTTCACGATGGCCATGATCACCGGCTCGTGCGCGGCGAATTCGCGTCGGCCAAGCCGCAGCGTGCCGCGGTCCGTTCCGCTGTGCATCCCCTGTGTCCTCCGCTGTGCTCCCGGGCTGGTGTCCGCCTGCGACCCTAACTGTCAGTGCCGCATGGCACGATCGGACCCGACAGTTTCCGGCGTCGGGAAGAGGCTCGCTCGTGTTCTGGTTCTTGCTGATCGCGATGGTCGTCGTGGTCGCCGCGGTGACCCTCGCGGTGGTGGGCGGCGGCGGTGACGACGGCGGGGTGCTGCCGGGCGCCGAGCCGGAGCACCTGGTGGATCCGCTCCCCGAGCACCGCCCCGTGGCCCGGGGCGACCTGGAGGCGCTGCGCATCCCGGTGGTGCTGCGGGGCTACCGGATGGCGGACGTGGACGACGTGCTGAGCAGGCTGGGCGCCGAGCTCGCCGAGCGGGACGCGCGGATCACCGAGCTCCAGTCGGCCCTGAGCGGCGGCCGCCCGACGCCTCCGGCGGGCCCCACCTCGTCCTCGCGGCCCGACGACCGTCCCGCGCCCGACGAGCGCCAGGACCGGCCGAGGATCCCGCTCGACGGCCGCCGGGACCGGCCACGGCTCCCGGAGACGCACCGGCCCGGGACCGGCGAGCCGTCCGACGAGGAGCCCCAGCGATGACCGTTGCGATCCCCGGCCCCGACGGCCGGCTGCGCTGCCCCTGGGGGCTGTCCACGGAGGACTACGTGGCGTACCACGACACCGAGTGGGGCCGCCCGGTGCACGGCGATGACGCGCTGTACGAGCGGCTCTGCCTGGAGGCTTTCCAGTCGGGGCTCTCGTGGATCACGATCCTGCGCCGCCGCGAGGGCTTCCGGCGCGCCTTCGCGGACTTCAAGATCCCGGCGGTGGCCGAGTTCACCGACGCGGACAAGGAGCGGCTGCTCGGTGACGAGGGCATCATCCGCAACCGCGCCAAGATCGACGCGACGGTCGCCAACGCGCGGGTCCTCGCCGAGTGGTCACCCGGCGAACTCGACACCCTGATCTGGTCGTACGCTCCGGACCCGGCCGCCCGCCCGGCCCCCCGGACACTGGCGGACGTCCCGGCCGTCACCGACGAGTCGACGGCCCTGTCCAAGGCCCTGAAGAAGCGAGGCCTGCGCTTCATCGGCCCGACGACGGCGTACGCCCTGATGCAGGCCTGCGGTCTGGTGGACGACCACCTGGCTGACTGCGTGGCGCGGGGCGGCGCTTGATGTGGCGCGGGGCGGCGCCTGAGGGCACCGCCCGTACGACCCGGCCGCTCAGCGGTCAGCGGCCGACGTACTTCGGCTTCTCCTTCGCGAGGAACGCCGCCACCGCGATCGCGTGGTCCTCGGAGGCGCCCGCGTTCGTCTGGAGCTCGTCCTCCTTCTCCAGCGTCTCGGCGAGCGTGTGTGCCGAGGCGTACGCCAGGGACTCCTTCAGGGCGCCGTACGCCACCGTCGGCCCGGCGGCCAGCGTGCGGGCCACCGCGAGGGCCTCTGCGGCCAGCTCGGCGGCCGGGACGACCTTGTTGACCAGGCCCACCTCGTACGCCTCCTGGGCGGAGATCGAGCGGGGGAAGAGCAGCAGGTCGGCGGCGCGCGACTGGCCGATCAGCCGCGGCAGGGTCCACGAGACGCCCGAGTCGGCGGTCAGGGCCACCCCGGCGAACGACGTGTTGAACGCCGCCGTGTCCGCGGCCACCCGGTAGTCCGCGGCCAGCGCGAAACCGAGCCCGGCGCCCGCCGCGACCCCGTTGACGCCGGCCACCACGGGCTTCGGCATCTCCGTGAGCGCCCTCAGGATCGGGTTGTAGTGCTCCTGCACGGTGCTCATGGTCTGCCCCGTGCCGGTCTCGCGGTCCGCCGTCAGCGAAGCCACGTGCTCCTTGAGGTCCTGGCCGACGCAGAACGCCCGGCCGGTCGCTGTGAGCAGCACGGCCCGTACCGCCGGGTCCGCCGCGGCGGCCCGCACCGCCTCGCGGAGCGCGATCTTCGCCTCCGTGTTCATGGCGTTCATGGCCTCGGGCCGGTTGATCGTGATCGTCGCGAGCCCGTCGCTCACCTCGTACAGCACGGTGTCGGCCATGGTCGGATCCCCTCCGTCGCGGATACTGCGCGGTCGTCGTGTCCGCCCAGCATGGCGGAGATCACCAGTGGTGGGCATGTGACCTGCGTCAAACGTCGGCCTCCGGGAGGAACCCGCGGCGGCGAAGTATCGCAGGCGGATCGCCGAATTGGGTGGTTTTGATAGAGCGCGTTGCGCAAGCGATGCGGACCGATGTTGGTCATCGGGTCCTGCGATGCGGGATAATGACCTGGAAGCAATGTGTTCGATGCCGTGACGCGTGCCCAATCCCGGGGGCCGTCGGCTGACGATGAGCTGGTTTCAGGAAGGGGAACGAGCATGGCGGCCATGAAGCCGCGGACGGGCGACGGCCCGCTCG
The DNA here is from genome assembly GCF_044458185.1 of Streptomyces sp. NPDC050485. Taxonomy (NCBI): domain Bacteria; kingdom Bacillati; phylum Actinomycetota; class Actinomycetes; order Kitasatosporales; family Streptomycetaceae; genus Streptomyces; species Streptomyces sp. NPDC050485. Next base: position 224,040 of record NZ_JBITHR010000014.1, on the reverse strand, counting down.
AGGTGACCAAGGAGGGGCGGGGCATTGTCATGCGCGTTCCGCTCGAAGGCGGCGGTCGGCTTGTCGTCGAGCTGACTCCGGACGAGGCCGATGCCCTCGGCGACGCCCTGAAGAAGGTCGTCGGCTGAGTTAGCGGGCCCGACCCAGACTCTTTGCACCGCCCCGGTTCGGTATGTACGACTGTGCATGCCGTGCCGGGGCTGTGCTGCTTCCGGGGGCCGGTGGCGGATGTGTTTCCGAGTGCCGCGCCGGGCCGGGTTTCGATCGGCGGGGTGTGGCAGCCGGGTCAGCCGCGGCGTACCGCGCAGAGCAGTCCGTCGCCGACCGGCAGCAGCGACTCGACCAGCTCCGTGCTCTCGCGCACCGCGCGCAGCAGTTCCCGCAGCCGCAGCACCTCGGCCGGCTGCACCCCCGAATCGACCGTGCGGCCGTCCGCGAAGACACCCTCGAAGCAGACGATTCCGCCGGGCCGCAAGAGGCGCAACGATTCAGCGAGGCAGTCGAGGGACTCGGTCCGGTCGCCGTCGCAGAACACCAGGTCGTACCCGCCGTCCGCGAGCCGCGGCAGTACGTCCAGGGCGCGCCCGGGAATGAAACGCGCCCGGTTGGCGGCGAAGCCCGCCGCGCGGAACGCCTGCTTGGCGAACTGCTGGCGGTCCGGCTCCGGGTCGACGGTGGTCAGCACGCCGTCCGGCCGCAGGCCCTGCAGGAGGTAGATGCCGGAGACGCCGGTGCCGGTACCGATCTCGGCGACCGCCTTGGCGTCCGCCGTGGCAGCGAGCAGCCGCAGCGCGGCGCCGGTCCCCGGGGACACTGAACGCAGACCTGCCTCGCGGGCCCGGTCACGGGCCCAGCGCAGCGCGTCGTCCTCGGCGACAAAGGCGTCGGCGAACGCCCAGCTCGTCTGCCGGTTGGCGGTAATGGCCCTCTCCTGTCCCCTTGGTTGGCGCAACCGTGACTGTATCCGCTGGAGTCGGGAACCCGCAGATGGGACCGCGCGTTAAGGAGGACAGGGGGAACGGCGGGGGGAGCGCATGGACAAGTTCGGAGCAGAGGGCCGGAAGCAGGTCCCAAATGCACGTAAAGATTCTTATCCGGAGCTAACGGGCGAGGTGGCTATGGTAGGGGCTCCACTGGACACCACCAGAGCCGACAGGGGAGGTGCGGCTGCGCCTGTGGATCGGGGAGGAGTGCTGCGGCGCTTTCTCAGGTCGGCGGGTGAGCCGAAATCCGTGACCTACATTGCTGACCGTTCCCGCGCTACCAGCTCCGCAACTACCGCGACCTTCGCCGACGCGGATTCCCAGGCGTGGACTCCCCCTTCGTGGGAGGAGATCGTCAGCACGCACAGCGGCCGCGTCTACCGCCTCGCCTACCGCCTGACGGGCAATCAGCACGATGCGGAGGACCTCACCCAGGAGGTCTTCGTCCGCGTCTTCCGCTCCCTGTCGACGTACACGCCGGGCACCTTCGAGGGCTGGCTGCACCGCATCACCACCAACCTCTTCCTCGACATGGTCCGCCGCCGCCAGCGGATCCGCTTCGACGCGCTCGGCGACGACGCGGCGGAGCGCCTGCCCAGCCGCGAGCCCTCGCCCCAACAGGTCTTCAACGACGCCCACTTCGACGCCGACGTACAGCAGGCGCTCGACACGCTGGCGCCCGAGTTCCGTGCGGCCGTCGTCCTGTGCGACATCGAGGGCCTCTCCTACGAGGAGATCGCGGCCACCCTCGGAGTCAAGCTCGGCACCGTCCGCAGCCGGATCCACCGCGGCCGCTCCCACCTGCGCAAGGCACTTCAGCACCGCTCGCCCGAGGCCCGCGCGGAGCAGCAGCGCGCGCTCGCGGGGGTGGCGCCCGGAGTTCTCGGGGTGGTCGGAGAGGGGACGGCGTGAGTGGTACGAGTCCCACCCCGGCGGAACAACACCTGGGGGACCGGCTCGCCGCCCTGGTCGACGGCGAGCTGAACCACGATGCCCGCGAGCGGGTGCTGTCCCATCTGGCGACCTGCGCCAAGTGCAAGGCGGAGGCCGACGCGCAGCGCCGGCTGAAGAACGTGTTCGCCCAGGCGGCTCCACCGCCCCCCTCGGAAGGCTTCCTCGCCCGGCTCCAAGGGCTGTCCGACGGACCCGCCGGACCCGGGGGTGACGACGAGAATTCGGGGGGCCCGCTCGGCGGGGGGCGCCAGGCCGACGGGTTCTTCGGAGGACTCGGGGCGCTGAGTCCCGCCGCGGGCGGTCCCCGCGACCCGCGCGTTCCCCGCTCGGGCGGCTTCGGCTACGTCCCGGTCGGCTCCCACGCGGCGGTGCTGCCCGACGCGCTGGCTGGCGGCGGCTTCCGCATCCACGAGGTGGGCAGGTCCGAGCAGGACCGGTCCGGTTCGGTGTGGCGCGGCCGCAGGTTCGCGTTCGCCGCCGCAAGTGCCGTGTCCCTGGCGGCGATTGCGCTCGGCGGCACCCTGCCGCTGGGTTCGGCGAACGGCGCGCGTGCCGCGGGCGGCAGCAATGTCACCCCGCTGCGGTCCGGGGCCTCGGCGCCGAGCAGCAGCTCCGCCGAGGATCGCAGGCGCGGTGGCGGCGTGCTGGCGGCCGCGCCCGCGCAGTCCACGGCCCCGGCGGGCTTCACCAACCTCAGCGGCATGCCCGCGCAGAGCGGCCCCGTCCAGCCGCTGGGCGGAGCGTTCCCGGCGGGCCGGCTGAACGGCTCGTCCCTGCCTCCGTTGATACGGCCGGCGGTGGCGACCCTGCCGCTCACCACGACGGACCTCCCGGTGGGAGTGCTCGCCGCGGCCTCCTCCGCCACCCCGCCGGCACCGACGCACCTGGCGGCCCCGCTCGCCTCCGGGCTGCCGCTCACCGCCCGGCACTGACCGCGCCCTGCCGCCACCCCCGGCAACCTGGTTGAATCCGGGGGAGGGTGTCCGTCAGGGCACGCGGGTCAGCGAGTTGCGGGGAGAGCATGAACGAGGGGAAGCCCAGCGGGCCGAAGCCGAAGTGGTGGAGCCGCCCCCTGGCGGGCCGCCCCCGCCCCGCCCCCGAAACGCCGGCCACCCCCGCCGAACCCCCGTCCAACACCTACGACTTGGCCCCACCGACCCCGGTCGCCGAGCCGGTCCCGGTTGCCCAGCCGGTCCCGGGAAGCCCGTCCGCCGAGGCAGCTCCGATCGCTGAGGCAGCTCCGCCGACCCCGGTTGCCGATCCGATCCCGGGGAGCCCGTCCGATGAGGCAGTTACGGGAAGCCCGTCCGCCGATCCGATCCCGGGAAGCCCGGTCGCCGGTGCCGCCACGGTGCCGATGAGCCACGCCGACGTGCATGACGCAACCGTCGAGCCGCCCTCCGCCGCGCACGACACCCCCGTCCAAGCGCACCGCACCGACGTGCACGACATAGCCGCCGAGCCGACCTCCGCCGCACACGACGTACTCCCGGAACCGCGCCCCGAACCCCCCGCTCCCCGCCAGCCCCTGCACGCGCCCGACCCCTATGGGACGCCTCCCTATGGCGGGCCGGGGCCGTGGGCGCCCGCGCCGCCCGTGCAGCGGCCGGTGCCGACGCCGCCGGGCGGCACCGAGCTGCCCGCGCAGGCCACCTACGCCGCACCGCAGGCACCCGCACCGCAACCCGCGTACACCGCACCCCAGGCATCCGCGTCCCCGAGTTCCCAATGGGTCCAGTACGACCCCTGGGGCGCGCCCGCGGAGCCGCTCAGCACGGCCGGGCAGCCGGCGGCCCCAAAGCGGCGGCGCGGGGCGCTGCTGGTCGGGGCCGTGCTGCTCGCACTCGTCGCCGGAGGCATCGGCGGCGGTGTCGGGGCGTACGTCGAGCGCAATGGCGGTCTCACCAGCGTTCGGCTGCCGCAGGCGGGCAAGGAGCCGCAGGGCCGGGCCCCGGACAGCGTCGCCGGGATCGCCGCGAGCGCGCTGCCGAGCGTGGTCACCCTCCATGTCACGGGCGCCACCGAGTCCGGCACCGGCACCGGCTTCGTCCTCGACAACACCGGGCACATCCTCACCAACAACCACGTCGTCGAGCCCGTCGGCTCCTCGGGCAAGATCTCGGTGACCTTCAGCGGGGGCGAGAGCGCGCCCGCCGAGGTGGTCGGCCGCGACACCGGGTACGACCTCGCCGTCGTCAAGGTCGCCGGCGTATCGGGGCTGAAGCCGCTGCCGCTCGGGAACTCCGACAACGTGCTGGTCGGCGACCCGGTGGTGGCCATCGGCGCGCCCTTCGACCTCTCCAATACCGTCACCTCGGGGATCATCAGCGCCAAGGACCGCCCCATCACGGCGGGGGGCGACAAGGGCGACGGCACCGACGTCAGCTATGTCGACGCGCTCCAGACCGACGCCCCGATCAACCCGGGGAACTCCGGCGGCCCGCTGGTCGACTCCAGGGCCCGGGTCATCGGCATCAACAGCGCGATCAGGTCGGCGGGCAGCGGCAGCGCGGACGGCAGCGGCGGCCAGGCCGGTTCGATCGGGCTCGGCTTCGCCATACCGATCAATCAGGGCAAGCGGGTCGCCGAGGAGCTGATCAACTCCGGCAGGGCGACGCACCCGGTGATCGGCGTCACGCTCGACATGAAGTTCACCGGCGACGGCGCCCGCGTCGGCGACAAGTCGAACGACGGCGGACCCGGAGTGGCAGTCGGCGGACCGGGCGCCAAGGCGGGCGTCAGGTCGCAGGACGTGATCACCAAGGTGGACGGACAGCGGGTGCACAGCGGCGAGGAGCTGATAGTGAAGATCCGCGCGCACCGCCCCGGCGACCAGCTCAGGCTGACGCTCCAGCGGAACGGCAAGGAGCAGGAGCTCACCCTGACCCTGGGCTCCGCGTCCTGAGGCGTCCAGCCGTCCAGGCGTCGGCGCCTCCAGGCCTCCCCGGGCGTCCCCGACGATGCCCAAAGGTCACCCCGGATGTACCGGGCCGACAGTTTCGCCGGGTACCGTGGAGCGGTCCATGACTGGACGCGGAGCCGAGCAGCAAGCGCCGAGATCGCGAGCACTGAGAACACGAGGAGCAGCGGGTGTTCACTGACATAGGGCCCATGGAAGTGGTCACACTCGTGGTCCTCGCCGTGCTCATCTTCGGCCCGGACAAGCTGCCCAAGCTCATCCAGGACGTCTCCAACGTCATCCGCAAGGTGCGCAGCTTCTCCGAGAGCGCCAAGCAGGACATCCGGTCCGAGCTGGGTCCGGAGTTCAAGGACTTCGAGTTCGAGGACCTCAACCCCAAGACGTTCGTCCGCAAGCAGCTGATGGAGAACGACGACCTGGGGCTCAAGGACATCCGCAACAGTTTCGACCTGCGCAAGGACATCGAAGAGGTCGCGGACGCCGTGAACGGCCGGGAGGCGGCCACCGCCCCGGCGGCCGTCAACGGTTCGGTGAACGGCTCGGGCGGCACCCCGGACATGCTCAAGAAGCGCGAGAAGCTCGAGCCGGGCGAGCGCCCCCCGTTCGACGCCGACGCCACCTGATACACGCCAATCCGACATGGGCTTTTCCGACGAGCCGCACCGGGGTGGCTATCCTCCATCTGTCCGGCAGCCAGGACGCCCGAGGGGGGCGGGCCGCTCCGGACGCTACTGATCTAGGAGGCGGCCGGGCAGATGGAGACGACAAGCCGGGTGGCGGGCCAGCCCGCTCAAGGGGCGCCCGAGGGTGCCCAGTCCACACCGGAGGGAGTGCCGGCGGCCCGGCGTACGCTCGACGGCTATCTGCGCGCGCCCTTCCCCTGGTACGGACTCGACGAGGCGTTCACCGGTCCGCGCTGGCTGATGCAGGTGGCGCTCGCCGCCGACGGCACGGTCCAGCACGGCTCGATCGGACACGGCGACGCGCCGTCGATACGGCCCGACGCCGCGGACCGCGCGACCGACCGGGACCGGTTCGCGGTGGTCGTGAGCATTCCCACGAACCCGGTGCGCCGCAGCAGTGACGGCACGGGCGTCCTGGACGCCACCTCGGCCTCCTCGGCCGCCTGGCTGGCCGGTTCGGGGCTGCTGGCCTTCACCTGGCCCGCGCAGATGGACCACGTCCGGCGCGGCGAATGGCTGGACCAGCAGACCGAGACGGCCTTTGAGCTCGCCGACGATCTGGAGAGCGCCGACTGGTCGACGCTCTCGCTCCCCGTCGACGGCGTGCCGGCCGAGTTCCGCTACCTCGAGTCCGAGTTCGGCTGGGTGCTCGCCGGTTCGGCGCACAACGGCGCGGTGCACCTCGGGGCGTACGGGCGCGGGCTGAGCGCGTACGGGCTCGGGTTCTCGGTCGTCGAGGACATCGCCTCGTACGAGTAGGGGCGCGGCCGTACGCGGACACCACGCGGAAGCGCGCGAACGTACGCGGGCGGTAAGAAGAAGCAGGCAGAGGTAACGCGTAAGGGGCGCCCGCAATGGCGGGCGCCCCTTACGTATGTCTGGCGGCTAGAACTTGTTGCGCGGGGTGATGCCCAGCGACATGCCCGACAGGCCGCGGGCGCGGCCGCCCAGCTTGCCGGCGATGGCGCGCAGCGCGGCGCCCGCGGGGGAGTCCGGGTTGGACAGCACGACGGGGCGGCCGTCGTCGCCGCCTTCGCGCAGCCGGACGTCGATCGGGATGGAGCCGAGCACCGGGACGCTGGTGCCGGTCGTCTTGGTCAGGCCGTCGGCGACCCGCTGGCCGCCGCCGGTGCCGAACACGTCGACCATCTCGTCGCAGTGCGGACAGGGCAGCCCCGCCATGTTCTCGACCACACCGACGATCTTCTGGTGGGTCTGCACGGCGATGGAGCCGGCCCGCTCGGCGACCTCGGCGGCGGCCTGCTGCGGGGTGGTGACGACGAGGATCTCGGCGTTCGGGACCAGCTGCGCCACCGAGATGGCGATGTCGCCGGTGCCCGGCGGCAGGTCGAGCAGCAGGACGTCCAGATCGCCCCAGTACACGTCCGCGAGGAACTGCTGGAGGGCGCGGTGCAGCATCGGGCCGCGCCACACGACCGGGGCGTTGCCCGGCGTGAACATGCCGATGGAGATGACCTTCACACCGTTCGCGGACGGCGGCATGATCATGTTCTCGACCTGGGTGGGCCTGCCGTCGGCGCCCAGCATGCGGGGCACGGAGTGGCCGTAGATGTCGGCGTCCACGACACCGACCTTCAGTCCGTCCGCCGCCATCGCGGCCGCCAGGTTGACCGTCACCGAGGACTTGCCGACGCCGCCCTTGCCGGAGGCGACCGCGTAGACGCGGGTCAGCGAGCCGGGCTTGGCGAACGGCACCTCGCGCTCGGCGGTGCCGCCGCGCAGCGAGGCCGCGAGCTCCTTGCGCTGCTCGTCGCTCATCACCTCAAGCGTCACGTCGACGCGGCCGACGCCCTCGACCCGCTCGACCGCCTCCGTCACGTTCCTGATGATGGTCTCGCGCATCGGGCAGCCGGAGACGGTTAGGTACACCGTGACGGCAACCGCCCCGTCCGTTCCGATCTCAACCGATTTGACCATGCCGAGTTCAGTGATCGGTCGGTGGATCTCGGGGTCGTTCACCGTCGCCAGTGCCTCAAGCACCGCGTCTTCCGTAGCCATACGGTCGATGGTACGGCGCTTACCGCGCAGTACGGAAAGGCCTGTCAGCGGTCGCCTTCGTCACGTCCGTACGCCCGCTCCGACGGGAATAGATGGCGCCGCTCCTCCATCTCCTTGACCAGGTCCTGAAGCTCGGAGCGGATCCAGTCGCGGGTCGCCACCTCGCCGAGGCCCATCCGCAGCGCGGCGATTTCCCGGGTGAGGTACTCGGTGTCCGCGATGGACCGCTCGTTCTGCTTGCGGTCCTGCTCGTGGGTGACCCGGTCCCGGTCGTCCTGCCGGTTCTGCGCGAGCAGGATCAGCGGGGCCGCGTACGAGGCCTGGAGCGACAGCGCGAGGGTGAGGAAGATGAACGGGTAGTTGTCGAAGCGCACACTGCTCGGCGCGAAGATGTTCCAGGCGACCCAGACGATGATGACCAGGGTCATCCAGACGATGAACCGCCCGGTGCCCAGGAAGCGGGCGATCCGCTCGCTGAACCGGCCGAACGCCTCGGGGTCGTACTCCGGAAGCAGCCGCACCCGGGGGGTGCGCGGCTGGTCGAGGCGGCTGCGGCCGCGCGGCAGCGCGCTCGCGCCGCTCGCGCGGGTGCGCTCCTCCGTCCGGTCAGTGCCGCCCATGTGGTACCCCCTCAGGCCCGTGGAACTCCGTCTCGCGCCAGTCCTCCGGCAGCAGGTGGTCGAGCACGTCGTCCACGGTCACCGCGCCGAGCAGCGAGCCGCTCGCGTCCACCACCGGTGCCGCGACCATGTTGTACGCGGCCAGGAAACTGGTCACCGACGGCAGCGAGGCGCTCGGCGGCAGCGGTTTGAGATCGCTGTCCACCACCGAGCTGACCAGCGCGAACGGCGGCTCGCGCAGCAACCGCTGGAAGTGCACCGTGCCCAGGTACTTGCCGGTCGGCGTCTCGTCCGGCGGCCGGCAGACGTACACCTGCGCGGCCAGCGCGGGGGAGAGGTCCTGCTGGCGGACCCGGGCCAGGGCGTCGGCGACCGTGGCGTCCGGGCGCAGCACGATCGGTTCGGTGGTCATCAGACCGCCCGCCGTGCGCTCCTCGTACGAGAGCAGCCGCCGCACGTCCGCCGCGTCGTCCGGCTGCATCAGCGTCAGGAGGCGCTCCTTGTCCTCCTCGGGCAGCTCGGAGAGCAGGTCGGCGGCGTCGTCCGGGTCCATCGCCTCCAGGACGTCGGCGGCCCGCTCGTCCTTCAGCTTGCCGAGGATCTCCACCTGGTCGTCGTCCGGCAGCTCTTCCAGTACGTCCGCGAGCCGGTCGTCGTCCAGCGCCGCGGCCACCTCGGCACGCCGCTTGGGCGACAGGTGGTGCATGACGTTGGCGAGGTCGGCCGGGCGCAGCTGCTCGAAGGTGGCGACCAGGTTCTCGGCGCCCTGCCCGTGCTCCTCCAGGGAGAACCCGGTGACGGCCGACCACTCGACGGTCAGCGTCTCGCCCTTGCGGCGCAGCGCGCCCGACTTTCCCCTCCGTACGAAGACCTTGTCGATCTCCCAGTCGCGGCGGGCCGGCAGCTGCTGGATCGCCACGTCGAGCACGGTGACCTGCTCGCCGCTCTCCACCAGCGTGACCCGGCGGTCAAGGAGTTCGCCCAGCACCAGTCGCTCGGTCGGGCGCTGCTCGAAGCGGCGCAGGTTGACGACGCCGGTGGTGATGACCTGGCCCGATTCCACACCGGTGACCCGGGTCATGGGCAGGAAGATGAGCCTGCGGCCCGCCACTTCGACGACGATGCCGAGCATCCTGGGAGGCTTGCGGCCGACCCGCAGCATCGCCACCAGGTCGCGCACCCGGCCGACCTGATCGCCGTTGGGGTCGAAGACGGCGACACCGGCGAGGTGCGAAACGAAGATCCGGGGGGCGCCTGCCGCCATGTGCGCGCCTCCTTCTGTTCAGGGCAGCCCTGAATACTGCGCTCGCTGCGAGACAAGGGCTTCAGGCTAACGGGTGGTCGCCCCGAACGCCCTTGTCGGGTCGTCCGTCCGGCGCTCTGCCAGGCAGCGTAGACGGTCCGGGTAGGGTGCGGACTGCCGACCCCTACATCCAGTATGAGAGGCAGTACGCAGGTGACCTCAACCCTCTTGTCCGTACGGGGCCGGGCCCGCCGGGCCGCCCTGCCCGTCGCGCTGTGCGCGGGGCTCGCCGCGGCCCTCACCGCGTGTGCGTCGGACCCGGACGAGGGGACCAACGGCGTCGGCAAGCTCTCCGCCACCGAGATCGAGAACAAGGCGCGTACGGCGGCCGACGGCGCGGACGCGGTACGGCTCTCGGGGACGCTGGTCAGCAAGGGCGGCTCGTACAAGATCGACATGAAGCTGAAGGGGACCGGCGGGACGGGCACGGTCACCTCGCAGAACAGCACGTTCGGGCTGCTGCGGGTCGGGGACGACCTGTTCCTGAAGGCGGACGCGGGATTCTGGTCGCACAAGGCGCAGAGCGGGGCGAGCGGCTCGGGCGGCTCGGCGTCGGCGGCGGGCAAGCTGGACGACAAGTACGTCAAGGTGCCGTCCGACGACCCGTCCTACCAGCAGCTGCGCGGCTTCACCGAGAAGTCGGCGCTCCTCAAGGACATGCTCGGGCTCCAGGGTGCGCTGTCCAAGGGCGACCATGCGCGGGTCGGCTCGGTCCGTACGGTACGGATCGCGGCGGGCAAGGGCGGCGAGGGGGGCACACTGGACGTCTCCCTCCAGGGCACGCCGTATCCCCTGCGCTTCGAGCGCGCGGGCGGCGCGGGGGTCCTCGAACTGACCGACTGGAACCAGGACTTCCCGCTTGCCGCTCCGGCGAAGGGGGCCACGGTGGACTACGGCCAGCAACTCCCCAAGACCTGACCCGGGACCACTGGGGCGCCGCCCCCGGACCCCTCGGGGCTCCGCCCCGCCGACGTCTCGCTCCCGCGGCTACCGGGGATGCAGCAGGTTCGCGGGGGTGGGCCCGGCGGGCTTCGTACTGGAAGGGTTGCGGTAGGTGTCCCGCAGGGAAGAACTGCGCAGCAGGTCGCCGGGCGTGACGAAGTTCGGATCGGCTTCCGTGGCCCTGATCTTCTCCAGCGCCTGCTCGGCCGACAACGGTGCGGGTGCGTCATCGCCCTCGGTGGCGCGGTGCAGGGCGGCACCGAACGCGGTCATGGCCGCCAGCATGTCCTCCTCGCTCGGCTCGGACACGGCTCCCGGGAGCAGGCTCTGCTGCCCCAACGGCACCGAGGCGGCCGCCTGGACGGCCTTGGTGTACGCGGACAGCAGGGGTTCGAGCTGCTTCTCGACGGCCGCGGAATCCGCCGGCCCGGCAGCGATGGGCGCGGACAGGGGCAGCCGCGACAGCCCGGGACGACCGTGGGCCCATTGCAGCAGCGTCTCCCCCTCGGCGCTCTCGCCGGAGTCCACCTTGACGACGTAGGGGGCGGCGGGCCGGGCCTCGGAGTGACAGCGGTAGACGAACTCTGAGCAGATCATGGGCTGTTGACCGCGCTCGGCCATGGCGTTCACCGCGGCCGCGGCCTGGTCCAGAACGGTACGGACCATGCGACGGCCGCCCGGGGGCAGGGGGATACGGCGGGTGACACACAGCACGGCCAGCAGCACGATCTGCTGATGCGCGTAGGCGGTGCGCCGGGTCAGGTAGTGGCGGGCCACATCGACGAGGGGCGCCGCATCGGCAGGCGAGGCCAGGGTCCGTCCGACGACCCGGTCGTGGCCTTGTACGGCCTCGGCGTACGTGACGGTGCCGAGCCCCTTGCCGACCACCTCGACCAGGGTGTCGCCGTCATAGGCGAGGAGGGCGTGGCTGACGTCGGACCGGTCCAGGAGGCAGATCGCCCGGGACACGGCCCCCGTCCCGCGAGTCAGGACGACGTCGCCGGGACTGATTTGCTCCGGAAGGCTCATGTGAAGGTTCCCGTCTGTTGCGCGTGCGGGTGGAAGGCAGGCAGAGGGCTCGGCCGGTCAGGCCGGTCTGCCGTGCCTCAGCAAGGACTTGACCACCCCACCGGTTGTAGCGGAGAACTGCCTCCAGGAATCGGCCGCAACCCAGAATCCTCACCCGGACGAGCGGCGCCGTTCACCGCAGAAACGATCGCCGTTGCACCATCTCGGGGAAGCGCGGTGCGGTACCGCACCCTGAAGGGGCGCGGAGAACTGCGCGACCAGCCTCCCCCGAGCTCTCAACTTCGTTCGAGCAGGGGGACCCCCATCGGCCCGCAGCCGAGGAGCGCCACTTCCCGCGGAGCGCTCAGCGCCGCTTGCGCTTGAAGAGCAGCTTCGGCAGCCCTGCCGGGACCGGGTGCCTCGTCGTGGCCGGGGTCGACATCGGGGGCGTGGCCAGGGAGCCGTCGGGGGCGGGCGCGAGTGGGCCCGTCGGGGTCAGGCGGAGTAGGCGGCACTCCGCCGCCCAGCGTGCCGTCATCGCCTCGCCGTCCGGGGCGTTGAGCCGCTTGCCCTTCAGCTCCGCCACCGCCGCGTCCCAGGGCTCCGTGCCCGCCGCGATCTCCGACACCGCCGCCGTCCAGGCGACGAGCCGCCCGCCCTTGTCCTTGCTGCGGACGGTGACCTCGGCCGTCCCGCCGTCCATGAGGCCGTCGAGCGGCTGCTCGCCCGGACCGCCGCCGACGACGTACGCCGCACCGTCGAGCCACCCGTGCCACAGCGCCCGCTCGGCCGCCCCGGTGCCGCGCACCCAGATGAGCCCGGACTTCTTGGTGGCCTCCTCGACAAGGGCCTGGTCGAGCAACGTCTGCGTCATGCCCCCACATTAAGGGCCCACAGGAATAGTCAGTTCCGTAAACCGGAAACGCCCCTTACGCTTCGGCGGGTGACCACTGCCACTACCACGACGCCGCAGGTCGCGGCCGTCCCCCGGGTCGACTTCGTGCTGCTCGGCGTCGCGCTCGCCAGCGTCTCGCTGTCCGCGCCGCTGATCGCGGCCACCGCCGCGCCCGCGCTCGCCATCGCCTTCTGGCGCAACGCCCTCGCGGTCGGGGCGCTGACCCCGGTGGCCTGGTTCACGTACCGCGCACGGCTGCGCGCGCTGACCCGGCGCGAAGTGGGGCTCACCGTCGGCGCGGGCGCCATGCTGGCGCTGCACTTCGGGCTGTGGCTGCCGAGCCTGAGCATGACGTCCGTCGCCTCCTCGACCGCGCTGTGCACCACCACCCCGATCTGGGCGACCATCGCGCTGCGCCTGCGCGGTCACCGCCCCCCGGCCCTGGTGTGGACCGGCACCCTGGTCGCCTGCGCCGGGGTCGTACTGCTCACCGGCGTCGACCTCAGCCTGTCGCCGCGCGCGCTGGCCGGTGACGCGCTCGCGCTCGGCGGCGGCATCGCGGCCGCCGGGTACGTGCTGCTCGGCGCCGAGGTCCGCAAGAGCGTCGACACCGTGCCCTACACCTACCTCTGCTACGCAACGGCCGCCGCCGGGCTCCTCGCGGCCGCGCTCCTCAGCGGGGCCGAGCTCACCTCGTACGACGGCACGACCTGGGTGAAGCTCGCGGTGCTCACGCTCGCCGCCCAGCTCCTGGGGCACTCGCTGCTCAACCGCGTGGTGCGCACCCTCGGGCCGTCCGTGACCTCGACGTCGATCCTGCTCGAGACGCCGGGCGCGGCCCTCATCGCCGCGCTCTGGCTCGGCCAGCAGCCCCCGGCCCTCGCCTACCCGGCGCTGCTTGTGATCCTGGCCGGGCTCGCCCTCGTCGTCCGGGCGAACCGCGCCAACTGAGACACAGGGTCTGAGGCCTCAGAGCCAGCCGTTGCGCTTCAGGATGCGGTGGATGCCGACGCAGACCACGGCCGTCATGCCCATCGCGATCGGGTAGCCGTACTTCCAGTGCAGCTCCGGCATGTTCTCGAAGTTCATGCCGTACACACCGCACACCATCGTCGGTACGGCGATGATCGCCGCCCAGGACGTGATCTTGCGCATGTCCTCGTTCTGGGCGACCGAGGCCTGCGCGAGGTTGGCCTGGAGGATCGAGTTGAGCAGTTCGTCGAAGCCGATGACCTGCTCCTGCACCCGGGCCAGGTGGTCGGCGACGTCCCGGAAGTACTTCTGGATGTCGGGGTCCACGAGCCGCATCGGGCGCTCGCTGAGCTGCTGCAGAGGACGCAGCAGCGGCGACACCGCGCGTTTGAACTCCAGTACCTCGCGCTTGAGCTGGTAGATCCGGCCGGCGTCCACACCGCGCGGGCTGCCCTTGGCCGGAGCCGAGAACACCTCGATCTCGACCTCGTCGATGTCGTCCTGGACCGCGTCCACGACCGCCAGATAGCCGTCGACCACCTGGTCGGCGATGGCGTGCAGCACGGCGGACGGCCCCTTGGCGAGGAGCTCCGGGTCGTCCTGGAGGCGCTTGCGCAGCGCGCGCAGCGAGCCCTGGCCGCCGTGCCGGACGGTGATGACGAAATCCCGCCCGGTGAAGCACATCACCTCGCCGGTCGCCACGACCTCGCTGGTGGCGGTGAGTTCGGCGTGCTCCACGTAGTGGATCGTCTTGAAGACGGTGAACAGGGTGTCGTCGTACCGCTCCAGCTTGGGTCGCTGGTGCGCGTGCACCGCGTCCTCCACGGCGAGCGGGTGCAGCCCGAACTCGGCCGCGATACCGGCGAATTCGGCCTCGGTCGGCTCGTGCAGACCGATCCACGCGAAGCCCCCGTCCTCGCGCACCCGCCGCATCGCCTCACGGGGCGTCAGGCAGGTCGCGTTCTCGACGGGCTCGACGGGCTGGACGCGGCGCCCGTCGCGGTAGACCGCGCAGTCGACCACGGCGCTGCTCGCCGAGGGATCGCGGGTGGTGTCGTAGTCGCTGTACGGGGCGCTGGTCTTGCGCAGCGCGGGGCGGACCACGGCGCGCAGGTCACGGATCATCGACATGGCAGGACTCCTTCACGGAGGGCCGTCGGAGGGCGTGACACTCTGGAACTGCCCGCCATGGGGACGTGAAACGGCAAGGGAAACCAAGGGGCCGGATCGGCCAGAACGGGTATCAATTGCATACGTTCGCACAGCGGGCGGCACCACAGGGGCACGCGGGGACGGCGTTCGCTACTGAAACGGACAAAGCGAGGCGATGTGCTCTTCCGCCGTGCGAAATGCCGTGAGACTCCGGGTTTCCGGGCCGGGAGGCCGGGTAAGGAGGGTCTCAGATCACCGGGGACAACGACGGTGTACGGAAGAGCGGTTGGTACTGCCGGGCCGACTTCGATCCATCGCAGCCCCACCTCCTCCAGCCGGTCCCCCGTGGGGAACTTCCTGCTGTCCTGAACAGCGGCCAAGACTATCAGCCGACTGTTGCGTCAAGGCCCCGCTTGGCCCGTTCCATACGCCTTCTATGCTCACGGCATGGTTGATGTTCTTGCTCTGGTCGAGGCCCGGCTGCGCACCGCGCTGGGCGAGCCGGACGCGCGCGCCGCGGTGACCTTTCTCGGTACGGACCGCATCGAGGTGCTGCGCTTCACCGACGGCGACATCGTCCGGTACGCCACCCTCGGCATGTCCGCCCAGCCGATGGCCGACCCCACCGCCGCGCTCGCCGACCCGGTGAAGGGGCCCCGCGCGGAGCTGGTCCTGTCGGTGCGCGCCGGGCTCGCCGACACCGACAAGGTGCTCCGCCCGCTCGCCGTGCTCGCCGCCTCCCCGCAGGTGGAGGGCGTGGTGGTGGCCCCGGGCGCCTCGCTCGACCTCGGCGAACCGCTGTGGCCGGGCGCCCTGTTCAGCTCGGTCCTGGTCGCCGAGCCGGGCGGCCTGGTCGAGGACCTGGAGCTCGACGGCCCGCTGGACCCGGTGCGCTTCCTGCCGCTGCTTCCGATGACCGTGAACGAGGCCGCGTGGAAGCGGGTCCGGGGCGCGCAGGAGCTGGAGGAGCGCTGGCTGGCGAACGGCACGGACCTGCGCGACCCGCTGCGCAAGTCCGTAACTCTGGACTAGGGCAGTCTCATCAATTCTGCGAGAGGGTGGCATTTCGGATGACGCCGCCCAGGGTCCGAGCGAGTCGGAAACGCACCCAGTCCGGGGCTCCAGGGCTCCGGACGGGTGATCGTCCTTGACGGGGCGACGGCCGGGGAGGACCGTGGGGCTTTATGAGGGGCGAACCCAGTTGCCCGAAGTGCGGAGGCCGGGTCAGGGCGCCCGGTCTCTTTGCCGACACCTGGCAGTGCGACGTACACGGCCCCGTGTTTCCGCTCCAGCCGGTGATCCCGCCCAGCGTCGAGGCCCTGGAAGTCGTCGTGCGCCGGGCGCAGGTGCCGGTGTGGATGCCCTGGCCGCTGCCGGTCGGCTGGCTGTTCACGGGTGTCGCGTACGCCGGTGACGACCGCAGCGGCGGCCGCGCGACCGCCGTCGCCTGCTCGGGTCCTGGACCCATGGGCGGCATCGGAGAACTGATCCTGGTCGCCGAGGAACTGGGTGTGGGGCTCGGCGCCCGGTACGCGGGCATCGACGGACCCGACCCCGGCCCGTTCATGAGCGTCGACCAGGCCGCGCACGCCAAGGTCCTCGCGGCCGGCCGGCCCACCCCGCTGTGGCACGTCACCCGGACCCCGGACGACCGCGCGGTGTTCGCGGGCGAGGCATGCGGCCTGTGGCTGTGGGCGATCGTGTGGCCGGAGCAGTCCGGGCTCCTCATGTACGACGAGCTGGTCCTGACCGATCTGCGCGACGCGGGCGCCGAAGTGGAACTCGTGCCGTGCGGGGCCCTGACTCCGCGCATCCTGTCCTGACCCGGGGCCGGTCGCCGGGGGGACGGCGGCGAGCGGACGGGCGGTTATCCTTGACTGTCCCCTGATCCGCCCCTTATGCCCTGGAGTACGCGTCGTGCGCATCGATCTGCACACTCACTCCACGGCCTCGGACGGTACGGACACCCCCGCCGAGCTGGTCCGCAACGCGGCCGCCGCCGGACTCGACGTGGTCGCGCTGACCGACCACGACACCACGCGCGGCTACCCGGAGGCGATCTCCGCGCTCCCCGAGGGCCTCACCCTGGTGACCGGAGCCGAACTCTCCTGCCGCATCGACGGCGTGGGCCTGCACATGCTGGCCTACCTCTTCGACCCCGAGGAGCCCGAGCTGGCCCGCGAGCGCGAGCTCGTACGGGACGACCGGGTGCCCCGCGCCCGGGGCATGGTCGCCAAGCTCCAGGAACTCGGCGTGCCCATCACCTGGGAACAGGTCGCGCGGATCGCGGGCGACGGCTCGGTCGGCCGCCCCCATGTCGCCGAGGCCCTGGTCGAACTCGGCATCGTCGACTCCGTCTCCGACGCCTTCGTGCCCGACTGGCTCGCCGACGGCGGACGGGCCTACGTCGGCAAGCACGAGCTCGACCCGTTCGACGCGATCCGGCTGGTCAAGGCCGCCGGCGGCGTCACCGTCTTCGCCCACCCGCTCGCTGTCAAGCGCGGCGAGGTCGTGCCCGAGTCCGCGATAGCCGAACTGGCCGCCGCCGGGCTCGACGGCATCGAGGTCGACCACACCGACCACGACGAGCCCACCCGGGCACGGCTGCGCGGGCTCGCCCGCGAGCTGGGGCTGCTGCCCACGGGCTCCAGCGACTACCACGGCAGCCGCAAGACCGCCCGGCTCGGGGAGTGCACGACCGACCCCGAGATCTACGGCGAGATCACCCGCCGCGCCACGGGGGCCTTCCCGGTGCCGGGGGCGGGCGGAAGCGGTCGCCGGTAGGGGGAGCTCGCCTCTCCCACCCCGCCGGGGGCGCACCCCGGTTTCCTGGACCTCCCCGCGGGCCACCTCCGCGGGGCTCTGCGGGCCGGGCCAGGCTGACCTGTGCGGCAGCGGCCCCAGCCCTTCTCTGTACGTACACCCCTCATCCCGCAAGGCTCACCGTGTTCGACGCTGCCGTTTTCGGCTCCCTCTTCCTCACCCTGTTCGTCATCATGGATCCCCCCGGGATCACGCCCATCTTCCTCGCGCTGACCGCCGGCCGGGCCGCGAAGGTCCAGCGCCGGATGGCCTGGCAGGCCGCGGCCGTCGCGCTCGGGGTGATCACGCTCTTCGGCCTCGTCGGCCACCAGATCCTCACGTATCTGCACATCGACGTCCCCGCGCTGATGATCGCGGGTGGTCTGCTGCTGCTCCTGATCGCGCTCGACCTGCTCACCGGCAAGACCGACGAGCCCAAGCAGACCAAGGACGTGAACGTCGCGCTCGTACCGCTGGGCATGCCGCTGCTCGCCGGGCCCGGCGCGATCGTCCAGGTGATCCTGGCCGTCCAGAACCACGACTCGGTGTCCGGGCAGATCTCGGTCTGGGCGGCGATCATCGCGATCCATGTGGTGCTGTACGTGACCATGCGGTACTCACTGCTGATCATCCGCGTCATCAAGGACGGCGGCGTCGTCCTGGTGACCCGGCTCGCGGGCATGATGCTCTCGGCCCTCGCCGTGCAGCAGATCATCAACGGCATCACCCAGGTGATCCACGGCAGTTGAGGCGGCATCCTCGCAGGCCCGCAGCACGCGAAGCGCCCCCGTACACGGTGTACGGGGGCGCTTGTTTCGTACGGCAGCCGCGCGCGCCG
Source organism: Streptomyces sp. NPDC050485 (assembly GCF_044458185.1). Classification (NCBI taxonomy): domain Bacteria; kingdom Bacillati; phylum Actinomycetota; class Actinomycetes; order Kitasatosporales; family Streptomycetaceae; genus Streptomyces; species Streptomyces sp. NPDC050485. The sequence continues at coordinate 205,949 of NZ_JBITHR010000014.1, read as the reverse complement.
ACCGCGCTCGCGGAGCACTGCCTCTCACGCGTTACGAGGCCGCGGATTCGGCCGGGCGGATGTAGATGCGCTGACCCATTGCGGCGGCCTGCTGCACAATCCGGTTGACGGAGGCGGCGTCCACGACGGTGCTGTCAACGGCGGTGCCGTCGACGTCGTCCAGGCGCATGATTTCGAAGCGCACGGCTTCTCCCTTCGTCTGATCCTCCTGTGAGGAGAACTACTGGTGCGGGGGGCTGCGGCACAGCCTGCTCCCGCGCGGCGTCAGGGCGGTTGCCCGCCCGTTAAGAGTGGATTGCGTGGCGCCAGTGCAACGCGTTCCGACAGGTACAACGGGTTGCCTCCAGCAAACATTCCCTACGCTAAGGAAATTTTTCGCGTAGCTAACTACTAAGCCGTAGGGGCGACCACATGTGCCCGGTTGTGCCCCGTCCGTCACGACGCCGACAATGGGGGGCGTATGGACGATTCCCAGGAACCCCAGCCAGCCCAAGCGCCCCGCGGCATGGCCGCCCAGCTGGACCGCAAGCTGGAGCGCACCAACGAGCTGCTCCAGCGCATGCTCGCCGAAGTCGCGAAGACGCCCTCCACGCACGCGATCTTCGTGGACGCGGGCTATGTCTACGCGGCCGCCGGCCTCCTCGTCACCGGCACCGAGGACCGCCGCTCCTTCGACCTGGACGCCGAGGGGCTGATCGAGGCCTTCATCGACAAGGCGCGCACGATCTTCGCGGACAGCCGGCTGCTCCGCGTGTACTGGTACGACGGCGCCCGCCGCCGCATCCACACCGCCGAACAGCAGTCGATCGCCGAGCTCCCCGACGTCAAGGTCCGGCTCGGCAACCTCAACGCCAACAACCAGCAGAAGGGCGTCGACTCGCTGATCCGCTCCGACCTGGAATCACTGGCCAGGCACCGCGCCATCAGCGACGCGGCACTGGTCGGCGGCGACGAGGACCTCGTCTCCGCCGTCGAGGCCGCGCAGGGCTACGGCGCCCGCGTCCACCTCTGGGGCATCGAGGCCGCCGGGGGCCGCAACCAGGCGGAGCCGCTGCTCTGGGAGGTCGACAGCCAGCGCACCTTCGACCTCGACTTCTGCAAGCCGTACGTCACCCGGCGGCCGGTCACCATGTACGAGGAGGGCCCGGCACCCAGCCGCGAGGACGTGCGCTTCGTCGGCGCCCGGATCGCCGCGACCTGGCTCTCCGAGCGCGGCCGCGCGGCCCTGGCCGACCTGCTGCCCGGCCACCCCTATCTGCCGGGCTCGGTCGACCAGGACCTCCTCATCGAGGCGGAACGGCTGCTCCAGTGCTCCCTGCGCGGCCACGCCGACCTGCGCCGCGCACTGCGCGACGGCTTCTGGCAGCACCTTCAGTCGCAGTACTGAGTGCTCCGCGGGGAGTCGTGCTCTTCGGCTGCGGGCCGATGGGGGTCCCCCCTGCTCGAACGAAGTCGAGAGCTCGGGGGAGGCTGGTCGCGCAGTTCCCCGCGCCCCTTCAGGGCGCGGTGGTGCGGGCTGTGACCCCGGCCCAGAACTCGGCCAGGGCGGCGGTCAGTTCCTCCGGGTGGGAGACGTTGGGGGAGTGCTCGGCGCCCCGGATGACGGTGTGCCGGGCGTCGACGCTGCGCGCCAGGTGCGCCAACTCGCCGACGGTCCACACCGATTCGCCGTCCCCGTACGCGACGTGAATCGGCAGCGGCAGCGCGGCGAGGCCCTCGGTGCGGTCCGGCTCGATCCTCAACTGCCGCCCGGTGGCGATGAGTTGGGCGGGCTGCGTACTGAACCAGCGTCGTGCGAGGAACTCGGCGATCTCGGGCGGATCGGCGAGGTACGCCGGGTCCCTGCTGTCCAGCCACTGCGTGACCGCCCACACCCAGGACGGCGGCAGCACGGGCAGCGCGGCCCGCAGCAGCCGGATCTTGGCGCGCTGGTCGGGCCCGACCCGGCCCGGCCCGGACGCCAGCAGCGTCAGCGACAGGAACGCGGACGGATCGAGCCGGGCCGCTGACCGTGCCACGAACCCGCCGAACGAGTGCCCGACGAGGTGTACGGGGCCGTCGCCGAGCGCCGCGACCTGCGCGAGCACATCGCCGCCGAGGGCGCGCGGCGTGTACCCGGCTCTGCGCCGCGGCCCCGGACTCTCGAACTGCCCCCGCCCGTCGACGGCCACGGCCCGGTACCCGGCGTCGCCGAGCGGTTCGAGCAGCCCGAGGAAGTCCTCCTTGCTCCCGGTGAACCCGGGCACCAGCAACACGGTCCCCCGCGAGCGCCCCGCGGGCGCCGCATCGAGCACGGCGAACTCCTGCCGGGCGGTGCGGAGTCGGTACGCACGCGTACGGGGAGGGAGGCGGAGGGAACGGGGCTTGCTCATACGGAGAGGGTATCCGCAGGTGCATATCAAGCCCCTCCGGCGCTTGAGGAGCGGGGTCTGGGGCGGAGCCCCAGGACCACCGGGCCGCACCTGACCCGCACCCCCGGAGGGTCTCGGGAAGGGGCGGGGTGGGGAAAATGCAAGCGGCCCGGCACCCCCCCAGGGGGAACCGGGCCGCAGCGTGGTGCGGGTTACGCCTCGGGCGCGGCCGCCGCCTTCTTCGCGCGGGTGCGGCGCGGCTTCACCGGCGCCTCAGCCTCAACGGCCTCGACCACGGCTTCGGCCGCCTTCTTGCGCGTACGACGCGGCTTCACCGGAGCGTCCGCAACCTCGGCGACCGCCTCCGGGGCGACCTCCGCGGTCTTCTTCGCCCGGGTCCGACGCGGCGCGGCAGGAGCCTCGGCCGCCTCGGTCACGACCTCGGCGACCTTCTTGGCACGGGTGCGCCGGGGCTTGGCCGGGGCTTCGGCCTCGACGGCCTCAACCGTCTCGACCACGGCCTCGGCGGCCTTCTTGCGCGTACTACGACGCGGCTTCACCGGGGCTTCCTCGGCAGCGGCCTCGGCGGCTTCGGCGACCGGCGCCTCGGCGACCTTCTTCGCACGGGTGCGGCGCGGCTTGACCGGCGCCTCAGGCTCGACGGCCTCGACGGTCGCGACAGCCTCAACCGCCTCCACCGTCTCGACGACAGCCGCCGCCTTCTTGGCGCGGGTGCGGCGCGGCTTGGCAGGCGCCTCCTCCGCGCTCGCCTCGGCGACCACGGCGATCGCCTGGGCGGTGGCGGCCTTGGCGGCCTTCGCCAGTTCCAGCGCCGCCGACTCCGGCGTCACGAAACCGACCTCGGCCGCCGCGGCGACCTTGCGTACCGGGCGACGGGGGCGCTTGGGCTCGACCGGCTCGGCGACGGGGACGGCGACAGCGGCGGCCTCGGCGACCGGCGCGGGACGCCGACGCTGCCTGGGCGCGACGGGCTCGGCAACGGGCGCGGCCGGCGCGGCCTCGATCACCGGCGCGGCAGCGGCCTGCGGCGCGGCCACGCGGGTACGACGGCGACGGCGAGGCGTACGCGGCTCGGCCACGGTCTCGACAGCCTCCGCGACCGAAGCGGCAGGAGCGACCGAAGCGGCAGGAGCCGCGACCGGTGCCGCGGCGCTCTCGGCGCCGTCGAGCTGCGACCCACCCCGAGTACGGCGGCGCTGACGCGGCGTACGCGTACGGGCCGGACGCTCCTCCGTGACGACGGGAGCCGCGGCGGCGGACTTGCGCCCGCGCCCACCGGTCTCACCGAGGTCCTCGACCTCTTCGGCGGCAAGGCCGGCCCGCGTGCGCTCGGCCCGCGGCAGCACACCCTTCGTACCCGCCGGGATCTTCAGGTCCTCGAACAGGTGCGCAGACGTCGAGTACGTCTCGGCCGGGTCGGGGAACTTCAGGTCAAGGGCCTTGTTGATCAGCTGCCAGCGCGGGATGTCGTCCCAGTCGACCAGCGTGATCGCGATGCCCTTCTTGCCCGCGCGGCCGGTGCGGCCGATGCGGTGGAGGTAGGTCTTCTCCTCCTCGGGCGACTGGTAGTTGATGACGTGCGTGACGCCCTCGACGTCGATGCCGCGCGCGGCGACGTCGGTGCAGACCAGCACGTCGACCTTGCCGTTGCGGAAGGCGCGCAGCGCCTGCTCGCGGGCGCCCTGGCCGAGGTCGCCGTGGACCGCGCCGGAGGCGAAGCCGCGCTTGGCGAGCTGGTCGGCGATGTCGGCGGCGGTCCGCTTCGTACGGCAGAAGATCATCGCCAGCCCGCGGCCCTCGGCCTGCAGGATGCGCGCGACCATCTCCGGCTTGTCCATGGAGTGGGCGCGGTAGACGAACTGCTCGGTGTTGGCGACGGTCGTGCCCTCGTCGTCCGGCGAGGTGGCGCGGATGTGCGTCGGCTGCGACATGTAGCGGCGGGCGAGGCCGATGACGGCGCCCGGCATGGTCGCGGAGAACAGCATCGTCTGCCGCTTGGGCGGCAGGTGCTGGATGATCTTTTCGACGTCGGGCAGGAAGCCGAGGTCGAGCATCTCGTCTGCCTCGTCCAGGACGAGCGCCTTGACGTGGGACAGGTCGAGCTTGCGCTGCCCGGCGAGGTCGAGCAGGCGGCCCGGGGTGCCGACGATCACGTCGACGCCCTTCTTGAGCGCCTCGACCTGCGGCTCGTAGGCCCGGCCGCCGTAGATCGCGAGAACGCGGACGTTGCGGACCTTGCCGGCGGTGAGGAGGTCGTTGGTGACCTGCTGGCACAGCTCGCGCGTCGGTACGACGACGAGGGCCTGCGGGGTGTTGGTGAGCTGCCCGGGCTCGGCCCGGCCGGCTTCGACGTCGGCGGGGACGGTGACGCGCTCCAGGAGCGGAAGGCCGAAGCCGAGCGTCTTGCCGGTGCCGGTCTTGGCCTGGCCGATGATGTCGGCGCCGGAGAGCGCGACGGGGAGCGTCAGCTCCTGGATGGGGAACGGGGACACGATGCCGACGGCTTCAAGGGCTTCGGCGGTCTCGGGAAGGATCCCGAGCTCTCGGAACGTAGTCAGGGTGCTGCCTCTTCTGTGAGACGCGGTACGGAGGCGAACGCGGCGGGTCGTACCGTGCCCAGTTCGTCCGGCGGGATCAGATTCGATCGTGTTGCCGGGGGGCGCGGGACCACTGCCGTCGCTCAAGCGCTCGTGCCGCTGAGGGATCCCTCGTCGGTGTCACGTACTGATACGTGCCCTGCGGAGGGCTGTCAGGTCGGAGCCGACCGGGGCAACCGACCGGGCATCCTCATTCGTGCGGCCCGTCGAAATACTCGCCGGGCGCATTACCACTGTACCCCGGATTCGCGCATGTGTGTCGGGAGAATTCGCGGGACCGGTGCGACGGGTGTGACCCAGGCACCCCTTACAAGGCGTCCCGGGCGGGCTATTGTGCGGCTTATGGAGACGTCTGACAACGCCACTGCAGCCGAAGAAACCGCCCCGGAGCCCGAGCGCACCGGCATCGCCGCCCAGGACTGGACGGCGGCGTCCGCGGTTCCCCAGTACCGCGCCGCGGTCGTGGACCTCCTCGGCGCCCTCGCCTACGGCGAGCTCGCGGCCTTCGAGCGGCTCGCCGACGACGCGAAGCTGGCGCCGTCCCTGGCGGACAAGGCGGAGCTGGCGAAGATGGCCTCCGCCGAGTTCCACCACTTCGAGCGGCTCAGGGACCGGCTCGCCGGGATCGACGCCGAGCCGACGGCCGCGATGGAGCCGTTCGCGAAGGCCCTGGACGACTTCCACCACCAGACCGCCCCGTCGGACTGGCTGGAGGGCCTGGTCAAGGCGTACGTCGGCGACTCGATCGCGAGTGACTTCTACCGCGAGGTCGCCAACCACCTGGACTCCGACACCCGCTCCCTGGTGCTGTCGGTCCTGGACGACACCGGGCACGGCAACTTCGCCGTGGAGAAGGTGCGGGCGGCGATCGAGGCGGACCCGCGCGTCGGCGGCCGGCTCGCGCTGTGGGCGCGGCGTCTGATGGGCGAGGCGCTGTCGCAGGCCCAGCGCGTGGTCGCCGAGCGCGACGCGCTCTCGACCATGCTGGTCGGCGGGGTCGACGGGGTGGCGGCGGGCTTCGACCTGGCGGCGGTCGGCGAGATGTTCACCCGGATCACCAAGGCCCACACCAAGCGCATGGCGGCCCTGGGCCTCGCGGCCTAGCCGCACCCGGGGCCGGGAGCGCCGCCTACGCCGCTGACCGGCGCAGGCGGCGGGCCGGCCGCAGCAGCAGCGACAGCAGCACGGACGCGACAAAGGTGGCGCCGAGCACCGTGGTCACCGCGTGGCCCGGGCCGACCGCCGAGTGGGTCAGGAAGGCGCCGAAGAGTCCGGCGAGCGGGCCGACGGACAGCACCGTGCGGCGGCCGGGCAGCCGGTGGGGGAGCCGGGTCGCACCGGCCCACGCGAGGGCGAGTCCCAGCAGTGCGGAGCCGAGGGCTTCCAGGAGCATGTGCGTCGCCTCCTACGGTGTGGCCAGGGCGTAACCGGTCAACACCCGTCCTACCCGACGCCCGCGGAACGCAACCCTCCCCTCACCGAGAGGAAGCAACACGCAAGCACGCCCGTACGATCGGACGCGCCCGTGTCTGTGTCTGTGTCTGTGTGCGCATGGTCACACCTGGTGAAATCCGGTACGGAGGCTTCACCGTGACCCGGCGTCAGCGGCGACCGGACTCGCGGCGTTCGGAAGTCGGCCGATCGGGGGCACGGAGAAGGGGTGCCACCAGTCAGCACTGGTGGCACCCCTTCTTCGGTGTCCGGTGTACTACAGCGCGCCGAAGCCCACGCGGCGGACCGCCGGTTCGCCGATCTCCACGTATGCGATCTTGTCGGCCGGTACCAGGACCTTGCGGCCCTTGTCGTCCGTGAGGCTGAGCAGCTGCGCCTTGCCGGCGAGGGCGTCGGCTACCGCGCTCTCGACCTCTTCGGCGGACTGCCCGCTCTCCAGAACGATCTCCCGGGGTGCGTGCTGCACGCCGATCTTGACCTCCACGGCTATGTCCCTCCGACCTCGTGCGGTGCGCGGTCAGCCGCGCCGTACGCTGCACACATTAGCCCGGGGAGGCGACGGCCAAAGCCCGTCGCTGAACGCCAGGAGCGAACAGAAATCAGGAATGGCCGCCCGTTGACCGCCCCAGGACCTCTCAGTGGCCCTCGGTGCCGTGCAGCGGGAAGCCCGCGATACCGCGCCAGGCGAGCGAGGTGAGCAGCTGGACCGCCTTGTCGCGGGGGATGGTCGACTCGCTGGAGAGCCAGTAGCGGGCCACCACCTGGGAGACCCCGCCGAGGCCGACGGCGAGCAGCATCGACTCGTCCTTGGACAGGCCGGTGTCCTCGGCGATGACGTCCGAGATGGCCTCCGCGCACTGCAGGCTGACCCGGTCCACGCGCTCGCGCACGGCGGGCTCGTTGGTCAGGTCCGACTCGAAGACCAGTCGGAACGCGCCGCCCTCGTCCTCGACGTACGCGAAGTAGGCGTCCATCGTCGCGGCGACGCGGAGCTTGTTGTCCGTCGTCGAGGCGAGCGCGGTGCGCACCGCGTGCAGCAGGGACTCGCAGTGCTGGTCCAGCAGGGCCAGGTAGAGCTCCAGCTTGCCGGGGAAGTGCTGGTAGAGCACCGGCTTGGAGACACCGGCCCGTTCCGCGATGTCGTCCATCGCGGCCGCGTGGTAACCCTGCGCGACGAAGACCTCCTGGGCCGCGCCCAGCAGCTGATTGCGGCGGGCCCGGCGCGGCAGGCGCGTGCCTCGCGGGCGCGCCTGCTCGGTCTGCTCGATGGCTGTCACGCCGCCTCCCAAAGTTGTTCCGGTGCGCGATGTACGCGCGCCGCCATCGTACTTTTGGGTAACCCGGCTGTGCGCGGTGCGAACGCAGAATTTCACGGACCGGACGCGCTGGGTAGCTGGATATATCCAAGGAAACCGAACAAATCAGCGATAGTCGTCCTCGTCCAGTGCCACCACACGTCCCTGTTCGACGGCATCTGCCTCATTGGCGGTGTCCGGGTGTACGCGGGTCGACGGGTCGTCGCGGTCCTGGCGTACGTCGGTGTGCTGTTCGGCCGCGTCCGCCTCGGGGGTCTCCTGGGACAGTTCCGCAGCGTCGTCGTCTTCCTGGAAGGTTTCCGGATCGCTCGGGTCGACGGGCATGGCTGCTCCCTTTTGGCGCACTTCGAGTGATGCAGGGGCCACTTATGAGCCTAGGAGTTCCCCGGGAAAGCCGCTATACGGCCTGTGACGGCGAACACCTGAACCAGCGCCCCGCGCCGCCCCTGAGCATGGGGGATCGGCCAGACCGCTATGCGGGTAGCCGCCTGTGTGGTACGCCAGTTCAACGTCCCGAGAGGAAAGTCAATGACGTGCCAGAAGTGCGGATCTCAGATGACGAAGACACAAGACGGCTGGTGGATCTGCTACCCATGCGGGACTTCCCAGCCTGCGTAGACGCGGTTGACCCGGCCTGCCCCCGGTGTGCGGCTGACCTCACACGAGCACGCGGCGACTGGCGTGCATGTCCGAACTGTGAGTACGAGATGGACGCCGACGCGGTCCGTCTCTACCAGCTCTTGTCAGCCGCGTTCGAAGCGCAACCGAAAGAGTTCTTCGACTGGGTCGAACGCCGGAGGGACAGGCTCCGGAGCGAAGAGCCAGTCTGGCAACGTCGGCGCTAGAGCCGACAACATGAAGGGCCCGGCCGACGGCCGGACCCTTCATGAAGCTGGTCGGGCAAGCCCGTTGGGTTACTCGCAAACGCGGTTGCCCGGGCCAAGGGGAGTACGAAAGGTCACACGCTTCCGTGGTGCATCACCGGGACCGCTGACACGTGCCGAATAGTAGGATCATCACGGATGTATAACTGAGCACCCTCTGACCTGCGATGATTCACGAGAAAGAAGCTATTGCCGCATGTCCTCGACCGAGCTGCCGGAAACCCTCGCCGCCGCCGCAACGGCCCCTCGGGTGGGCGCGGTCAGGGTCGCGGAGGGCGAGGAACTGCGTTCCGTGAGCCTGCCCGGGCTCACGCTGACGGTCCGCTCGCGCCCCGGCACCCGGCCCGGCCTCGAACCCGCGCTGTACGTCCACGGACTCGGCGGATCCTCGCAGAACTGGACGGCGCTGATGCGGCTGCTCGCCGACCGGCTCGACGGCGAGGCGCTCGATCTGCCCGGCTTCGGGGACTCCCCGCCGCCGGACGACGGCAACTACTCGGTCACCGGGCACGCCCGCGCCGTGATCCGGCTGCTCGACGCGTCCGACCGGGGCCCGGTCCACCTCATCGCCAACTCGCTGGGCGGCGCCGTCTCCACCCGGATCGCGGCCCTGCGCCCCGATCTGGTGCGCACCCTGACGCTCATCTCGCCCGCACTGCCGGAGCTCCGCGTCCAGCGCAGCGCCTGGCCGACCGCGCTGGCCGCGGTGCCGGGCGTGGCCTCCCTGTTCGCCAAGCTGACCCGCGGCTGGAGTCCCGAGGACCGCACCCGCGGGGTGATGGCGCTCTGCTACGGCGACCCGGGGCGGGTGAGCCCCGAGGGCTTCGAGGCCGCCGTGGAGGAGATGCGGCGGCGCCTCGAACTGCCGTACTTCTGGGACGCGATGGCCCGCTCGGCGCGCGGCATCGTGGACGCGTACACCCTGGGCGGCCAGCACGGACTGTGGCGGCAGGCGGAGCGGGTGCTCGCGCCGACGCTGCTCGTGTACGGGGGCCGCGACCAGCTCGTCTCGTACCGGATGGCCCGCAGAGCGGCGGCCGCCTTCCCGAACGCGCGGCTGCTCACCCTGCCCGACGCCGGGCACGTGGCCATGATGGAGTACCCCGAGACGGTCGCCCAGGCCGTACGGGAGCTGCTCCATGAGGGCGGCGACGGACACCGCAGCAACGACCGAGAAAACAGGAGCTGATCCGGGGCGTGGGACGACACAGCCGACCCAAGGGCTCCAGCGGGCCAGCACCCATAGTGGAGGCGCCCCCGGCGCCGCGGGCCGAGCAGGCCGCCCCCGCGGGCGGCGGCCGGCGCCGGCGCCACACCCCGGGCGACGGCCCCGCCGTCCAGCACCAGGGCGGCACCCCCGCGTTCGGCACCCCGCAGGTACGCGGCGGACATCCGCAGCACCACGAGGGCGGGGGCGGCTGGGGCGCACCCGGGTACGACGGCTCCGCCCACGGGCCGGGCCCGGTGCAGCAGAGTCCGCGCGCCGGGGCGCCCCGCATACCCGGCCCGCGCCGCGAGTACACCGAGGCCTTCGAGGACCGGCCCGCCACGGACACCGGGCCGCGGCGCGCCGTCAGTCCGGCACCCCCGCTCGTCCCGGCGCAGGACGAGCCGGGTGCCCCCGAGCCCAACGCCAAGGGCGGCAAGGGGTCCAAGGGGCGGACGTTCACCGGGATCGCGGCCGCCGCGGTGACCACCGTGCTTGCGGTCGTCGTCGCCGGGCAGGTCGTCTCCGACGGCCAGAGCCACAGTGCGGCGAGCAGGCCGGCGGGCGACAACGGCCGTGACGGGCAGGGCGATGCGGCCTCCCGGGGCAACGGCCGGGCCACCCCGTCGGTCGAGCCGGCCGCCGCGACGTACGAGCAGCAGATGACCCGGCAGTTCCCGCTCGACGCGAAGCTCACCGCGTCCGGCCGGTTCGACGCCGTGCCCGGGTTCGAGGCGGCGCCCGGCACGGGGCGCAAGTACCGCTACCGGGTCGACATGGAACAGGGTCTCGGACTGGACGGCGGGCTGTTCGCCGAGGCCGTGCAGAAGACCCTCAACGACGACCGGAGCTGGTCGCATTCGGGCGCCATGACCTTCGAGCGGATCTCGTCCGGCAAACCGGACTTCGTGATCACGCTGGCGAGCCCGGGGACCACCGGCACCTGGTGCGCCAAGTCCGGGCTCGACACCACCGAGGACAACGTCTCCTGCGACTCGGCCGCCACCGACCGCGTGATGATCAACGCCTACCGGTGGGCCCAGGGCTCGGTCACCTACGGAGCGCAGGCGATGCACGCCTACCGGCAGATGCTCATCAACCACGAGGTCGGCCACCGGCTCGGGCACAACCATGTGAGCTGCCGCACGCCCGGCACGCTCGCCCCGGTGATGCAGCAGCAGACCAAGTCCCTGGAGATCGACGGGATCAAGTGTCTGCCCAACCCGTGGGTGTTTCCCCAGAGTTGATCCGGCCGAGGCGTGGTTTGTTCACGATGTGGGACGGCTGTCTCATTCCCGATTGACAGTGTCCAGCGGGTCGTCCATATTTCTCGGCATGTCGCATCGCCACGCCGCCTCCGAACGCGCCGCCATTGAGCTGGCGCTCATCGGCGTGACCGGGCACAGCGTGGCCGACATCCTCTGTCGCTGACGCCCGCCCGCGCGCGTTCGACTTCCCCTTTTCCCTTTTTGCGCCCGGGCATTTCCGTGTTTCCGCACGGATTCCGCACGCGGGCGCAGCCACCCCCTTTCTTCCTTTCGGTGCTGTGCGCGTGCTGTGGGCGCCCGCAATTCCGCTCTGCCCGAGCAGCCACCGAGAGGTCTACTTCCGATGCGTCACACGTCCATTCCGTCGGGGAATGCCGCAAGAGCGGCAGCGATAGCCGTGGTTCTCGCCGTGGGCGCCGTCGCCTGCGGCCCCGACGGCGGCGCCAAGGACGCCGGAGCCGGCGCGTCCGGCACCCCCCGCAAGGGCGGCACGCTCAGCGTCCTCAACAACGAGGCGCAGACCGACTTCGACCCGGCACGGCTCTACACCTCCGGCGGCGGAAACGTCCCCTCGCTCGTCTTCCGCACCCTGACCACCCGCAACCGCGAGAGCGGCGCCGAGGGCACGAAGGTCGTCCCCGACCTCGCCACCGACACCGGAAAGCCCAACGCGGACGCCACCGTGTGGACGTACACGCTCAAGGACGGGCTGAAGTACGAGGACGGCAGCCCCATCACCACCGCCGACATCAAGTACGGCATCGAGCGCTCCTTCGCGGCCGAACTCTCCGGCGGCGCACCGTACTTGAGGGACTGGCTGGTCGGCGGCGGCACGTACGCGGGCCCCTACAAAGACGGCGGCAAGGGCCTTGACTCCATCGAGACGCCCGACGCCAAGACCATCGTGTTCCACCTGAACAAGCCCGAGGGCGAGTTCCCCTTCCTCGCCACCCAGACGCAGTTCGCACCGGTCCCCAAGGCCAAGGACAACGGCACCAAGTACGCGGAGCACCCGGTCTCCTCGGGCCCGTACAAGGTCGTCAAGAACGAGAACAACGGCGAGCACCTGGTGCTCGACCGCAACCCCGACTGGTCCGAGGCGACCGACACCCAGCGCAAGGCCTACCCCGACAGCATCGACGTGCGCTCCGGGCTCGACCAGGCCGTCATCAACCAGCGGCTCTCCGCCTCGCAGGGCCCGGACGCGGCCGCCGTCACCACCGACACCAACCTGGGCCCGGCCGAACTCGCCAAGGTGACCGGCGACAAGCAGCTCGCGGCCCGGGTCGGCACCGGGCACTTCGGCTACACCAACTACATCGCGTTCAACCCGAACGTGAAGCCGTTCGACAACCCGAAGGTCCGCCAGGCCATCGCGTACGCCGTCGACCGCACCTCGGCCGTCAACGCCGTGGGCGGCTCCTCGCTCGCCGAGCCCGCCACCACCTTCCTGCCGAACCAGAAGGCCTTCGGGTACACCCCGTACGACCCCTTCCCGGCGGGCGCGTCCGGCAACGCCGACAAGGCCAAGGAGCTCCTGAAGGAGGCGGGCTTCCCCGACGGTCTGACCGTCACGCTCACCCACTCCAACGCCAAGGGCGGCCCCAAGGGACCCGAGGTCGCCACCGCCCTCCAGGACGCCCTGAAGAAGGCGGGCATCACCGTCAAGCTCCAGGGCCTCGAAGGCAACGACTACAACGACACCGTGGCCAGCGTGAAGAAGGAGCCCGGCTTCTTCCTGCGCGGCTGGGGCGCCGACTGGCCCTCCGGCGGACCGTTCCTCGCGCCGATCTTCGACGGCCGCCAGATCGTGCGGGACGGCGCCAACTTCAACACCGGTTTCCTGAACGACCCCTCGGTCAACGGTGAGATCGACCAGATCAACAAGCTGACCGACCTGTCCGCGGCCGCCCCGCGCTGGGGCGCGCTCGACAAGAAGATCGGCGAACAGGCCGTGGTCGTACCGCTGTTCCACCCGGTCTACAAGCGGCTCGTCGGCAAGGACGTCAAGAACGTCGTCATCAGCGACTGGACCGGCGTGCTCGACGTCTCGCAGGTAGCGGTCAAGTAGCCATGTCCGAAGCCCTGTTGGCCACCGGGGCGGGGGCCGTGGCGCCCGCCCCGGGAGGCCGTCTGTTCTGGCGGCGGCTGCGCGCCCAGCGCGCGGTCACCGCCGCCGCGGCCGTCTTCGCCCTGCTCGTCCTCGTCGCGCTCGCGGCGCCCCTGCTCACCGCCCTGGAGGGCCAGGACCCGAACACCTTCCACCCCGCGCTCGTCGACTCGGCCAGCGGCGGCGTCCCGATCGGCTCCTTCGGCGGGATCAGCGGCGAGCACTGGCTCGGCGTCGAACCGCAGACCGGCCGCGACCTGTTCGCCCGGATCGTGTACGGCGCCCGGGTCTCGCTCGGGGTCGCCTTCGTCGCCACCCTCATCCAGGTCGCGCTCGGGATCGCACTCGGCCTGTTCGCCGCGCTCGGCGGCCGCTGGGCCGACCAGATCGTCAGCCGCGTCACCGACGTGGCGGCCGCGCTGCCCATGCTCGTCATCACCCTCGGCCTGCTCGCCGTGGCCCCCGCCTCGATCCCCCGGCCGGTGCTGATCACCCTGATCATCGCCGGGCTCGGCTGGTTCGGCACCTCGAAGATCGTGCGCGCGGGCGCCCTCACCCTCAAGACGCTCGACCACGTCTCGGCGGCGCGGCTCAGCGGCTGGGGCACCTGGGCGATCGCACGGCGTGAGCTGCTGCCCGCGCTCGCCGCGCCCGTCATCACGTACGCCGTACTCCTTGTCCCCACCAATGTGGTGGCCGAGGCGGCACTGTCCTTCCTCGGCGTCGGCATCAAACCGCCCACGCCGTCCTGGGGGCAGATGCTCACCGACGCCAACACCTGGTACCAGGCGGCCCCCACCTATCTGCTCCTCCCGGCCGGGCTGCTCTTCATCACCGTCCTCTCGCTGACCGTGATCGGCGAGGGCGTGCGCACGGCACTGGACCCGAGGGCGGCCTCGCGGCTGCGTGTGGGCACCCGCAGGGAGCTCAAGTCCCGTAAGGAGAAGGCAAGTTGACAGGCTTCACAGGCTTTCTGCTGAGGCGGATCGCCGGAGCCGTCCTCGTGCTCCTCGCCCTCTCCGTCATCGTCTACCTCGTCTTCTACGTGGCCCCCGGCAACGTCGCCCAGATCGTCTGCGGCGAACGCTGCTCACCGCAGCAAGTCGCCCTGGTCCACGACAAGTTGGGGCTCGGCGACCCGCTGTACGTCCAGTACGGCCACTTCATCCAGGGGATCTTCGCCGGCCGCGACTTCTCGTCCGGCACCGGCACGGTGCACTGCTCCGCACCCTGCCTCGGCCAGTCCTACCGCACCGACGAGCAGGTCACCGGCCTCATCCTCGGCAAGCTCCCGGTCACCGGATCACTGGTCGTCGGCGCGTTCGCGCTGTGGCTGCTCATCGGCGTCGGCACCGGGGTGCTCTCCGCGTGGAAGCGCGGCGGAGTGATCGAGCGGCTGCTCACCTGGCTGACCCTGGCCGGCACGTCCACGCCGGTGTTCGTCATCGGGCTTCTGCTGATCATCATCCTGTGCTCCACCCTGCAATGGCTGCCCTTCCCGCAGTACGTGCCCTTCACGGACGACCCCCAGCAGTGGTTCTGGGGGCTGCTGCTGCCGTGGTTCTCGCTGGCACTGATCGAATCGGCCAAGTACGCGCGGCTGACCCGCAGTTCGATGCTGGAGACGCTCGCCGAGGACCATGTGCGCACCTTCCGGGCATACGGACTGACCGAGCGGGCCATCGTCGGCCGCCACGCGCTGCGCGGCGCGGTCGCCCCCGTGATCGCGCTCAGCGCGCTGGACGCGGGCACCATGTTCGGCAGCGCGGTGCTCACCGAGACGCTGTTCGGCATCCCCGGCATCGGCCGGCAACTCGTGCAGTCGGTGCGCACGGTCGACCTGCCGGTGGTGGTCGGCGTGGTCCTGACCACCGGATTCTTCGTGGTGCTTGCCAATGCGGTCGCGGACGTCCTGTACGCGATGGCGGACCGACGGGTGGTGCTGTCATGACCGAGTCTGTGGTGAAGAGTGCGGTGGAAACTCTGGTCGAGGTCGCCGACCTCGGGATCTCCTTCGGGGAGGTGCGGGCCGTCGACGGGCTCTCCTTCACGCTCGCGCCGGGCGCCGCGCTCGGCGTCGTCGGCGAGTCCGGCTCCGGCAAGAGCGCGTCCGCGTACGCGCTGCTCGGACTGCACCGGGGGACGGGCGCCCGGGTCACCGGCTCGGTGCGGGTGGCCGGGGTCGATGTGGCGGCCGCGTCCGACGCCGAACTCCGGTCCCTGCGAGGCGGGTTGGCGGCGATGGTCTTCCAGGATCCGCTGTCCTCGCTCGACCCCTACTACACGATCGGCGACCAGATCGCCGAGGTGTACCGGGTGCACAAGGGCGGCTCGCGCCGCGCCGCCCGGGCCCGCGCGGTCTCCGTCCTGGACCGGGTCGGCATCCCGGACGCGGCCCGCAAGTCCCGGGCCCGTCCGCACGAGTTCAGCGGCGGCATGCGGCAACGGGCGCTCATCGCGATGGCGCTGGCGTGCGAGCCGAGGCTGCTGATCGCGGACGAGCCGACGACGGCCCTGGACGTGACCGTCCAGGCTCAGATCCTCGACCTGCTGCACGAACTGCGCCGCGAGACGGGCCTGGGTCTGCTCCTTGTCACCCATGACGTGGGGGTCGCGGCGGAGAGCGTGGATGAGGTGCTGGTGATGCGGGCGGGGAGGGAGGTGGAGCGGGGGCCGGTGGGGAAGGTGCTGGGTGCGCCCCAGGATCCGTACACGCAGGCACTGCTGGCGTCGGTCCCGAGGATTTCCCCCACCCCGCCCCTTCCCGCTGTGGCACTCTGCGGCTCCGCTGGCGCTCCGCCCCAGACCCCGATCGCGCCTGAAGGGCGCTCGTCCTCAAACGCCGGACGTGCTGGAGGGCTTAGGGGCGCGGGGAACTGCGCGACCAGCCACGCACGGTCCGCGGCCGAATCTCAGCCGGAGCGGGATCCGGGGCGGAGCCCCGGCAACCCCCGGAGGGTTTCGGGAAGGGGCGGGGTGGGGGACTTGCCCGCCGCGGGCGAGGTCGTGTTGGAGGCGCGCAACCTGCGCAAGGTCTTCGGGCGCGGCCGAACCGCATTCACCGCCGTCGACAGCGTCGGCATCACACTTCACCGCGGCGAAACCCTCGGCATCGTCGGCGAGAGCGGAAGCGGAAAGACGACGCTGGGCCGGATGCTGGTCGGGCTGCTTGAGCCCAGCGAGGGCAGCGTGCGGCGCGCCGGCACCGTGCAGATGGTCTTCCAGGACCCCGTCTCCTCGCTCAACCCCCGCCGCTCGATCGGCGAATCCGTCGCCGACCCGCTGCGGGCCGCCGGCCGACGCGACGAGGCGGCGGTCCGGGCCAGGGTCGGGGAGCTGCTGGCGCGGGTCGGGCTCGATCCGGACCGGTACGACAGCTACCCGCACGAGTTCAGCGGCGGGCAGCGCCAGCGTGTCGGGATCGCCCGGGCGCTGGCCGCCGAGCCGCAGCTGATCGTGTGCGACGAACCCGTATCGGCCCTCGATGTGACGACACAGGCCCAAGTCACCGCGCTGCTCGCCGAGTTGCAGCGCGAACTCGGTCTCGCGCTGGTCTTCATCGCGCACGACCTGGCCGTGGTGCGGCAGGTCAGCGACCGGGTCGCCGTGATGCGGCGGGGGCGGATCGTGGAGGAGGGTGAGGTGGCCGCCGTGTACGGGGCGCCGAAGGATCCGTACACCCGGCAGCTGCTCGCGGCCGTGCCCTCGCTCGACCCCGCGCTGGCCTCGGAGCGCCGCGCGGCCCGCCGAGAGCTGCGCGGGACACCCCGCCAGGAGGTGGCCGCGGCATAGCCGTGCGTGACCAAACCGCCCCGTAGCGCGACTGAACGCCACCGGGTGGGGAAAGTTACGTGCATTCACCCCTTCCGGTGGCGCGATGGACAACCGTCCGTCGCGCCACCGGCATATCCGCATACGTTCTTCCCGCTGCGAGTCGCCGTTGCCAACGGTGGCCGCCCACAAGGGAGATCGGGGGTGCGCACATGCGGATCGGACTGCTCATGGACGGTGGTTTTCCGTACCCGACCGGTGAGTCCAGGCTGTGGTGCGACCGGCTCGTGCGCGGGCTCGCGCGGCACGAGTTCGACATATACGTGCTGAGCCGCAGCGCGGACCAGGAGGAGCAGGGTCTGGTCGACCTGCCGCCCCAGGTGCGCCAGGTGCGCACCGCACCGCTCTGGTCCGCGCCCGACGCGCGGCACGCGGTACGGGGCCACGCCGAGCGCCGCTTCGGGCGCCGTGAACGGCGCGAGTTCGCCGCGCACTTCGGGCGGCTCGCCACCGCGATCTGCACCGAGGACCCGGCCGAGGGCGACGGCTTCGCCGAGGGGCTCTACGGACTGGCCGCCCTCGCCCGGGATCACGGCGGACTCGGCGGCGAACCGCGTTCCGAGACAGCTGTCCGCATCCTGGAAGCCGCCTGCCGCACGCCGGGCGCGAACCGCGCCGTGCAGGCCGCCCGGATCCCCGACCAGCTCGCCTTCGCGAGCCTCCTGGAGCGCACCCTGCGCCCGCTCTCGCTCGACTGGTACGGCGACGACGCGCTCGGCGCGGCCGACCTCAGCCACGCCGCGTCCGGCGGCTGCGCGGCCCTGCCCGGCCTCCTGGCCAAACGCTTCTGCGGAGTCCCCCTCCTGGTCACCGAGTACGGCGTCCAGGTCCGCGCCCAGTACCTCGCCAACGCCCAACTCTCCGTCCCCGTACGGGCATTGCGCGCGGCATTCCAGCGCCGCCTCGCCGCCGAGGTGTACGCGCAGGCCGCCCTCATCACCCCCGGCAACACCCACGCCCGGCGCTGGCAGGAGCGCTGCGGAGCCGACCGCGCCAAGCTGCGCACCGTCTATCCCGGGATGTCCGCCGACCGGTTCCACGCCGTGGGGGAGGGCGCGTATGGCGGCGACCCGAACACCCTGGTGTGGGTGGGCCGGATCGAGCCCGCCAAGGACCTCATCGCGCTGCTGCACGCCTTCGCCGAGGTCCGCAGGGCCGAGCCCGAGGCCCGGCTGCGACTGATCGCCCCGCCCGCGCGGGGCCCCGAGGCCGTCACCTACCTCGCCCACTGCCGCGCGCTGGCCGCCCAGCTCTTCCCCGACGAGGCCGCCGACGCCCACGCGGTCGGCGACAACCCCGTGTCGTTCGAGGAGCTCGGCGGCCCCGAGGCCCCCGAACTCGCCGACGCGTACGCGGCCGGAAGCGTCGTCGTCCTGTCCAGCGTGGTCGAGGGCTTCCCGATCAGCCTGGTCGAGGCCATGTTCTGCGGCCGGGCCACCGTCTCCACCGACGCGGGCGCCGTGGTCGAAGTCATCGGCGGTACGGGCCTGGTGGTGCCGCCGCGCAACCCGCGCGCCCTCGCCGATGCCTGTGTGGCGCTGCTGCGCGACCCCGAACGCCGCGCGCGCCTGGGCGCAGCCGCCCGCGCCCGCGCGCTCGAACTGTTCACCGTGGAGCAGAACCTCGCGGCATTTCGCGGCATTTACCTGGAGCTCATGTCGCACAACCCGGTCCACCACGAGAGCGGGGACGACTCCGGCGGGCCCCAGCCCTTCGCGCATCCCGCCGAGGCCCATGTGCCGGGACGCTGGGCGGCCCCGACCGCGGCCCGCCTGCCGGCCGCGTCCGGCGGCCCGGTACCGAGCTGGGCGGGCGGCCCGCTCGCGGTCCTGACCGGAGAACGAGCCGGAGAGCGTACCGAAGTACGAGCTGAAGTACGTGCCGAAGCGGAAGAAGGGGCGGGCGCATGACCGACATCCCCGCCGCCCCGGCCACCGGTACCGCCTGGGACGCACGCTCGAAGGACGCCCTCGCCTCCGCACCCGCCGCCGCGAACCGTGCCACCACCCGGCGCGGCCCCGCCGATCCGGTCAGGGCGCTCATGCACCGCCACCGCGAACTCTGCGAGCGGGCCGTCGACCCGCTGGAGATCGCGGCGGGCCTCGAAGCACACGGCGTCACCGACCGCACCGCCGCCCGCTTCCGGCACCGGGACGTCTTCTCGCTCGCCGAAGAGCTGTACGCCCGCGTTCCGCGCGACACCGAAACCCCGCTCCTGGCAGGGGAGTTGGCCCGACAGCCCGCCGGATGGGCCCTGCTGGCACTGCTGCCCGGAACCGTCTGCGCCCTCGCCGTCACGGGCGTACAACTCGCCGACGGCGGCGCCCGGTCGGCGGTGGCCGTCCTCGGGGCGGCCGCCGTCGTGGCGGCCCTGGCGCTGGCCCTGCGGCGCGGACCCCTGCGCGCCGAGCCGCACCATCGGCTGGCCGTACGGCTCTGCACCGCCTCGCTCGTCGCGTACGCGATCGGCGGCGACGGGCTGCTCGGCGAGGCCGTTCGCGGCGGGCCCGACGGAGCCTGGGCGCTCGACCCGGCCGCCGCCACCGGCCTCGCGTTCGCCGTCGCCCCCGCGATCTGGTGCGCCCACCTCTTCTCCGTACAGGCCCACAAGCAGCTCGCCTCCAGCCGGGGCCTCGCCGAGTTCGCCGGGCGCTCGCGACCGCTCCTGATGGGAAGCGTGCTCCTGTTCCTCGGCGGGCTCGCCGGCTGCCTGGCGGCGGCTCAACTGGCGTACAGAACAGGCCTGTTGCTGTCGGCCGCCGCGCTCGGGATGCTGCTCTGGGCGGCCCGGCTGCTCGCCGTGCACGGATTCGCCGGGGCTGCCGCGAAGGTGCTCGCCGCCGCCTGCTGCACCGAACTGCTCGCGCTCGCCTCCGTGTTCGCGGGCCGGCTGCCCGGCTGCGGCATCCTCGGCCGGCCCGTCAAGAGCGCGGTCGAGACCTGGGGCGCCGGAGCCGTGCCGGCTGCCGTGTGCGCCGCCGCCGCCCTCACCCTGCTCGTCCGTGCCACCGCGGTCCTGGCCCGCGCCTCCGCCCACTCCGACCAGTGAGGCGCCCGACGACCGAGCGCCCACCCCACAAAACGCCGACCTCGCCCGGTCACGTCATGAGCGGGCGACGAGGCATTGAAGGAGAACGACACATGACCGCCCTGCCACCGGCCACCCGCCGCCCGCACGGAAGGACCGCGCGATGAGGGTGCTGCTGCTCGGTGCCAATGGATACCTCGGCCGGTTCGTCGCCGACCGCCTGCTCGCCGACCCCGCCGTGCAGCTCACCGCCCTCGGGCGCGGCGACGACGCCGACGTGCGCTTCGACCTCGCCACCGGCAGCCCCGGGGCCCTCACCCGCTTCCTGGACGCCGTGCACCCCGGGGTCGTCGTCAACTGCGCGGGCGCCACCCGCGGCGGCGCCCGCGAACTGACCCGGCACAACACCGTCGCCGTCGCCACCGTCTGCGAGGCCCTGCGGCGCAGCGGCTGCGGCGCCCGCCTGGTGCAGATCGGCTGCGCCTCGGAGTACGGGCCCTCGCAGCCCGGCTCCTCGACCGCCGAGGACGCGGTGCCGCGCCCCGGCGGACCGTACGGCGTCTCGAAGCTCGCCGCGACCGAACTCGTCCTCGGCTCCGGGCTCGACGCGATCGTGCTGCGCGTCTTCTCGCCCGTCGGCCCCGGCACCCCCGCCGGATCCCCGCTGGGCCGGCTCGCCGAGGCGATGCGGCGGGCCATGCAGTCCGGCGACGGCGAGCTCAAGCTCGGCGGACTCGGGGTGCAGCGGGACTTCGTCGACGTACGCGATGTGGCGCGGGCCGTGCACGCGGCCTCGCTCTCCGCCGCGCAGGGCGTGGTCAACATCGGCACCGGACGCTCGGTGAAGCTCCGCGACGCGGCCGCCGTCCTGGCCAGGGTCGCGGGCTACGCGGGAGCCCTGCACGAGCTGGACGGCCCGCCCGTGATGCGGCCCGGCCTCATCGGATCCCCGCGCTCCGGCGACGGCTCGCTGGACCACCTCGCCGCGCCCGCGCCGTACCCCGACGGCTGCGGAAGCTGGCAGCAGGCCGATGTGCGCACCGCGCGGGACCGGCTCGGCTGGCGGCCCCGGATCAACCTGGAGGAATCCCTCGCGGACATCTGGATGGAGGCGGCATGCCGAATCTGACCCGGCTCGCGGGACAGCGGGCGGCGACCGGTGCCGCCCGGCTCGGCCTAGGCGTCCCCGGCTACGCCCATCCGCTGGTCGCCCCCGTCGAATGGGCCGAACTCACCCGCCCCGGAACGCCGTTGCACTGGGCCGTGCTCAACGTGTCCGGCGGAGTTCCGGGCGGCCCGGGCAGCCGGCCCGACCCGCACTGCCTGGAAGCCGTGGGAAAGCTGCGCAACGCGGGCATCCGGGTGCTCGGCCACCTCGACACCGCGTACGGCACCCGCTCCCTCGGTGAGCAGCTCTCCGATGCCCACCGCTACCTCGACTGGTACCGCGTCGACGGCTTCCTCCTCGACCGCTGTCCCACAGACCGAGACGACCTGCCCGAAATACGGACTTCCGCCGGAACGCTGCGCGCCCTGCGCGATGACGTCCACCTCGTCTTCGGGCACGGCACCCACCCGTACCCCGGCTACGCGGAGGCCGCCGACCAGCTCGTCACCTTCAGCGGGTCCTGGGCCGACTACCGCTGGTCGCAGGTGGCCGAATGGACCGCCGAGCACCCGCCCGAGCGCTTCTGCCACCTGGTCCACGGCGTGCCCCGAACCCGCCTGGAGGAGGCCCTGCGGATCGCCCGCTGGCAGGGCGCGGGCACCATCTACTTCACGGACCGCGCCGACCACTCCCGCCACGGAAGCGGACATCTCACCCCGTTCGAGGCGTTGCCCGGCTACTGGGACGAAATCGTCTCGCGGATCGGACCTGGTATCTCGGAATGAGCGGGCGCGTGGCAGTGTTACGCAGAGAACAACCGTACTGACATACCGACCGACGGAGTTTCCGTGTCGCTGCCACCCCTGGTCGAGCCAGCAGCTGAGCTCACCGTAGACGAGGTCCGCAGGTATTCGCGCCACCTGATCATCCCCGACGTCGGGATGGACGGGCAGAAGCGGCTGAAGAACGCGAAGGTGCTCGCCGTGGGCGCCGGCGGTCTCGGCTCCCCGGCCCTGATGTACCTGGCCGCCGCCGGTGTCGGCACGCTCGGCATCGTGGAGTTCGACGAGGTCGACGAGTCGAACCTGCAGCGCCAGATCATCCACAGCCAGGCCGACATCGGCCGCTCGAAGGCCGAGTCCGCGCGTGACTCCGTCCTCGGCATCAACCCGTACGTGAACGTGGTCCTGCACGAAGAGCGGCTCGAAGCCGAGAACGTGATGGACATCTTCAGCCAGTACGACCTGATCGTCGACGGCACGGACAACTTCGCGACGCGCTACCTCGTCAACGACGCCTGCGTGCTCCTGAACAAGCCGTACGTATGGGGTTCGATCTACCGCTTCGACGGCCAGGCCTCGGTCTTCTGGTCCGAGCACGGCCCCTGCTACCGCTGCCTCTACCCGGAGCCCCCGCCGCCGGGCATGGTCCCGAGCTGCGCCGAGGGCGGCGTGCTCGGCGTGCTCTGCGCGTCGATCGGCTCGATCCAGGTCACCGAGGCGATCAAGGTCCTCACGGGCGTCGGCGAGCCGCTGGTCGGCCGCCTGATGATCTACGACGCCCTGGAGATGCAGTACCGCCAGGTCAAGGTCCGCAAGGACCCCGACTGCGCGGTCTGCGGTCCGAACGCGACCGTCACCGAGCTCATCGACTACGAGGCCTTCTGCGGCGTCGTGTCCGAGGAGGCCCAGGAGGCGGCGCTCGGCTCCACGATCACTCCCAAGCAGCTCAAGGAGTGGATCGACGCCGACGAGAAGATCGAGATCATCGACGTCCGCGAGCCGAACGAGTACGAGATCGTCTCCATCCCGGGCGCCAAGCTGATTCCGAAGAACGAGTTCCTGATGGGCACGGCCCTTGAGTCGCTGCCCCAGGACAAGCGCATCGTCCTGCACTGCAAGACGGGCGTCCGCTCGGCGGAGGTCCTCGCGGTCCTCAAGGCCGCGGGCTTCGCGGACGCGGTGCACGTGGGCGGCGGCGTGATCGGCTGGGTCAACCAGATCGAGCCGGAGAAGCCGATTTACTGAGGCGCGGCTATTCGACTGCGGGCCAACGCGGCGGAGCCGCATGGTGTCGCAGCCCCGCGCCCCTCAAAGCACGGCCCTGGGGGCCGGCCTGCACCTCGCGTGCGGGTCGGTCCCTTTGCCGTGCCGCTACTGGCAAACCGCCCCCGCAGAGGGAACCTTTCCGTCCAGGAGGTACGCGTTTACCGCGCCCTGGACGCACTTGTTGCCGCTGTTGTACGCGCCGTGGCCCTGGCCCTTGTACGTGAGCTCCACGCCGACGCCCGGACCGAGCTTGTCCACCATGTTCTTGGCGCCCGCGTACGGGGTGGCCGGGTCGCCGGTGTTGCCGATGACCACGATGGGGGCGGCGCCGGGCGCACTGACGTCAGGGGTCTCCCACTGCCCGGGTACGGGCCACTCGGAGCAGCCCATGAGGCCCCAGCCCATGAAGTTGCCGAAAACGGGTGAGGCGCGCTGGAACTCGGGGAGTGCGGCCTTCGTTTGCTCCAGTGAGTAACGCTCCTTGAAATCAGCACAGTTGATGGCGGCGTTGGCCGCCTGGATGTTGCTGTACGTGCCGTCCTTGCCGCGCCCGTTCATGGCGTCGGAGAGGGCGAGGAGGAGGGCGCCGTTGCCGCCCTCGGCCTCGTCGACACCCTGTTCGAGGAGCTGCCAGTAGTCCTTGGAGTAGAGCGCCTGGGCGATGCCGTTGGTGGCCTGCGTCTGGGTGAGTGTGCGGCCGCTGTTGCCGGCCGGGATGGGCTTCTTGTCGAGGGCGGCGAGCAGTTTGACGATGACGTCCTCGACCTCCTTGACGTTGGCGCCGCGCAGCAGGCACTTGTCACCGCGGTTGACGCAGTCCTGGGCGAAGTTGTCGAGGGCGAGCTGGAAGCCCTTGGCCTGGCCGAGCGCGCCCTGCTTGGCGTTGCTGGTGGGGTCGACCACGGCGTCGAAGACGGCCCGCCCGACGGTCTTCGGGAACAGGTGGGCGTAGACGCCGCCGAGCTCGGTCCCGTACGAAATCCCCATGTAGTACAGCTTCTTGTCGCCGAGCACCTGGCGCAGCAGGTCCATGTCGCGGGCGGCGTCGGTGGTGCCGACGTGGGGGAGCACCGGGCCGGAGTTGTCCTTGCAGGCGGTGGCGAACGACTTGAGGCCGTCGATGTACGTCTTCTCCTCGGCCGCGTCGTCGGGGGTGGCGTCCTGGGCGAAGTAGGTGTCGAGCTGGGAGTCGTTCTCGCAGCGCACGGGGGCGCTGGCGCCGACCCCGCGCGGGTCGAAGCTGACCAGGTCGTAGCGGGCGCGCAGTGCCTCGTAGTCGCCCGCGGCGGCGGGCAGCGTGGTCACGCCGGAGCCGCCGGGCCCGCCGAAGTTGAAGATGAGCGAGCCGATGCGGCTGCCCTGGTCGCGGGCCTCGGTGCGGATCAGGGCCAGGTCGACGGTGCCGGCGTGCGGGTTGCCGTAGTCGAGCGGCGCCTTCATCGTGGCGCACTTCCACTGCGCGCCGCCGGGCAGCGGGGAGGGCGCGGCACCGCTGCCCTCCGCGGGGGTGGGCGCGGGGCACGTCTTCCAGTTCAGCTTCTGCGTGGCGAGCTTGGCCGGGTCGGCGGCGGCGGAGCCGACCCCGTTGTTGTCCTTGCCCCCGCCGGAACAGCCGACGGCGGCGAGCAGTACGGCAGCAGCGCTGAACGCGGCAGCCCGGGTCCGCTTGCGCGGGGCAGGGTGGTGTTCCATTCCCCCATCCTGCGGGGGGCGAGCGGGGGCTGCGCGAATGGGTCGGCCAACCGGGGGCCGCGCGCAACCAGGCCTCGCATCACCCCCTCATACGCCGCTCCCCACCCCCGGCTACAACTGGCCCTTCCTGGTGAGGTAGTTGAAGCACAGCCACCCCGGCAACACAGGCAACCAGAACGTGAGCAACCGGTACAGCAGCACCGCAGACGTGGCGGTCTCGGCCGTCATGCCCGCGATGGTCAGCGCCGTCGACAGCGCCAGCTCGACGGCGCCGACGCCGCCGGGGGTCGGCGCCGCGGACCCGAGCGCGTTGGCGGTCAGGAAGACCACCGCGACGCTCGCATAGCTCAGGGTGTGCGGGCTGCCGGTGCCGAACGCGCGGATCGACGCGTCCAGGCACATCACGAACACGCCGGTCAGGAGCAGCATGCCGCCGATCCCGGTGAGCAGCTTCTGCGGCCGCTGGAGCACGTCGAGCATGCGCGGCACCACACCCGCGAACAGCGAGCGGACCCGGCTCACCACGAACTTCCGCAGGAACGGGACCGCCGTCACCACCAGGATCAGTACGGCTGCCGTGAGCAGGCCCGCGATCACCGTCCGGGACGGCGACAGCTCCGAGGTCTGCTCGGTGCCGGTCACATAGCCGAAGACCAGCAGCAGCGAGATGTGCGAGGCGAGGCCGAACAGCTGCGATGCGCCGACGCTCGCCACCGCGAGCCCCGGACGCACCCCCGCGCGCTGGAGGAACCGCGTGTTGAGGGCGACACCGCCGACCGCCGCGGGCGCCACCAGCTTCACGAAGGACCCCGCGACCTGCGCGACGACCGCCCGCCAGAACGGCACCCGCTCGGGAACGAAGCCGAGCAGGCTGGCCGCCGCCGCCGGGTAGGACAGCGCCGAGAACAGCACGGCCGCCGCGACCCAGCCCCACTGGGCGTTCGCGATCAGATCGCCGAACTTGATGTTGGTGAGCTGCACCAGGAGGAAGTACGCGGCGAACGCCCCGGCCACAAAACTGATCAGCGTCTTCACCTTGATGCGCTCCAGGCGCACCGGTTCCACCGGGGCCTGCGGGCGGATCAGCAGCACCTGATGGCGGATCTGGGTGAGCAGATCGTCCTCGTGGGCCTGCTCCAGGGCCTCGTCGATGGCCAGCTTCTCGGCCTTCTTGCCCGCCTTGACGGCCTTGCGGTCGTCCGGGGCGGCCACGGCCTCGGGATGCGCGGCGGCCTCCTTGGCGGCGGCGGCCTCCGCGGCCTTCGCCTCCTTCGCCGCGTCCGAGGCCTCCAGGACCGCCTCGCGCTCGCGCTGGGCCTGCTCCCGGCCGAGCCTGCGCAGTGTCGCGCGGGTGGAGCGGGGCAGCGCGATGGGCTGGAGCAGCGGCAGGCTGTCGGCGACCGCGTCCGGGCCGAGCACGTCGAGGGCGGAGGCCACCGAGCGTTCGGCGCCGACCCGCAGGCCGAGGGTGGTGAGCAGCTGGGCGATGTCCATCCTGAGCACGATGTCGCCGGCCGCGATCTCACCGCCGCGCAGATCGGTCACGATCACGCTGCCGGAACGATCCACCAGGATCGCGTCGCCGGCCAGCCTGCGGTGCGCGATCCGCCGCGACTGGAGCGCCTCGACCTGCCGCCAGGTCTCGCGCAGCAGCTCGTCGGTGATCTCCTTGTCCTCAAGCGAGTCCAGGGAGCGGCCGCCGGTGTGCTCGTACACCAGCATCACGGCGTCCGGGCCGAGCTCGGAGGTGGCGATCAGCTTGGGCGCGTTCGCCCCGGCCGCGATCGCCGCGTACGCGAGGAGCGCCTCCTGCTCCAGGGCCTGCCGCAGCGACTGGATGGAGCGCCGGGTGGTGATGGAACGCAGCGTCAGACGGCGCCACACCCGGTAGAAGAAGCCCTGCGCCTGCTGCTCGCGGTCGACCACCGTCACATCGAGCGGCGGCCCGTCCTCCAGCGTGACCAGATAGCGCCGGCCGCGCTCGCCCTGCTCCATCGAGTCCGGTACGTCCTCGGCGCGCATCGCGGTCACCGGGTTGAAGCCGACGTGCCGAAGCCCCGCGAGCAGGGTCTGCCCGGTGGGCCGCACATTGGGCGAGCCCACCGCGTACAGCGTGCCGTACGCGACGGTCCAGCCGATCAGGATCGTCACGACGATCGAGAACGGCGTGGTCTGCCCGCCGACGAGCACCGCGAAGGAGTTGAGTAGCAGCACGCCCCACAGCGCCACCCGCCAGCGGGGTCTGCGGGCCATGCCGACGGCCGTCATATAGGCGATGACGGGGGCGAGATAGCCGTGCACGGGGTCGGTGAGGGCGCCCGAGGCGGCCTGCCGGGTCAGTGCCTGGGTGATCGAGCCGGGCGCGGACTTGGCGACCCACAGGTCCGTGGCGAGCGCGAAGCCGTGCGCGAGGACCGCGGCGAGCACGCCGTCCGCGATCCGCAGCCCGTCACGTTTGATCAGCCGCTCGATGGCGAAGGCGACGGGCAGCACGAGGACGGCGATGCTGGAGGTCAGCCCGGCGAGCCGGATGAGGACGTCGGGGGTGCCGACGGTCCCCTTGGTGATGTCGTCCTCCAGACCGGACGTGGTGCCGTGCGCGAACGCGGCGACGGCCAGCACGACGGCGATCGCGAGCACACCGGTGAGCAGCCGGAGCAGGTCCGAGGGGCGGTGCACCCGGGCGGGCAGCAGCGGCTCGTCCACGGAGACGCGCTCGATGGGTCCGGAGGCGTCCTCGCACCGGGCGTCGGGGGACTTCTTGCCGGAGTCCGCGCTGCTGGACTCCTCGGGCTCTTCGGGCTCTTCGTGTTCTTTGGGTTTTTCGGGGCGGTCCGGGCCGGGTTCTTCGGGGCAGTCCGGGCCCTCGTGGGCGTTTTGCTGCTCGCCGCCCTCGGGGTCCCCGGCGCCGGTTCCGGTGGGGCCGGTGGCGGGGGTCCTGGCCTCGGCCGCCGACTCGGGTGCTTCGGGTGCGGCGGGGCGCCGCCCCTTCCCAGGGGTGCTGCTTGCCGCCGCGTCGGGTGGCTGCACGCCCCGCTCCTTCGCTGTCTCGTCCGTCTTGTCGCTGTCTCGTATCACCGGTCACCGCCCGCATGATGGTGGCATGACCAGACGCCCCCGGGGGGCATCAGGGTGCATTGCCCCGGCGTGCGCGGTGTGAGCTGCGCCCCTTTGCCGCCGCGGGACCGGACCCGGGGCCGCTGTCGGTGGCGTACGGCAGGATGGAGCGGATGAGCGAGGAGCATACGGACCCGGCGGGCGGAGCGCTCCCCGAGGTCCCGGAATACGCGGAACGGGTCCTTGACGTCGCCGAGCGCATCCCGCCCGGCCGGGTGATGACGTACGGGGACGTTGCCGAATGGCTGGGCGAGGGCGGGCCGCGCCAGGTCGGCCGGGTCATGGCGCTCTACGGCGGTGCGGTGCCGTGGTGGCGGGTGGTGCGGGCGGACGGCGCGCTGCTGCCCGGCCACGAACTGCGCGCCCTGGAGCACTACCGGGACGAGGCCACGCCGCTGCGCGAGGCGGGCCGGTTCGCTGAGGGTCATCTGCCGCGGCTCGACATGAAGCGGGCCCGCTGGGACGGCTCCGGCGGCGGGCTCGGCGGCGAAGCGGCTCATGTGTGACAGCTTCCGCCATCCGGCGCGGCCGGGGGCGGCCTGAGGACCGTACGGATGACTCGCTGCGTTCCCGGTGCGGTTCGGCGTACCGTCGAGGGCCCGCACCCGCGGCGCGGACCTCGTAACCACCATCACGACCAGCACACCCACCAGGACCGGCGATCCACGTGAGCTCCTCCTCTTCCACCGGGCGTACGACGTACCAGCAGGTACGTCGGCGGACCCCCGGCGCGTACCGACTGGTGCGTACCCCGCCGGACCCGGTGGATCCCCCCCTCCTTGACGCACCCCAGCGCAGGGTGGTTGACCACCGCTCGGGTCCCCTTCTGGTGCTCGCGGGGCCCGGCACCGGCAAGACCACCACCCTGGTCGAGGCGGTCGCGGCCCGGGTGGCGGCCGGCATGGACCCCGAACGCATCCTGGTCCTCACCTTCAGCCGCAAGGCCGCGGTGGAGCTCCGCGACCGCATGGCCCTGCGGCTCGGCGCCGGCGCGAAGGGGCCGCAGGCCACCACGTTCCACTCGTACTGCTACGCGCTGGTACGCGCCCACCAGGATGCGGAGCTGTTCCGCGAGCCGCTGCGGCTGCTGTCAGGTCCCGAACAGGACGTGGCCGTACGCGACCTGCTGGCCGGCCAGCTCGACCTGGAGCGCACCGGCCTCGCGCGGGTGAGCTGGCCCGACGAACTGCGCGCCTGCCTGACCACGCGCGGCTTCGCCGACGAGGTGCGCGCGGTGCTCGCCCGCAGCCGCGAACTGGGCCTCGGCCCCGACTCGCTGGCCCACTTCGCCCGGCAGTCCGGGCGCCCGGACTGGACGGCGGCCGCCGCGTTCCTGGCCGAATACCTCGACGTCCTCGACCTCCAGGGCGTCCTGGACTACGCGGAACTCGTACACCGCGCGGTGCTGCTCGCCGAGCGCGTCGCGCTGCCCTCCTACGACGCCGTGTTCGTCGACGAGTACCAGGACACCGACCCGGCGCAGGTACGGCTGCTGCGGGCGCTGGCGGGCGGCGGCGGCACCCTGGTCGCCTTCGGCGACCCCGACCAGTCGATCTACACCTTCCGCGGCGCCGACATCAACGGCATCCTCGACTTCCCCGACGCCTTCGCCCGCGCGGACGGAACACCGGCGCCGGTGGAGGTCCTCACCACCTCCCGCCGCTCCGGCGCGGCCCTCCTCGAAGCGACCCGGCTGCTGACCCGCCGGATGCCGCTGCCGCGGCTGCCCGCCGAGCGGGTCCGCGCGCACCGCGAGCTGACGCCCACCCGCGCGGGCGGCCGCGTGGAGGCCCACACCTATCCCACGGCCTCCACCGAGCTGGACAACATCGCGGACCTGCTGCGCCGCGCGCACCTCGAAGAGGGCGTCTCCTGGCGGGAGATGGCGGTCCTGGTCCGGGCGGGCACCCGCACCATCCCGGCGCTGCGTCGCGCCCTGACCGCGGCCGGCATCCCTCTGGACACCTCGGGCGCCGACACCCCGCTGCGCCACGAACCGGCGGTGGGCCCCCTCCTCGTGGCGCTGCGCGCGGCGGCACTGGCCAGCACGGCTCCGGTCCCGGAC
The DNA here is from genome assembly GCF_044458185.1 of Streptomyces sp. NPDC050485. Lineage (NCBI taxonomy): Bacteria > Bacillati > Actinomycetota > Actinomycetes > Kitasatosporales > Streptomycetaceae > Streptomyces > Streptomyces sp. NPDC050485. The sequence continues at coordinate 175,854 of NZ_JBITHR010000014.1, read as the reverse complement.
GGGCCCGCGCCGCCGACCGAGCCGGCCGAACCCGCCGCGGACCGGGCCGCACCCCCCGCCTGGCTCGACCCCGAGACCGCCCACGCCCTCCTCACCTCGCCGCTCGGCGGCATGGACACCGCCGACCTGCGCCGCCTGGCCCGCGCCCTGCGCGACGAGGAACGGGCCGCGGGCACCCGCCTCCCGGCGCCCTCGGACGTGCTGCTCGCCCGCGCGCTGGCCGAGCCCGAGCGGCTCGTCGCGCACGACCCCTCGTACGCCCGCGGCGCGCAGCGCCTCGCCGCGCTGCTGCGCAAGGCCCGCGAACTTCTGGCGGGCGGCGGCACCGCGTCCGAGGCCCTCTGGGAGCTGTGGAACGGCACCCCCTGGCCGCAGCGCCTGGAACGGGCGGCGCTGCGCGGCGGAGCCGGCGGCCGGGCCGCCGACCGCGATCTCGACGCGGTCTGCGCGCTGTTCGACACCGCGGCCCGCGCCGAGGAGCGCACCGGCGGCCGGGGCGCGCTCAACTTCCTCGAAGAGGTCGACGCCCAGGACATAGCGGCCGACACCCTGACCCGCGGGGCCGCCCGCCCGGACGCGGTACGCGTCATGACCGCCCACCGCGCCAAGGGCCTGGAGTGGAGCCTGGTCGTGGTGGCCTGCGTCCAGGAAGGGCTCTGGCCCGATCTGCGCCGCCGCGGCTCGCTCCTCGAAGCCGACCGCATCGGCCGCGACGGCCTCGCCGAACCGCTCACCCCGGGCGCGCTCCTTGCCGAGGAACGACGCCTCTTCTACGTCGCGGCCACCCGCGCCCGCGACCGCCTGATCGTCACCGCCGTGAAGGCCGCGGCCGACGACGGCGACCAGCCCTCCCGCTTCCTGACCGAACTGGGCGTCGAACCGCGCGACACGACCGGCCGCCCCCGCCGCCCGCTCGCCATCGCCCCGCTCGTCGCCGAACTGCGCGCCACCACCGTCGACCCGGGGGCCTCGGACGCGCTGCGCGAGGCGGCCGCCGAGCGGCTCGCCCGGCTGGCCGCGCTGACCGACGACGAGGACCGGCCGCTGGTCCCCGCAGCGCATCCGTACCGCTGGTGGGGCCTGTACGAGCCGACCCGTTCGGAGGTTCCGCTGCGGGACCGCGACACCCCGGTCGTGCTGTCCGGCAGCGCCCTCGACCAACTCGCCAACACCTGCGCGCTCCAGTGGTTCCTGGGCCGCGAGGTGAAGGCGGACGCGCCCGCCACCGCCGCCCAGGGCTTCGGCAACGTCGTCCACGTCCTCGCCGACGAGGTGGCGTCCGGCCGCACGCCCGCCGACCTCGCCGTCCTGATGGAGCGCCTCGACTCGGTATGGGACGCGCTCGCCTTCGACGCGCCCTGGAAGTCCGTCCAGGAGAAGCAGAACGCCCGCGCCGCCCTGGAGCGGTTCCTGCAGTGGCACACCCTGGACCGCGCGGGCCGCACCCCGGTCGCCACGGAACACGGCTTCGACGTGACCCTGGAGGCGGGGGAGTACGAGGTGCGCATCCGGGGCTCCATGGACCGGGTCGAGCAGGACGTCGAGGGCCGCGCGTACGTGGTCGACTTCAAGACCGGCAAGCAGGCGCCCACCGCCGCCGAGGTCGCCGCCCATCCGCAGCTCGCCGTCTACCAGCTCGCCGTCCGCGAGGGCGCCGTGGACGAGGCCTTCGAGGGCCGCCGCCCCGACCCCGGCGGCGCCGAGCTCGTCCACCTGCGCCAGCCCGCCCCCCAGCGCGAGGGCGGCGACGCCCACCCGAAGGTCCAGGCGCAGCAGCCGCTGGCGGGCGAGTGGGTGGGGGACCTGCTGGCCACGGCGGCGGGCCGGGTCCTGGACGAGCACTTCACCCCGACCCCCGGCACCCACTGCACTCACTGCACGTTCCGGGCGTCGTGCACGGCCCAGCCGGAGGGGCGGCAGGTGGTCGAGTAGGAGGCGTCCGCCCCCTGCCGGCTTCGCCCCGCTGGTCAGTGCCGGGGGCGGCTTCGCCCCGCCCCCCGTTCCGGCTTCGCCCCGCCCGCTGTCAGTGCCCCCGACTACCCTTCCTGACGTGCCCACCCGCCTCAGCGACCCCGACGAGCTCAAAGAGCTCCTCGGCATCCCCTTCACCCCGGAGCAGACGGCCTGCATCACCGCCCCGCCCGCCCCGCAGGTCATCGTGGCCGGAGCCGGCTCCGGCAAGACGACGGTGATGGCGGCCCGGGTCGTATGGCTGGTCGGCACCGGCCAGGTCGCACCCGAACAGGTCCTCGGCCTGACCTTCACCAACAAGGCCGCGGGCGAGCTCGCGGACCGCGTGCGCACCGCGCTGATCAGGGCGGGCATCACGGACCCGGACGCCCCGGAACCCGAGCAGGGCGAGCCCGGCATCTCCACGTACCACGCCTTCGCGGGCCGCCTCCTCACCGACCACGGCCTGCGCATAGGCCTGGAGCCCACCTCCCGGCTGCTCGCCGACGCCACCCGCTTCCAGCTCGCCGCCCGGGTGCTCCGCGAGGCACCGGGCCCGTACCCGGCGCTGACCAAGTCGTTCGCCTCCCTGGTCAGCGACCTCCTCGCGCTCGACGCCGAGCTCGCGGAACATCTCGTACGCCCCGAACAACTGGCTGCGTACGACCGGGAACTGCTGCGCACCCTCGCCGACGCCAGGCTCACCAACGCCGACCTGCGCAAGGTCCCCGAGGCCGCCGGGGCCCGCCTCGAACTGCTCGACCTCACCACCCGCTACCGCGCCGCCAAGAAGAGCCGCGACCTGCTGGACTTCGGCGACCAGATCGCGCTGTCCGCCGAGCTCGCCCTCACCCGCCCCGAGGTCGGCCGGATCCTGCGCGAGGAGTTCCGGGTGGTCCTCCTGGACGAGTACCAGGACACCTCCGTCGCCCAGCGCCGCCTGCTCGCCGCGCTCTTCGGCGGCGGCACCGGCCACGCCGTGACCGCGGTCGGCGACCCCTGCCAGGCCATCTACGGCTGGCGCGGCGCCTCGGTCGCCAACCTGGACGACTTCCCCCGCCACTTCCCGTACGCCGACGGACGCCCCGCCACCCGCCACTCCCTCTCCGAGAACCGCCGCAGCGGCGGCCGCCTCCTGGACCTCGCCAACTCCCTTGCCGCGCCGCTGCGTTCGATGCACGAAGGCGTCCAGGCGCTGCGCCCGGCCCCCGGCGCCGAGCGGGACGGAAGCGTCCGCATCGCCCTGCTCGACACCCACGAGCAGGAGATCGAGTGGCTCGCCGACTCGATCGCCCACCTGGTACGCACCGGCAAGGCCCCCGGCGAGATCGCCGTCCTGTGCCGTACGGCGGGCGACTTCCCGCAGATCCAGGGCGCGTTGGTGGCCCGGGACGTCCCCGTCGAGGTCGTCGGCCTGTCCGGGCTCCTCCACCTGCCCGAGGTCGCCGACCTCGTCGCGGTCTGCGAAGTCCTCCAGGACCCGGGCGCCAACGCCTCCCTGGTACGGATCCTGACCGGCCCGCGCTGGCGCATCGGCCCCCGCGACCTGGCGCTGCTCGGCCGCCGCGCCCGCAACCTCGTACGCCGCACCCCGAGCGGCTCCGACGATCCCGACCAGCGCCTCGCCGAGGCCGTCGACGGGGTCGACCCGGCCGAGGTGATCTCGCTGGCCGACGCCCTGGACACGTTCCTCGAAAGCACCGAGGACGACGGACTCCCCTTCTCCGCCGAGGCCCGCGTCCGCTTCGCCCGCCTCGCCGCCGAACTGCGCGACCTGCGCCGCTCGCTCGCCGATCCGCTCATGGACGTACTGCACCGGGTCCTGACCGCCACCGGCCTCGAAGTCGAACTGTCCGCGTCCCCGCACGCGCTGGCCGCCCGCCGCCGCGAGACGCTCTCCGGGTTCCTCGACACGGCGGCCGGCTTCGCCGCGCTCGACGGCGAGGCCTCGCTGCTCGCCTTCCTCGGCTTCCTGCGGACCGCCGCCCAGTACGAGAAGGGCCTGGACAACGCGCTGCCCGGCGGCGAGAACACGGTGAAGGTGCTCACCGCCCACAAGTCCAAGGGGCTGGAGTGGGATGTCGTCGCCGTCCCCGGCCTGGTCACCGGAACGTTCCCCTCCACCCAGTCCCGGGAGGCCTGGACGTCCCAGGCGAAGGTCCTCCCGCACGCCCTGCGCGGCGACGCCCCGACGCTGCCCGTGGTCGGGGAGTGGGACGCGAAGGGCCTCAAGTCCTTCAAGGAGGACATGAAGGAGCACCAGCACACCGAGGAACTGCGCCTGGGATACGTGACGTTCACCCGTCCCCGCACCCTGCTGCTCGGCTCGGGCCACTGGTGGGGTCCGAGCCAGAAGAAGCCCCGGGGTCCCTCCGCCTTCCTGCACGCGCTGTACGAGCACTGCGCGGCGGGCCACGGCGAGATCGAGGCGTGGGCGGACGTACCGGCCGAGGACGCCGAGAACCCGGCCCTGCACGAGTCCGCGACCGCGTACGCCTGGCCGCTCCCGCTCGACCCGGAATCCCTGGCCCGCCGCCGCGCCGCGGCGGAGCGCGTCCTGGCCCACCTGGCGGGCCCGGCCGCGGCGGCCGCGTACGAAGAGCGCGCCCATGGGGAGGCGCCGCCCTACAAGGACGCCTCTTATGAGGACGGCGCCGACGGCGACGCCTCGTACGGCGGCCCCTCTTATGAGGACGAGTCCTATGGCGATCCCTCTTATGAGGGCGAGCCTTATGAGGACCAGCCTTATGAGGACGAGCCGTTCCCTCCTGAGGACGACGAGGAGTTCGGCGGTCCCGCCGATGCGGCCGACGACTGGGACCTGCTGCCCACCGAGCGCCCGGCCGCCGCGCCGACCGGCGGCGCCCGGGTCGAGCACGCCCGCAGCGAGCCCGGCGGCGACACCGGGGCGCGCGATCACGCCCCCGCTTCGGCAGCCGTGCCCGCCCCCCGCCTGACCCCCGAGGACCGCCGCACCCTGCACTCCTGGGACCGCGACCTGGAGGCGCTCACCACCGAGCTCCGCCGGGCCCGCGCCACCACCCGCGACGTTCCGGTGCCGGCCTCGCTCACCGCGTCCGAGCTGCTGAGGCTGGCCGCCGACCCCGACGGCTTCGCCAGGGACCTGGCCCGCCCCATGCCGCGCCGCCCGCAGCCCGCCGCCCGCCGGGGCACCCGGTTCCACGCCTGGGTGGAGTCCCGCTTCGAAGAGCTCCCGCTGCCGATGCTCGGCCCCGACGAACTGCCCGGGGCGGACGACAGCGCGGCCGACATCGCGGACGAGCGGGACCTGGCCGCCCTCAAGGAGGCCTTCGAGCGCACCCCGTACGCGACCCGCACCCCGTTCCGCATCGAGGCCCCCATCCAGCTGACCCTCGCGGGCCGGGTGATCCGGGGCCGGATCGACGCCGTGTACAAGGAGGGCGACGGCAGCTCGGCCAGGTACGAGATCGTGGACTGGAAGACCAGCAGGGAAGCCACCGCCGACCCCCTCCAGCTGGCGGTCTACCGGGTCGCCTGGGCCGAGCAGCTGGGCATCCCACTTGAGGCGGTGCGGACCGCGTTCGTCTACGTACGCACAGGTGAGACGGTCCGCCCGGCCCGGCTGCCGGGTCGCGCCGAGCTGACGGCGATCCTGCTCGGGCAGAGTCCGAGGAGCGGACCGCAGGACGAGCCACCACCCCAGGCCGGATAGGCTCAAGGACATGAGCGAGACCCCGGACAGCGCCGTCCAGACCGCCACCGCGACGGTGCGCACGTACATCGAGCAGCACCGCGCCGCCTTCCTCGACGACCTCGCGGAGTGGCTGCGCATCCCGTCCGTGTCGGCCCAGCCCGACCACGCCGCCGACGTACGGCGCAGCGCCGACTGGCTCGCCGCCAAGCTCAGGGAGACCGGTTTCCCGGTCGCCGAGATCCTGGACACCCCGGGCGCCCCCGCCGTCTACGCCGAGTGGCCCTCGGGTGAGCCGGGCGCACCCACCGTCCTGGTCTACGGCCACCACGACGTGCAGCCCGCAGCTCGCGAGGACGGCTGGCACACCGACCCGTTCGAGCCGGTGATCGCCGACGGCCGGATGTACGGGCGGGGCGCGGCCGACGACAAGGGCCAGGTGTTCTTCCACACCCTCGGGGTCCGCGCGCACCTGGCGGCCACCGGCCGCACCGCCCCCGCCGTCAACCTGAAGCTCCTGATCGAGGGCGAGGAGGAGTCGGGTTCGCCGCACTTCCGGGCCCTGGTCGAGCAGCACGCCGAGCGCCTCGCGGCCGACGCCGTGATCGTGTCCGACACCGGCATGTGGTCCGCGGACACCCCCACCGTGTGCACCGGCATGCGCGGCCTCGCCGAGTGCGAGATCCGGCTGTACGGCCCCGGCCAGGACATCCACTCCGGTTCGTTCGGCGGCGCGGTCCCCAACCCGGCGACGGCCGCCGCCCGCCTGGTCGCGGCCCTGCACGACGGTGCCGAGCACGTCACCGTGCCCGGCTTCTACGACGGCATCGCCGAGCTGACCGACGCCGAGCGCGAGCTCTTCGCCGAGCTGCCCTTCGACGAGGCCGAATGGCTGCGCACCGCCAAGTCGACGGCGACCCTCGGCGAGGCGGGGTACTCCACCCTGGAGCGGATCTGGGCCCGCCCGACCGCCGAGGTCAACGGCATCGGCGGCGGCTACCAGGGCCCTGGCGGCAAGACGGTCATCCCGTCCTCGGCGATGGTGAAGCTGTCGTTCCGCCTGGTCGCGGGCCAGGACCCCGAGCGGATCGAGAAGCTCGTCACCGCTTGGGCCGGAGAGCAGGTCCCCGCCGGGATCCGGCACGAGATCACCTGGAGCGCGGGCACCCGCCCGTGCCTCACCCCGCTCGGCCACCCGGCACTCCAGTCCGTCGTACGCGCCATGGCCGAGGCCTTCGGCAAGAAGGTCCGCTTCACCCGCGAGGGAGGCTCGGGCCCCGCCGCCGACCTCCAGGACGTACTGGCCGCGCCCGTCCTGTTCCTGGGGATCTCGGTCCCCTCCGACGGCTGGCACGCGCCCAACGAGAAGGTCCAACTGGACCTGCTGCTCAAGGGCGTCGAGACCACGGCCCACCTGTGGAGCGACCTGGGCGGTGCGCCGGCGGGCCATCGCCGGGGCCCGGCCGCCGCCACGACAGCCCGGTCCACCGGCTGACGGACATCGCTGAACACACCATCCACCCGGGGGAGTTGGAAGCACCTGTGAGCACCACCAGCAGTGAAGCCACCACGGACCGGCCGATCGGGCTCGCCACGCCCATCGGCCTCACCGAGCACAGCGGCATCGACCGCGCGGCCCACCACCGCCTCGACGAGGCCTGGCTGGCGGCCGCCTGGAGCCATCCGACGACCCGGGTCTTCGTGGTGTCCGGCGGCCAGGTCCTGATCGACGACATCGCCGACGGCCGCACCGAGATCGTCATGACCCCGGCCTTCGAGGCCCCGGTCACCGAGACCCACCGCTACTTCCTGGGCACCGACGAGGAAGGCGTCAGCTACTTCGCCCTCCAGAAGGACGCCCTGCCCGGCCGCATGGACCAGTCGGCCCGGCCCGCCGGACTGCGCGAGGCGGGCCTGCTCCTGTCCCCCCGCGACGCGGGCCTGCTGGTGCATGCCGTCGCCCTGGAGAACTGGCAGCGCCTGCACCGCTTCTGCTCCCGCTGCGGCGAGCGCACCGTCATCGCGGCGGCCGGCCACATCCGCCGCTGCCCGGCCTGCGGAGCCGAGCACTACCCGCGCACCGACCCCGCGGTGATCATGCTGGTCACCGACGACCAGGACCGCGCGCTGCTCGGCCGCCAGGTCCACTGGCCGGAGGGCCGGTTCTCCACCCTCGCGGGCTTCGTCGAGCCCGGCGAATCCATCGAGCAGTCGGTCCGCCGCGAGGTCTTCGAGGAGGCCGGTGTCACGGTCGGCCCGGTCGAGTACGTCGCCAGCCAGCCCTGGCCCTTCCCGTCCAGCCTGATGCTCGGCTTCATGGCCAGGGCCACCTCGTCCGAAATCAACGTGGACGGCGAGGAGATCCACGAGGCCCGCTGGTTCTCCCGCGAGGACCTGACCGCCGCCTTCGAATCCGGTGAGGTCCTGCCCCCGTACGGCATCTCGATCGCGGCCCGCCTCATCGAGCTCTGGTACGGCAAGCCCCTCCCGAAGCCGACCCACTGACCCGGCTTCCACACATACGGAAGGCCCCCGTCCGGGATACGGACGGGGGCCTTCCGGCACAGCGGTGCCGACGCGTGTCGGCCGACTGGTGTCAGACGCCGATCTTCTGCTTGACCTGCGCGAGCGACGGGTTGGTGAGCGTCGAACCGTCGTGGAAGAGGACGGTCGGCACCGTCTGATTGCCGCCGTTGGCCTTCTCCACGAACGCCGCCGACGCCGGGTCGTGTTCGATGTTGACCTCGTTGTACGCGATGCCCTCGCGGTCCATCTGCTTCTTCAGCCGCTGGCAGTAGCCGCACCAAGTGGTGCTGTACATCGTCACAGTGCCCGGCATGTCTCTCGCGCTCCTCTGTATCGCTGACTGGCGTGCGCGCCCCGCCGAATGCGGTTCCGCCTCGACTGGAACGTACGGGACCCGACCGCCATTCCCGCATGTGACCGAATCGCCACGGACGGCCGCCGGGCCGTTCCGTAGCCGCTCAGGGCGGGCCGTCGGCGCGGTCGGCCCGGCATTAGTACTACTTCGGGCGCCCCCTGTGGACAACGCGGCGCATCCGTCCCGGCCGACCTGGCAGCATGGCGGGGTGACAGCAGCAACGCACTCCACTCTCTTCCCGCAGGTCCCCGAGACGGCCGACGCGGTGCTCGACGGGCTCGACCCCGAGCAGCGCGAGGTCGCGACGGCCCTGCACGGGCCGGTGTGCGTGCTGGCCGGCGCCGGCACGGGCAAGACCCGCGCGATCACCCACCGGATCGCCTACGGGGTGCGCGCCGGGATCCTCCAGCCGTCCAGCGTGCTGGCCGTCACGTTCACCAACCGCGCGGCCGGCGAGATGCGCGGCCGGCTGCGCCAGCTCGGCGCGGGCGGCGTCCAGGCCCGCACGTTCCACTCGGCGGCCCTGCGCCAGCTCCAGTACTTCTGGCCCAAGGCGGTCGGCGGCGAGCTGCCCCGGCTCGTCGAGCGCAAGATCCAGCTGGTCGCCGAGGCGGGCGCCCGCTGCCGGGTCCGGCTCGACCGCAACGAGCTGCGCGATGTGACGGGCGAGATCGAGTGGGCCAAGGTCACCCAGACCGTCCCCGCCGACTACCCGGCGGCCGTCGCCAAGCTGCACCGGGACGCGCCCCGCGACCCGGCCGAGATCGCCCAGGTCTACGCGATGTACGAGCAGCTCAAGCAGGACCGCGGCGTGATCGACTTCGAGGACGTGCTGCTCCTCACGGTCGGCGTGCTCCAGGACCGGCACGACATCGCGGACCAGATCCGCCGTCAGTACCAGCACTTCGTGGTGGACGAGTACCAGGACGTCAGCCCCCTCCAGCAGCGCCTCCTGGAGCTGTGGCTGGGCGACCGCGACAACCTGTGCGTGGTCGGCGACGCCAGCCAGACCATCTACTCCTTCACCGGCGCCACCCCCGACCACCTGTTGAACTTCCGCACCCGCCACCCGGGCGCGACCGTGGTGAAACTGGTGCGGGACTACCGCTCCACCCCCCAGGTGGTGCACCTCGCCAACGGGCTGCTCGGCCAGGCGAGCGGCCGCGCCGCCGAACACCGGCTCGAACTGGTCTCGCAGCGCGAGGCGGGCCCCGAGCCGGTCTACACGGAGTACGGGGACGAGCCCGCCGAGGCCGAGGGCGTCGCCCGGCGCATCCGCGACCTGATCGCCTCCGGGGTCTCGGCCGGCCGGATCGCCGTGCTCTACCGCATCAACGCCCAGTCCGAGATCTACGAACAGGCCCTCGCCGACGCGGGCGTGCCCTACCAACTGCGCGGCGCCGAGCGGTTCTTCGAGCGCCCCGAGGTCAGGGAGGCGGGCATCGCCCTGCGCGGCGCCGCCCGGGCCGGCGGCAACGACTCGCTGCTCGACGACGCCGTCGACCTGCCGTCCCAGGTGCGGGCGGTCCTCGGCACCAAGGGCTGGACCGCCGCGCCCCCGACGGGTTCGGGCGCGGTCCGCGACAAGTGGGAGTCGCTCGCCGCCCTGGTCCGCCTCGCCGAGGACTACGAGCGGGCCAAGCCGGGCGCGAGCCTTTCCGACCTGGTGGCCGAGCTGGACGAGCGGGCCGCCGCCCAGCACGCCCCGACCGTCGAGGGGGTCACCCTCGCCTCGCTGCACGCGGCCAAGGGCCTGGAGTGGGACGCCGTGTTCCTGGTCGGCCTCACCGAGGGCATGATGCCGATCACGTACGCCAAGACGGACGAGCAGATCGAGGAGGAGCGGCGGCTGCTGTACGTCGGCGTCACCCGGGCCCGGGTCCACCTCGCGCTGTCCTGGTCGCTCTCCCGGTCTCCCGGCGGCCGGGCGTCCCGCCGCCCCAGCCGCTTCCTGAACGGCCTGCGGCCGGGCTCGGCGGGCCGCGGCGCCCGCTCGGCCGGGGGTGGCGCCGGCGGCATCGAGCGCGGGCCCGCCGCCCGCAAGCGCACCCGCCGGGGCCCGGTGCTGTGCCGGGTGTGCGGGAAAACGCTCACCGAAGCCGGCGAGATGAAGCTGATGCGCTGCGAGGACTGCCCCTCGGACATGGATGAGGGGCTGTACGAGCGGCTCCGCGACTGGCGCTCCACCCAGGCGCAGCGCCAGGGCATGCCGCCCTACGTCGTCTTCACGGACAAGACGCTCATGGCCATCGCAGAGGCTGTGCCGTCCACCGGCCACGAGCTCGCGGTGATCTCCGGCGTCGGCGCCCGCAAGCTGGACCGCTACGGCACCGATGTGCTGGCCATCTGCGCAGGTGAGGCGCCTGGAGGAGACGACGAGGAGACCTCATGAAAACTCGTCGAAAAAATAGTTTGCGCCTGCCCCAGGAATCCCCATAGGTTCTTAACCACGGAAACGGGAGCTTCTCCGAAGCCCGGTCTCCGTGCTGTACTTAGCTGTACTTATCCGAATACGCATGGGATCAGGCCCCCGGGCCGAAGTCCCCGAGACGCCGAGAGGAGGCGAGACCAGTGGCCAGCTACATCGAGACCAGCACCAGCTTCATCAGCACCAAAGTGACGGACCGCTCGGTCGCCGCCACCTGCACGCTCGGCTCCTCGTTCCAGGGCACCGGTCTGTCCACCGGTGTCGCCGGTCTGCTCGGCCTCTCCGCCGTCATTCCGGCCTCCCTGGCGAGCCTCCCCGTGCGTGATGAGCGCAATGAGCGACCGATCCAGGCGCCGGGAGCAGCAGTAGCGAAGGGACGGGCTCAGGCCCACGCCTTTGCGGCGACCGGTGCCGGAGCCGAGAAGCAGACGAAGCAGTACCAGCACCACACGATGTGGGCCTTCCGTGGGCTCGAACCCTGGAGTGATCCAGCCTGATCCAGATCAGGCAGGCGCCTTCAGGGCCGCGGAACCCCACCCGGGATCCGCGGCCCTTCTGTTTGTCCCGAACGGGACGGACGGAGCGAAGGGGGCCTCGGTGCCAGCCGAAACCCGGCCGACCGGCCGGACCGACACAGCCGAACAAGACGAGGAAGAGAAACCACCGTGCAACTCGAAGCGCACGCCCCGTCCGTACCGCCCGCCCCGACTCTTCCCCCGCCCGGTCTCACGGAGGACCCCGCCTTGACTCCCCTCACCGCGCTCACCGCGCTCGACGACGCCATCGAGAACCTGGGCGTACCGGTCCCCTGCCGCTCCTTCGACCCGGAGGTCTTCTTCGCCGAGTCGCCGGCCGATGTCGAGTACGCCAAGTCGCTCTGCCAGACCTGCCCCCTGATGGCCGCCTGCCTCGCGGGTGCCAGGGAGCGGCGCGAGCCGTGGGGCGTCTGGGGCGGCGAGCTCTTCGTCCAGGGTGTCGTCGTTGCCCGCAAGCGGCCGCGTGGCCGTCCGCGCAAGAACCCGGTCGCCGCATGAACCGCCCGGGCACCATCGACCATCCCCGAACGAACGACCCCCAGAAGCAGGCCCCGATGACGACGTCCGCCAGCGAGCCCACCGGCTCCGCGACCCCAGACTTCACCACCACCGGCGCGAACGAGTCGCGTCAGAACAGGACCCTCGAAATGCAACTCATGCCAGAAGCCCTGGCTCGTGCGCATATGCACCAGCTCCGGCGGGAAGCCGATGCGGAGCGCCAGGCCCTGCGCCTGGTCGCCGCCCGGCGCATGCAGCGGCGCGCCGAGCGCGCGTCGATGCGTGCCCGTCGTGCCCTGGCCATGGCTGTCATGCACTGACAGCCTGGTCCGGCCGGCACGACCGGGAAAGCGGAAACAAGATGCGGGGGCCGGTCCGAACGGACCGGCCCCCGCGGTGCGTTGTGTCCGGCAAAGCGCCGGGCGCGGCGGTATCGTCGCGAGGTGGACGACCAGAATCGGCCGATGGCCGAAACCATCGTGTGCGCTCACTGCGGGACCCCGGCCCCTGCCGAGGTCCCACCGCCGACCTGGACCTACTCGGTCGAGAACGGCATCGGCCGCTACTACTGCGACGACTGCGCCCGCGCCAACATCAGGGCCATCGAGGGCCGGCTCGACGCCGCCTGGTGGTAGCGGCCGAGCCCCCGCTCACGCCTCCTCGGCCGCCTCCTGCTCCTGAGGTACGTCCGCCAGGAACCCGGGCATCCACTCCTCCAGCTCGTCCCGCATCCGCACCGTCGCGTCCAACTGGCACAGCACCCCGATGGTGGACAGCGTCACGCGGTGTATCAGCAGATACGACGGCGGCAGGTTGAGCTGCTTGCCCAACTGGTGCGCGGGGGAGCGGGGATCGGCGATCCGGGCGGCCTGCCCGCGCATCCAGCCCCGGCTGAAGGTGAACTCGTCGGCCTGCGCCGGCTCGATGATCGGCAGCAGGTAGTCGAGGACCGCGTCCGGGTCGAGGTCGATGGACTCCCTGACGAAGCCCTCCCCGCGCAGCAGGTCGTACACCGCCTCGGCCTGGCCCTCCAGCGTCATCCGCAGGGACTCGCCGATGGTCCGGGGCAGCCCGCCGGGCAGCCGGTCCACCGTGCCGAAGTCCAGGACGCCGAGCCGCCACGGCCCGCCCTCCTGCTGCGGCGGAAGCAGCCGGAAGTTGCCCGGATGCGGATCCGCGTGCAGCAGCCCGGTCCTGGCCGGGCCCGAGAACAGGAACCGGGTCAGCAACTGCCCTGCCCTGTCCCGCTGTTCGGGGGTGCCGTCGTTGATGACCTCCGACAGCGGTATCCCGTCGATCCACTCGGTCACCAGAACCTGGTCGCTCTGGTGCACCACATCGGGCACCACCACATCGGCGTCGCCCGCGAACTCCGCCGCGTGCTCCCGCTGGGCCCGCGCCTCCAGTTCGTAGTCGAGCTCCTCCGAGACCCGGTCGCGCAGCTCGGAGATGAGCGGCTTGATGTCCATCCCCGGAATCAGCGGCCCGAGCAGCCGCGCGAACCGGCTGAGCTGGGTCAGGTCCGACAGCAGGGCATCGCCCGCCCCCGGGTACTGCACCTTGACGGCCACCTCGCGCCCGTCGTGCCAGACCGCCCGGTGCACCTGCCCGATCGAGGCGGCGGCCGCCGGCTTCTCCTCGAACTCCAGGAACAACTCCCGCCAGTCCGCGCCGATCCGCTCCGCCAGTACGGCATGGACCGTGCGGGTCGGCATCGGGGGCGCCGCCTCCTGGAGCTTGGTCAGGGCGGCCCGGTAGGGACCCGCGACCTCCTCCGGCAGCGCCGATTCGAAGACGGACAGCGCCTGCCCGAACTTCATCGCACCGCCCTTGAGTTCACCAAGGACCTTGAAGAGCTGCTCGGCGGTGCGCTGCTGGAGCTCGCGGGCGACCAGCTCCGCGGACTTCCCGCCGATCCGCTTGCCCAGGCCCCAGGTGGCCCGGCCCGCGAAGCCGAGCGGCAGCGCGGCCAGCTTGACGGTCCGGGTGACCGCCTTCCGGGGAAGATCAGACATGCGCCCCTCCAAATCCCAGACAGCCGCGCCCTCGCGGGCGTTACCGGGCCATTGTGTCCTGTGGCCCGGCAGCCCCCGAGACCTGCTCCCCCCGAGTGTTCCCGGCCGCGCCGCAGAAGCAGCCGCGGTGCGGCTCGACGGGCCTGGACCGCCAGTCGAGCTGCGGCAGCGAGGCCTCCCAGCGGCTGCCCGTACTCGCGGGCAGGTCGCCGTCGAGGAACGCCAGCGCATGCGCGGCCGCCAGACCCGCCACCGCGGTGGCGAGCGCCAGGTCGCAGGCCGGAACGGCGCTGCGCTGCCGCCCCGAGCGCCACTGCGCCAGCAGCCGCGGCCAGCCCGGATCGCGCTCGGTGCGGCCGAGCGAGAGGCACCCCGCGCACCCGGTGCCACCCGGCAGGACCAGCGGCCCCACCACTCCCGTCGCCTCCACAACTCCCGCATACAGATGGGGGATTCCGGCGCCGATCCAGTCCTCGGCGTCCGCCGTGTTCGGTGCGTACACATCGAGTCCCTCGCGCGGGGCCACCACGATCAGGGAGAGCCCGGCCGGCTCCGCGTCCCGTCCCTGGCGCGGTGGCCCGCCCGGCGTCGTCTGCCGCACCAGGTGGCGCGCCGCAGTCGCACGCCGCTCGCCGACGGCCCGCTCGGGCAGCCCGCCCGGTGCCACATCGCCCGGCCGTACGACGCCGCCGTCGAGGACATCGACCTGGCCCACCCCCGCGCCCGCCAGCACCGATGCGATGGTCGCGCCCACCCGGCCGGTGCCCCGCACCTGGACCCGCATCGCCCGGCGGGCCGCCAGCCGCCCGGTCGCACCGCCCGGCTCCGGATGGATCAGGGAGAGGGAGGCCAGATCCGGCCGTAGTCGTTCCAGCGCGCCCGTCCGGTTCCGTAACGCGTCGGCCGCGGGGCCGCCGGCCGTCGGATCGTCCACCACGCCCGCTGCCGTCAACCGCTGCACCAGCTCGTCCACTTGGGCGGGCTGCATGTTCAGACCGCGCGCCCGCTCGTAGAGGAACGGCAGGCCCTGTGTGCCGTCGAGCAACTCCAGGAAATTGCCCGTCGCGGGGTCCACCGGCGAGACGACCACCGCCTGCGTGGGGGTGATCCCGAACTGCACGGTCTGCCGGTCCCGCCAGGCCCGGCGCAGTGCCGGCTTCAGCATCGGATGCATGGTCGAACCCCCGTCGTGGTGCGAGCCCGCACGTTCCCGAGGCCTGCTCGGTCGCCGGCCGTCGTGCGGCATGGGGCCAGAATGCCCGGCCCCGCCGGACGGCGTGAAAAGTTGTCCACAGGCGAGGGGTATTA
Organism: Streptomyces sp. NPDC050485; assembly: GCF_044458185.1. Taxonomy (NCBI): domain Bacteria; kingdom Bacillati; phylum Actinomycetota; class Actinomycetes; order Kitasatosporales; family Streptomycetaceae; genus Streptomyces; species Streptomyces sp. NPDC050485. Next base: position 160,565 of record NZ_JBITHR010000014.1, on the reverse strand, counting down.
GTCATTCGAATGCTGCACCCCAGCGGATGGATCATGGCTCAACCGTCCCGGAGGCGGGACTTCCCGCACTGGCAGCGGGTAACGTCGGGGCGTGCCCGCCGACCCCCTGCAGAGTGCCGGAAGCCCGCAGCGCAGCCCGAACCGCCTGCCGCCACGCGGCCCGGCGACGAGCGCGGTCGAGGTCCGCCGCAGCGCCCGGCGCAGCAGAACGGTCTCCGCGTACCGCGAGGGCGACCGCACCATCGTGTTGATCCCGGCCCGGATGTCCGAGGCCGAGGAGCAGCGCTGGGTGGGCGTGATGCTCGACAAGCTGGCCGCGCAGGAGAGCAAGCGCATGCTGGGCGACGCGGAACTCACCGAGCGCGCCGAGCGTTTGTCCGAGCAGTACTTCGAGGGCCGGGCCCGCCCCGCCTCGGTGCGCTGGGTGACCAACCAGAACACCCGCTGGGGCTCCTGCACGCCCGCCGAGGGCAGCATCCGCCTCTCGCACCGGCTGCAGGGCATGCCGGAGTACGTCGTCGACTATGTGCTAGTCCACGAGCTGGCCCACCTCCTGGTGCCCGGCCACGGCCCCCGGTTCTGGCAGCTCCTCGACGCCTATCCGCGCACCGAACGGGCCCGCGGTTACCTGGAAGGCGTGGTGGCCGCCGACCGGCTTCCGCATCTGCCCGCCGCCCGCGACGAGTAGGAGTCGGCGGTTCTGTACCGAATGTGTACCGGCTTCGCCGACTGTCCGAGGCAGCCGTTAGCCTGGCGCGACGCATTCACCTCGGGATGGGGGACGGTCGGTAGGCATGGCCAGGGAATTCCAGCGCGGCCACAAGGCCAAGGTCAGTGATCTCACGGCAGGGACGGATCTGTACGTAGGCGTGCAGATCGGCGGTCCCGGGCTGACCTTCGACATCAGCTGCTTCGGCCTCGACGCGAACGAGCGGTTGTCCGACGACCGTTACTTCGTCTTCTTCAACCAGCCGAAGTCGCCCGAGGAGTCGATCCAACTGCTCGGCACCCAGGCCGGTGACACCGAGTCGTTCCGCGTCACCCTGGACCGTGTCCCGCCGAGTGTCCGCAAGCTCTCCTTCACCGCGACCATCGACGGCGCGGGACAGATGTCGCAGGTCGGCCCGGGCTACATCAGGGTCGTCGCCGGTGGCGAGGAAGTGGTCCGGTATTCCTTCACCGGCGCGGAGTTCAGCACCGAACGGGCCGTCATGCTCGGCGACTTCTACCTGAAGGACGTCTGGCGCTTCGCCGCCGTGGGCCAGGGCTTCGACGGGGGACTCGAAGCGCTCCTGAAGAACTTCGGCGGTGAGGTCCTCGAAGAGGAGGAGCCCGCCGCGCCGCCGCAGCAGTCGCAGGGCGCGGCCCCCGGTTTCGCTCCGCCGCCCCAAGTCGCCGCGCCCGCCCCGCAGTTCGCTGCTCCGGCGCAGGCCCCGCAGCCCGCTCCTTCCTTCGCGGCGCCCGCCCCCGCCCCCTCCTTTACGGCGCCGTCCCCCGCCCCCGCCGCCCCGCAGCACTACGCACCACCGTCGCAGGGATCGCCCCCGCCCCCGCCCCCCGCGCCCAGCCAGCAGATCCACGCCGCGCCGACCATCGCCGCGCCGATGCACCTGCCGCCCGGCACCATCCCGCCGCCGCCCGCCCCGGCGCCGTACGCGCAGCCGCACGGACAGCCGCCGCGGCAGCCCCAGTTCGGCCAGCCGCCCGGCCCCGTCCCGGGGCAGCTGACGCCACCGGGCGCTCCCGCCCCTTACGGTCAGTCGGCGCCCTATGGCCAACCCGCCCCCTACGGCCGGCCGCAGGGCATGCCGCAGGCCGGCGGCGGCCTGCACGGCGCCATCCAGATGTACAAGGAACTGCCCACCGGCCGGCGCTGGACCTCGCAGAACAAGCAGTTGGTCCGGGTCGACCTCGGCGCGGGCGGCCAGCCGGTCCTCGCCCGCCAGGGCAGCATGGTCATGTACCAGGGCAAGGTCGACTTCGGCTACAAGGGGGCCGGTCTCGCCGGCCGGATCGTCGGCAACACGACCGGCCAGGAAATGCAGTTGATGCGCTGCACCGGCCGCGGTCAGGTCTTCCTCGCCGAGAACAGTGCCTATCTGCACCCCATCGAGCTCCAGGGCGACGGCATCTGCGTCTCCGCCGAGAACGTCCTGGCCTTCGACGAGTCCCTCCAGTACGAGGTCCGCCGCATCGAGGGCCACGGCATTCCCGGCGGCGCCCTGTTCACCATGCTGTTCCAGGGCGCCGGCACCATCGTCGTGATGACCCACGGCACCCCGGTGGTGCTGCCGGTCACCCCGACCACGTTCGCCGACAGCGACGCGATCGTCGCCTGGTCCGCCGCGTCCCAGGTGATCGTCTCCAGCCAGGTCAGGATGCGCCGCAACGCCTATCCGGGAGACAGCGGCGAGTCCGTCAACCTCCAGTTCCGGGGCGCCCCCGGCAACTTCATCATCGTCCAGCCGTACGAGGTCTGAGGGAGCCCGAACAATGAACCAGCAGCTCGCGGGCTATGCCCCCACCCCCGTCGCGGCCCGGATGGAGAACCACGGCAGCGCCATGCTGAAGGTGGCCATGGCCACCGGCCAGGACCTGCTCGCCCGGGTCGGCTCGATGGTCGCCTACGAGGGCTTCATCCAGTACGAGCCCAACCCGCCCGCCGTGCGCCAGATGGCCCGGGACTGGATCACCGGCGAGGGCGCCCCCTTGATGAAGTGCACCGGCGACGGACTGCTCTACCTCGCCGACTACGGGGCCAACGTCGTGATCGTCCACCTCGACAATGACGCGCTCTCCGTCAACGGCACCAATGTGCTCGCCTTCGACGCGAGCCTCCAGTGGGGCGTCGAACGGGTCAAGGGGCTCGCCAAGTTCGCGGGCCAGGGCCTGTTCAACGTGAAGATCTCCGGCACCGGCTGGGTCGCCCTGACCTCGCGCGGTACCCCGGTCGTCGTCGACTGCGGCAGCGGCGAGGACGAGACGTATGTCGACCCGGACGCGCTGGTCGCCTGGTCCCCGAACCTGAAGGTGAAGGGCAAGCGCAGCTTCAAGGCGTCCTCGCTGATCGGCCGGGGCAGCGGAGAGGCGTTCCAGATGGCCTTCTCGGGCCAGGGCATCGTCGTCGTACAGCCGAGTGAGGACAGCACGGACCGCCTGCGGGCCCGGGGCTGAGGGGGAGACACCAATGCAGAGCCCGCTTTTCAGCTACACCGAGCAGCAGTCCCAGGAGCGGTACACCGCGCAGAACCCGCAGTTGCTGCGGGCCGTGCTCACCGGCCACGACGACCTCCTGGCCCGCAAGGGCTCGATGGTCGCCTACCAGGGGCTGATGGAGTTCGACGGCGAGTACCAGTCGCACGGCCAGCAGAGCGCCCGCGCCCGCACCGGCGAGGGCCTGGACCTGATGCGGGTGTCCGGACAGGGCACGGTCTACCTCGCCAACCTGGCCCAGCACGTCCACATAGTGGACGTCGACCGGGACGGTCTGACCGTCGACAGCGGCTACGTCCTCGCCATGGACTCCTCGCTGCACTACGAAGTCGTCGCCGTGGACAGCCAGTACGGGATCTCCGGTACCGGCAAGTACCAGCTCAACATCACCGGCACCGGCAAGGTCGTCCTGATGACCTCGGGCCAGCCGCTGATGCTCCAGGTCACGCCCGACAAGTACGTGAACGCGGACGCGGACGCGATCGTCGCCTGGTCGACCTCGCTCCGGGTGCAGATGCAGGCACAGACCCACTCCACCGGAGTCTGGCGGCGCCGTGGCAACACCGGCGAGGGCTGGGAACTGAGCTTCCTGGGCCAGGGTTTCGCCCTCGTCCAGCCGAGCGAGGTGCTGCCGCCGCAGAACGCGGTGATCGGCCAGGGCCTGCGGGCCCAGTACGGCATCGGTCAGCAGGGCGCCCACGCACAGAATCAGGGCAACGCCTGGAGCTAGGGGGGTGTCCCCAGCGGGCACGAGGAGGGGCATGAGTAAGGGGCGCCCGCAATAGCGAACGCCTCTTACCCATAAGGCGGTTGGGGCCGGACCCGTAACGCCGTCACAGCCGGGCGCGGGTCGCCTCCACCAGCCGTACGACCGACTCGTCGGCCACCGCCGCGACCTCGTCGTAGGCGAACCAGCGCAGGTCCAGGGACTCGTCGCTGATCGCCTCGACCGCGCCGGGCGGGGCCAGCGCCGCGTACTGGACGTCCAGGTGCCAGTGGCAGGGCGCCGGGATGGCGTGCCTGTCGAGCCGTACGGGGCCGCCCGCGAGCAGGGTGAGACCGGTGACGCCCGACTCCTCCCGGGCCTCGCGCAGGGCGGCGGCCGTGAGCGAGGTGTCCTCGGGCTCGCAGTGCCCGCCCATCTGGAGCCACATGTTCAGCTTCTTGTGCAGCGTCAGCAGCACCCGGCCCCGCTCACGGTCCACGACCAGCGCGCTCGCCGTGAGGTGACCGGCCCCGCAGGCCTTCCACATCGTGTCCGGGTGCGCCGACAGATGGTCCAGGTAGGCCTGGCGCAGCTCGGCCTGGCCCTCGTACGCCTTCAGTACGAGGACCGCGTCGTCATGCAGGCTCACTTGTCGGAATCGCCCTTGCCGTCGCTGTCGGTGCCCGGCTCGTCCGTGCCCTGCTCGTCCCGCTTGTCCTTCTTGAGCGACGGGCCGTGCTGCTCGGCGGCCTCGCCCAGCATCTTGTCCAGCTCCGAGAAGTCGAGGTGCTCCCGGTGCACGAAGCCGTCCGGGTCGTCCAGGTCGGAGGCGGTCGGCAGCATGTCCGGGTGCTCCCACAGGTCGTCCCGGCCGTCCACACCGCGCGCGTCGGTGAGCGAGGCCCACAGGCGCGAGGCGTCCCGCAGCCGGCGCGGACGCAGCTCAAGACCGATCAGCGTGGCGAAGGTCTGCTCGGCCGGGCCACCGGTCGCCCGGCGCCTGCGCAGCGTCTCGCGCAGCGCGTCCGCCGAGGTCAGCCGGGGCTTGGCGGCCTCGTGGACCACCGCGTCCACCCAGCCCTCGACCAGCGCGAGCGCGGTCTCCAGACGGGCCAGGGCAGCCTTCTGCTCCGGGGTGTCCTCCGGCTGGAACAGACCCTGCTGGAGGGCCTCCTGCAGCTGCTCCGGGTTCGACACGTCGAGCTGGCCGACGGCGTCCTCCAGCTTCGCCGTGTCGACCTTGATGCCGCGCGCATAGCCCTCGACCGCACCGAACAGATGCGAGCGCAGCCACGGCACATGGGCGAAGAGCCGCTGGTGGGCGGCCTCGCGCAGGGCCAGATACAGCCGGATCTCGTCCTTGGGGACGCCTAGGTCCTTGCCGAAGGCCTCGATGTTCAGCGGAAGGAGCGCGGCCTTGCCCGCCGGGCCGAGCGGCAGCCCGATGTCCGTCGAGCCGACGACCTCGCCCGCGAGCACACCCACGGCCTGCCCGATCTGCTGGCCGAACATGGCGCCGCCCATGGAGCGCATCATGCCGATCAGCGGGCCCGCCATGGCCTGCATCTCCTCGGGCAGGACGCCGCCCATGGCCGCGCCGACGCGCTCGGCGACCGGGTCGACCAGTTCCTTCCAGGCCGGCTGGGTGGCCTCGACCCACTCCGCGCGGCTCCACGCCACGGCGGTGGTGGAGCCGGACGGCAGCGACGTCGCATCGTCCAGCCACAGGTCGGCGAGGCGCACGGCTTCCTCGACGGCGGCGCGCTCGGCGGGGCCGATGCTCTCGTCCTTGGTGCCGTCGGCCGTGCCCTGGGCGACCGTCTGCCGGGCGATCTGCTTGGCCATGTCCCAGTTCACGGGACCGCCCTCGTAGCTCAGCATCTGGCCGAGCTGCTGGAAGGCGGCGCCCAGGTCGTTCGGGTTCATAGAACCGAACATCGCGGCGAACGGATTGTCCCCGCCGCCCGCGCCCGGGAACCCGAAGGGGTTGCCGCCCTGGCCGCCGGCACCCTGGCCACCTCCGGCAGGGTCCTTCTTCTTGCCGTCGCCGTTCTCCGGCTCCTCCGGCGGAAGGCCGAATCCGAATGGGGTGTCACTCACGGGTTTCCTCGGCTCGTTAGGCCGTCGGCTCCTGCCGACGGCGGCTGCCCCACAACACCACCAGCGTAGACATCCGAACCGGATAAGGGCTCGGTGCTCCGCCGCCTCGCGGCCTGCGGCAGGATGGACGCCACCTGGTACGCACGCGTCATTAACGTACGTACTGAAGACAACCGCTGGAGACGCCCGGTGAGTTCCCCAGATCCGCAGGTTCGCGCAGCGCGAAACCTCTCAACCTCCACATCGCGCGGTCCCGTCGTCGCCGTGACCGGTGCCGCGTCCGGGATCGGCGCCCTGCTGACCGCGCGGCTCGCCGCGTCCGACGAGGTCAAGCAGGTCGTCGCCATCGATGAGCGCCGGGGCGAGGTCTCCGAGGCGACCTGGCACATCCTGGACGTCCGCGACCCGGCGATCGCGGAGAAGCTGCGGGGCGCGGACGTCGTCGTGCACCTGGCGCTCGACCTGGACCTGGAGACCGACTCGGCGGCCCGTACCGCGTACAACGTGCGCGGCACCCAGACGGTGCTGACCGCCGCGGCCGCCGCGGGCGTCCACCGGGTGGTCCTCTGCACCTCCGCGATGGTCTACGGAGCGCTGCCCGACAACGACATCCCGCTCTCCGAGGACGCCGAGCTGCGGGCCACCGCCGAGGCGACCGGTGTCGGCGACCTCCTGGAGATCGAGCGCCTCGGGCGGCGCGCACCCCGCGCGCACCCCGGTCTGAACGTCACGGTGGTAAGGCCCGCCGTCCTGGTGGGCGGTACTGACACCGCGCTCACCCGGTACTTCGAGTCGCCGCGCCTCCTGGTGGTCGCCGGGTCCCGTCCGACCTGGCAGTTCTGCCATGTCGAGGACCTGTGCAGCGCCCTGGAGTACGCCGCCCTGGAGAAGGTCGACGGGGAGTTCGCGGTCGGCTGCGACGGGTGGCTGGAGCAGGAGGAGGTCGAGGAGCTCAGCGGCATCCGCCGCATGGAGCTGCCCTCCGCGGTGGCGCTGGGCGCGGCGGCCCGGCTGCACCGGATCGGGCTCACGCCGTCGCCCGCGGGCGACCTCGCGTACACGATGCACCCGTGGGTGGTCAGCGTCGGGCGGCTGCACGACGCGGGCTGGCGGCCGCGCTGGACCAATGAGGAAGTGCTCGCCGAACTCCTCGAAGAGGCCGCGGGCCGGCACACTGTCGCGGGCCGCCGGCTCGGCCGCAAGGACGCCACCGCCGCGGGGGCCGCCGGCGCGACCGTCGCGCTGCTCGGCGCCGCCGCGGTGGTGCGCAGGGCCCGCAAGCGCCGGGGTCTGTAGGACCCTCCTACGGAGGGTCACGGCACCCGGGCGAAAGAGCTATTCCGGGATGTCGGTCCCGTGCGGCACGATGGGAGCATGGCACGCACGTACCCCGACCACCCCGGTGAGCAGTCGGCGCAGGACCCGATCCGGCTCCTCGCGATCCGTGACACCCCGCTCTCCGTGGACGAGGTCTTCGCCGCCGCCGGTGATTCGGCGGCAGGCGGCACCACGCTCTTCGTCGGCACCGTGCGCGACCACGACGGCGGCTCGGACGTCGACAAGCTGGGGTACTCCTGTCACCCCTCCGCCGAGGCGGAGATGCGCCGGATCGCCGAAAAGGTGGTCCGCGACTACCCGGTCCGCGCGCTGGCCGCCGTCCACCGGGTGGGCGAACTGGCGGTCGGTGATATCGCGGTCGTCGTCGCGGTCTCCTGCCCGCACCGCGGGGAGGCCTTCGAGGCCTGCCGGATGCTGATCGACGCCCTCAAGCACGAGGTCCCGATCTGGAAGCACCAGATGTTCTCGGACGGCACAGAGGAATGGGTCGGCGCGTAGCGCCGTCGTTGGGGGGGGCGGTGGTCGGGCGACGGGAGGGCGGGTCGGCGCGTAGCGCCGTCGTTGCCGCACCGGCTGGGCCGCTCGGCGGATCTGAAACCCCGTTGGGTGGCATGCGCCCCGATTTGCGTAACCGGCCCCCTGGCCTGAGCGTTGAACCGGCGGATGACTAGTCTGCTGATCTGTCAGTTGCGGTCGCTCATTTGGGGACGGGAGGTCGGAATGGCTGCACTCTTGTGGCTGCTGATTCCGCTTTTCGCTGCTGTCGGCGCTGCGATATGGGCGAGCTGGACCGCCCGCGATCGCACCTCCGGCGATGTAGCTGAACTCGCCGGGTACAGCCGGTTCCGTGAAGCGATGGAGAAATCCCACTCCGGATCCGACGCCGCCTGAGCGTTTCCGACCGGCGCCGCGCGCCTCACGCTCGTACGCGGTCGCCAACAACCCCGTACGGACCGGCCCCAGGGGTGGGCGCACAGATCGGTCCCGTACTGTCGTTCCATGCCACGCCGCACCGCGACGATGCTCGCCTCCACCCTCGTCCTGATCGCGCTGCTCTGCGCCGGCGTGCTCATCAAAGTGCCGTACTCCGAGATGTCTCCCGGGCCCACCGTGAACACGCTCGGCGACGCCGGCGGCGAGCCGGTGCTGCAGATCGCAGGCCACAAGACGTACCCGACGACCGGGCATCTCAACATGACGACGGTCAGGGTCACCGGTGCGGACTACCGGATGAACCTCGTCGCGGCGGTCTACGGCTGGCTGGCGCACGACAGCGTGGTGGTCCCGCACGACACGCTCTACCCGGACGGCAAGACCGACGCGCAGTCCAACCAGGAGAACGCCGAGGAGTTCAGCCAGTCCCAGGAGAGCGCGAAGGTCGCGGCCCTGAACGAGCTGGCCATCCCCGTGAAGAGCTGGGTCATCGTCTCCTCCGTCGTCAAGGGCAGCCCCGCCGAGGGCAAGCTGCACGCCGGTGACGCCATCAAGGCCGTCGACGGCACCAGGGTGACCAAGCCCGCCGATGTCGCGGCCCTGGTCACCAAGCACAAGCCCGGCCAGAACGTGGTCTTCACGATCATCCCGGCCAAGGACGCGGAGGTCGCCAAGAAGGCGGGCAAGGAGCCCGAGGGCGGCGAGAACCTCACCATCACCACCGAGAAGGCGTCGGACGGCGACCGCGCGATCGTCGGCATCCAGGCCGGGACCGACCACGCCTTCCCGTTCTCGGTGGACATCAAGCTCGCGGACGTCGGCGGCCCCAGCGCGGGCCTGATGTTCTCGCTCGGCATTGTCGACAAGCTGACGCCCGAGGACCTGACCGGCGGGAAGTTCGTCGCCGGCACCGGCACGATCGACGACACCGGCAAGGTCGGCCCGATCGGCGGCATCGAGATGAAGCTGATCGGCGCGCGCAAGGCGGGCGCCCGCTACTTCCTGACGCCCAAGGACAACTGCGCGTCCGCCGCGGCGGACATTCCGGCGGGTCTCACCCTGGTGAAGGTCGACAGCATCCACGACGCCAGGCAGTCCCTGGACAAGATCCGCACGGGGGACGCGGCCGGACTGCCGAACTGCTCGGCCAAGTGACGCCAGTGGCTCCGGCCGCGCCCCCGAACCACCGTTAGGCGAACGTCGCGGCCAGCGCCTCGGCGAGGCCCGGGACCAGGTCGGGGCCGGTCAGGACCTCCGTGGGGGAGTCCTTCTCACGCAGTCGGATGGCGGACTCGCGGGCTCCGCCGCGCAGCACCGCCACGGTCATCCGCACCTCCTGGCGGTCGGGGTGGGCGGCCACCCACTTGGCCAGCTGCTTGTCGCTGAGGCCTTCGGGCACGGACGCCTCGGCCGACGGCGGCAGCATCTGACGCTCCACCGTGATCGCGCAGCCGGCCACCGAGTCGGGCCACTCGATGGTGCCGAGGAATCTGTCCAGCGGCTTGTTCGCCGGGATCTCCTCCTGGTCGATCGGGGTCAGACCGGAGACCGCGGCGTCGTCGGAGGCGGAGACGACGCCCGGGGCCTTGGCGCGGAGCTTCGCGGTGTCGACGAGGGCGAACAGCCGGGCCGGCTTGTCCCAGCCCAGGCCGGAGGCGTACTCGTCGATTTCGAGCACCGCGCGGGTGAGCGGGCTCGCGGCCATCGGGGGGCCGGAGGGGGAAACGTTGGACATGGACAACATCCTGCCCTCTTTCACCCCCCGATCGGGAACTGAGTAAAGCCTCAGTAAGTTGCATGAGTGGGCTCTACGATCGCGGGGCCCGCCCATACGACAGCGAACTTCGAGGTGCGCACCTTGGCTTTCCAGATGCCGGACCGCGGCTCAGGCCCGTCCGGGCCACGGATCAGAGTCGGCCGGCCGTCCCGCCGGGTCCGGACCCTGCTCATGACACTGGGCATTCTGGCCGTGCTCGCCATGGCCTTCGTCATGTTCGCCGGGTTCTGGACCGACTGGCTCTGGTACCGCTCGGTCCACTACTCGTCGGTCTTCACCACCCAGCTGTGGACCAAGATCGGACTGTTCTGCGTCTTCGGACTGCTGATGGCCATCGCTGTCGGCCTGAACATCTGGCTGGCGCACCGCTTGCGGCCGCCGCTCAGTGCGATGTCCCTGGAGCAGCAGAGCCTGGACCGCTACCGGATGGGCATCGCCCCGTACAAGAAGTGGATGCTGCTCGGGATCACCGCGGTCGTCGGGCTCATCGCCGGCGCCTCCGCCTCCGGTCAGTGGCGCACCTGGCTGATGTGGGTCAACGGGGTGCCGTTCGGCCAGAAGGACCCCCAGTTCAAGCTGGACGTGTCCTTCTACGCCTTCGACCTGCCCTGGTACCGCTTCATGCTCGGCTTCGGTTTCGCCGCCGCCGTGCTGTCGCTGATCGCCGCCGCCCTGACGCACTACCTGTACGGCGGTCTGCGCGTCACCAGCCCCGGCGCGCGCGCCACCGGAGCCGCCACCGGGCACCTCTCGGTGCTGCTCGGCGTCTTCGTGCTGCTGAAGGCCGTGGCGTACTGGCTGGACCGGTACGGCCTCGCGGTGAAGTCCAGTGACTTCAAGGCGACCAACAACTGGACGGGCCTTCGGTACGTCGACGCCAACGCCTACCTGCCGGCGAAGACGATCCTGTTCTGCATCGCGGTCATCTGCGCCGCGCTGTTCTTCGCGACCCTGTGGCGCCGCACCTGGCAGCTGCCCGTCATCGGCTTCGGCCTGATGGTGCTCTCGGCGATCCTGATCGGCGGGCTGTACCCGGCGATCGTGCAGAAGTTCCAGGTGCAGCCCAACGAGCAGGCCAAGGAAGCCCCGTACATCCAGAAGAACATCGATGCCACCCGCAGGGCGTACGGCATCGACAACGCGGATGTGACGGACTACAAGGGCACGACCGACGCCAAGGACAACCCCAAGCTGCGCTCGGACGCCGACTCGGCGGCCAGCTACCGGCTCATCGACCCCAACGTCGTCTCGCCCGCCTTCCAGCAGCTCCAGCAGCAGCGGAAGTACTACCAGTTCCCCTCGACGCTGGACGTGGACCGCTACACGGACAAGGACGGCAAGGAGCAGGACACCGTCATCGGTCTGCGCGAGCTGAACCTCAAGGGCATCGACAAGCGCAACTGGATCAACGACCACTTCACCTACACCCACGGCTTCGGCGCGATCGCGGCCAAGGGCACCAGCGTGGACGTCAACGGAGCGCCCGACTTCACCGAGTCCGGGCTGCCCACCAGCGGCCAGCTCAAGGACTACCAGCAGCGCATCTACTACGGCGAGAAGACCGATCAGTACTCGATCGTCGGCGGGCCCCAGAAGGAGCTCGACTACGAGAGCGAGGGCAAGGGCCAGGAGACGACGAGCTTCGCCGGCAAGGGCGGGGTCAGCCTCTCCAACCCCTTCAACCGGGCCGCGTACGCCGTCACCCTGAACGAGCCGCAGATCCTCTACTCGGGGGCCATCGGCAAGGGCTCGAAGATCCTCTACAACCGCACCCCGAAGGAGCGCGTCGAGGCGGTCGCGCCCTGGCTGACCATCGACGGCGACGCCTACCCGGCGGTCGTCGGCAAGCACATCCAGTGGGTGGTCGACGCGTACACGACGACCAACGGCTATCCCTACGCCTCGCGCACCACGCTCGGCGAGACCACCACCGACTCGCTGACCGACAACCAGCGCGCGGTGATGGCCCAGCAGAACCAGGTCAACTACATCCGCAACTCGGTGAAGGCGACCGTCGACGCGTACGACGGCACGGTCACGCTGTACCAGTGGGACGACAACGACCCGGTCCTCAAGACCTGGATGAAGGCGTTCCCCGGCACGGTGAAGGCCAAGTCCGAGATCCCCTCCGACCTCCTCGCGCACCTGCGGTACCCGCAGGACATGTTCAAGGTCCAGCGCGAGCTGCTGACCCGCTACCACGTCACCAACCCCGCGCAGTTCTACAGCGGCAGTGACGCCTGGCAGGTTCCGGACGACCCGACCAACAAGGACAACAGCGCGGTTCCGCCGTACTACCTGTCCATGAAGAGGCCGGGCGCCGAGGCCGAGGGGAAGAAGTTCTCGCTGACGACGACCTTCACGCCCAACGGCCGCCCCAACCTGGGCGGGTTCATGGCGGTCGACGCCGACGCCGCGAGCAAGGACTACGGCAAGATCAGACTGCTCCGGGTCACCGACAACGTGCAGGGCCCGCAGCAGGTGCAGAGCAAGCTGAACGGTCTGCCCGAAGTCGCCGAGTTCGTACGGAACTTGAGAGGCACCGACTCCGAGATCGACTACGGCAACCTGCTGACGGTGCCGCTCGGCGGCGGCTTCCTCTACATCGAGCCGGTGTACGCGCGCGGCGGCAGCGCCAACTATCCGCTCCTGAAGAAGGTCGGCGTCTCCTACGGGGACAAGACTGTCTTCAAGGACAACCTGGCGGACGCGCTCAGCGCGGTCTTCGGCGCGGACGGGGCGACACCGCCGCCCACGACCACGCCGCCCACCACCACACCCCCGGCCACCGGGAACGCCACCGTGGACCAGGCCATCAAGGACGCCCAGAAGGCGTACGACGACGGCCAGAAGGCGCTGGGCGCGGGCGACTGGAAGGCTTACGGCGACGCCCAGAAGGCTCTCCAGGACGCCCTGAAGCGGGCGGCCGACGCGGAGGCGAAGGCGGCCAAACCCAAGAGCTGACCTGGTCAGAGGGCCACCCCGCGCCGTGGTAGCGTTGTGTTTACCGACGCGGGGTGGAGCAGCTCGGTAGCTCGCTGGGCTCATAACCCAGAGGTCGCAGGTTCAAATCCTGTCCCCGCTACTCACTGACGAGGGCCCGGATCCTTTCAAGGATCCGGGCCCTCGTCGCATGCGCCCTCCGGCCGCGCCGGGGCTGTCCGATTACCGCCGGCTGGAACCGGCCGGTGTGAAAACTGCTCTAGCCGGGGGGAGTTGGGCGCAACGGGTTTGGCTTGTCTCTCTGTGGGCATGTCGACAAAACGCTGAAGTGACCTCACTGGCTGCGGTATACCAGGTGTACGGCGGTTGCGGGTGGTGCGACGATGGTATTTATGGGGGACAGGGCAACTCTGTTGGAGACAGGGCGGTTTGTGCAGACACGCTCCGATGAGGACGCTGACACCGCTGACGCCGAGACCGAGGCGCGGCACCGGCGTGCCGCCGACAGCGGTGACGCCGAGTCGATGAGCGTCCTCGGCTCCCTGCTGCTGCGCCGCGGCGACCTCGACGGCGCAGAGCACTATCTGCGCGGCGCCACCGCGGTGGGGGACCGGGCCGCCGCCAACAACCTGGGTGTGCTGCTCCACCAGCGCGGCTACGCGGACGAGGCGGCCGGCTGGTGGCGCATCGCCGCAGTCGCCGGATCCGCCGCCGCGGCGCACGCGCTGGGCCGGCACTACCGCGAGCGCGGCGACGAGCCCGCCGCCGAGTACTGGCTGCGCCAGTCCGCCGAACAGGGCCACGCGCTCGGCGCGTACGCCCTCGCCGACCTGCTGGAGCACCGCAGCGACGTGGGTGCGGAACGCTGGCTGCGCGCCGCCGCCGAGCAGGGCCACCGCGAGGCGGCCTACCGCCTCGCGCGCCTCCTCGACAGCCGCACGGAGGGCGAGGCGGGCGGCGAGGGCCCCGGTGACATCGCTGTCGCGGAGGTGCCGGAGAGCGAGGGGGCGGCCGAGGAGGCCGAGCCCTGGTACCGGCAGGCCGCCGCCCGCGGCCACCGGCGGGCCGCGCTGCACCTCGGCGCGATCCTGGAGAAGCGCGGCGAGCTCAAGGAGGCGGGCCGCTGGTACCTGACCTCCGCCAAGGACGGCGAGGCGAAGGCCGCCTGCGCGCTCGGCTTCCTGCTGCGCGACGCGGGCGACGAGGAGAGCGCCGCCGTGTGGTGGCTGCGCGCCGCCCAGGACGGCGACGGCAACGCCGCCAACGCGCTGGGCGCGCTGCATGCCGCGCGCGGCGAGCAGCAGACCGCCGAGCGCTGGTACCGGGCCGCGATGAGCGCCGGGGACGTGAACGGGGCGTACAACCTGGGACTGCTCTGCGCCGCCCAGAACCGGACGGCGCAGGCCGAGCAGTGGTACCGCAGGGCTGCGTACGCCGGGCACCGCGAGGCCGCCAACGCGCTGGCCATCCTGCTGCTCCAGGCCGGCGACCCGACCGGCGCCGAGCCCTGGTTCTCCAAGGCCGCCGAGGCGGGCAGCGTGGACGCCGCCTTCAACCTCGGCATCCTCTTCGCGAGCCGCGACGACGACCGTACGGCGCTGAAGTGGTACGAGCGGGCCGCGGCCGCCGGGCACACCGACGCGGCGCTCCAGGTCGGCATCGCCCTGCTGCGGGACGGCGAGGAGCAGGCCGCGGAGCGCCACCTGAGGTGCGCGGCCGGCGGCGGCAGCGCGGAGGCCGCCTTCCGCCTGGCCACCCTGCTCGACGCACGCCAGCCGCCGCCGGGTCCGCCCGCGCTGGGCGAGCCGATGGCCGAGAAGACGGAATGCGAGGAGTGGTACGAGCGGGCCGCCCAGCAGGGCCACCGCCGGGCCCAGGTCCGGGTCGGCATGCTCGCGGCGGCCCGGGGCGACCTGGAGGCGGCCGCGCGCTGGTACGGGGAGGCCGCCGACGCGGGCAGCCGCAACGGCGCCTTCAACCTCGGGCTGCTGCTCGCCCGCGAGGGCCGTGAGCGCGAGGCCGCCCTGTGGTGGACCCGCGCCGCCCAGGCCGGACACGGCCGGGCCGCGCTGCGCCTCGCCCTGCTCGCCGCCCGGCACGGCGAGCTGACCGAGGGGCAGCGCTGGTGCGCGAAGGCGGTCGAGCTCGGCCCCGCGGAGGTCGCCGAACGGGCCGCGCGGCTGCGCGAGGCACTGCACCAGGAGCTCACCGCTTAGTCCCGGCTTGGCGGATTGCCCTGGTCGGAACTGGTGGGGCCTGGTCAGGAAGAGATTTGCGCTGGTCCACACCGTCCCGTAAGGTTAGGTTCACCGACGCGGGGTGGAGCAGCTCGGTAGCTCGCTGGGCTCATAACCCAGAGGTCGCAGGTTCAAATCCTGTCCCCGCTACTTGCAGGCCGAGGCCCGGATCCTTTGGGGGATCCGGGCCTCGGCCGTTTTCGCATGCGGCCACATTCACATGCAGCCGCATCAGGCGCGGTCCCATCAGGCGCGGCCGCATCAGGCGCATACGAAGAAGCCCCCGGCAGGAGCCGGGGGCTTCTTCATGTTCGTTCGCGCTCAGGCCGCCGCGCAGTTGGGGCAGGTTCCCCGGTAGGTGACCTCGACGGCCGAGACCGTGAAGCCGAAGCGCTCGGTGTCGGGGAGGTCGGCCAGCGGGTTGCCCCGGGGGTGGACATCGCGGATCGCGCCGCACTGGGCGCACACCAGGTGCTGGTGGGGGCGGTGGGCGTTCGGGTCGTAGCGCTTGGCGCGGCGGTCCGTGGAGACCTCCAGGATCTCGCCGAGCGTCACCAGCTCGCCCAGGGTGTTGTACACCGTCGCCCGGGAGATCTCGGGCAGTCGCTCCACCGCGCGCGCGTGCACCTCGTCGGCCGTCAGGTGCACGTGGTCGCCGTCGAGGACCTCGGCCACGACGCGCCGCTGCGAGGTCATGCGCCAGCCGCGTCCGCGCAGTCGCTCCAACAGGTCACTCATGAACACCAGCCTAACAGGGGAAGGGGCCCAGTCCCGAACAGGTGTGGGTTTGGATCCTTACTTGACTTAGACAATGTCCATTGTAGGATCGGGACCGGCAAACACCAAGGGACAGGACTCGCAGGAAATGACGCAGGAGGCGCACGTGACGCAGGGACCGCTCACCACGGAGGCCGGCGCGCCGGTGGCCGACAACCAGAACAGCGAGACCGCTGGCGTCGGCGGTCCGGTCCTGGTCCAGGACCAGTCGCTCCTCGAAAAGCTCGCCCACTTCAACCGCGAGCGCATCCCGGAGCGCATCGTCCACGCGCGCGGCGCGGGCGCGTACGGCACGTTCACGCTCACCCGTGACGTCTCGCAGTGGACGCGTGCCGCGTTCCTCTCCGAGGTCGGCAAGCAGACCGAGACCTTCCTCCGCTTCTCCACCGTGGCTGGCAACCTCGGCTCCGCCGACGCCGTGCGCGACCCCCGCGGCTTCGCGCTGAAGTTCTACACGGAGGAGGGGAACTACGACCTGGTCGGGAACAACACGCCCGTCTTCTTCATCAAGGACGCGATCAAGTTCCCCGACTTCATCCACACCCAGAAGCGCGACCCGTACACGGGCAGCCAGGAGGCTGACAACGTATGGGACTTCTGGGGGCTGAGCCCCGAGTCGACGCACCAGGTGACCTGGCTGTTCGGCGACCGCGGCATCCCGGCGACGCTGCGCCACATGAACGGGTACGGCTCGCACACCTACCAGTGGAACAACGAGGCCGGCGAGGTCTTCTGGGTCAAGTACCACTTCAAGACCGACCAGGGCATCAAGAACCTCACCCAGGACGAGGCCAACAAGCTCGCCGGTGAGGACCCCGACAGCCATCAGCGCGACCTGCGCGAGGCCATCGAGCGCGGCGACTTCCCGTCGTGGACCGTGCAGGTGCAGATCATGCCGGCGGCCGACGCGGCGGCCTACCGCTTCAACCCGTTCGACCTCACCAAGGTGTGGCCGCACGCGGACTACCCGCCGATCGAGATCGGCAAGCTGGAGCTCAACCGCAACCCGGAGAACATCTTCGCCGAGGTCGAGCAGTCCATCTTCAGCCCGGCGCACTTCGTGCCCGGCATCGGTCCCTCCCCGGACAAGATGCTCCAGGGCCGTCTCTTCGCGTACGGCGACGCGCACCGCTACCGCGTCGGCATCAACGCCGACCACCTGCCGGTGAACCGTCCGCATGCCACCGAGGCGCGCACCAACTCCCGTGACGGCTACCTGTACGACGGCCGCCACAAGGGCGCGAAGAACTACGAGCCGAACAGCTTCGGCGGCCCGTCCCAGACGGACCGGCCGCTGTGGCAGTCGTCCGCCGTCACCGGTGGCACCGGCAACCACGAGGCCCCCAGCCACGCCGAGGACAACGACTTCGTGCAGGCCGGAAACCTCTACCGGCTGTACTCGGAGGACGAGAAGGCCCGTCTGATCGACAACCTGGCGGGCTTCATCGCCAAGGTTTCGCGCGACGACATCGCAGAGCGTGCGGTCAACAACTTCCGCCAGGCGGACGGTGACTTCGGCAAGCGGCTCGAAGCCGCGGTCCAGGCCCTCCGCGGCTGATTCAGGATCGTTTGCCGAGGATGGACAGAAGGCCGGTTTCCCTGCGGGGGGCCGGCCTTCTGGCGTTCAGGGCAGGTGTCTCAGGGCCGGTGTCTCAATTGGCCATCGCGGTCTCGCGCCGGGCCGGGGCCCAGCAGCGGATGATGTCCCGCACCGAGACGACGCCGACCGGGCCGTCGCCGTCCAGCACGATCAGATGCCGGAATCCGCCGTGCGTCATCGCCTCGGCGGCCTCCTGCAGGGTCCAGGACGGCGCCGCGAAGACGACGTCGGTGGTGGTGTGCTTACTCGCCGTCTCGTGGTCGGGGTTCTGGCCCAGACCCACCGAGTTGAGGATGTCGCGCTCGGTGAGGATGCCGAGACCGCTGGTGTCGGGGTCGAGGACGATGGCCGAGCCGACCCGGCGCGCGGCCATCAGACGGGCCGCCTGGCGGAGGGTGTGCGCGGGTCCGATGGTGAGGACCATCGTGCTCATGGCGTCACGGACGAGCATGGATGGAGCCACCTCCTTGGTGAATCCGGTCCCGTGCGAGCCACCTCGGTCCGCTCAGGAATGAATTCACAAGTTCACAAGTGGGGGGACTCCTAGAGTCGCATCCGGACCGGCCGTCAACAAGGGGGTGGTAGAGGTAAGTCTCCGGGCGCGTAAAAGTACGACTCACGCCCCTCGCGCGCCACGGCCACGCCGCACACCTCAGTCGCGCCGAGCAGCAGGGCCCGGCCCCGCCCAGCCGCGCAGCCCGGTTCCGGCAGGGCCGCCGCTACGCGCCTCCGCCGTCCCCGAGGTAGCCGAGCAGCTCCTCGTGGAGCAGGCCGTTGGAGGCCGCCGCGTTGCCGCTGTGCGGGCCCGGCCGGCCGTCGAGGCCGGTGAACGTGCCGCCGGCCTCCTGCACCACGATCACGTTCGCCGCCATGTCCCACATGGAGAGCTCCGGCTCCGCGCAGAAGTCCACCGAGCCCTCGGCGACCATCATGTACGGCCAGAAGTCGCCGTACGCCCGGGTGCGCCAGCACTCGCGGGTCAGATCCAGGAAGTCGTCCAGCTTGCCCCGCTCCTCCCAGCCGCTCAGCGAGGAGTACGCGAACGAGGCGTCGGCCAGCTTCGACACGCTGGAGACCTTCAGCCGGGTCGCCGAGGTCAGGCTGCGGCCGGTGAACGCGCCGTGGCCCTTCGCCGCCCACCAGCGCCGGTTCAGCGCGGGCGCCGAGACCACGCCGACCACCGGCTGGAAGCCGCCCTCGCCCGCCTCCATCAGGGAGATCAGGGTCGCCCACACCGGCACGCCCCGGACGTAGTTCTTGGTGCCGTCGATCGGGTCGACCACCCAGCGGCGCGGACCCGTGCCCTCCAGGCCGAACTCCTCGCCGAGGATCGCGTCCCGCGGCCGGGCCCGTTGCAGATGACCCCGGATGAGCTCCTCGGCCGCCTTGTCGGCCTCGCTCACCGGCGTCATGTCCGGCTTGGTCTCGACCTTCAGGTCGAGGGCCTTGAACCGGTCCATGGTGGCCGCGTCGGCGGCGTCCGCGAGGACGTGGGCGAGACGCAGATCATCGTGATAGTCGGGCATGGCCACCACCGTAGCGATCGTCCGCGGTACGGACCACAGCGCCTGCCATGCGGAACCGTCCGGGTGATCGCCCGCAGCGGCTCTTGACAGTGCCCCGGAGCGCGTCAACTCTGAACTCGGAACCACCGGACGCCCCCAGGGAGGCGACCATGCCCACAGCGCGGGAATCCTTGCTGGACGCCGCTCTCTCGGCGCTCGCGGGGCTGCCGTGGTCGGGGGTGCGCATGGTGGACGTGGCGTCCGCCGCCGGGGTCTCGCGGCAGACGCTCTACAACGAGTTCGGCAGCAAGGACGGTCTCGCCCGCGCGCTCGTGCGCCGGGAGGCCGATGTTTATCTGCGCGGCGTCGACAGAGTGCTCGCCGAGCACGCCGACCCCACCGACCGCCTGGTCCGCGTCGCCGAGTGGACGGTCGGCTCGGCCCGCTCCAGCGCTCTCGTACGGGCCCTGCTCACGGGCTGCTGGAGCGAACGGCTCCCGGCGCCCTCCCGCCGCACCACCGCCGCCGCGTCCACGGTGCCCGCCCAGCGCCGCGCCGACGCCGGGGTGCCGGGCCCCGCCGAGCTGCTGGCCGCGGCACGCGACCGGGCGTGCGCGGCGCTGGAGAAGGAGGCGCCGGGCGCGGACCCGGGGGAGCTGTGGCGGTTCTGCGAGACGGCGGTGCGGCTCGGGCTCTCCTACGTCGTGGCCCGTGCCACGACGGGCGAGGGACAGGCCGCCCACATCCGCGCGGTCCTCGCCGTAGTCCCCGTACGGCCGACAGGCTGAGCGGTCTTGGCCGTCGGCTCTTACCCGGACAGCAGGCTGAGCGGTCCTCGGTCGTCGTGCCTGTACGGCCAGCAGGCTGAGGGGTCCTCGCCGTCGGCCCGTACCCGGCCAACAGACCGACGCCGAGCGCTACTTGACCCAGCCGACCTTGGCGTAGTCGGTGGCGGCGAGGCCGAAGGCGCCGTAGTTGGCGAGGCCCTTGCGGACCGCGTCGATCTCCGGGCGCTGGTACAGCTCGATGGAGTGGCCGAGCTTCCAGATCGCCTGGTCGGCCTGGTTGTAGAGCTTGACCGACTCGGCCTTGTCGGTGGTCTGGCCGGCCTTGGTCAGCAGCGCGTCGATCTCCGGCGAGCCGACCGAGCCGAAGTTCTGGAAGAGGTTCTTGCCCTGCGGCTGACGGAAGGTCGGCGTGAGCAGCGTCTGGTAGACCGCGTCGGTGTTGCGGAAGCTGACGAGGTCGAAGTTGCCGGTGTTGACGAACTTGTTGAAGTAGTCGTTGGCCGGCACCTTCTTGATGCTGACCTTTACGCCAACCGCGCTCAGCTGCTGCTGCACCAGCTGGGCCTGGTCGTCCTGGGCCGAGGTCCCGCCGGAGCTCAGCGTGTAGTCGAGGCTGAGCTCCTTGCCGTCCTTGGTGCGCGTCCTGCCGTCCCCCGGACTCTTCCAACCCGCCTCGTCCAGAAGCTTGTTGGCCTTCGCGGGGTCGTACTTGTCGAACTCGCTGGAGTTGTCCTGGTACCCCTCCTGGTTCGGCATGAAGAAGTGGTTGTTCAGCGGCTCCAGCTGGAAGGAGAGGTCCTTGGCGAAGCTGGCGTTGACGCCCTTGCGGTCGATGGCCGCCTGTACGGCGTTGCGCACCTTGACGTCCTGGAGCGGGCCGTGGCCGCCGTTGAGGGTGATGTGCACCTCGTCCCAGCGGGCGCCGCGCCGGATCTCGGTGGCCGGGTCCTTCACCAGGCGCTTGTAGTCCTCGGGCAGCAGCGCCGGGGCCTCGTCGATCTCGTTGTTGAGGTACGCCTCGGTCTTGGCGGCGCTGTCGAGCACCCGGTAGACGATCGTGTCCAGCTTCGGCCGCTCGCCCCACCAGGCGGGGTCCGGCACCAGCGTGACGGTCTGCCCGGTCTTGTCGTACGTACCGACCCTGAAGGCGCCGGCGGTGACCACCGCCTTCTGCGACCAGCCCTTGTTGAACTTCTCCGGGGTGTCGATGTACGCGGCCGGGTACAGCGGGCCGAAGAGGCGCTGCCAGTCGGCGTAAGGCCTGGTGAAGGTGACCTTCACGGCGTGCTCGTCGGCGCCCTGCTCGACCTTGGACACCTGGTCGTAGCCGGAGGTGTCGGCGGCTTCGTACGCCGGGTTCGAGCCGTTCAGCGCCTTCCACTGCGCCTCGAAGTCCTTCCAGCTCAGCGGTGTTCCATCCGACCACTTGGCCTTCGGGTTGAGCTGGTACTCGACCACCTGCGGGCTGCTGGAGACCACCTTCGCCGAGACGAGGAAGTCCGGGTTGAGGTGCTGGACGCCCTTGGCGTCGGGGTTGAAGAGGTCCGGCATCACGGCCTTGATCAGGTCCTGCGCGTCGCCCTGCTGGCCGTCCACCTGGTTGATGTTGTACTGCGTGATCCACTGGTCGATGCCGAACCGCAGCGACCCGCCCTGCTTGAGGTCGCTCACCGGCCGGGCGTTGATGCTCTGCCCGTCGGCCTGCGGCGCCGCCTGCTTCTTCGCGGGCTTGTCGTCCTTGCCGGAGGAGCCGCAGCCGGACACCACCAAGGTGGCCGACAGGGCCGCGGCGATGGCGATGACGGTGGATCTGCGCATCGGGATACTTCCTCCGGATCGGGGCGGCCTGATCGAGGCCACAGCTTGCGCCGACGGTAGGGCGATCACACAGGTTGCGGCGAGGGGTGCCGGAATGCCGCCATACCTTCTTAGCATGTCCGCAACAAACAAGGGCCAAGCTGGATCAACAAGCCGACGAACAGCACCGATTGAGCCTGCCGCGGCCGTGATCCCCTGACGATCCCCTGCGGAGGCCAACACCCGTGGCTGCCTTCCTGGCGAAGCGACTCGGCTACTACGCCGCGCTGTTGCTCGCCGCCGTCTGCCTGTCCTACCTGCTCGCCTCGTACGCCCTCGACCCGCGCGCGTACTACGAGGGGCGCCAACCGCCCTTGTCCGCGGCCTCCGTCGACCACCACCTCACGGCCCTCGGCGTCAACGACCACACCCCGTTGCTCTCCCGCTTCACCACCTGGGCCGGGCACGCGCTCCGCGGCGACCTCGGGCAGACCATCGACGGGACCTCGGTGGGCGCCGAGTTCGGGCGGCGGATCGGGGTGAGCCTGCGGCTGCTGCTGCTCGGCACGATCGCCGGAACCGTGATCGGAGTGCTCGCGGGAGCCTGGACGGCGGTGCGCCAGTACCGGCTCTCCGACCGGGCAGTGACCCTGGCGTCGTTCGCGCTGCTCTCAACTCCCGTGTTCCTGCTGGCCGTTCTGCTCAAGATCGGCGCCATCTGGTTCAACCAGAAGACCGGCACCGAGGCCATCCGGTTCACCGGCGAAAGCACACCGGGCGTGAATTCGGGATTCTGGGTGGTGTTCAAGGACCGAGGAGTCCACCTGCTCCTTCCCACCATCTCCATCGCGCTCGGCGCCATCGCGAGCTACAGCCGCTACCAGCGCTCCACCATGCTCGATGTGCTCGGCTCCGACTACCTGCGCACGGCCGCCGCCAAGGGCCTCGGCCGGCGCACCGTCCTGCTCAGGCACGGACTGCGGACCGCGCTCATCCCCATGTCGACGTACTTCAGTTACGGCTTCCTGGCCCTGTTCACCGGCGCCACCTTCACCGAGACGATCTTCGGCTGGCACGGGATGGGCGAGTGGTTCATCTCCTCCATCGGCAAGAACGACGTCAACTCGGTCGTCGCCGTCAACGTGTTCGCCGCCGTGACGGTGCTCCTGTCCGGCTTCCTCGCGGACGTGCTGCACGCCGCGCTCGACCCGCGTATCCGCAACGCCTAGGAGGACGCCGACCATGACCGCCGTCATCGAGAGCGCCCTCGGCGTCGAACCCGCCCCCCGCCCGGCCGGACGGGCCACCGTCGTGCTGCGCCGCTTCGTACGCAACCGCGGTGCCCTGAGCGGCGCGGTGCTGCTGCTCCTGCTCTTCCTGCTGGCCTTCGCCGGACCGCTGATCAGCCCCTGGGACTACACCCACATCGACTACACCGCGCTGCGCGAGGCGCCGGGCGCCGACCACTGGTGGGGCACCAACCGCATCGGCCAGGACGTCTTCGCGCAGACCGTGCGCGGGCTCCAGAAGTCCCTGCTCATCGGCCTGCTCGTGGCCCTGTTCTCGACGGTGCTCGCCTCCCTGGTGGGCGCCTGTGCCGGGTACTTCGGAGGGTGGCCGGACCGGATCCTGATGTTCCTGGTCGACCTCCTCCTCGTCTTCCCGTCCTTCCTGATCATCGCGATCGTCTCGCCCCGGCTGCGCGGCGGCGGCTGGTTCGCGTTCGTCGGGCTGCTCGCCGTGTTCGGCTGGATGATCACGGCCCGGGTGGTGCGCTCGATGACGCTCTCCCTCAAGGAGCGCGAATTCGTCAGGGCCGCCGTCTACATGGGAGTCGGCCCCTTCCGGATCATCTGGCGGCACATCATCCCCAACCTCGCCTCGTTCCTCATCATCGACGCGACGATCGCGGTCGGCGGGGCCGTGATGAGCGAGACCGCGCTGTCCTACTTCGGGTTCGGCGTGCAGTCGCCGGACGTCTCGCTCGGCACGCTGATCGCGAGCAGCACGGGGGCGGCCGTCACGTACCCCTGGATGTTCTTCTTCGCGGCCGGGCTGCTGATCGTGTTCGTACTGGCGGTGAACCTGGTGGGGGACGGGCTGCGGGACGCGCTCGACCCGACAACGCGCCGCAGGCGCAAGGGAGTTGAGCGATGAGCACCGATGTCCTCACGGTGCGGGACCTGGAGGTCGACTTCGACGGGGCTCCGGCCGTGCGCGGTGTCAGCTTCTCGCTGGCCCGCGGCGAAGTCCTGGGCCTGGTGGGCGAGTCGGGGTCAGGGAAGTCCGCGACGGCGCTCGCGATGCTGGGGCTGCTTCCGTCGAACGCGACGGTACGGGGCTCGGTGCGGCTGGGCCCGGCCGAGCTGGTCGGTGCCTCGGACCGGGAGCTCTCGGCGGTGCGCGGCAGCCGGATCGGCATGGTGTTCCAGGACCCGCTCTCCGCCTTCACCCCGGTGTACCGGATCGGGGACCAGATCGCGGAGGCGGTCCGCGCGCACCAGGACGTGTCCAGGGAGCGGGCGCGGGCCCGGGCCGTGGAACTGCTCGACCTGGTCGGCATACCCGAGCCTTCGGTACGGGCTTCGGCGTTCCCGCACGAGTTCTCGGGCGGGATGCGGCAGCGGGCCATGATCGCGATGGCGATGGCCAACGACCCCGATGTGCTGCTCGCGGACGAGCCGACGACGGCACTGGACGTGACCATCCAGGCCCAGGTGTTGGACGTGCTGCGCACGGCCCAGCGGGAGACCGGGGCGGCGATGGTCCTGGTCAGCCACGACCTCGGAGTGATCGCGGGGGTGGCCGACCGGGTGGCGGTGATGTACGCGGGGCGGATGGTGGAGACGGGCCCGGTGGACGCGCTGTTCGCGGCGCCCGCGATGCCTTACACGATGGGGCTGATCGGGGCAGTGCCGCGCCTTGACCGGGCGGGGTCCGCCCTCGTCCCCATCCCGGGCTCACCGCCCGCGGCGGGGGCCGCGCTTCCGGGCTGCGCCTTCGCGCCTCGATGCCCACTGGCGGAGGACCGCTGCACGGAGGCGGTACCGCAGCTGCGGACCGTGCTGGGGTTGGACGAAAGCGCACGGGACAAAAATCAGCCCCTCATGGGGGTCCCTCCCTGGCCCTTAAGGCCTTGGGGGAGTTTGAGGAGCGGGGGTCCGGGGGCGGAGCCCCTGGGTGGGGTGGGGCACCTTGCCGCGTGCGTAAAGGCGGGGGAGATCGCGAAGCAGGGGCTCGGGGTGCTCGATGTGTACCCCGTACCGCAGATACCCGAACTCGCCCAACGCGCCGTAGGCGAACCCGTGTTGAAGGTCGACGGCCTCGTCAAGACCTTCCCCGTACTGAAGGGCGGCGCCTTCAAACGGCGCGTCGGCACCGTGCACGCCGTCGACGGCGTGGACCTCGCCATCCGCGCGGGGGAGACCCTGGCGCTCGTCGGGGAGTCGGGATCCGGCAAGTCCACCACGCTGTTCGAGCTGCTCAGCCTCGAACGGCCCGAGGGCGGCGGGATCGAGCTGTTCGGGAAGGCGTCCGCAGGGCTGGGCAAGGCCGAGCGGCGGGCGCTGCGCGGGCAGGTGCAGATCGTGTTCCAGGACCCGATGGCCAGCCTCGACCCCCGGATGCCGGTCGGCGACATCATCGCCGAGCCGCTGCGCGCCCAGGGGGCCGACCGGGCGAGCGCCGCGCGGCGGATCCCCGGGCTGCTCGAACAGGTCGGGCTCGACCCGGCCGCCGCCGACCGCTTCCCGCACGAGTTCTCCGGCGGCCAGCGCCAGCGCATCGGCATCGCCCGCGCCCTGTCGGTCGAGCCGAAGCTCCTCGTCCTGGACGAACCCGTATCAGCCCTTGACGTGTCCGTACAGGCCGGGGTGCTCAACCTGCTGCGCCGCCTCAAGTCCGAACTGGGCCTCGCCTACCTCTTCGTGTCGCACGACCTGTCCGTCGTACGGCACATCGCGGACCGGGTGAGCGTCGTCTACCTGGGCCGGACCGTCGAGGCCGGCACCGTCGAGGACGTCTTCGAACGCCCCCGGCACCCCTACACCCAGGCCCTGCTCTCCGCCGTACCCGTGCCGGACCCGGCCCGCGAACGCGAGCGCCGACGCGGCCGGATCCTGCTCGCCGGCGACCCGCCGAGCCCCACCCGCCGCTACGAGGGCTGCCGCTTCCGGGGCCGCTGCCCCGTGTACGCGGACCTGGAACCGGAGCAGCAGAAGCGCTGCGCGGCGGAGGATCCGCAGCCGACGGCGCACGCCGCCGACCATGTGGCGGCCTGCCACTTCCCGCGCGTACGGGAGGTTGTGTAAGGCG
This sequence comes from Streptomyces sp. NPDC050485, assembly GCF_044458185.1. Taxonomy (NCBI): domain Bacteria; kingdom Bacillati; phylum Actinomycetota; class Actinomycetes; order Kitasatosporales; family Streptomycetaceae; genus Streptomyces; species Streptomyces sp. NPDC050485. The sequence goes on along the minus strand of NZ_JBITHR010000014.1, from coordinate 134,537 downwards.
TGCCCGGGGGCGCGCTCAGTGTGCCGAGCCCGAGATCTGCAGGCCGATCACGCCCACGATCACCAGGGAGATCGACACCAGCTTGAGGGTCGAGACCACATCGCCCAGGAAGACCATGCCGTAGATCGCTGTCCCGGCGGCCCCGATGCCCGTCCACACCGCGTACGCCGGGCCCACGTCCAGCTTCTTCAGGGACAGGGTCAGCAGTCCGAACGAACCGAGCGCGAACGCGGCGAAGGCGATCGTCGGCCACAGCCGGGTGAAACCGTGTGACAGCTTCAGACAGACGGCGAAGCCCGTTTCGAGGATTCCCGCCACCACGACCAGCAGCCACGCCATGTCCAGGGCCTCCCACAACGCATCGTCGTCGCTGACTGCATGGTCAACACTTGGTGCGATTATGCAACGGAGGTCATGGACACGCCCGTGGAAACAGGTCAGTCGCCCTCGCGCCGTTCCCGCGTCGCGAGCAGCCGGCGCAGCGAGTACAGCCGCGCCGGATCGGCGTGGCCGTCCGCCACCCACTGGTCGAGCGCGCACTCCGCCTCGTCGTGGCTGCAGGCGCGTGGACAGTTCTCGGTGCCCGGTACGAGGTCGGGGAAGGCCAGGATCACCCGGGACGGGTCGACGTGGTGCAGCCCGAAGGACCGTACGCCCGGAGTGTCGATGACCCAGCCGCCGTCCGCGCTGTCCAGGGGCAGCGCGAGCGCGGAGGTGGTGGTGTGGCGGCCGCGTCCGGTCACCGCGTTGACATGCCCGGTGATGCGCCGCTGGGCCTCCGGGACGAGCGCGTTGACCAGCGTCGTCTTGCCGACGCCCGAGTGGCCGACGAACGCGGTGACCCGGCCGTGCAGTTGCTCGCGCACCCGGTCCGCCGCGTTGCCCTCGTACAGCTCCTCGCGCGAGGTGACGACGTGCGGGACGCCCAACGCGCCGTACATTTCGAGGAGTTGGTCCGCCGGGGCGAGGTCCGACTTGGTCAGCACGAGCAGCGGCTCAAGACCGCCGTCGTACGCCGCCACCAGGCAGCGGTCGATGAGGCGGGGGCGCGGCTCGGGGTCGGCGAGCGCGGTGACGATGGCGAGCTGGTCGGCGTTGGCGACCACCACGCGCTCGTAGGGATCGTCGTCGTCGGCCGTGCGCCGCAGGACCGAGCTGCGCTTGCCGATCCGTACGATCCGCGCGAGCGTGTCCTTCTTGCCGGACAGATCACCGACGATGTCGACCCGGTCGCCCACCACCGCGGCCTTGCGGCCCAGCTCGCGGGCCTTCATGGCGTGGATGGTGCGGTCCCCGACCAGACACGTCAGGCGGCCCCGGTCGACGGTGAGGACCATGCCCTCGGCGGCGTCCTCGTGCTTGGGGCGGATGCTGGTGCGGGGGCGGTTGCCCTTGGGGTTGGGGCGGACGCGGATGTCGTCCTCGTCCGGGTTCTTGCCGTAGCGGCGCATGATCGTAAAGCCCCGCTCAGCTTCCGGACCCTGCCAGCATCGAACTCCACATGTCCGGGAAGTCGGGCAGCGTCTTGGCGGTCGTCGCCACGTTCTCGATCTGTACGCCCTTGACGGTGAGGCCGATGATCGCGCCGGCGGTGGCCATCCGGTGGTCGTCGTAGGTGTGGAAGACCCCGCCGTGCAGCGGGCGCGGCTTGATGTGCAGACCGTCCGCGGTCTCCGTGACGTCGCCGCCGAGCTCGTTGATCTCCTTGGTGAGCGCGGCAAGCCGGTCCGTCTCGTGCAGCCGCAGGTGCGCGACGCCGCGCAGCGTGGACGGGGAGTCGGCGAGCGCCGCGACGGCCGCGATGCCGGGGGTCAGCTCGCCGACCTCGCTCAGGTCCACGTCGATGCCGTGGATCTTGCCGGAGCCGGTGAACACGAGCCCGCGGTCGGTCAGTTGGCAGCTGCCGCCCATCTCCGTGAAGATCTCGCGCAGTTGGTCGCCGGGCTGGGTGGTGCGGATCGGCCAGTCGGGGACGACCACGGTGCCGCCCGTGACGAGGGCTGCGGCGAGGAACGGCTGGGCGTTGGAGAGGTCCGGCTCGACGGTCAGGTCGCGGCCGAGCAGCGCGGAGGGGGAGACCCGCCACATGTTCGGCTCGCCGCCGGTCTCCGGCTCGTCCACCTGGGCGCCCACGCAGCGCAGCATGTCGACCGTCATCCGGATGTGCGGCATCGAGGGCAGGGTGGCCCCGATGTGGCGCACCTCCACACCCTGGTTGAAGCGCGGCGCGGAGAGCAGCAGCGCGGAGACGAACTGGGAGGAGGACGAGGCGTCGATCTCGACCCGGCCGCCTTCGAGGGCGCCCGCGCCGTGCACGGTCATCGGGAGCGCGCCGCGGTTGTCGTCGTCGATCCGGGCACCCAGCGCGCGCAGCCCGTTGATCACGCCGCCGAGCGGGCGCTCGTAGGAACGCGGGTCGCCGTCGAAGCGGATCGGGCCGTCGGCCAGGGCCGCGACCGGGGGCAGGAAGCGCATGACCGTACCGGCATTGCCGACGTCGACCGTGGCCGGGCCGTGCAGACCGGCCGGGATCACCCGCCAGGCCTCGCCCGAGCCGTCCGGACCCACCCCCTCCTCGATGCCGACGCCCAGGGTGCGCAGGGCCTCCGCCATCAGCAGGGTGTCGCGGGAGCGCAGCGGGCGGCGCAGCCAGCCGGGCTCGGCGGCGAGCGCGGCCAGGACGAGTGCGCGATTGGTGACCGATTTCGATCCGGGCACGGGGACCGTCGCGTCGACGGTTCCGCTCGCGAGAGGGGCGGGCCAGAGGGCGGGGTGCACGGGCGTTTCGGTCATGGTCCTCACTTTAGTGGGGCCGTCGACTAGAGACCGAGCAGCCAGCGGCCACCACCGATCAGCGAACAGACAGAAACAGCGTGGAAGAGGAAGAGCCAGAGCGCCGGTGGTACGTGGGTGAGCCGGGCGAGCTGGTCCGCGTCCGAGTCGCCGTCGTTGTGCCGCCGGCGCTTGCGCTGGAGCTCGAAGCCCGGGCGTACGCCGCCGAGCAGCAGGAACCACACGGCCGTGTACGCGAACGCCGACTGGACGTCGGGGCCGGTCAGCCAGGATATGAGCAGGAAGGCGGCGCCGGTCAGCACGACGGTGAGTACCCCGTACGCGTTGCGGATCATCACCAGCATGGCGAGGAGCAGCGCGGTGGCCAGCCACAGCAGCAGCGTGACGTGGTGGGCGGCGAGCAGCGCGGCCCCGCCGAGGCCGAGCAGCGGGGGCGCGGTGTAGCCGGCGGCGGCCGTGAGGATCATCCCGAGGCCGTGCGGCTTGCCCCGGCTCACGGTGAGGCCGCTGGTGTCGGAGTGCAGCCGGATGCCGTCGAGGCGGCGCCCGGTGAGCAGCGCCACCAGACCGTGGCCGCCCTCGTGGGCGATGGTGACGGCGTTGCGGGAGACCCGCCACAGGCCGTGCGGGACGACAACGGCGAGCGCGGCTATGCCCGTGACGACGACCAGCCACTGGCCGGGCGCGCTCTGGGTGCCGAAGAGCTGGAAGTCTTGCATCGCGGACATTTCTGGGACGGCTCCTCATGGGGTATCGGCGCCGTGGCAGTGTGGCACCTATGTGCGGTAGGTATGCAGCGAGTCGTAGGCCCGAGGATCTCGCAGGAATCTTTGAAGTCGAGAAGTGGGAGCCGGCGGAGACCCTGGTCCCCGACTGGAACGTGGCCCCGACCAAAGAGGTCTACGCGGTTCTGGAGCGCCCTCTCAAGGACGCTCAGGACCGTCGCCCGGTTCGTCAGCTGCGCAAGCTGAAGTGGGGGCTCGTGCCGTCCTGGGCGAAGTCGCCCGAGGGCGCGGCGCGGATGATCAACGCGCGCTCGGAGACCATCCACGAGAAGCCGTCGTTCAAGAAGGCGTTCGCGGCCCGCCGCTGCATCATCCCGGCGGACGGCTACTACGAGTGGGTCACCGGCGCCGGGGAGCGCGAGCTGGAGGTCGAGGGGCGGAAGAAGCGGCCGCGCAAGCAGCCGTACTTCGTGACCCCGGCGGACGGCTCGGTCTTCGCGATGGCCGGTGTGTACGAGTTCTGGCGCGACCGCACGCTGCCGGACGACCACCCCTCGGCCTGGTGGGTGACCTGCTCGGTCGTCACCACCGAGGCCGAGACGGGCCCGCTGGGCGTGGCCCCCGCCGAGGGCCCCGCCTCGCTGGCCGACATCCACCCGAGGATGCCGCTGATGCTCACCCCGGACCGCTGGTCGTCCTGGCTCGACCCGGCCCGTACGGACGTGGCGGAACTGCGCGGTCTGCTGGCGCCGCCGCCGGGCGGGCTGATGCGGGCCTATCCGGTGTCGACGGCGGTCAGCAACGTGCGCAACAACGGCCCCGAGCTCCTGAAGGAACTGGAGGGCCCGGAGGAGGGCACGCTGTTCTGAGCGCCGGGAGGGCTGGGTCGGGGCGTGACCGCCCAAGTCGCGGGTGGGTCGGCCGGGGCGTGACCGCCCACGTCACGGGAGGTCTGGTCGGGGCCTGACCGCCCATGTCGTACGTCTCCGGTACCGGGCCGCACGGCAGGATGGCCCCGTGACCGACAGCGAGATCATCCAGACCGGCGCCGGGGACGCGCGCATCACCTGGCACCCCGCGAAGAAGGCCCGCGTGGTGCTCGCCGTGAGCCATGGCGCGGGCGGCGGCATCGAGGCCCGCGACCTCCGGGCGCTGGCCGCGGCCCTGCCGCCGCTCGGGGTGAGCGTTGCCCTGGTGGAGCAGCCCTGGCGGGTGGCGGGCAAGAAGGTGGCGCCGGCGCCCAGGACTCTGGACACGGGATGGCGCGACCTGTGGCCGGCCGTGGCGAAGCGGGGGCTGCCCGTCGTCGCGGGCGGCCGCAGCGCCGGGGCGCGGGTGGCCTGCCGCACGGCGGCGGAGCTCGGCGCGGCCGGAGTCCTCGCGCTGAGCTTCCCGCTGCACCCGCCGGGCAGGCCGGAGAAGTCGCGGGCGGCGGAACTGATCGGCGCCGGCGTGCCCACCCTCGTCGTGCAGGGCGGCAACGACCCCTTCGGGAAGCCCGCCGAGTTCCCCGCGCCGGACGCCTTCCCCGAAGGGGCGTACGAACTGGTGGAAGTTCCCTTCGGAGACCACGGGTTCGCCGTCCCCAAGCGGGCCTCCCTCACTCAGGAGGAGGCGCTCGCGGTGATCACCGCGGCGGTCGGCGGATGGCTCGGCGCGCTGCCCGTCTGACGCCGGGAATGTTGTCCGCGGGGCCACTGTTATGGCCGACGTAGGGATACGCAGACCAGATGTGGAGAGGGAGTCCGTCGCATGGGATCGACCATCTGCCCCAGCCGCAAGGCCGCCGCTGACCTGGAGTGGACGGTGCTTTCCGCGGCCGGAACCGCTCCTATTCGAGCGGCGGGCGGACCGGGTCGTCGTCTATCCTCCGATTCGAGCGGGTCCGCTTTCGGTCCCGCCGTACCGTTCGAGGAGGTGGGTCCGGTCACAGGGACCGACGACGGCCACGTGGAAGAGACCACCGCCGAGCGCAACGCGCGCTTCGAGCGGGATGCCCTCGGCTACCTCGACCAGATGTACTCGGCCGCGCTGCGCATGACGCGCAATCCGGCCGATGCGGAAGATCTGGTGCAGGAGACGTACGCCAAGGCGTACGGGTCCTTCCACCAGTTCCGCGAGGGCACGAACCTGAAGGCTTGGCTCTATCGGATCCTCACCAACACCTTCATCAACTCCTACCGCAAGAAGCAGCGCGAGCCCCAGCGCAGCGCCGCCGAGGAGATCGAGGACTGGCAGCTCGCGCGCGCCGAGTCGCACATGTCGACGGGGCTGCGCTCCGCCGAGTCGCAGGCGCTCGACCACCTGCCCGACTCGGACGTGAAGTCGGCCCTTCAGGCCATCCCGGAAGAGTTCCGCATCGCCGTGTATCTCGCGGACGTAGAGGGCTTTGCGTACAAGGAGATCGCGGACATCATGGGTACACCCATCGGTACAGTGATGTCCCGGCTGCACCGGGGCCGCCGCCAACTGCGCGGAATGCTGGAGGACTACGCCCGGGACCGCGGGCTCGTCCCGGCCGGTGCCGGCGAGTCGGACGAAGCGAAAGGCTCGGGCTCATGAGCTGCGGAGAGCCGCACGAGACGGACTGCTCTGAGGTCCTGGACCATCTCTACGAGTTCCTCGACCACGAGATGCCCGACAGCGACTGCAACAAGTTCGAGGTGCACTTCGAGGAGTGCTCGCCCTGCCTGGAGAAGTACGGGCTCGAACAGGCCGTGAAGAAGCTGGTGAAGCGCTGCTGCGGCTCGGACGACGTGCCGAGCGACCTGCGCTCGAAGGTGATGGGGCGGATCGATCTCATCCGGTCCGGCCAGGCCGTCCCCGAACACGACGTCGTCACCGGCGAGGTGCCGACCCTCGACCGGGAGTGAACAGGGCGCGGCAGCAAGGAAGTTGAGAGCGGCCACGGCATACTGCCGTGGCCGCTCTCGGGTATCTGCCGAGCTCACCCGATGGTGCTAATCCCGGTGGCCCGAAACACCTCAATACGACCATGCGCCTGACCGCCGTCCCGTGCGGGCTTATTCTCCGGAGCCTGTAGGGGAAGGGGATGCGATGGCCGGACCAGTGGGTCCTGTGCGCCTTCCGGTGGCGGCGCGCGCCGCCCTGACGGCCGTCGCTGCGACCGCCCTCGGCTGCGCCCTGCCCGCACTCCACGGCCCCACCCCCTGGGCGGCCGTCGCGCTCCTCGCGGGCCTGTACGCGCTGTGCGAATGGCCCGCCCGCTGCCCAGTCCTTGCCGGCCGCGTGGCCGTGCCGATCGCCTCCGGCTCCTTCTTCCCGGTGCTGCTCGCCGCCGCCTTCCTGCTCCCGCCGGCCGCCGCCGCGCTCGTCGCGGTGCCGGGCGCGCTCATCTCGTACGTGGCGGAGCGGCCGCGCGCGGTGCGCCGGGCCTGGCGGGCCGCCCAGCTCGCGATCGCGGTCTCGGCGGCGGCCGGCGCCCATGTGCTGCTCGGCGGGCGGGCCGCGCTCGGCGGGCGCGGCCCGGCGACGGTCCCCGACTTCCCGTACGTCCTGCTGCCCGCCGGGGCCGCCGCGCTGGTGTTCTGCCTGGTCCTCACCGCGCTCGACGGACTGATCCTGGCCACCGCCGAACGGCTGCCCGTCCGCGCCGCCTGGCGCGGACTGCTGCTGCGCTCACTCGCCCCGCACTGCGTGCACGGCCTCGCGGGGCTGATGATGGCCGTGCTCTGGCGCAGCCGGTTCGGGCCGCCCGCCGCGCTGTTCGTGCTGCTGCCCATGTACATCTCCTGCTGGGTCTTCGCCCAGTACCACCGCGAGCACGCCGCCCACCAGGCCACCATCCGCGCCCTCGTCCAGGCCGTCGACATCAAGGACAGGTACACCCGCGGCCACAGCGAACGGGTCGGCCGGGCCTCGGAGCTGATCGCGCGCGAACTCGGCATGGCGGAAGGGCGGTTGGAGGTCATCCGGTTCGCCGGGATCCTGCACGACGTGGGCAAGCTCGGGGTGCCCACCCGGGTGCTCAGGAAGGACGGGCCGCTCACCCCCGAGGAGCGGGCGGTCATCGAACTGCACCCCGAGTACGGGCACGAGATGGTGCGCGGCATCGGCTTCCTCGGCGAGGCGCGCGCGGCGATCCTGCACCACCACGAGCGGCTGGACGGGAGCGGCTATCCCTACGGCCTGGCCGGCAGCCAGATCCCCGAGGCGGCGCGGGTGGTGGCGGTGGCCGACGCGTTCGACGCGATGACGTCGACGCGGTCCTACCGGCGGGCCCGGCCCGTCGCGGCGGCCGTCGCCGAGCTGGAGCGGTGCGCGGGGGCGCAGTTCGATCCGGCGATGGTGCATGCCCTGGTGCGGGCGCTGTCCCGGTACGGGTGGCATGTCGAGGTCACCGCGGACGAGGCGGGAGGAAACGTGCCGCCAACGCCTGCGGCGGGCTTCTTCCCCACCCCGCCCCTTCCCGAACCGGGGCCCGCGGCGGAGCCGCTGATGGGCACAGCGCCCCCGGACCCCCGCTCCTCAATCTCCCCCAAGGCCTTAAGGGCTAGGGAGGGACCCCCATGAGGGGCTTGATTTTGGTTGCTGTCCTGTATTCCGTGGCCGGAACCCTCACCCTCTGGGCGCTCGGGGCGACGTTCTCGGGCGGGCTGGTCGAGCCCGGGGTCGCGATGGCCTTCGGGGGGCTCATCGTCGTGGGGGAGCTGGCGCGGTGGGGGGCCGGGGACGGGGAGCGGGAGCCCGCGCCGCTCGCCTCGGCGGGGGCGCTGGCCTACGCGCTGCTCGGGGAGAACGCCGGGCACGCCACCCACCACGGGGTGCTCCAGGTGGTCGCCGTGGTGGTGGCCGCGGCCCTCGTCGGCTCCGTACCGCAGGTGGCCGTCGGGCGCGGGCCGAGCATGGACCAGGTGGCCCGGCGGGTGCTGACCGTCGCCTTCGCCGCCGTCTGTTTCCAGCCGCTCTACAACTCCGGGCTGCTGGACGACTGGTGCGGGCACGGACCGTACTTCGCGCTCGTGCTCCTGCTGCTGCTCGTGCTGACCGCGCTGTGCGACGCCGTGGTGGCCGCGCTGCTGCTGCACGCCCGCACCCCGTACCGGTTCGGGCCGCTGCTCCGCGACGAGCTGCGCGGGCTGCTCGGGATCGGCTCCGCCGTGTGCGCCACCGGAGCCGTGATCGCCCTCGCGGTCGCCGCCGCCGGGCTGTGGGCGCTGCCGGTGTTCTGTGTGCCGCTGCTCCTCACCCAGCTGGCCTTCCGGCGGTACGCCGCCGTGCGCACCACGTACCGCCAGACCATCACCTCACTGGCCCGCGCCACCGAGATCGCCGGATACACCCAGCCCGGCCACGCCCGCCGGGTCGCAGCCCTCAGCCGGGCCGTCGGACGCGAGCTGGGTCTGTCCGCGCCGGAGCTGACCGTCCTGGAGTACGCGGCCCTCATGCACGACATCGGGCAGCTGTCCCTGCTCGACCCGGTGCCCGCCGGAGCGACCGCCGCGCTGCCCGCCACCGAGCAGCGCCGGATCGCGCTCCTCGGTGGAGCCGTGGTACGACAGACCGGGGTGCCCGCGGGCGTCGCGGTCATCGTCGAGCGGCAGGCCGACCCCTGGCGGGAGCAGCCGCTGCCCGCCCGGATCGTCCGCGCGGTCAACGCGTACGACGATCTCGCGGGGGGCTCCACAGCCCCCGGCAGCTCACTGAACGCACTCGAACAGCTGCGGCTCGGCACCGGCCGCGACTACCACCCACAGGTCGTGGAATCCCTGGCACGCATCCTCGCCCGAGGCAGTCTGACCGCGGTGCCACCTGGGTAACCCAGGAGTAATGAGCGGCCTTCCGGCTGGGCATGGTTGGATGCGAAAGAACCCAGAAAACTGGGCGACCGTAAGACCGACCCGCTAGTCGGGGCCGGTCTGGGCAGGCGGGAATCGTGAGGATCTTCGGCAAGGGACGGCACCGGCCCTCCGCCTCGTGGCGGCAGGCCACAGACCGTGCGTTCACGCTGATCGGTGACGGCAGGTACGAGGACGCCGGGGCGCTACTCACGCGCGCGGCGGACCTGGAGCCCTGGTTGTCCGAGTCCTGGTTCAACCTGGCACTCCTGCACAAGTTCCGGCACGACTGGGAGCAGGCGCGGGCCGCCGGGCTGCGCGCCGTGGCCCTGCTCGACAGGGAGACCGGCGCCCCCGACTGGTGGAACGTCGGCATCGCGGCCACCGCCCTCCAGGACTGGCCGCTGGCCCGCCGCTCCTGGCAGGCGTACGGACTGAAGGTGCCGGGCGAGGCCACCGGCAGCGGTGAGCCGGTCGGCATGGAGCTCGGCAGTGCCGCCGTGCGCCTCTCGCCGGAGGGCGAGGCCGAGGTGGTCTGGGGCCGCCGGCTCGACCCGGCCCGCATGGAGGTCCTCTCCATCCCGCTGCCGTCCTCCGGCCGCCGCTGGGGCGAGGTCGTGCTGCACGACGGCGTACCGCATGGCGAACGCACGACCGCGGCGGGCCCGTCCTTCCCCGTGTTCGACGAGATCGAGCTGTGGGCCCCCTCGCCCGTGCCCACCTGGGTGGTGCTGCTCGAAGCGGCCACCGAGGCCGACCGGGACGCCCTGGAGCGGCTCGCCGCCGACGCGGGCTTCGCCGCCGAGGACTGGTCCTCCTCCGTGCGCCTGCTGTGCCGCGCCTGCTCCGAGTCCCGGATGCCCAGCGACGAGGGCGACGGCGAGCACCTCGACCCGCACGACCACAGCGAGCCCGGCCACCCCGGCCCGCTCGGCCACCGCACGTCCGGCGACCTGTGGGTGCCCGAACGCGAATGCGGCATCGCGGCCCCCGCCGGACTGGTCCGTGGCCTGCTCGACGGCTGGGTCGCCGACAACCCGGACTCCCGCGAGTGGCGGGATCTGGAGGAAGTCTGCTGAGGCCGCGCCCGGCGACGGATTAGGCTGTACGGGATCGAAGCTGAGGTTTCAGCGTTTCTCAGGAAGGCGTACGGCGGACATGTCGCAGCAGGAGACGGACCAGCAGGTCGAGAACGACGGGTTCGTCGTGGACACGGAGGACTGCGAGGCGCGCGAGCTGGCCTTCCGCGAGCGCGGCACCGCCCGCCCGATCACGGTCGTCGGCAACCCGGTGCTCCACAAGGAGTGCAAGGACGTCACCGAGTTCGACGGCGAGCTGGCCGAGCTCATCGACGACATGTTCGCCAGCCAGAAGGCGGCGGAGGGCGTGGGCCTGGCCGCCAACCAGATCGGTGTGGACCTCAAGGTCTTCGTCTACGACTGCATGGACGACGAAGGGGTGCGGCACGTCGGCGTCGTCTGCAACCCGGTCCTCGAAGAGCTCCCGGCCGAGCTGCGGATCCTGGACGAGTCCAACGAGGGCTGCCTGTCGGTGCCGACCGCCTACGCGGAACTGGCCCGCCCCGACTACGCGGAAGTCAGCGGCCAGGACGCCGAGGGCAACCCGGTCAAGGTGCGCGGCACCGGCTACTTCGCGCGCTGCCTCCAGCACGAGACGGACCACCTGTACGGCTACCTGTACATCGACCGCCTCTCCAAGCGCGACCGCAAGGACGCCCTGAAGCAGATGGCCGAGGGCACCGCCCGCTACGAGACGGTCCCGAACAACTGACGTACGCCGTAGCCGACTTGAGGCCCCGCTCCCCCCGTGGGAGCGGGGCCTCGGCCGTTTTCGACCGGACTAGAAGTCCTCGTCGAAGCCCACCGAGCCCTCGACCGCCACCTGGTAGGCGGACGGGCGGCGCTCGAAGAAGTTCGTCAGCTCCTGGACGCCCTGGAGCTCCATGAACGAGAACGGGTTCTGCGAGCCGTACACCGGCGCGAAGCCCAGGCGCGTCAGGCGCTGGTCGGCGACGCACTCCAGGTACTCGCGCATCGACTCGGTGTTCATGCCGGGCAGGCCGTCACCGCACAGGTCGCGGCCGAACTGGAGCTCCGCCTCCACCGCTTCCTTGATCATGTCGGTGACCTGCTCCTGCAGCAGATCGTCGAAGAGCTCCGGCTCCTCCTTGCGGACGGTGTCCACGACCTCGAAGGCGAAGTTCATGTGCATCGTCTCGTCGCGGAACACCCAGTTGGTGCCGGTGGCCAGACCGTGCAGCAGGCCCCGGCTGCGGAACCAGTACACGTACGCGAAGGCGCCGTAGAAGAACAGGCCCTCGATGCAGGCCGCGAAGCAGATCAGGTTGAGCAGGAACCGGCGGCGGTCGGCCTGGGTCTCCAGGCGTTCCAGCTTCTCGACCTCGTTGATCCACTTGAAGCAGAACTGCGCCTTCTCGCGGATCGAGGGGATCTCCTCGACCGCGTCGAACGCGGCAGCGCGGTCCTCCGGGTCGGGCAGATAGGTGTCGAGCAGCGTCAGATAGAACTGGACGTGCACGGCCTCCTCGAAGAGCTGACGGCTCAAGTAGAGCCGCGCTTCGGGGGAGTTGATGTGCTTGTAGAGGGTCAGCACCAGGTTGTTCGAGACGATCGAGTCCCCGGTGGCGAAGAAGGCCACCAGGCGCCCGATCATGTGCTGCTCACCCGGCGTGAGCTTCGCGAGGTCGGCGACGTCGGAGTGGAGGTCGACCTCCTCGACGGTCCAGGTGTTCTTGATCGCGTCCCGGTAGCGCTCGTAGAAGTCCGGGTAACGCATGGGGCGCAGGGTGAGCTCGAAGCCCGGGTCCAGGAGGTTCTTGTTCTCGGTGGTCATTTACTGGCACGCCTCGCAGGACTCGGGGTTTTCGAGGGAGCAGGCGATCGCGTCCGCGTCGGGGGCGGCCTGCTGTACTGGGGGTGCCCCCGCCGAAGGCAGGGGGAGGATGGGGGTGGTGGCCTGGGCCGCGCGGGCGATGCGGGTCGCCGGGCGGGAGCGCAGGTAGTACGTCGTCTTCAGGCCCTGCTTCCAGGCGTACGCGTACATCGACGACAGCTTGCCGATGGTGGGCGTCTCCAGGAACAGGTTCAGCGACTGGGACTGGTCCAGGAACGGGGTCCGCGCGGCGGCCATGTCGATCAGGCCGCGCTGCGGGATCTCCCACGCCGTGCGGTACAGCGCGCGGACGTCGGCCGGGATCCAGCCGAAGTCCTGCACCGAGCCGCTGGCCTCGCGCAGCGCCTCGCGGGACTGGGCGTCCCACACGCCGAGCTTCTTGAGGTCATCGACCAAGTAGCCGTTCACCTGGAGGAATTCACCGCTCAGCGTCTCGCGCTTGAAGAGGTTGGAGACCTGCGGCTCGATGCACTCGTACACGCCCGCGATGGACGCGATGGTCGCGGTCGGCGCGATCGCGAGGAGCAGCGAGTTGCGCATGCCGACCGCGGCGATGCGCTCGCGCAGGGCCGCCCAGCGCTCCGGCCAGTTCAGCTCGACGTCGTAGTGGTCGGGGTGCAGCACCCCGCGCGCGGTGCGGGTCTTGTCCCAGGCGGGCAGCGGGCCCGACCGCTCGGCGAGGTCGGTGGACGCCTCGTAGGCGGTCAGCATGATCCGCTCGGAGAGCTTGGTGGAGAGCGCCTTCGCCTCGGGGGAGTCGAAGGGCAGGCGCAGCTTGAAGAAGACGTCCTGGAGGCCCATCGCGCCCAGGCCCACCGGGCGCCACTTGGCGTTGGAGCGGCCCGCCTGCTCGGTCGGGTAGAAGTTGATGTCCACGACGCGGTCGAGGAAGGTGACGGCGGTACGGACGGTCTCGTCCAGGCGCTCCCAGTCGATGCCGTCACCGACGACGAACGCACCCAGGTTGACCGAGCCGAGGTTGCAGACGGCCGTCTCGCCGTCGTCGGTCACCTCAAGGATCTCGGTGCACAGGTTGGAGGAGTGGACCGTGTGGCCGGGCTCCGCCGTCTGGTTGGCGGTGCGGTTGGAGGCGTCCTTGAACGTCATCCAGCCGTTGCCGGTCTGCGCGAGGGTACGCATCATGCGGCCGTACAGGTCGCGTGCGGGCATGGTCTTCTGGGCGAGCCCGGCCGCCTCGGCCTTGCGGTAGGCGGCGTCGAACTCCTCGCCCCACAGGTCGACGAGCTCGGGCACGTCGGCGGGCGAGAACAGCGACCACTGGCCGTCCGCGTCGACGCGGCGCATGAACTCGTCGGGGATCCAGTGCGCGAGGTTCAGGTTGTGCGTACGCCGCTGGTCCTCACCGGTGTTGTCGCGCAGCTCCAGGAACTCCTCGATGTCGGAGTGCCAGGTCTCCAGGTACACCGCCGCCGCGCCCTTGCGCCGGCCGCCCTGGTTGACCGCCGCGACCGAGGCGTCCAGCGTCTTGAGGAACGGGACGATGCCGTTGGAGTGCCCGTTGGTGCCCCGGATCAGCGAACCGCGGCTGCGGATGCGGGAGTACGAGAGCCCGATGCCGCCGGCGTGCTTGGAGAGGCGGGCGACCTGGTGGTAGCGGTCGTAGATGGAGTCCAGCTCGTCCAGCGGGGAGTCGAGCAGGTAGCAGGACGACATCTGGGGGTGGCGGGTGCCGGAGTTGAAGAGCGTGGGGGAGGACGGGAGGTAGTCCAGGCGGCTCATCAGGCCGTACAGGGACGCCACTTCGTCCAGGGCGCGCACCGAATCGTCCTCGGCGAGGCCGGACGCCACGCGCAGCATGAAGTGCTGGGGGGTCTCGATGACCTTGCGGGTGATCGGGTGGCGGAGCAGGTAGCGGGAGTAGAGGGTGCGCAGGCCGAAGTAGCCGAAGCGGTCGTCGGCGCCGTCGGCGAGCGCGGCCTCGACCAGGGCGTCCAGGCGGGTGGTGTGGGTGCGTACGAAGTCGGCGGTGCGGTCGGCGATCAGGCCCTCGCGGTGGCCGACCTCGACCGAGGCGGCGAACGACAACGCGCCCTGGCCGGCGGCCTCTTCGGCGATGGTGATCGTCAGGAGCCGGGCGGCGAGACGGGAGTACGCCGGGTCCTCGGAGATGAGCCCCGCGGCCGCCTCGGTGGCCAGGCTCCGCAGTTCCGCCTCGTCCGAGCGGGCGTTGCGGCCCCGGAGCGCGGCGGCGGCGACCCGGCCGGGGTCGGTGTCCGCGAGGTCGGCGGTGAGGTCGGTCAGGGTCCGCAGCAGCGCGGTCCCGGGCGCATCCGCCAGTTCTTCGGTGATCACTGAAGCGGGATCCGCTGGGGCGATGGTCACGTGGGGGCACTCCCTCGCTCGGCACGGGGCCTTCGGGGGAGGCGGAGGCGCGCGTCGGGGCAGCCCTGAGCACGTCGTCCACCGGCCCAACCGCGAGGCCCGGACGTCTCGGCACCCGGTTCGGTCGAGCCGGATGCGCCGTCGGCAGGTCCTCGGACTCACAGGGTGCGACAAACCGCACCAAGTACACCGTTGCGGGACAGTTCCGGATTTCCACCGGATTCCCCTGCGGCGACAGCGAGGACGAGCATACATGTGGGGGGCGCCGAGTGCGGCACCCCCCACATGTTGTGTCGGCCGCGATGCGGCATCCCTGTGACGTACCTCTCCGCTATCGTCGGAGACAGTACCGTCGAGGAAGGCGAGCGAGGCATGACCGTGATGTCCGACCGGCCCCACATGCTGCCCGACGAATTCGAAGCTCTGGCGCGCATAGCGGCCCGCGAGAGGGAGGGAACGCGGCTCGAATTCATCGACGGGGTAATCAGGAGCAAGGCCATGCCGGACGGCGACCACAACCGGATCATTCAGTGGCTGCTCAAGATCTGCATGCAGGCCCGGCCTGACGACCTCTTCCTGCACCCGGGGCAGGGGATCAAGGCGGAGGAATACCGGACTGGGCGGGCCATCCCCGATGCGGTGCTGGCTCATCCGGATGCCTTTGTCGGGCAGGGTGACTGGGTCGAACCCGAGCCGATCCTCATGGTCGTCGAGGTGACCTCGTGGGACTCCGATACCCACCGGCGGGACCACGTCGAGAAGCCCCGCGCCTACGCGGAGACAGGCATCCCCGTATACCTGCTCATCGACCGCGCCAAGTGTGAGATCTCCGTCTACAGCGAGCCCGAAGGCCGCCGGTACGCGGCGGTGCGCACGCTGCCCTTCGGCAGGGACATCGAGCTGCCCGAGCCCGTCGGCATTACCCTCCAGACCGAGCAGCTCAAGGACTGGGTGCGCTGACCGACCCACAGCGAAGGGCCGCGGCACCTGCCCAGGTGCCGCGGCCCTTCGTCGTACAACGGGAACTCAGTGGGCCGCGCCCGCCGTTGCGGGCGGCAGGTCCGTGCTCACTCCCGGGTCGCCCGCGTCGGCCGTGTAGTCCGACGGGGACGTCTCGTCCACGCCGTCCGGGGCCTTCACCGCGCGCAGGACGACGGTCAGGACCACGGTGACCACGACGTTCAGGACGAAGGCCGTCAGGCCGATGTAGCCGATCTCGCCGATGCCCGGGATCTCCTTTGAGGAGCCGCCGAAGTGCTTCTGGGTGGGCGAGGCGACGCCGTACGCCGCGAGCGTGCCGTACGCCATGCCGACCGCCCAGCCCGCGAGCAGCGCCCAGCGGTGGAACCAGCGCGTGAACAGGCCGCCGACCAGGGCCGGGAAGGTCTGCAGGATCCAGATGCCGCCGAGCAGCTGGAAGTTGATGGCCACGGTCTTGTCCATGGTCAGGACGAAGACCAGCGCGCCGACCTTCACCAGGAGCGAGACCAGCTTGGAGACCCGGGTCTCCTGCGCGGCCGTCGCGTCGGGCCGGATGAAGTCCTTGTAGATGTTGCGGGTGAACAGGTTCGCCGCCGCGATGGACATGATCGCCGCCGGGACCAGCGCGCCGATGCCGATCGCCGCGAAGGCCACGCCCGCGAACCAGTCCGGGAACATGTCCGCGAACAGCTGCGGGATCGCCAGCTGGCCGTTCTTGACGTTGACGCCCGCCGCGATCGCCATGAAGCCGAGCAGCGCGAGCAGGCCCAGCATCAGTGAGTACAGCGGCAGGATCGTGGTGTTGCGGCGGATCACGTTGCGGCTGCGCGAGGACAGCGTCGCGGTGATCGAGTGCGGATACATGAAGAGCGCGAGCGCCGAGCCGAGCGCGAGGGTGGCGTACGTCCACTGGCTCGCCTCGCCGGGCGCGAGCGCCCCCGTCGGCTTCCCGCCGGGCGGGCCCGCGAACTTGTGCTGCGCCGCGCTGAAGATGGCGTCGAAGCCGCCCAGCTTGATCGGGATGTAGATGATCGCCACCGCGATGACCAGGTAGATCAGCCCGTCTTTGACGAACGCGATCAGCGCGGGGGCGCGCAGCCCGGAGGAGTAGGTGTACGCCGCGAGCACCGCGAAGGCGATGAGCAGCGGCAGGTCCTTGACGAACCAGTTGGACGACCCGCCGCCCACCCCCATGACGTCCAACACGGCCTGGATGCCGACCAGTTGGAGCGCGATGTACGGCATGGTGGCGAGGATGCCGGTGACCGCGACCGCGAGCGACAGGCCCTTCGAGCCGAACCGGCCGCGCACGAAGTCCGAGGTGGTGACGTAGCCGTGCTTGTGCGAGACCGACCACAGGCGCGGCAGGAAGGTGAAGATCAGCGGGTAGACCAGGATCGTGTAGGGCACCGCGAAGAAGCCGGCCGCGCCCGCCGCGTACACGGCCGCGGGAACCGCTACGAAGGTGTACGCCGTATAGAGGTCGCCGCCGAGCAGGAACCAGGTGACCCAGGTGCCGAACGACCGCCCGCCCAGGCCCCATTCGTCGAGGCTCTGCTCGTTCTCGGCCTTGCGCCAGCGGGCGGCCAGGAAGCCGATCACGGTGACGGCCAGGAAGAAGAAGATGAAGACGCCGAGGGCGACGCCGTTCACGCCGTGCTTCACGCGGACGCACCCCCCTTCTTGTCGTCAGAGGTGCGCGAGCGCTGGTCGTGCTGCCAGAGCTTGTACGCGATCATCGTGAGCGCGGTGGATATCAGCACCCAGAGCATCTGGTACCAGTAGAAGAACGGGATGCCGCCGAGCGTCGGATCGGTCTTGGCGTACGAACTCACCCACAGCATCGCCACGAAGGGCGCGATCAGGCAGAGCGCGATGACCACGCGCAAGGGCGTGATCACCGGTCTCTTCACTTCCGTCGATTCCGGCATTGGGTGCTCCGTCCCCTCACGATCACCTGTGCGTTGGATCACTCCGGTAATGCGCAGGAAATCTAGGGGACAGTGCCAGCCAAGGGAACCCCCGTCCGGATAGCGGACGATGGCGTGGATGCCTGAGGTGCGAAAGGTGGCGGTGTGAAAGGTGAGGAGCGGCCTCAGTCGGCCGGGCGCTTGAGTCTCGCCACGAACTTGTACCGGTCGCCCCGGTACACCGACCGCACCCACTCCACCGGTTCGCCGTCGCCGTCGAGGGAGTGGCGGGACAGCATCAGCATCGGCAGGCCCACGTCGGTGCCGAGCAGTCCGGCCTCGCGCGGGGTGGCGAGCGAGGTCTCGATGGTCTCCTCGGCCTCCGCGAGGTGCACTCCGTACACCTCGGCGAGTGCGGTGTAGAGCGAGGTGTACTTGACCAGGGAGCGGCGCAGTGCGGGGAAGCGCTTGGCGGAGAGGTGGGTGGTCTCGATCGCCATCGGCTCGCCGCTCGCCAGGCGCAGCCGCTCGATGCGCAGCACCCGGCCGCCCGCCGCGATGTCGAGCAGTCCGGCCAGGGTGTCGTCGGCGGTGACGTAGCCGATGTCCAGGAGCTGCGAGGTCGGCTCCAGGCCCTGGGCCCTCATGTCCTCGGTGTACGAGGAGAGTTGCAGCGGCTGGGAGACCTTCGGCTTGGCGACGAAGGTGCCCTTGCCCTGGATGCGCTCCAGACGGCCCTCGACGACCAGCTCCTGAAGGGCCTGGCGGACCGTGGTGCGGGAGGTGTCGAACTCGGCGGCGAGGGTGCGCTCGGGGGGCACCGGGGTGCCGGGCGGAAGGGTTTCCGTCATCTCCAGCAAGTGGCGCTTGAGGCGGTAGTACTTGGGCACGCGGGCGGTACGGACGCCGACGCCCGCCTCCGTCTCGCTGCCGCTCCCGTCGGTGGCCATGGCCTGCCTTCCCGAGTGGTGCGCTGCTGCCGTCACCGGCTCCTCCGTCTGTCGCGGCTCACATGGTGGCACGGACCGGTCACGGGTCGTCGCCCTCCGTCAGGGTGTCGGTCCGGTAACGCGATCGACAGCCCTTCTTATACACCGCCGCGCGGCGGACGTGCGGGGGAGTATGCAAGTTGGTCTAAACCATTAAAGCCCAAGGTGACGTTCCGGGGGCAGCGCCAGGTGGGCGAATCGGGCCCGTGGGGCTGGAGTTGCGGGGAGTCGTGGACGGTGAGGTGTCGGTCCGATAACGGACGGTCTCGGCGTTCTTATCGACCCTTGACACCCCTAAAGGTCTAGGCCAAGCTCCCGGTACTGGTCTAAACCATTAAAGACCAGAACCCAGCCCCACGGGCAGTACTCGTCGTATGTGGCATCGCGGTGGGCGGGGGGTTTCAGTCATCCCTGAGGAGAGTGGCGTGAAGCGCAAGCTCATCGCGGCGATCGGCGTCGCGGGCATCATGATCGGCGCCGCGGCCTGCGGCGGCAGTGACAGCAAGAACAACGGCGCCGCCGGGGGCAGCGACGCCAAGGAGCTCACCGTCTGGCTGACGGTCGACGCGCAGAAGAACTGGCCCGAGCTGGTGAAGGCGGCCGACGACGCCATCGTCGCCAAGCACCCGGGTCTGAAGATCAATCACGAGTACTACGGCTGGCCGGACAAGAACGCCAAGCTGGACGCCGTCCTCGCCACCGACAAGGCGCCGGACGTGGTCGAGATGGGCAACTCCGAGATGCTCTCCTACTCGCTCAAGGGCGCGTTCGCCGAGGTCGACCCCTCGAAGTTCGACAACTCCGCCGCCTGGCTGGACGGCCTCAAGGCCTCCGTCACGTACGACGGCAAGACCTACGGCGTCCCCTACTACGCCGGTGGCCGCAATGCGATCTGGCGCAAGGACATCGCCGCCGACGCGGGCATCAGCGCCACCCCGAAGACGTACCCCGAGCTGACCGCCGACCTGGACAAGATCCAGGCCAAGCAGGGCGACAAGTTCAGCGCCTGGTACCAGCCCACCCGCGACTGGTACGCGGCCATGTCCTTCGTGTACGACGCCGGCGGCTCCATCGCCAAGGAGGACGGCGGCAACTTCAAGGCCAACCTGTCCTCGCCGGAGTCCGTCAAGGGCCTCACCGAGTTCAAGAACGTCGTCGACAAGTACATGAAGGGCGACAAGACGAAGGACGAGTCCGACCGTCCGATCGTCTACGGCCAGGGCAAGTCCGGCCTGGTCTTCAGCCCCGCCTGGGAAGGTGCCAACGCGGCCCTGCCCGAGAACGACAAGGTCGGCAAGCTCGCTGACAAGATCGAGAGCTTTGTGATGCCGGGCCCGTCCGGCAAGGCCATGCCGGTCTTCCTCGGCGGCTCCGACCTCGCCGTCCCGGTCAAGTCCAAGGCGCAGGGCCTCGCGGCCGAGTGGATCAACGCGCTCACCGGCACCCAGGGCCAGAAGGGCCTGATCGCCAAGGGCAACCTGCCCAACAACAAGACCGACCTCGCACCGCTGAAGTCGGACCCGAAGGCGGCCGTCGCGGCCACCGCGGCCGAGTCCAGCTGGTTCGTCCCGATGGCGCCGGGCTGGGGCCAGATCGAGAAGGCCCAGGTCCTGCAGACCATGCTGCAGAACATCGGCACCGGCAAGCAGACGGTCGAGGCCGCCGCGAAGGACGCGGACGCCGCGATCGACAAGGTCATCAACAGCAAGTGACCTTTTGGGCAGGGCCCCGTCGCGACGACGGGGCCCTGCCCGGCCAGTTCCAGAGAGGGATCACCAGGAGCGCGCGATGAGTGCCGCAGAGACAACCACCGCCAAGGTGCCGCCGGCGCGGCGCGACCCACTACCGGGTGCTGGATCCGGTCGACCCGGCAAGCCGGGCAAGAAGCGCGGCACGGGCGGGGGAGCGGCGGTGCCCTGGGCACTCCTCGCCCCCTGCCTGCTCGTCCTCGCGCTCGTCCTCGGCTATCCGCTGGTACGCCTCATCAGCCTGTCCTTCCAGAAGTTCGGGCAGCCGCAGCTGTGGGGCTTCAAGCCCGCCGAGTCGGTCGGCCTCGACAACTTCACCAACGTCCTCGGTGACGCCGAGTTCTGGCGCGTCGTCGTGCGCACCATCCTCTTCGCCGCCACCGCGGTCGTCCTGACCATGGTCATCGGCATGCTGATCGCCCTGCTGCTCCAGCGGGTGTCCGGCTGGGTCAAGACGCTCATCAACATTGCCCTGGTGGCGAGTTGGGGCATGCCCATCGTCGTGGCGATCACCGTCTTCAAGTGGATGTTCGACACCGACTTCGGCGTCCTGAACTGGCTGCTCAGCCAGCTGCCCGGGGTCGACCTGCACGGTCACAACTGGTTCGCCGACGGCACCCAGGGACTCGCCGTCATCATGCTGCTCGTGGTCTGGGGCGCGGTGCCGTTCGTCGTCATCACCCTCAGCGCCGGCCTCACCCAGGTCCCCAAGGAACTCGAAGAGGCCGCCCGGCTCGACGGCGCCGGCTCCTGGGGCGTGTTCCGGCACGTCACCCTGCCGATCCTCAAGCCCATCATCGTGATGCTCGCGACCCTCTCGGTCATCTGGGACATGGGCGTCTTCCCGCAGGTCTTCGTGATGCGCGGCGGCCACCCCGAGGCCGAGTTCCAACTGCTCACCACGTACTCGTACGACAGGGCCTTCGTGGTCAACGACTACTCCCAGGGCTCCGCGATCGCCCTGCTCACCGTGATCCTGCTGCTCGGCGTGATCGCGGTCTACATGCGTCAGATGCTGAAGATCGGAGAGGTGGAGTAACGATGGCTGCCTCGACGGCCGCGGCGACCGCCGCCACCCGCCACAAGCCCGCCCGCAAGAAGACCAAGCTCGGCTGGAACCTGCTCGGCCTGCTCGTCTTCGTCACCGCGGGCTTCCCGGTCTACTGGATGCTGAACACCGCGTTCAAGCCGGCCAAGGACGCGATCGACCCCGATCCGCACCTGTTC
Source organism: Streptomyces sp. NPDC050485 (assembly GCF_044458185.1). Lineage (NCBI taxonomy): Bacteria > Bacillati > Actinomycetota > Actinomycetes > Kitasatosporales > Streptomycetaceae > Streptomyces > Streptomyces sp. NPDC050485. The sequence goes on along the minus strand of NZ_JBITHR010000014.1, from coordinate 113,089 downwards.
CCGACCCACTTCACGCTCGACAACTTCAAGCGGGCGCTCCAGATCGGCGACTTCTGGGGCTCGATCGGGCGGTCGCTGACCGTCTCCCTGGTCGTGGTCCTGATCGGCATCGCGGTCGGCCTGCTCGCCGCGCTCGCCATCTCCCGGTTCGCCTTCCGCGGCCGCAAGATCGTCATCGTCGGCATCCTCGCGGTCCAGATGGTGCCGCTGGTCGCCATGATCATCCCGGTCTTCCTACTGCTCAACGACCTCGGTCAGTACGACAAGCTCTCGGGCCTGATCATCACGTACCTGACCTTCATCCTCCCCTTCACGGTGTGGACGCTGCGCGGATTCATCGTCAACGTCCCCAAGGAGCTGGAGGAGGCGGCCATGGTCGACGGCTGCACCCGCACCGGCGCGTTCATCCGGGTGGTCTTCCCACTGCTCGCCCCCGGCATGGTGGCGACCTCGGTCTACGGTTTCATCCAGGCGTGGAACGAGTATCTCTACGCCCTGATGCTGATGAGCCAGAACCACCAGACCGCGACCGTGTGGCTGTCCAACTTCACCACCCAGCACGGCACCGAGTACGCCCCGATGATGGCCGGTTCCACCATGATGGCCGTCCCCATCGTGGTTCTCTTCCTCCTCGTCCAGCGCAAGATGGCCGCGGGTCTGACGGCCGGCGCAGTGAAGGGATAACCCCGCCCCATGACGACAATGACCACGGGTTCCGACACGCTGACCCGCGATGCCCTCGCCGTCCTCCAGCCCGGGTTCGTCGGTACCAGCGCGCCCGACTGGCTGCTGCGCCGCATCGGCGAAGGGCTCGCCTCCGTCGGCCTGTTCGGCCGCAACATCGCGACCGGGCCCCAAGTGGCCGTGCTCACCGCCCAGTTGAGGGCCGAGCGGGACGACCTCCTGGTGGCCATCGACGAGGAGGGCGGTGACGTCACCCGCATCGAGGTCCGCTCCGGCTCGTCCTTCCCCGGCAACCTCGCGCTCGGCGCGGTCGACGACGTGGACCTGACCCGCGAGGTCGCCCGGGAGCTCGGCCGCCGGCTCGCCGAGTGCGGCGTCAACCTCAACTGGGCGCCGTCCGCCGACGTGAACTCCAACCCGGACAACCCGATCATCGGCGTCCGGGCCTTCGGGGCCGAGCCCGCTCTGGTGGCCCGGCACACGGCGGCCTACATCGAGGGCCTCCAGGCCGCCGGGGTCGCCGCCTGCACCAAGCACTTCCCCGGCCACGGCGACACCAATGTCGACTCGCACCACGCGATGCCCCGCATCGATGTGGACCTCGACACGCTGCACGCCCGTGAGCTGGTGCCCTTCCGCGCCGCGATCGCGGCGGGTTCCAAGTCGGTCATGAGTGCGCATATCCTTCTTCCCGCGCTCGACCCCGCCCGTCCCGCCACGCTCAGCCCGCGCATCCTCACCGGACTGCTGCGCGAGGAGCTCGGCTACGACGGGCTGATCGTCTCGGACGCGGTGGAGATGCGGGCCATCGCCGGGACGGTCGGCATCGAGCGAGGCTCCGTGCTCGCGATCGCGGCGGGCGCCGACGCCCTGTGCGTCGGCGGCGGCCTGGCCGACGAGGACACCGTGCTGCGGCTGCGCGACGCGCTGGTCACGGCGGTACGGGACGGCGAACTGGCCGAGGAACGCCTGGCCGACGCCGCCGCACGGGTGCGTGCGCTGGCGGCGTGGACCCAGCGCGCCAGGGGGGATGTGACGGCGCCGGGCGCGGCGGTGCAGGAGGGGACCGCGCCCGGCACCGGCAGCGGCATCGGCCTGGTGGCCGCGCGCCGGGCCGCCCGCATCACCGCCTCGCCGACGTGGCGCCCGGTCGGGTCGGCGCCGTACGTGGCGACCTTCACGCCCGTCATGAACATCGCGGTGAGCAGCGAGACCCCCTGGAGCATCGGCGGCGAGCTCGCCGCCCTGCTGCCCGGCACCGCGAGCGGCACCTACGGCCCGGACAGCGCCGCCGCCGATGTGCTCGCGGCGGCGGGGGAGCGCCGGATCGTCGCGGTCGTACGCGATGAACACCGCCACCCCTGGATGGCGGCGGCCCTGGACGGCCTCCTCGCGGCCCGTCCGGACACGATCGTGGTCGAGATGGGCGTGCCCCGCGCCACCCCGCGCGGCGCGCTGCACATCGCCACGCACGGTGCGGCCCGGGTGTGCGGCCGCGCGGCGGCGGAGGCCATCGCGGGGGTCTAGCGGGGATCTGGGGGAGCACCCTTACCGCAAGGGCCGAAGAGGCGGAGTGACAGCCGGCGGGCTGTCGCTCCGCCCTTCGGCATGTCCGGACTCCGGGCATTTTGCTCCGTTCCGGGAGGTACGGAAGGACGGGCCCGGATGTCCGCGAGGGCAGATCCGCATGGTCCGGTCCGGCCGCGCCGGGCGCCGAGGGGGGTGTGGCCTGGTGGTCTCCGCGCGTTTGACAGTATGTCAATCGATCTCTGGCATACGGGGGTTGACACCGCAAGTTGGTCTAGTCCAGCTTGGAAGAAAGCAAGTTCGGTCGGACTGCGAAACCCGCACGCCTTTCCCCCGCACCGCGCTTTCGCGGTGTGAGTGACCGTACGCGTTCGTAACATCCCTTTTCCTCGGGGGAATTGGGATGTGCGCGCACGAAAGGGAAAGCGGCCGGACACCTGAATCCTCCCAGGTCAGTCACTGGTTGCCGGTCGGCTGTGACCCCCTGTGCCTCGTACGAAATCCCCTTGTCCACACCCCATTTCGAGCTTTGGAGCCCCTGCATGCCGACGCCCGACCCCTATCTGTATCGAGCCTCATCGGACACCCCCTACTTCAGCTCGGACGGGGGTGAGACCTATCTGGCCCGGACACCGCTGAAGGACATCAGGAAATCCCGCCCGCTGCGGGTGCTTTCCGAGGAGGACTTCGCGTTCTGGCAGGCCTACGGCTACATAGTCGTGAAAGAGGCGATACCCGCCGCGGCGGCGCGGAGCCTGCTCGACTTCGCCTGGGAATTCCAGGGGCTCGACCCGGAACGGCCCGAAACCTGGTATGAGGACCGGGAGTTCAGCACGGACCTGGAGCGGCATCTGCACGTCTACGGATTCGTGGAGGCCTACCACCACCAGCTCATCTGGGACAGCCGGCAGACCCAGCGCGTGTACGACGCCTTCGTCGACGTGTGGGACTGCGAGGAGCTGTGGGTGACCCTGGACCGGCTCAACCTGAACCCGCCGAACGTCAAGAACCGCGACCGGGCGCTCATCGAACCCACCGACAAGGGTTTCGACATCGAGCTGCACTGGGACGTCGACACCACGCTCAGCGTGCTGCCGCAGCGGGTCCAGGGCATCATCGCGCTGAACGACACCCGCCCCGACCACGGCGGATTCCAGTGCTCGCCCGAGCTGTTTAGGCGGTTCGACCAGTGGAAGACCGAGCAGCCCGCCGACCGCGACCCCGTCCGGCCCGCCGTCGACCGCGCCGAGTTCCCGGTGATCCGGCCCGAGCTCGCAGCCGGTGACCTGCTGATCTGGAACGGGATGCTGGCGCACGGCGTGGCCCGCAACACCTCTGACAACGGTGTCCGCTCGGTCCAGTACCTCTCGATGATGCCGGCCCTTGAGTCGAGCGAGGAGCTGCGGCGCTCCCGCGTCGAGTCCTGGCGCCACCTAAGCACCCCGGACTGGAACAAGACGCTGGTCGGTGACGCGCGGCGGCACGAGTCCGTCAGGTACGGGCCCGCCTCGCTGAACGAGCTCGGCGCCAAGCTGCTCGGGCTCGAATCCTGGCGCGGGCAGCACGAGGAGCGGTCGACCGGAGAGCTGTCATGCGCAAAATCTGCCTGACCCTGCCCACGAACAGGCCCTGCGCCGGCACGATTTCGGCGATCGGCGCGGAAGCCGCGTACGCGGCCGAGCACTTCGGTGTCGAGGTGCACCTGCTGATCCTGGACTCCTGTGACGAGCACGCCTTCGCCGAACACGCCCGGGCGGCGGCCGCACCGCGCGGCGCGGCGAACGTGGTCGTGCACCACCTCGGCGAGGCGGCGCAGCGGGACTTCCTGCACCGGGTGATCCAGCGAGCCGCGCTCCCCAAACCGGATCTGCTGCTCGACCTGATGCTGCCCGCCGACGTCTCGTACGGCGCCTGCACCAACCGCGCGTTCCTGATCGCGGCGGCGCTCGGCTGCGCCTCCGTACACCGCAGGGACTCCGACAGCAGCTACCAGGTCCACGACGGCCGGCCCGTGTTCCCCATCCACCACGAGCTGCGCTCGCTCGGGAAGCGGGCGGCGGACGCCGTACCCGGTGTCACGCGCAGCCTGCTCGACGCGGCGGACGCCCACAAGCCCGTGGCCATGGTGGGCAGTTCCTTCGTGGGCGAGCTGTCGGTGGACATCGGCGAGATCCGGGAGCTCGACCCCGAGGTCTACTACGAGGTGGTCGGCCTGTGGGCCGAGGCCGGGGCGTCGGAGCGGGAGCGGCGCGAACTGGTCGAGGAGTCGTTCACCGGCGCCGGCACCGAGCCGTTCAGCCGGGACGAGTCGACCCTGGGCGCCCCCGACATCTGGCGGGTGGACATGTGCAACATCGCGCTCGACCACGAGGTGTACGAGCGGGTGCCGCTGCTGCCCGCGACCAGCACCATCGGCAGCGACTACTTCCTGCTGCACCTGGTCCGCGACGCGACGCTGCCCGGCGTCGTGCACAACCGCAACATCGTGAACTACTACACCCCCGAGCGGCGGACCGGCCCCGGATTCACCGCCTACCAGCTCAGGTTCACGAAGTTCCTGCTCTCGATGCTCTACCTCTACCCGGTCTACACCGCGATGGAGGCGGCGGGCGCGGCGCTGCTCGACGAGCGGCACCACGTGCGCGCCGACGTGATCGCCGAGCTCGCCGGGCGAAGCGCCGCCGAGGACCGGGCCGAGAACGTCCGGCGCCTTGACGTCATCGACCGCTGCTATCGCCAACTGGGCGGCAGATACGCCGAGTTCGCCGACCATCTGGTGCCGTTGCGCGAGCGCCTCCTGGACGAGGCCCAGGCCGACATCGAGGACTTCGCGCTCCTGGTCGAGGCGTGGGGGCCGCTGATCGCGGCGGGCCGGGCCGAGCCCCTGACCGCAGTCGGTGGGACCCGGAGTGCCGACGATGCGTGAAAGCACCGCAGTCCGGGCCGCCCTGGCGGATGCCACCGACGACCGGATCATCTTCGACCTCGCCGGGATCGAGGGCCAGTACACGGCGCTGCTGCGCGAACTGCCCGGCATCTCGGTCCGCTTCGCCATGAAGGTCTGCCCGGTGGACGAGGTGCTGGCCCGCCTCGCGGCGCAGGGCGCGGGCTTCGACGCGGCGAGCCCGCAGGAGATCGAGCAGGCCGTCAGAACCGGCGTACCCCTGGACCGGATCCACTACGGCAACACCGTCAAGTCGGACGAGAACATCGCCGCCGCCTACCGCATGGGCGTACGGGACTTCGCCACCGACAGCGTCGCGGACGTGGCGGCGATCGCCGCGCACGCCCCCGGCTCCCGGGTGTTCTGCCGGCTCGCCACCAGCGGGGAGGGCGCGCTGTGGGGCCTGAGCCGGAAGTTCGGCTGCTCGGCCGGTGACGCCGTGCTCGTCCTGGAGGCGGCGCGGGCGGCGGGCCTCACACCCTCGGGCCTGTCCGTGCACGTCGGCTCGCAGCAGATGACCTCCGAGGCCTGGCGCGCCGCCCTTGACCTGCTGGCCGACGTACTGGCGGCGCTGAACCGGCGGGGGATCCCGCTCGACCGGATCAACCTCGGCGGCGGCCTGCCCGCCCTGGGCTGCCTCGACAAGCGGGGCCGGCCGCTCGACCCCCCGCTGGACAAGATGTTCGCGGTGCTCCGCGAAGGCATGCAGCGGCTGAGCGAGGAGTCGGCGTCGCCGCTGGAGTTCCTCATGGAGCCGGGGCGCCATCTGGTCGCCGACCACGGCGCCATCCGGGCCCATGTGTCCCGGCTCTCGTCCCGGCGGCAGCTGGACGGCGAGCGCCAGAACTGGCTGTACCTGAGCTGCGGAAAGTTCAACGGCCTGTACGAAATGGACCAGTTGCAGTACCGCCTGGAGTTCCCCGGCCACGAGGGCGGCGAGCGGGTCGACGCCTGGGTCGCCGGACCCACCTGCGACAGCGACGACGCCTACGCCCACGAGGGCGGTCCCGTCCGGGTCCCCGCGGCTGCGGCTTCCGGGGATCCGGTCTGGATCCACTCCTGCGGCGCGTACGCCGTCGGCTACACCACCCAGGGTTTCAACGGCTTCGACCCGCTGCCCTACACCTGCATCGGAGGTTCGAGGTAGATGCCCCTGCTGGACACCGACATCCGTATCCGCCCGCTGGCCGAGCACGACTGGGACACCGTCGTGGCCCTGGAAGCCGGCGCCTATGCCCAGGACGGACTGTCTGAGGGGCGCGAGGCCCTCAAGTCCCGGCATGCTCCCGCCACTTGCTTCGTGATGGAGTACGAGGGGCGGGTCGGCGGCTACCTCCTCGCGCTGCCCTACCCGGCGTTCTCCTGCCCGGACCTCAGCCGGGCGGAGGACTCCGGCTTCCGCTCCCGCAACCTGCACGCGCACGACCTGGTGATCGCCGAGGAGCTGCGCGGCCGGGGTCTCGGCCCGCGCCTCCTCACCCATCTCGGCGAACTCGCACGGGAGTTGGGGTTCGAGCGGATCTCCCTGGTGGCCGTCCGCGGCGCCGCCGTCCTGTGGGCCCCGCTGGGCTACCGCGCCCACCCCGAGGTCGAGCTCCCGGCGGGCTACGGCACGAACGCGGTGTACATGTCCATGGAAGTAGGCTGAATTCACATGTTTCGCGTTCGCGATGAATACCGTCGATCGCAAGTGGCGATCGCGGCACTGTTCTGCTTCCTCGGATTCCAGTACGCCACGTGGGTCTCCCGGATCCCCGCGCTCAAGACGAGGCTCGACCTGTCCGAGGCGGAGCTCGGCCTGCTCCTGATGGTCTGCGGGGCGGGCGCGGCCGTCTCCTTCCCGCTGGTGGCGGTCCTGACGAAGCGGCTCGGCTCGCGCCGGCTCGCCCTCGTCTCGGCACTCTGCCTCGGCCTGGTGCTGCTCGCCCTCGCCATCACGCCGAACTATCCGGTCACCCTGCTCATCGTCTGCTGCGACGGTATCGCCGTCGGCTGCCTGAACGTCGCGATGAACGCGCAGGCGGCCGCACTTGAGGTCAAGTACCGGCGCACCACCATGGCGAGGATGCACGCGACCTTCAGCGCCGGTTCGCTCTTCGCCGCACTCCTCGCCTCCGGCGTCACCACGGTCTCCTCGGCCCTGATCGCCCACTTCGGCACGGCGACGGCCCTGCTGGCGCTGCTGGTACTGGTGACCCGTAACGGACTGCTGACGGAGGATCAGAAACCGGCTACGGAAACCGAGTCCAGCGAGAGGAAGCGCCGGGGCGGGCTGACCCTGCCGACCCGCGTGACGATCTGGATGGGCCTGGCCATGGCGTTCGGCACCGTGACCGAGGGCGCGATGAACGACTGGTCGGCGCTCTATCTGAAGGACGTCGTCAACGCGGCGGCGGAACTGGCGCCCATGGGCATCGCCGTCGTCTCGGTCATGATGGTGCTGGCCCGGGTCTTCGCCGACGGCTGGCGCACCCGCTGGGGCGACGCGCGCATCGTCCGGGCCGGGAGCGCGCTGGCCGGCGCGGGCCTCGCCCTGGCCCTGCTGGTGGGCGGGGTGGTGCCGACCCTGCTCGGCTTCGCCTGCGTCGGGCTCGGCATCGCGGCCGTGACCCCGTGCGTGTACGTCGCCGCGGCCCGGCAGGGCTCGGACGCCCTGGCGCTCGTCGCGGCCATGGGCACGACGGGCCTGCTGGCCGGACCCGCGATGATCGGCTTCATCGCGAGCGGCACCAGCCTGGTGTGGGGCATGGGCGCCGTCGCCGCGTCCGCGCTCGTGGTGTCCCTGTGCACGACCCGGATCCGCTTCCCGGCCCTCGCCGACGCCTGACCCCGGTCCGCATGCGACAGTGCCGGGCGCCCCTCAACTGCGGGTGCCCGGCACTGTCGTACGCGTAAGGAGCCCTAAAGACCCTGCCACACCGGCTTGTTGGCGAAGGTGTGCCGGAAGTAGGGGGCCAGCTTCAGCTTGGAGGCGGCGGCCTCGTCCACGACGACCGTCGCGTGCTGGTGCAGCTGGAGCGCGGAGGCGGGCACCACGGCCGCGACCGGACCCTCGACGGTCTGCGCGACCGCCTCGGCCTTGCCCTCGCCGGTGGCGAGCAGCACCAGGTGGCGGGCCTCCAGGATGGTGCCGATACCCTGGGTGATCACGTGGTGCGGCACCTGGTCGATGTCGTTGCCGAAGAACCGCGCGTTGTCGATGCGGGTCTGCTCGGTCAGCGTCTTGATCCGGGTGCGCGAGGCGAGCGAGGAGCAGGGCTCGTTGAAGCCGATGTGCCCGTCGGTGCCGATGCCCAGAATCTGGAGGTCCACGCCGCCGGCCGAGGCCAGCGCCAGGTCGTACGCCTCGCACGCGGCCTGGACGTCCTCGGCGGAGCCGTCCGGGCCGATGAAGGAGTCGGGGCCGAGGCCGAGCGGCTCCACGACCTGGCGGATGACGGTGGCGCGGTAGGACTCGGGGTGCCCGGCGGGCAGCCCGACGTACTCGTCCAGCTGGCAGACGCGGGCCCGCGTCACGTCCACATCACCGGCGGTGACCTTGGCGGTCAGCGCGTCGTAGATCGGGATCGGGGTCGAACCGGTGGCCACCCCGAGCAGCGCGTCGGGCTTGCGGCGCCACAGGGCGGCGATCGACTCCGCGATGAGCTCGCCGCCTGCCTTGGCGTCCGGGACGATGACAACTTCCACGTGGGCCTGCCGATCTGGAGACGTGAAACTGCAACGGGCGTGGTATAGACCAATCTAGCAGAGCGGTGGGGCCTCCGGCGGCGGTCGCGCCTGCACCCATGGTCGACGGAACGGGTTGCCGGAACGCATACGGAGACGGCCATTCGGAGGCATGGACGATGTCGTAGCCGCGTTCCCCCGACCGGTCGGCCCGTCATTTCCCCCGCCCGGTTCGCCTGCCATTCCCTCCCCGCCCGGTTCGCCCGTCCCGCGCTCAGGCGAGCGAGCCGCCCGTGGCGTCCAGCCACTGCCCGGTGACCCAGCGGCCGTCCTCGGACGCCAGGAACGCCACCGCGTCCGCGATGTCCGACGGCTCGCCGACCCGGCCGAGCGCCGAGGTCGCGGCCGCCCCCGCCCGGGCTTCGTCGCTGGTCCGCAGCCAGTCGGCGTTGATGTCGGTGTCGACGATCCCGGGGGCCACCGCGTTGACCGTGATCCCGCGCGGGCCGAGGACCTTGGAGAGGTTGCTGGTGAACACGTCGAGCGCGCCCTTGGTCATGGCGTACGCGATCAGGTGGGGCATCACCGCGGCGCGCGAGAGCCCCGACGAGATGTAGAGGTCGCGGCCCGGCGGCAAACGCCGTACATTGCGCGGTGCATACGGATGGACAGGGCAGAATGGTCTAGTCCACAATGTACACATTGACTTCCGCCCACCCCGCACAGGCGGGCGGAACCGAGGCCCGGCGCTCTCTGCCCTGACCGCGTCCGGACCTCAACGAGGCCGAGGGGACCGCACACCCGTCGGCCGGCAGCTCGGGCTGCGGTGCCGGACGGGCCGAGGGTCCCGCCCCGGCGCCGCGGCCCGCAGTCATATCTGCCGGTTTTCGCAGGTACGCTCGCAGCGTGCCCTCCATGAACGACCTCGTACGCCAGCACACCGCTCTGAGTGAGTCCGACCTCGAGTGGCTGCATCTGCTGGTCTCGGAGTGGCAGCTGCTCTCCGACCTCTCCTTCGCCGACCTGGTGCTGTGGGTCCCCACCCTGGACGGCACGCGCTACGTGTCGGTCGCGCAGATGCGCCCGAACACCGGCCCCACCTCCTACCAGGACGACATGGTCGGCCACCTCGTCCCGCGCGGCCGGCGCCCGCTGCTCGACGCCGCGCTCGACGAGGGCCGCATCGTGCGCGAGGGCGATCCGGAATGGCGCGAGGAGGTTCCGGTCCGCGTCGAGTCCATTCCGGTACGGCGTGAGGGGCGCGTCCTGGGCGTCATCGCCAGGAACACCAACCTGCTCACCGTCCGCACCCCCTCGCGGCTCGAACTGACCTACCTCCAGTCCGCCTCCGACCTCGCCCAGATGATCGCCGCCGGGTCCTTCCCCTTCCCCGGCCAGCAGGTCGACATGGACGCCTCGCCGCGTGCCGGTGACGGTCTGATCAGGCTCGACGCGGACGGCATCGTCCAGTACGCATCGCCCAACGCACTCTCCGCCTACCACCGGCTCGGCCTCGCCTCCGACCTCGTCGGGCAGCACCTCGGCGAGCTCACCGCCCAACTCGCGCCGTCCCGCGGCCCGGTGGACGAGGCCATCGCCAAGCTGGCCAGCGGCTATGCCCCGAGGGAGGCCGAGGTCGAGGGCAACGGCGGGGTGATCCAGCTGCGCGCCATTCCGCTCAAGCCGAAGGGGACGCGGATCGGCTCGCTCGTGCTACTGCGCGACGTGACCGAACTGCGCCGCCGCGAGCGGGAGTTGATCACCAAGGACGCCACCATCCGGGAGATCCACCACCGGGTGAAGAACAACCTCCAGACGGTCGCGGCGCTGCTGCGGCTCCAAGCCCGGCGGATGGACTCCGACCAGGGCCGGGAGGCGCTCAACGAGGCGGTCCGGCGGGTCGGTTCGATCGCCATCGTGCACGAGACGCTGTCCCAGAACCTGGACGAGCGCGTCGAGTTCGACGAGATCGCCGACCGGGTGCTCGCCATGGTCGCCGAGATCTCGCCCGGCAAGGTCAACTGCCGCCGCACCGGCCGCTTCGGAATACTGGACGCCGAGGTCGCCACCCCGCTGTCCATGGTCCTGACCGAGGTGCTGCAGAACGCCCTTGAGCACGCCTTCGCGCCGGGGGAGCAGGGCTCGGTGGAGGTCGCGGCGCTGCGCGGCGGCACCCGCGAGGACTCCCGGCTGCTGATCACCGTGCGGGACGACGGTTGCGGACTGCCCCCGGGCTTCGACGCGCAGCGCACCGGAAACCTGGGCCTGCAGATCGTACGGACGCTGGTGGAGGGCGAGTTGGGCGGCAGCTTCGACATGGTGCCGGCACCGGACCGCGGCACCAAGGTCGTACTCGACATTCCCGTGGGGGCCGAGAAGTAGCAGCCCGTAGCCGGCGCCGGGGGCGCCACATGGCAGCGAGCCCCGAACCGAGGAACGGTTCGGGGCTCGAATGCTGTGGGTTACTGCTGCGCGCTGCGGCTCGGGGGGCGGTGAGTGCGTACGCTCTGTACGCGCCGCGCGGGGCTAAGGCAGGAAGTGGGGGCTCAGGCGGTCGCGTTGCGCGCCCGGTTGCGAGCGGCACGACGCTTCATCGCGCGGCGCTCGTCCTCGCTGAGGCCACCCCAGACGCCGGAGTCCTGGCCGGACTCGAGCGCCCACTGCAGGCACTGCTCCATGACGGGGCAGCGGCGGCAGACGGCCTTGGCTTCCTCGATCTGCAGCAGCGCAGGACCGGTGTTGCCGATGGGGAAGAACAGCTCGGGGTCTTCCTCACGACAAACGGCGTTGTGACGCCAGTCCATGGCTGCTACCTCTCTTGGTGTTACGTGCAGGGGGGCTTGTGAATGTGAACGCTTTCACGAATCCCTCGACAAGGGAAGGGCCATCTTCCAGTTGGAACTGGTGGTGGTCCTGGTTCGAGGAGGGGTTCTGGCTTTCAGTGGAGGCTGGTGTTGCGGGCCGTCCCGATCGCCATGTAGAGATTCGCAAACCTCGGCGGCGGATACAACCCCTTCCGGAAAGTTTTTTTGGATTCCTCGGTGTCGACTGGGTCACAGTCGTACTTCCATGGGGTGGATGGCAGCCTAAACGTTCGAGTGAAAGGACTTTGGGCCCTTCCACTCACACAATCACACGCAGTGCACGGCGTACGCCTGTGAACGCGACGCTGCTACGCAGGCCCAGGTGGTCGCCGTCCATCTGGAAGGGGAGGGGAGCCTTGGAATGCAAGGTGAAGTCCGTCAGGTCGTGCAGTGATACGGCGTGCTTGCCGTGCGGACCCTTGTCGGGGGTCGAAGTGAGCAGCTGGGTCGCGTAACGGGTCGCCGTCGGCGTCGTCATCTTCGTCAGCGCGAGCACGTCGAGGCCCCCGTCGAAGGAGGCGTCGGGGGACGAGTACAGCGGACGATTGCCCAGGTAGGTGTAGGGGGAGGTGTTGCAGACTATCGACAGGACGAGGCCCTCGACGGACTCGCCGTCCGGCCGCTCCAGCGTGATCTGGCCGTGTCTGCGGTGCGGCTCGCCGAAGAACTGCCGGGCCACCTGGCGCAAATAGAGCGCATGCGTCGACCGCTTCCCGCGCTCCCGCTGCTGTTCGACCCGGCCGACCACACCCGCGTCGAATCCGAACCCGGCACAGAACGTGAACCAGCGCGGCGGAACCCCCTCGTCCACGCTTCCCGGGACCCCGGCGGCGAGACCCAGGCTCACCGTGCGGTGCCGGTTCTCGCGCAGCGCGTCGAGAATGACACCGGTCGACTCCACAGCGTCATTGGGCAGGCCCAGCGCCCGCGCGAACACATTCGTCGAGCCGCCGGGAACCACCGCGAATTCGGGGAGCTCGGGGCTCGGGCCGTTGTGCAGCAGTCCGTTGACGACCTCGTTGACCGTGCCGTCGCCGCCGAGCGCCACCACAAGATCGATGTCGCTGCTCTCGGCCGCCCGCCGCCCGAGGTCCCTGGCGTGCCCGCGGTACTCCGTGGTCACCGCCTCCAGCTTCATCTCGCTGGCCAAGGCGTGCAGGAGGACGTCACGCGTGCGCGCACTGGTGGAGGTAGCCGCCGGGTTGACCACGAGAAGTGCACGCATGGGCGCCAGACTACCTACCGGGTGGTATCGGGGTGCACTTGGGCCAGACGGCTCAGGGCGGGGCCGGGCGGGGCCGGGGGCGGGGCGAATGCGGCGGGCTACCCTGGCCGGGTGAGTACTGAGCAGACCCCCGAAGCCCCCGCCGGACCGCGCCCCGGCCGGCTGACCGCCGCTGCGGCACTGTCCGCGCTGGAAGGCCTCGCCCTGGTCGCCGGTGGCCTCTGCTTGCTCGTGATGGGCCTGACCGGCAAGCCCGACCGGCCCACCCAGGCCGAAATGGGCGGCGTGACGCTGGTGGTCCTCGGCCTGATCCCGCTGATCGCCGCCCGCGGGCTGCTGCTCCGCCGCCGCTGGAGCCGCGGCCCCGCGATGATCACCCAGATCATGGCCCTGCCGGTCGCCTGGACGTTCCTCAACTCCGACGGTGCGCCCTGGATCCCGGCGGGTATCGCTCTCGCGGGGGTGGCCATCGCCGGGCTCGTGCTGCTGGTGAACCCGGCCACCACCAAAGCGCTGGGTATTCGCGGGCCCATGCGGGACGCCTAGCGCTGGCAATTATCAGCCCCTCATGGGGGTCCCCCCTGGCCCTTCAGGCCTTGGGGAGATTGAGGAGCAGGGGTCCGGGGGCGGCGCCCCCGGTACCTCGGCGGCAGCGCCTACTCCTCCACCAGCAGCTTCTCCCGGAGTTGGGCCAGGGTGCGGGCCAGTAGACGGGAGACGTGCATCTGGGAGATGCCGACCTCCTGGGCGATCTGCGACTGGGTCATGTTCCCGAAGAAGCGCAGCAGCAGGATCCGCTTCTCGCGCGGCGGGAGATCCTCAAGGAGCGGCTTGAGGGACTCGCGGTACTCGACTCCTTCGAGCGCCTCGTCCTCCGCGCCCAGGGTGTCCGCCACCGCCGGTGACTCGTCGTCCGTGTCCGGAACGTCGAGGGACAGGGTGGAATAGGCGTTGGCCGACTCCAGACCCTCCAGGACCTCTTCCTCCGAGATGCCGAGCCGCTCGGCCAGTTCGTGCACCGTCGGGGAGCGACCGTGCTGCTGGGACAGTTCGGCCGTCGCCGTGGTGAGCGCCAGCCGCAGCTCCTGGAGCCTGCGCGGCACCCGCACCGCCCAGCCCTTGTCGCGGAAGTGCCGCTTGATCTCGCCGACGACGGTGGGCGTCGCGTACGTCGAGAACTCCACGCCCCGCTCGGGGTCGAACCGGTCCACCGACTTGATCAGACCGATCGTGGCGACCTGGGTGAGGTCGTCCAGCGGCTCGCCCCGGTTGCGGAAGCGCCGCGCCAGGTGCTCGACCAGGGGCAGGTGCATCCGGACCAGCTGATTGCGCAGCTCGGCCTTCTCCGGCGATCCGTCGGGCAGCTTGCGCAGCTCGATGAACATCGCCCGCGCCCCGCTGCGATCGTGTGGATCGTGGTGCCTGTGCTCGGTGTGCTCGCTCATAAGGGCCGCCCGCTCTGCCTGCTCCGCCGCGTCCAAAACGCCATTTGGGCCATCCACAGCGCTGTCCACCGGGTGCGGCCGGGCCTGCTGCTCCGGGATGCCCGCGGAGCGCACCGCCTCGGGGATGCGCTTGTCGTCCCGCACCGGACCCTCCCCGCTCACGCCGGTCCGGGGCCCGCGCCGCGCTGTTTGTACAGGCTGATGCAGACCGTACGGTCCTCGGCGACGGAGGAGTCGACCTTGCCGGCCAGCGCGGAGAGCACCGTCCAGGCGAAGGTGTCGCGCTCGGGAGCCCGGCCGTCCGTGGTCGGGGCCGAGACGGTGACTTCCAGTGAGTCGTCGACGAGGCGGAACACACAGCTCAGTACCGAGCCGGGGACCGCTTGCTGGAGCAGGATCGCGCAGGCCTCGTCGACCGCGATGCGCAGGTCCTCGATCTCGTCGAGGGTGAAGTCCAAACGTGCCGCGAGTCCGGCCGTGGCCGTACGCAGCACCGACAGGTAGGCACCCGCGGCCGGCAGCCGGACTTCCACGAAGTCCTGATTCCCGGGCTCGCCTGCGATCTGGGACACCCTCACCTCCAAGGTGGCACAAGCTCTGTCGAGGCCCGGGGAGAGGGGAGGTCCCGGGGCCGTGGGTACGGGGTCCGTACCTGGACTGGCGACGCTATCGCGATCCATAGTGCCCTGTCGCCGGAAGCCCTCCCGGCGGCTGTCACTCATGGTAAGCCTATGAGTACGGACAGTGGCTAGGGGTTTGCGGCGCCCAATTGCTGTGAACCGACGCCGGGTTGACGTACCCAGCCGCCGCGGGGTCGAACCTCCCCGGTCACACCAGTACGCCGTCCACGAAGCACCAGCGCCAGCTCTCGCCGGGCTCGAAGGTCCGCATCACCGCGTGCCCGGTCTCCTTGAAGTGCCCGGTCGCGTGCTGGCGGGGCGAGGAGTCGCAGCATCCCACGTGCCCGCAGACCAGGCACAGCCGCAGCTGCACGGGATGGGTGCCCTCCTTCAGGCACTCCGGGCAGCCATCGCCCAGCGGGGCCGGCTCGGGGCGCGGCAGTTCTGCAACGTGCGGGCACTCGCTCATGATGGCCAGGTTACGACGGAGCGCGCGGCGCGGGTGAGCGGGGACGGACGGTTGTGATGGACGCATTGCCGCTGGTGGCGCTGATCGCGGCGAGCGCGGCGGTGGCGGGCGCGGCCCGCCGCACCCCCGTGCCGGCTCCCCTGCTCCTGGTCGCGGTCGGCCTGATCGGGGCGTACGTGCCCGGCGTCCCGGAGTACACCCTCGACCCGCACATCGTGCTGCCGCTGCTGCTGCCCCCGCTGCTGCACACGGCCGCGCTGGACAGCTCGTACCTCGATCTGCGCGCGAACATCCGGCCGGTGGCGCTGCTCTCCGTCGGCTACACGCTGTTCGCGACGGTCGTGGTCGGCTACCTGGCGTACCTCCTCGTGCCCGATCTGCCGCTGACCGCGGCGCTCGTCCTGGGCGCCGTGATCGCGCCGCCGGACGCGGTCGCGGCGACCGCCATCGCGCGCCGGCTGCGGCTGCCCGGCCGCATCACCACGATCCTCCAGGGCGAGTCCCTGGTGAACGACGCGACCGCGATCACCGCGTACAAGGTGGCGCTCGCGGCGGCCGTCGGCGCGGGGGCCACCTGGGCGGGCGGGCTCGCGGAGTTCGCGCTCGCGTCGGTCGGCGGCATCGGGGTGGGGCTCGTCCTCATGCTGCCGATCCACTGGCTGCGCCGCCACCTCGGCGAGGCGCTGCTCCAGAACACGCTGTCGCTGCTCATCCCGTTCGTCGCGTACGCGGCGGCCGAGATGATCGGGGCGTCCGGGGTGCTCGCGGTCGTGGTCGTCGCGCTCTACCTGGGCCACCGCTCCTGGCAGGTCGACTTCGCGACCCGGCTCCAGGAGGAGGCGGTGTGGAAGATGGTCGCCTTCGTCCTCGAATCGGCGGTGTTCGCGCTGATCGGGCTGCAAATGCCGGTGGTCCTCAAGGGACTTGGGGAGTACGGGGTCGGCGAGGCGGTCTGGTACGCGGTGGGGGTGTTCCTCCTCGTGGTGGTCGCCCGGTTCGTCTGGGTCTTCCCCGCCACGTTCCTGCCGCGCGCGCTGTCCGAGAAGCTCAGGCGACGGGAGCCGGACACCGACTGGACGGCGCCGGTGATCGTCGGCTGGGCCGGGATGCGCGGCGTGGTCTCGCTCGCCATCGCCTTCTCGATCCCGCTGACGACGGCGGACGGAACGGCCTTCCCGGCCCGCAACCTCGTCCTGTTCCTGACCTTCAGCACGGTGATCGGCACGCTGGTCGTGCAGGGGCTCACGCTGCCCCCGCTGATCCGGCTGCTCAAGCTCCCCGGGCGGGACACCCAGGCCGAGACGCTGGCCGAGGCACAGGCCCAGAGCGAGGCCTCCCGGGCCGCGGAGGCCCGCCTCGACGAACTCCTCGCCGACGAACGCAACGCCCTCCCGCCGCCGCTCGCCGACCGGCTGCGGACGGTTCTGGAGCGGCGCCGGAACGCGGTGTGGGAGCGGCTGGGGGCGGTCAACGAGGCGACGGGGGAGTCGGCGGACGACACCTACCGGCGGCTGTCCCGCGCCATGATCGAAGCGGAACGCCAGGTCTTCGTGGAACTGCGCGACGGCCGCCGCATCGACGACGAACTCCTGCGGACGCTGCTGCGCAGACTGGACCTGGAGGAGGCGGCGGCATACCGGGAGGGCGAGGGGTAGGGGGTTTTCCCACCCGCCCCGGGGGTGTTGGGGGCGCGGGGAACTGCGCGAGCGCCCACGCGCGATCCGCAGCCGAATCACCCACCCCCGGAGGGTTTCGGGAAGGGGCGGGGTGGGGAAATTTCAGGGCTTGCCCGTGATCACCGCTGCCACCCTCGTCCCCGGAGGGAACGCCCCCTGCTCCGCCAGCGTCAGCAGCCCGAACAGCAGCTTGGCCACGTACACCCGCTCCACCCCCACTCCGTGCCGCCCCTCGAAGTCGGCGGCGAACGCTTCGAGTTCGGGACTTGTGCGGGCATAGCCCCCGCAGTGGAAGCGCTCGTCCAGCGTCCAGTTCGCCGTGGCCGAGCCGAAGGCCTCGTACTGGAGCGTGCGTATGGCCTCGCCCAGAAAGCCCCCCTTCAGGACCGGCACCCCGATCGCCCGCTGCCCGGGCCCGAGGCCGCCGGCCAGGCCGGCCAGGGTGCCGCCGGTGCCGCAGGCCACCGCAACGACGTCCGCGAGGCCGCGCAGCTCTTCGCCGAGTGCCGTACAGCCCCGCACCGCAAG
Source organism: Streptomyces sp. NPDC050485 (assembly GCF_044458185.1). NCBI lineage: Bacteria > Bacillati > Actinomycetota > Actinomycetes > Kitasatosporales > Streptomycetaceae > Streptomyces > Streptomyces sp. NPDC050485. The sequence goes on along the minus strand of NZ_JBITHR010000014.1, from coordinate 95,441 downwards.
GGAGTTGCTGCCGCCCTCGGGGACGACGTACGCGTCCCGGCCGAGCAGATCGAGGAGGCCCGCGAGCACGTCCGGCGCGGACTTGCGGCGGTAGGCCGACCGGTCCACGAAGTGCAGCCGCATGCCGTCCGCCGCGCACTGCGCGAGGGACGGGTTGAGCGTCCGGCCGGCCAGTTCGTCGCCGCGTACGACGCCGATGGTGGGGAAGCCGAGGAGGCGCCCGGCGGCGGCGGTCGCGCGGAGGTGGTTGGAGTAGGCGCCGCCGAAGGTGAGGACGGGGCGGCCGGCGGCGGCCCGCAGGTTCAGCACCAGTTTGCGCCACTTGTTGCCGACCAGATCAGGGTGGATCAGGTCGTCCCGCTTGAGGAGCAGGCGTACGCCGTGCCGCGCGAAGCGCTCGTCCGGCGCTTCCTCCAAGGGGGAGGGGAGGCGGGGGGCGAGCGCTTCGGGGGTCATGGAACCATTGTCGCTTCAGGTGTCACTTGAGGCGCTCGTGGACGCGTTCGCGCAGCCAGTCCATGGTGAAGCCGCGCGGGTCCACCTTGCCGACCTGCCATTCCTTGTGCCCGATGACGGAGTGCTCGGTCCAGCCGTAGTGGCGGCAGATCGCGGCGGCCGCCTTCTCGACGGCGTCGAGCTGGGCCTGCGGCCAGGGGTCCTGCCCATCTCCCAGGTTTTCGCATTCGAAACCGTAGAAGTGCGTGTTTCCGTCGGTGTCGTTCTTCACCGGCGGCGGCAGCCGCCTCTCGGCGATCACGGCGCGCAGTACGTCGCCGTCGCCCGCGCCCGCGTGGTTGGCGCGGCCGTTGCCGACCAGGTGGACCGTGCCGTCCTTGGTGATCACGCCGTGGCAGAGCGGGCCCGGCAGGGAGTCGTAGCCGTCGTAGCAGAGGCGGACCGTGGCGTCGGCGCCGCTGGTGGCGGTGTGGTGGATGACGACGCCGTTGACCGGGCCCCACCCACCGTGACCGGCCCGGTTGTGGCCGCGCCACTGGCCGACCTCGACCACGGTGAGGCCCTCGGCTCGCAGTGCGGCGAGGAATTGGTCAGCGGACAGGGGAGGGGCCATGGCCGCCTCCTTCCAGAGCGGTGCGGAATATCTCGTACCGCTTGTACCCCGACTCCCGCTATGGGGCGATCTGTTCGGTTCGCCGTGCGAGCCGATCCGGACACCCGTCGCGTCGGCCCGTCGCGTCTTGGGTGCGAATGACGGACGGATGGCGGGCCGGTGGATTCCGGGTGCGGGACGCAACGGGCGGAAGCGGACTGTTCGAGCACGATGGCGACGGATGCCCGCTCGATTGGTATTCCAATCCCACTCATTTGAGTAATGGCGTGGCGACTCATCGTGATGGAAGGCTTCTTCACGCAGTTCAGCTTCATGATCGTGAGAGTTCAGAAGGAGTCACATGTCGGTCGAGGCAGGTCCCGAGAACCGCGCCCAGCAGAGTCTCGGCACAGCCGCCGCGCGGAACTTGGCGACCACCACCAAGTCCGCCCCGCAGATGCAGGAGATCACCTCCCGCTGGCTGCTGCGCATGCTGCCATGGGTCCAGGTGCAAGGCGGTACGTACCGGGTGAACCGACGGCTGAGCTACTCGGTGGGGGACGGGCGGATCACGTTCGTCCAGACCGGCGAGCGGGTCGACGTCATCCCCGCCGAGCTGGGCGAGCTGCCCGCGCTGCGGGACTTCGAGGACGAGGCCGCGCTCGGTGAGCTGGCCAGCCGCTGCGAGCAGCGCCAGTACGCGGCGGGCGAGATCATCGCCGTCGCGGGCGACGCCGCCGACCGGGTGTTCCTGCTCGCGCACGGCCGGGTCGAGAAGATCGGCACCGGCCACTACGGCGACGAGACGGAGCTCGGCTTCCTCGCGGACGGGGCGTACTTCGGCGACCAGGCGCTGGTCTCCGGGGACGCCACCTGGCAGTGGACGGTCCGGGCCACCACCGCGTGCACGGTCCTGGTGCTGAGCCGGACCGACGTGCTCAACCTCGCGGAGCGCGCCGAGTCCCTCCAGGCGCACCTCACCTCGTTCTCGCAGCTTCCGGAACAGCGCACCAACCACCTCGGCGAAGCGGCGATCGACCTCTCCGCGGGCCATGTCGGCGAAACCGTCATCCCGCACACCTACGTCGACTACGAGGGCTCGCCCCGCGAGTACGAACTCTCCGTCGCGCAGACCGTGCTGAAGGTCCACAGCCGGGTCGCCGACCTCTACAACCAGCCGATGAACCAGACCGAGCAGCAGTTGCGGCTCACGGTCGAGGCGCTGCGCGAGCGCCAGGAGCACGAGCTGGTCAACAACCGGGAGTTCGGCCTCCTGACCAACTGCGACTACGGCCAGCGCCTCCAGCCGCACGACGGGGTGCCCAGCCCCGACGACATGGACGAGCTGCTCTCGCGCCGACGCGGCTCGAAGCTGTTCCTCGCCCACCCGCGCGCCATCGCCGCGTTCGGGCGCGAGTGCAACAAGCGGGGTCTGGTGCCGGAGTCGGTGGAGGTCGCGGGCAACCACGTGCCGGCCTGGCGCGGGGTGCCGATCTTCCCGTGCAACAAGATCCCGGTGAGCGAGGCCCGTACGACCTCGATCATCTGCATGCGTACCGGCGAGGCCGAGCAGGGCGTCATCGGGCTCCAGCAGTCCGGCATCCCGGACGAGATCGAGCCGAGCCTGTCGGTCCGCTTCATGGGCATCGACGAGCAGGCGATCATCAACTACCTGGTCACCGCGTACTACTCGGCCGCGATCCTGGTGCCCGACGCGCTCGGTGTCCTGGAGAACGTCGAGGTCAGCCGCTGGCGGTGAGCCTCCGGTCCGGGCGTGCCGGCCGCGGCGCGCCCGGCGACGGCCGTCAACTCCAAGAAAGGGCACCCTAGTTGGCAATGTCGGAAGCCATTGAGGGCCGCGAGGCCGTTGATCTGCTGGAACGGACCCGCACCGTCGTCAACCCTCAACTGCGCTCAGCCGTCGAGTCGTTGCCCCGCTCGGTGCGGCGGGTCGCGATGTACCACTTCGGCTGGGAGCACGCCGACGGCACCCCGGCCGGCGGACAGGCGGGCAAGGCGATCCGCCCGGCCCTCGTCCTCGCCGGCTCCCGGGCGCTCGGCGGCGACCCCGAAGCCGCGGTACGGGCCGCGGCCGCCGTCGAACTCGTCCACAACTTCACGCTGCTGCACGACGACGTCATCGACGAGGACGCCACCCGCCGGCACCGCCCCACCGCCTGGACCGTGTTCGGCACGCCGGACGCCATCATCGTGGGGGACGCGCTGCACGCCCTCGCGCTGCGCCTGGTCGCCGCCGACGACCACCCCGCGGCGCCCGCCGCCTCCGCCCGGCTCGCGGCCTGCGTCATCGAACTCTGCGCCGGCCAGCAGGCCGACTGCGCCTTCGAGCAGCGGGGCCCGCAGGACGTGTCCCTGGACGAATGCCTCGGCATGGCGATGGCCAAGACCGGGGCGCTGCTCGGCTGCGCCTGCGCGCTGGGCGCGCTGTACGCGGGGGCGGGCGAGGAGGAGGTGGCCGCCATGGACGCGTTCGGCCGCGAGGCCGGGCTCGCCTTCCAGCTCATCGACGACCTGATCGGCATCTGGGGCGACCCGGGGCGCACCGGGAAACCGGTCGGCGCCGACCTCGCCGCCCACAAGAAGTCCCTGCCGGTCGTCGCCGCGCTCGGCTCGGGCACCCCCGCGGCGGCCGAACTCACCGAGCTGTACCAGGGGCCGATGGGGGCCACCGCGGTCCGCAGAGCCGCCGAGGCGGTCGACCGGGCGGGCGGCCGCGACTGGGCCCAGATCCATGCCGCCGACCGGATGGCCCGGGCGGTCCACCACCTCTCGCGCGCCGTCCCCGATCTGACGGCCGCGGGCGAACTCCTCGCCCTGGCCGAGTTCGTGACCCGCCGGAACCGCTGACGCGGGGAGGCCCGGCCTTTCGCAATGGCCCAGTGAACCAGGACCCAAGTGGCCCCCGTGCTGGGCCATTCCGCTTGGTTTGATGGGTTCATGCCCTCCCGCTTCCTGCCGCCCGCCGGACCCGCCCGCGGCCTCGCCGCCGCCCAGCTCATCAACTCCCTTGGCGACGGCGCCTATTACGTCACCTCGGCGCTGTACTTCAGCCGGGTCGTAGGCCTCTCGCCCACCCGCATCGGCCTCGGCCTCACGCTCGCCTGGGCCGTCGGCGCGCTGGCCGGAGTCCCGCTCGGCCGGTTCGCCGACCGGCGCGGACCGCGCACCGTCGCCGTACTGCTCGCCGCGGCCACCGGCGTCTCGGTCGCCGCCTTCCTGTTCGTCCGCGGCTTCCTCCCCTTCGTGCTGGCCGCCTGCTGCTACGCGACCGCCCAGACCGGCCTCGCCGCCGCCCGCCAGGCCCTGCTTGCCGCGCTGGTCGCCCGCACGGACCGTACGCACGTCCTCGCGCACCTCCAGTCCACGCTGAACGCCGGGCTCGCCGTCGGCGCGGCGGGCGGCGGGGTCGCGCTGCACTACGGCACCCGAACCGCCTACCTCGCGGTGTTCGCCCTGGACGCGGCCGCCTTCCTGCTCTGCGCGCTGGTCCTGCTGCGGCTGCCCGCGGTGGCGCCGATGGCGGCCGCGCCCGGCCGGGGCCAGCGGTTCGAGGTGCTGCGCGACCGCCCCTACGCCGTCGTCACCTTCCTCAACATGCTGCTCCTGCTGCGGATGCCGCTGATCAGCCTCGCCATCCCGCTGTGGACGGTCACCCGCACCGACGCGCCGGGCTGGCTGGTCTCCGCGCTGCTCGTGCTCAACACCGGAGCGGTGATGCTCTTCCAGGTCCGTACCGCGTCCGCCGTACGCGATCTGCCGAGCGCCGTACGCAGTGTGGCGCGCGGCGGCGCCCTGATGCTCGCCTCCTGCGCGGTGTTCGCCCTCAGCGCCGCCGACGCGCCCGCCTGGGCCGCGGTGGCGGTGCTGCTCGTGGCGGGCGGGCTCCAGGTGGCGGGCGAGATGATGCAGTCCGCAGGCGCCTGGCAGATCGGCTTCGACCTGGCACCGGTCGGCCAACAGGGCCAGTACCAGGGCTTCTTCGGCATGGGCGTGCCGCTGGCCAGGATGCTCGGCCCGCTGCTGCTCACCGCGCTGATCGTCGACTGGGGAGTGCCGGGCTGGCTGCTGCTCGGGGCGGTCTTCCTGGCCGCCGGGTACGCCCTTGGCCCCGCGGTCCGCTGGGCGGAGCGGGCCAACTCTGGGATGGTTGCCGTCAGTTGACGTACGACACGGGCGGCGGGAGCGGTGGAGATGGGCGGGCCGGAGATGGGCGCGGGGATACGGCGGGCGGGTCCGGACGACCGGGCGGCGGTGGTACGGCTTCTGGACGAGGCGTTCCAGCACGACCCGGTGAGCAGCTGGGTCCTGCCCGACGAGGCGCGACGGCGCGAGGTGCACCACCTCCTGATGGCCGCGTTCCTCGAACTCGCCCTCACCGAAGGCCATGTGGACATCATGGAGGACGGTTCGGCGGCCGCCCTGTGGCTCGACGTCCCCGCCGATCCGGAGGACGGCGACGACGACGGCCCCGCGCAGCTGCGGGCCCTGGTCGACCCGGACAACGAACGGGTCGAGCAGATAGCCCACTTGACCGCCGCGGCCCATCCGCACGGCCGCGCCCACGCGTACCTCATGCTGATCGCGGTGACCCCGGACCGTCAGGGCGGGGGCCTGGGCGCCGCGCTGATCGCCCCCGTACTGAAGGAGTGCGACCGGGCGGGCCGCCCTGCCTACCTGGAGGCGAGCAGCGAGCGCAGCCCCCGGCTGTACGAGCGCCTGGGCTTCGCCCCGCTGGGCGAGCCGCTGCGGCTGCCGGACGGCCCCCTGATGTACCCGATGTGGCGCGAGCCGCAGGCCTGACGGCGAGAATCCGGTGCTCGCGGGCGCCGGAATCCGGCTGCTGGAAGGCGAGTTCACACCCTGTCAGTTCGGGCTGACCTGGTCCCGATCGTTCGACAACGGTGCGGTTGTGTCGAAGTACGCAAGGAAGTGGTAACACTCATTTCGGTCACCCCCTGTGACGAACAGCAGGGTACGCCGCTAATCTCCGCCCATGACACCACAGTCATGGGCGGGTTGGTACCGGGACCGCCTAGGATCCGAAGCGCTGACGATCACCACTGACGGGACGCAATTGCGGACCCGGATCAGGGGGGTCGACTTCGCCGGAGCGAGCTTCGACTCGCTCGGCCCGGTACCGGGGATACCGACGGAGAGCGGCACCTTCGCGCTCGACGGCGGGAACCTCCGCGATTTCGTACTGGAATGGGACATGCCCGTGCCCGTCGCCTCCGACGACGGCGCGGTTCAGCAGGCCACCCTCAGCTGCCTGCTCTCCCTCAAACCGCCGGAGCCCGACCTCGGGGTCGCGCTGCACTTCGGGGGAGCGGTGTACGCGAGCGGCCGGGCCGAGCTGGACTTCGGCTCGGTGCTGAACGACATCCGCCGCCAACTCCCGTCCGGCGCACGCCTCCAGCGGTCTGCCCTGGACCCGATCTAGGGGTGTCCGGCCATGACCCGCCGGACACCCCCCTAACCCCCACCTGCTCATCGCGGCCGCCGCGGACCGGGGAGTCCCCATGACTCCCGGGCACGCGGCGGCCGCTCTGCGTCAGGGGGCGGCCCCCCTCCTCGGACCTTCTTCCTCGGCCCTCCTTCCTTGAATCTGCATTGTTCTACTACTATGCGAACAAGGAGGTTTTCGATGAATCGTGTCCGGTACCGCCTGGTGGCCGTCTCCGTACTGCCGTTCCTGCTCGCACTGGCCGTCGACCTGACGGTCTTCGCGCTCCTTCGAGACCGACTGCCCTCCCGGCTCGCCAGCCACTTCACGGCGGGGGGCAGCTCCGACTCCACGGAGAGCCGCGCCTCGTACCTGGTGTTCGTCATCGTGCTGAACGCCGGGCTCGCCGTACTGTGCAGCGTGGTCGCTATGACCGCGGACCTGGCCGTGCGCGGGGGTCAGTGGATGATCGGGGCCGGGTACGCGGTGGCCGGCCTCGTCGGCTGTCTCTCGGTCGCGGTACTGATCGACAACGCCGACGCGGTCGATCCGGCGGGAGTGAGCATGCCGCCGTGGCAGCCCGCCGTCGCGGCGTGCGTCGCGGTGCTGGCGGCCGTGCTCGGCCGGCTGCTCGCGCGGACGCTGCCCCTGCCGGCACCGGTGCCGTCCCGAGACCCCGGCGAGCCCGAGCGGATCGACCTGGCCGAGGGCGAAGTGGCGGGCTGGATGCGCCGGGCGCCCTCGCGGGTGCTGCTGTGGGCCGGGGTGGCGCTGGTCGCCGCGACCATCGGTGTGCTGTACATGGCGGGCTGGTCCCGCGCCCTCCTCCCGCTGATGATCGCCCTGCCCTGCCTCGCGCTCTCCTGCCCGTACGTCACCGTCGACCGGCACGGGCTGACCGCGCGGCCGACGGTGCTGCCGTGGCCGCGGATCCGGGTGCCGCTCTCCGATGTCGACCGGGCGGTCAGCCGTGAGGTCAAGGTCCCGTCGGAGTACGGGGGTTGGGGCTATCGGGTCCGCCCGGGCAAGTCGGGACTCGTCCTGCGTTCGGGTGAGGCGATCGTGGTGCGGCGCCGCAGCGGGCGGGAGTTCGCGGTGACGGTGGACGACTCGGCGACGGGTGCCGCCCTGCTCAACACCCTGGCCGACCGAGAGGCCTCGGGGCGCTGATGCTGTTCCGCGTAGACTTCGCATCGCCCCAGCCGCTGGGCGACCAGATCGCGGCCTCGGTACGCCGCGCGATCGCGGAGGGCACGGTATCCCCGGGCGACCGCCTCCCCGCGGCCCGCACCCTGGCGGACTCCCTGGGCGTCAACGTCCATACGGTGCTGAGGGGTTACCAGCGCCTGAGGGAGGAGGGCCTGATCGAACTCCGCCGGGGGCGGGGTGCGGTGGTCGTGGACGACACGGCGGCCCGGGGGCGGGCGACGTTGCAGCTGAGGGTGCGCGAACTGGTGGAGCTGGCCCGGGAGTTGGGACTTTCGGAGGAGGAGGTTGTGGGGATGGTGAGGAGGGGGCTGGGGTGAGGGGGAGGCTGAGGCGAGGGGGGGGCTCTGGGCTAGGGGGCTGGGCTGAGGGGGGTGCGTACGTCCGCTAGTACGTCAGCAACTCCCCTAATACGTCTGCAACTCCACCAGATTCCCGTCCGGATCGAGGACATGCGCTGCCCGCAGCCCCGCCCCCCACTCCGGCAGATCCCGAGCCGCGGCCACCACCACGCCGCCCGCCCCGGCACACAGCGCGACCGCCGAGTCGAGCGCCTGCGGAGTGGCCACGTGGAGAACCAGCGAGCCGCCCCCGCCGGGCACGTTGGGCTCCCCGAGCGCGGAGACCATCGCGGCCCGGGTGAACAGGGCAAGCGCGGTCCGTCCATCCGCGGCATCCCAACTGGCATAGCCGGACGACGAGTTGCCCCGCGCGAGCGTGCAGCCGGTGAGCTCGGGGAGGACCGCATCGTAGAAGCGGAAGGCCCGTTCGTAACGGTCGACGAGAAGCCGCGGGTACGGAGGTTCCATGCCGCCGAACCTAACCCGGAGGATTACCTTCCGCGGTGTGCCGCCCGTCACGCGCCAAGCCCGCGCGCGAGCCTACCCGAGCAGACACCCCGGAGCCCGCGCCGCGAAGCGGGTGCCGAGCCATGCGCGCCCCCATGCGCGAAGAGGCCCGGCCGGTGTCCGGCCGAGCCTCTTCAGCGCCCGCTCCGGCCCGCGCGTCCGTGGACGCGGCAGGGCGGTGCCGACTGGGCCTGGGGTCAGGCCTTCTTGGTCTCCAAGTAATGGGCCAGGTCGGCGACCTGCGGGGATCTTCCCTGTGCGTCGCTGACCTGGCCTTTTCTTGATTGCTGGCGATGGGGTGCGACGGTCTTGATCGGGTGTCTTGCGGACTGTGTGCGGACTGCTGGGCACTGCGCCCTGAGCCGATGAGGCGAAACGTGTGGTCCTCGGACGGGACGTGCACGAGGATGGACACGGGCTTCGCGCACGAGCGTTTTCGTGTGCGAGTGGGGCTAGGGAGGGGCACTGTGCGTATTGAGGTAGCGGCTGGGGACGATGATGATCTGCGTTCCCTGCATGCCTGGTTGCGAGACGAACCTGATCTCCGCCGGACCGCCAGCTATGACCTGTTGGAGCGGCCCCCGGGCCCTGGGGAGATGGGTTCTGCAGCGGACGCCCTCCAGCTGATCACAGAAAACGGCTGGAGCGCCGCCAACTTCGTCCTTGCGCTTGTGACGTGGCGACAGACGCGCCGCCGGGAGCCCTCGGTCACGGTGAGGCGCGGCGAGGTGGTCGTCGCCATATCGAGCGGTGATGAGACGGAGATCCGCCGAGCGATCGCGATGCTTGAGGAAGAGGGCGACGAGCAAAGCCAGAGTCTGTGACTCGCCTGCCAGATCCTGGTGCTTCTCGTGCTGTGTTGATCGGAGCCAGCCAGTACAGCCATCTGGATGCCTTGCCGGCGGTCGCCAACAATCTGGGAGCGCTGGCACGGGCTTTGTCCGGGCCGCTGGGCTGGAGCCTGAGTCAAGACAGTTGCAGCGTTGTCAGCGAACCGACCAGTGCAACTCAGATCCTTGATGCCGTACACGCCGCTGCCGAGGAGGCCACCGACACGCTGCTGGTGTACTACGCGGGGCACGGCCTTCTGAGCCCGAGTGGGGAGTTGTACCTGGCTGTAGCGGGCTCTGTGCAGAAGCGTGAGGACACTGGCCTTCGGTACATGAACTTGCGAGACATGGTCTTGGACGGCCGAGCGGGACGGCACGTGGTGGTGCTTGATTGCTGCTTCAGCGGCAAGGCGCTTGGCGCAATGAGTGGCCCCTCCGACCTGATGGACTACGCGGAGATTGAGGGCAGCTATGTCATGGCCTCTGCGCCGAGAGACAAGACCGCGCTGGCCCCACCTGACGAACCATTCACCGCGTTCACGGGGGAATTGATCCAGGTGTTGGACTCCGGAATCCTGGGAGGACCTGCGCTTCTGGACCTTGATGATGTTTTCAGGCAGATTCGGAAACAGCTGAAGGCTAAGGGGCGTCCTCTGCCTCAGAAGCGGGATCGTAACACTGCCGGGTTGCTTGCCCTCGGTCGTAACCCTGCCTATCGGCAGCCTCCCGTTGCGCATGAAGCAGAGCAAGGGCGTAGCGCATCCCTTCGGCCCTGGCCAGACCCGACTGGTCTCCGGACCGTGCAGGGCTTCATTTTATCGCTTGCGCAGGTTCGGGAAATAAGCTGCATGTCGCAGCTGGATATCAGCCGCTACTCAGGCGGAAAGATCGGGAAGGGGACCGTAAGCAGTCTTACCAGCAGGGATTCGATGCCGAGGCGCTGGAGCACGGTCGGTGTCTATCTTTCGACATGCGGTGTGCCAGAGGAGCAGGTGGCGCAGTGGGAGCAAGCCTGGAAGCGCCTTCGAGACGAAGAAGACCGAGTCGGCGCTGCCAACGCGATTATTGATGCAGAAGTCCAGGGCTGTGCGAAGAAGCCTCGGAGTGCAACTTGGAAGCGGTTCGTCAGGCGAGGCATTCGCGCCAAGAGTGAATGAGTCTCGCCTGACTGTGCCTCAATGGCTGCCTAGAGCGGGCCTATCGGGAGGCAGGGGCTGAGGTGGCAGGGGGCTGCTGCTGTTGTGCTGGTGTCTCGGAATGGTTCCCGAAGAAGGTGTTCCAGGCTGCAACGACCAGCAAGAGGCCAACAATGATCATCCAGGTTGCTGGCTTCTTCGCACGGCTGGAAATGGTGGTTGGCCTTACATAGTGCGCCGCACGGTAGTAGCCCCTACGATTCTGAGCCATGTTGACACCCCCGGTGGCGATACGGGCAGGCCCCGCATCTCTGCCGAGATAGCCTTGCAGTGACACCCTGAACATGGCCCGACGAACCGAAGAGCTCGGCTGGATCTCAACGGTGCTGCACGCCTTTTGGCGAGAATGGCTCCTTGTGCACTGTTACGGGTTTTGCCTACGCGAGCCGGATTCACCCATCCGGTGCTGTAGCCACTGAGCGCTGGCGCTCATCATGCGACCGGTCCAACGATCAGGCGCGCTTCCCGCGATCTCCATCCACAGGTTGCTGCTGGCCTGAGCGAAGGCATCTACAGCTGGTGACGGTGCGGCGTCCCAAGTGGGAAGTGCCGCAGCCTGGGATTCGGCATTGGCCGGCGTATGGCCGGCAGCGATGAGCCAGATGATCCAGTGGGCGGGATCGAGCCAGGCGGCCCCGCGGGTGGCCCAGCCCCAGTCGACGAGGTGGGCGCGGGCGTCGGTGATGAGGACGTTGTGGTTGTTCCAGTCGGTGTGGAGCAGGGCGTCGCCCTTGAACAACTCGGCGTCGGCTGGGTTGTCGACGTAGCCGGCTAGGCGCTGATCGGCCTGGCGGAGTTCGATGTCGGGGCAGGGGATCTCGCCGAGCTGGCGCATGGCGTCGATGACCTTGGGGAGGTCGGGGGAGCCGGGGGAGTAGTCGGCGTGGTGGCCGGCGATTGCCTCGAAGCCAAGGATGTCCCACCCGTCGGCGGTGACGTGGAAGAGCAGGCGTGGGGCGAGCAGGGTGACGTACGGGTTGATGTCCGCCTCGCGCTGCTGGGTCCAGACCCAGCGGTGGCCGGTGCGCAGGCCCTTGAGGAAGACGGCGCCCGTGACTGTGCGGATGCGGGCGGACAGGGAGCTGTTCAGGCCCGCCGAGATCGTCTCCGCCTTGAGGATCGGACCGGTCTTGGCCTCGATAGCGGTGCGGATTGCAGCGGGCAGGTCGTCGAAGTCGACGGTGGTCACGGCCATGGCGGACAGGCTCCCAGACGGGACGGCCGAAGGGGACTTCCGGCACGGGGAGGTGCCGGAAGTCCTCTTCGTGGATTGGTCAGTTGTACGGGTTGTCGTCGCCGCAGCCGGGCAGGGCGGCCTGGGCGAAGGAGTCCAGGTCTTCGATGAGTTCGATGAGGACGGGCTCCTCATCGGCCTCGGCCGGGCGGAACGGTGCGATCGTGACGGGCACGGGTGCCATGGTCAGCTCCTTGTCTCTGCGTGTTGGCAGTACCTGTTCAGTGGTGCCTTCGCCTCCTGGTAGACCTTGGCCAGCGGCCGGCAGACCCGGCAGGTGCCGGAGAGCTGGCAGCCGGAGCAGCCACCGGTGCGAAGCATCAGGGAGTCGGCGACGCCGCCGAGGCGGGCGAGGCCCTCGACTCCTTCGGTCATGAGGGGGATGGCGCTGTCGCGGCCGACCTTGCAGATGGAGGCCATGCCGTGCGGGTCGACGTGGAAGAAGGTGTGGCCGGCGTTGCAGCCCTGGAAGGGCTCGCGATCGCTGAGGTGCTCGGGCGCCTGGGAGGCGAGGGTCTCGGCGCCGCCGTAGATCGTCGGCGACATGTGGGTGTACTCGCGGTACGGCAGTCCGTAGCCGTCGGCAAAGGCCCGCATCTGGTCGGCCTCGTGGGTGTTGTGCCGGGTGATGATCAGTGCGAGGTCGAGGGGCAGTCCGGCTTCGTGGGCGGCGTTCAGGCCGTTGAGGAACATCCGGTACGAGCCTTTGCGGCGGGTGAGTTCGTCGTACGCCTCGGCGGTGGCTCCGTACACGCTCACGGTGATCTTGTTGGGGCGGCGCCGGGTGAGCAGGGCCAGGTTCTTGGGCGCGGCGAGGCGCGAGCCGTTGGTGAGGATCTCGACCAGCATCCCCAACTCGTGGGCCATCTGATACGTCTCCGGGAACAGCTTGTCGATCATCGGCTCGCCGCCGGTGAGCTGGAGCCACAGGACTCCGGCGTCCTGGATGACGTACAGCAGGCGCTCGCGGCCGGGCCACTCCAGGCCGGAGAACTGCTTGCGGCCGAGGTAGCAGTGTTCGCAGTCGTAGTTGCAGCCGAGGTTCAGTTCGTACGACGCGCGTCCGTAGCCAAAGGGCGACGGCAGGCGGACCGCGACCGCCTCCCGGAGGCGCCGCCCGTCGAGGTTCAAGGCCCACGTGCGCCGTGCGACATTGGCCAGCCAGGTGGGGCACTCGGCGTTGGTGTCGGCGGCCCGCATGAGCCAGGAGTACTCGGCGAACGGGAGCCGGGCTGCCTTGGGGCTGCCGGGGCGTACCAGGAGGAAGTTGTCCAGGTACGGGGCGGCGATCAGCTCATGCATCGGCCTCCTCCTTCGGAGCGTCGAGCAGCAGGCGGGCCCACACGGTCTTGCCGAGCGGGCGGCGGGAGTGGTGGCCGGTCTCCTCGGCCAGGGCGGCGACGAGTTGGAGGCCGCGGCCGTGTTCGTCGTCCATCCCGGCTGCGAGCGGTCTGGGCGGAACAGGGCTGGCGTCGGAGACCTCGACGAGGCAGGTGGTTCCGGTGGCGGTCATGCGGACTTCGAAGAGATAGCCGGGCCGGTGGCCGTGCTGGACGGCGTTGGTGGCCAGTTCGCTGCAGACCAGGAGTGTCCGGTCGATGGCGTCCGTGTCGTAGCCCCAGCTTCCCAGTGCCCTGCCGACCTGCTTGCGGACGAGGGCGACGCACTTGGCGCTGGAGGTGAACTGCATCTGCCACCGCTCGGCGGTCATCGGCTGGTCGTGCGCTGTCATCGGGAGCATCGCGTCCCCTCGTCGCGGGTGGATCGGGGGACCAGCTCACCGCAGCGCGGATCACAGGATCAGGTCATGGTGATTACCCAACGTGGGTAAAATCCTTGGCGGTTGACTTCCCGACCGCTGCCCCATGAGGTGAGGAAGAGGGACGCGAGTGTCCGGACCGCAGCCCCACCGCGCGCTTCCGCCGGAGTTACTGGCCAGCCCGGAATGGCGGGAAGCCTGTCGTCGACGTGACTTCACCCGGGTCTTCCGACTGGCCAAGGTGAAGGCGGGGATCTATCCGTCGCGGATCGCCGCGCTGTGCGGCATGACCCCCAGCCGGGTCGGCGAGATCATGTCCGGCCGCCGGAGCCTCGCCCACATCGACGTCATCGAGCGTGTCGCCGATGGGCTCCGCATCCCAGGGGCGATGCTCGGCCTCGCCCATCGCCCTTGGGAAATCCCCTCGCCTGTCGGCGTGCAGGAACCAGCTCCTCAGCTTCAGTCCGAGTCGGAGGTTGGCTCCGAGGCCGGATCGAGCGGCAGCCTGGATGATCTCCTGGCTCTTGCAGACGGCCAAGTCACCCGCTCCACCCTGACCGCTCTCCGCTCCTCGGTCGAGGACTATTGGCGCCGCGACGATCAGCACGGCGGCGCGGCCTTGCGACCCGCCGTCGTCGGCCATCTCCGGTACGTGACCCAGCTGATGCGCACCACCGACGACACCCTGCGTCGAGACCTCCACTCCCTCGCCGCCGAGCTGGCCCGTCTTGCGGGCTGGGCTTACTTCGATGCCCGGCAATACAGCACCGCCCGCGCGTATTTCACCCAGGCCCTCAGCCTCTCCCGCAGCTATGGCGACCGCCTGTTCATGGCCAATGTCTTGTCCTGTATGAGCCTTCAGGCCACCTACGACGGCCATCCAGCCGACGCTGTCGCTCTCGCCTGCAAGGCTCAAGACACCGCGCGAACCGTCGGTGACCAGCCCCTGGTGATGTCGATGCTCAACATGCGCGAAGCCTTCGCCCATGCCGCTCTTCGTGATGCCGTGGCCTGCCACGCCGCCATCGGTCGCTCCCGTGATGCCTACGAACGCGCTCGAGGACAGGAAGACGAAGCTCCCACATGGGTCCGTTACTTCGACGAGACGAAGCTGATCGTCGACACTGGCATCGCCTTGGCCCGCCTCGGCGAAGCCACCCGTGCCGAGCCCCTCATCGCTGAGGGGCTCCGCCGCGAGAAGACCGACCAGCAGCGAGGCCGGGCCTTCCACGCCTTCTGGCTCGCCACCACCCAGCTCCAACAGGGCAAGATCGACGCCGCCTGCACCAGCGCCGGCCTCGCCCTCGATCTGAGCGCCTCGATCGACTCGCCTCGCGTCGCAGGACATGTCCACGAGTTCCAGAGACGCCTCACGCCCCACGCGGGGGAGCGCCCGGTGATCGCGTTCGAGCAGAGGATGCGGGAGGTGCTCGGGTAGGGCCAGCGTCGTAGGGGTTACCGCAGATGCGGCATGCCCAGTGGGCGACGCTGCTGCCCGGCCGGAGAGAAGACCGCCCCCAGAGCGAAATCGGTCGATCCCGCCACTGTGTGGTGCCTACTCTGCCTGCATGGCTCATGCGGAGACCTCGTACGTCTGCCTGCCCTGCCGGGCTTCGTACAAGCAGCCCTATGACCGGGATCGGCAGCGGATCTGTCCGCGGTGTGCGGAGCCGATGGTCCATGTCGGTTCGGCCTTCGCTGCACCGCGACGGCGGGACACCGCAGCCTGGCGAACGCTCTCGGTGCTGCTGCACGCAGGCGTGCGCTTCCACAAGAGCTGCTGTGGCGGACCCGGTTACCACCCCCGCTCCCTGCACGAGGTCCGCGAGCGGATGACGTACGCGCAGCGAACCGGCAGGCCATTCCCCGACGCACTCGTGCTCCGCGAGCTGCCGTGACTAGGCACCACAGCCTGACAAGGCTCGTGGCTCCGCCGACCACACCCATCGACGCCAGCAGTGAAGAGGTCCTAGAAGGACCGGAAGGTGCCCTCGGGATCAGCGAAGGACGGCTGCCGGATCAGGCTCCCTGGATGAGTTGGGAGATGATCTGTTCGATGTCTGCTGCGCTCAGGTGCTTGGACTGGCTGTCGGCGACAACGCTAGCTAGCTCGTCGCGGACGGCTGCTGCCCATAGGCCGGCGTTGAGCCCGCACACGCGGGCGGCTTCGGCACTCGCCGCTGTCAGCGGCGCGGTGGACTTCGTAGCGGTTCCGGAAGCGGTTACCCCGGCTGTGAGGATCTGTGCCAGCGTTTTGTAGGCATCTGCTCCGGTGGCGCCTGCCCCTTGCGAGGCCAGGAAGAGCCACGGGGCAAGCTGCTCAGGCGCGTGGCTGGCGACAGCGGAGGCAATCTGAGCCCATGTCGCGAGGGTGTCCGAGCGATGCCATGGCGCGGGGCGGCTGAGTGCTGCCGCAACGCTCCCGGTGCGCCAGCCCTCGGCCTCGGCCTGGCTGAGTGCGAAGTCGGGTTCGAGTGGGATGTCGACGACGAACGCTCTCAGAAGACGGACGTTGTCGTCCTCGCGGGCGTCGGGGAGACGGTCCTGCTTGACGAGCGTGTGGGTGAGGGCGACCGTGCCGAAGGCGGGGATGCCGGCGGTGCGGGCGGTCTCACGCATGAACCCGTCGTCGGACCACAACGGCAGGCGCTTGCTGAGAGCCAGCTCGAGCGGGGCGGCCCAGGGCCCCTCGACCTGCAGGCGGAGCGTCGCTACGTCGGGGCCGGGGAGGTCGCCGCCGCTGAACGCGGCTTCCACTGCGGTGAGTTCCGTGACCGGGACCAGAGTGACGGCCGAGGCAGCGCTGACGACGGCGCCGATCTGGGCGGATAGGTGCTGCTTGGCGGCGGTGGTGAGCGTGGTGGTCTCGACGGTGGAGTCGTTCGCGGCGAGGCCAGCGGTGAAGCTGGAGGCGAGGAGCCGGCCGATGTTCTCCTCGGTGCGAAGGATGTCGTCCATGCATACATCAGGCAGTTGCACGGTGGTGAAGTGGGCGCGCAGTGCGTCCCAGCGACCGGGGAGCAGCGCTGTGATAACCAGGACGCTGGGGTCGAGGACGACGGTGCCGTCAAGGGCCTGGTCGGCGGCGAGGCACTCGGCCTCGTTGACGGCGGGGTCAGTGCTGCAGGCGGGAAGCATCCCGGCGGCTCGCTGGATGAGGGACTGGGTGTAGAGGCCCTCGATGCTGCTGGCGGCCAGGCCGAGGACCGCGTCACCATCGCGGATGGCCTGGCAGATCTGATGATGTGCCTGCGTCCGGACCTCCGCGGCCGTGAGAAGGGCGCGCAGTGTCTCGGCGTCCGGGATGCCGGCCACGGTGGTGAGGCCGCCGTTGGGGTGGCGTGCCTGGTAATCGTCCATGGCCCGAGCGGCCAGCGAGCGCAAATCCGTGAGAGTCTCGGGCGGCAGTTCCTCGGACCAGAGCGCTCCCCACTGGGCGCTTTCCGGGTCGTTGGCGACGGCCAGTGCGCGGTTGACGGAGTCCAGCGCCTGGGTGCTGACCTCGTCGTCGTCCGCGAACTTCGCGCGCAGGTCCAGCAGCGCGCCGATGTTCCGCTCCGTCCAGGGTTGGCGTCGCAACAGGTGGATCCAGATGAGCGCCTCTTGCATGTTGGTCGGCTCTGGCTGGTAGCGGTCCCAGGCTGCCCACGCCTTGTCCCACAGGCGCATGTTGTACAGAAAGCCCACCTTGCCCCAGGCGAATTCCAAGGCCATCGTATCGTGGTGGACCAGTGCTGCGGCGTCGGTGTCGGGTTCGGCCTGGAGGATCTCGTCGAGCCCGTTCTCGGCGTGTTCGCCGGCTGTGGCCCAGTCCTTGGCCTGGTTCGCGTGCCGCATCAGGTTGTAGTGGAGCCGCAGGCGCATCGCTCGGGGCAGCCCGGGGCGAGCCAGGAGCAGCAGCGCCTGTCGCTCGGCCGCTTCGGTGTCCCCGGCCCGGTGCAGGATGTCCAGTGACTTCAGGTCGAGGTTCAGGTCGGAAAGGCGTCCCGCTGCCTGCTTCAGCACGGCAGCGGCCTCGTGCGGCTTTCCGTCGCCTTCCAGGATGTCGGCCAGCGCGGTGACGGCGAACACGCTGGAGTGTTGGTGCGGACGTAGCTGACGCGCGGCCTCGGCCAGGTCGCCCCGCCGCTCGTGGGCCTTGGCCGCCATAACGGCGTGGACGTCCGGTGCGATGAGGTCGGCTGCGCGGAAGTCCTCCAGTGCAGGGATCGGCCACTCGCCGAGCTGAGTAAGGCGCTGCACGGCGACGAAACGCTGCTCGTCGGTCTCTGCTGCGGTCAACGCCTCCGTCCACAGACGGCGGCGCTCGTCGTCCGTGGCACCGGTCGCGTCCGCCCGGGCGGCAGCCAGCTCCGCAGCGTAGAGCGGGGTGGCGGCGGTTGATGCGGCGGCGAGGTTGGCTCCGGCCTCAAGCTGCCCGGCTTGGTAGGCGATGCGGGCCCCGACGGCGGTCAGACGGGCAGATGCGGCCTCCCGGTCGGTGGCCTCGCCCTCGGGGCCAGGGCACGCGACCGCCAATGCCGCATCTACGTCGGACTGCAGGATCCGGGCCTGAAGGAGCACTTCGGCGGCGACCTCGCTCGGCCCGTCCCAGCGGCGGCGGTCTGCTCTGGCCGCCTCGGCCAGGCGCGATGCGCGGCGAAGATCGCGATCCCGTCCCGGTGACTTGTGCGTGCTCAGGCGGGCAAGGAGCATCTTGGCCATGAGGACCTGCGCGGTTGAGCTACCGGGAGAGCGTGACAGCGCCGCCTCGTAGTGAACCAGCGCTTGGTCATGATCGCGTCGCACGGCACACTGGTCGCCGAGGAACAGGTGCGCCGTCGGCGAGTTACCCCATGCCTGGATGTTCTGCGGAGCCAGGCTCGCCGGAATCGGAACCGGTCCGCTCTTGTCCTGATGGGCCAGCACTGCGAGAGCGATGTCGGCTAGGACCTGCCCACCGTCCATCTCCCGGGCTGCGCGGAGGGTCTGCTCGGCCTGGGGCTGGCCTGCGGTCATCTCGAAGATCCCGCCGATGGCCCGCCAGTGTCCCTCAGGGACGGCGCCTGCGTCAGCGGCGAAGCGGAACGCGGCGCCGGCCCGCGCGGGCCGGTCGTGGTCGTTGGCGTATCCGCCGATCGCGCACCAGACTTCGTGCTCAACGGGGCCCTGCCAGCGGGGATCATCCTTCGTACGGCCTGTGAGCCAGCGGGGGGTGCGCTCCAACAGTGCCGCGCAGCAGGCGTCCGGCGCGTGGCGGCCGTCGGCGAGCGCCGCGGCGAGCCGCTCGACCGGCCGACGCGCATCGAGGTTCTCGCGGGCGGTTTGGGTGTGTAGGCGCGCAAGAGGGGCGACCGCCTCGGGGGGAAGCCGGTGAAGGCTGTCGTAGAAGGCGGCGAGTGCGGAATCACCGTGCGCCCGTGGGACGTCGGCGAGCGCCGCGAGCGAGTCCTGGGCGCCACTGTCGAGGACCTGGGAAGCCGGCACCTCAATCTTCCAGCCCTCGCCGGTGGATGTCACGGTGTCAGTGGTTACCGCCTGCCAGTACGCCCGCCGTATCTGCAGGTTGACGAGCACCACGATGACCGGGAAGTCGTGGTGGAGCCAGTACTGGTAGTGGTTGTCGTCGAACCGGAACCACCAGCCGTCGTCGGAAGACTCGGTGAACATACTCGGGCCGCTCTTGGCCTGAACGCCGAGGTGACGGCCGGTTGTGTGTCCTTCGGTGAGGACCTCGACGTAAAAGTCCGCCCCGATGTCGCTGACGAGGATCTCGCGGGGGATCCAGCCGAACTCGTCGAGGAACAGCTCTTGGATGACCGTCGCGCCCAGGCGACCGGTGAACTCGGTGTTTGCGACCTTCACCACGCCAGTTTCCCATCCTGGTCTGATATTTACGGATGGCTTCCATGCGCGGATCGGTCGCTGTGACTGGTCGGGGTAGTCGCCTGGTCACACCAGCTGTCACTGCGTTTGTTTGCCCATGCCGCTACGGAGGTCGACAAGGGTGACAACAACCGCAACAGGTCGAGCCAAGTGACAGGTATGTCGCTCAGGTGGTGACAACTACCGAGTCAAACCAATGAGGAAGGCCCAGGGCGCAACCCCACTTGTTCCGTCTCGAAGGATCTGGCCTCCGTCTCAAGTGACCTGGTCTGATTCGTTGTTGATCTCAGTTGATCTGGTTCGTCACCCTGATCACTGCACTACTCTGTCGAGCCATAAACGCGGACCGCTGGTTGGTAGACACCCGGACCTCCTACGACACGGTCGCGGTCAGCTATGCCGACCAAATACGCGAGGCTCTGGCCGGGGCGCCGTATCTTCGGGCGGCTCTGGCGCTGTTCGCCGACTTGGTGTACGCCGCTGGCGGTGGGCCGGTGGCGGACGTGGGCTGCGGACCTGGACACGTCACCGCTCACCTGCACGAGCTGGGTGTGGACGCTTTCGGCATCGACCTTTCATCCGTGATGATCGATGTGGCTCGGCGTGACCACCCTCGCCTGCGGTTCGAGGTGGGCTCGATGACGGACCTCGACCTCGCCGATGCTTCAGTGGTCGGCCTGCTCGCATTTTGGTCGTTGATTCACGTCCCCGGCGAAGCAGTGCCCACGGTCTTCGGCCACTTCCGGCGTGTGTTGCGTCCCGGCGGACCACTGCTGCTCGGCTTTCACGTCGGCGACGAGTCGAGGCTGAAGACGCAGGGCTACGGCGGTCACCCGATGAACGTCCACGTTCACCGCCGCCAGCCTGACCAAGTGGCGGCCTGGCTACGCGATGCCGGGTTCACCGTCGAGGCCCAAATGCTGATCGACCCCGACGAGAGCGTTCCAGGTGCGGTCCTCTTCGCACGCCGTCAGTCCTAGCCACGCCGGCTTCCGGGAATGGCTGATCGTCCGCCTCAACCACGGCAACAACCTCGTCTGGACCGCTCTCATCCGGCATCTCGCTTCCGGCGGCTTCGTGCATCCCCTGACCCCAGAAGCCGACGCTGCCGCCGTCGCCACCCTCTTCCAACTGCTTGACGAGTTCCTGGAAGTACGTGACAGACGCGATGGCCCGCTCAAGATCTACGGTGCCTACCAGACATGGTTGAACGCCCAAAGCTGGTAGGTTGCAGATCTTTTGAGGGTGTCTGGCGCGAGCGTGACCTGCGGGTTCTTGACGTCCCACGGCTACACCACGTCGGTGGCGCCGGGCCATACGGTGCCGACACAGGCGAATGAGTGCCGGGGAGACAGGCGGGCCGGTCGGCCGCGAGGGCTCCGGCGCAGCGATGGACTCAATCCGTACAAAATCGCAGGTGGACGCAGAGGGCGCCTGTCCGACAGCCGTGGCCTTGGTGCACTCAGAGGGCGGTACATGGGCGATGCGGGATCCCACTCGCGACTCAGGCATCTTGGACATACCGTCAGCTCATGACGCAAAACCCACCCGGCGGCCAAGATGGGGTCTCAGGGTCGTCGCTGGAAGAAGAACTGCGTAGGCACGCGGTGTCCGGGGAGATGTTCGACCTCGAGCCGGGGAAGGTGGTGGACAGGCGAGACATGCATACCTGGGGGCCTGAGCGAACCGTGTCTACAGCGGTGCTGCGGGACCTGTTGGTCAACGTACAGCAAGAGCCTGTACACGCTAAGGGTGTGCGGCTGCGTGGGGCACGCATCGACGGCTCTCTCGACCTCGAGTCCGCCATCCTTCGCTGTCCCCTGGTCCTGGAAGACTGCTATCTGGGCTGCTCCGAACCACTCAATCTTAAGTTCGCCACTGCTTCTCAACTGAGCCTTGTCCGGTGCAACCTGGCGGGGCTTACCGGCGACATGCTCGTCGTCACGGCATCATTCGATCTTTCTGGATCATGGTTTCTCACCGGCGTTGTGCGGCTTTGCGGTGCGCACATTATCGGTCGACTGGCCTGCTCTGCGGCTGATTTCCGGGCTACTGACGACCGCGGGAACGCGCTGTTTGCCGAACTGATGACGGTAGGTGGCGATTTCCTCCTCGATGACATCACATCGACCGGCGCTGTGAATCTGCGTGGTGCAGTTATCGGGGGGCAGTTAAACTGCTCTGGTGCCCAGATGGGTGTAGACATCAACCGGAACACTCTCGTCGCCGAGGGGGTGAAGGTTGGCAGCGACGTCTTCCTCCACAAAAACTTCACGGCGGCAGGCGCAGTCCGGTTTACTGGCGCGAACATCGCCGGCCAATTAAACTGCTCTAGCGCCCAGCTCACCGGTATGGATGCCGAGCATTGTGCACTTGTCGCCGAACTCGTCCACGTGCGCGGTCACCTACTGTTCAACGAGAACTTCAAGGCCAGCGGCGCCGTCCATTTGAACGGCGCGGTGATCGATGGGCAGTTGAGCCTCTCCGGCGCCCAGCTCACGGGATCCACTACCAAAGGCAACGCTCTGGAAGCCGACGGGATCAAGGTCGGGGGCGACGTCTTCCTCCACGGAGGGTTCAAAGCTGCCGGTGCGGTGCGGCTTCAGGATGCTGACATCACCGGCCAACTAGTCTGTTCCCGTGCCGAGATCACGGGCATGGACGCTGAGAGCTATTCTCTCGTTGCCGACGGAATCACTGTCGGTGGGCATGCGCTATTCAATGACGGCTTCAAAGCCTTGGGCACCGTGAAACTCGCTGGGGCAAGAATTAATGGCCACATCCTACTGGAGCCCGCTGAACTAAACGCTGCGAATGCGTTGGTGGCCCCCGGGATGCACGTCGGCCACGAATTTCGGTGGAAGCCAGCAACGCAGGTGACCGGTCTGGTCGATCTGGAACGGGCCTCGGTGCACCGACTTGTGGACTGTTGGGACGGTGATCACCCAAACGCCCACTGGCCACCGCGTGGAAAACTGCGCCTGGTTGCTTTCACATATGAGACCTTCGGTGGCCCCTCTGCGGCAAGCGGGAAACAGCGCCTGGAATGGATTCGCTGCAACCACGAGACGGCCAGCCAACTGAAGCCAGCGAGCTTCGCCTCCCAGCCCTACGAGCAGCTTTCCCGTGTTTACCGGCAAGCCGGCCAGGACAATGATGCCCGTAATATCGCCATCGCCCGTCGCCAAGACTTGCGGAAGTACGGCGACCTCACCCTACTCCGCCGGGTCTTCAACTGGCTGATGGACAAAACCATCAAGTACGGCTACGAGACATGGCGCGCGGTTGCCGGGCTTGCTGCTGTCTACGTTCTCGTGCTTCTGGGTTCGTTGGTGGCCCAGCACTACGACACCGCAATCGTCCCCGCAAAGGACACCGCGAGGCTGTCGCCTGCACCTACCGCGTCGAAGTGCACGAAGGACTATGCATGCTTCTACCCGGCGGCGTACGCCGCCGACCTGCTCGTTCCTGTCATAAATGTGCGTCAGGTGGAGAACTGGCGTCCCAACGGAGCCACCTCGTGGGGCTGGCTGTACGTCAGCGGCGTGTGGATTGCCACCGGTCTGGGCTACATGTTGACAACCCTCATCGTCATCGGTTACACCGGTCTCGTTCATAGGGAATGACACAGTAGCTCAGCACAGTGACCGCCCCGGTCGGCTGTACATCAACCGGTGATCGAGATGCGGCCGGAGCCCGCGGCAGATACGCGAACGAAGCATTGCAGTCACGGCACCCAGTGCGGCTCCCTGGCGGCCTCAGGCCCTGGCTGGCCTCGCGCCTGTGGCACCGCCCGTGGCACCCCGCTGTATGCCTACCTCGGCATCCACGGCTTCACCCCTAAGCACCCGCTGAAGCCCACTGCGAGCCGACGCCCGTTGCTCAACGCGATCGGGTGCAGATCCTTTGAGGGTTTGATTCATCTGCGATTTTGTACGGATTGAGTCCATCGCTGCGCCGGAGCCCTCGCGGCCGACCGGCCCGCCTGTCTCCCCGGCACTCATTCGCCTGTGTCGGCACCGTATGGCCCGGCGCCACCGACGTGGTGTAGCCGTGGGACGTCAAGAACCCGCAGGTCACGCTCGTGCCAGACATCCTCAAAAGATCTGCACCCAAGCTGGTATCACTCAGCCCCGTCTCCGCAGGACCAGATCGGCTGAGACGACGACCAGCATTCCCGCCTGCGGGACCAGATCACCTGAGAAA
Organism: Streptomyces sp. NPDC050485; assembly: GCF_044458185.1. Classification (NCBI taxonomy): domain Bacteria; kingdom Bacillati; phylum Actinomycetota; class Actinomycetes; order Kitasatosporales; family Streptomycetaceae; genus Streptomyces; species Streptomyces sp. NPDC050485. Next base: position 71,785 of record NZ_JBITHR010000014.1, on the reverse strand, counting down.
ACCGCCATCCCGGCGTCCCAATCCATCTGGTCGCCGCAGGTCACAGCCCTGGCCACGGACCAGATCATTTGCGACGGGACACCACTCTGGTGACATCTATCTCGACCAGTCACACCCGACGCCAGGTAGGACCTGATCCGATAGGCGGGTCCCTATCTGTCGGTCCTGGTGGCCTCGTCGAGTAGGAGGTAGAGCAGGCCGACCAGGCTGCCGCTGCTGACGATCTCGCGGCGGTCGATCATTCCGCGGATCTCCGAGAGGGGGATCCATTCGATGCGGTCCGCCTCGTTCTTCTCGGTCGGCGGGCCGATGTACGTGGCGGTGTCCGCGCGGAAGACGTGGTGCTCGGAGTCGGTGATGCCGTTCGCCGGCTGGGCGTACACCAGGGGTTTGACCGCCTCCACCCGCCAGCCGGTCTCCTCCTCGACCTCTCGGGCGGCGGCCTGCTCCGGTGTCTCGTCCGCCTCGATCAGACCCATGGGGAGTTCCCAGCCCCAGGTGTCGGTGATGAAGCGGTGGCGCCACATCATCAGCACCCGCTTCTGGTCGTCGACCACGGCGGCCACCGCCAGGTGCCGCATGCGTACGACGTGGTGTTCCCAGCGACGGCCGTCGGGCTGCTGGACATCCACGAGCCACAGGTTGACCCAGGGGTTGCTGTAGATCTGCCGTTCGCCGTGGACGGTCCATTGCATGAGCCGAACTCCCTTTCGCCAGTGCAGCTTCCAGGATGTCATTTCGACGAGAGAGCGGGTGCCTCGTCGCGTCATCAGCGTCGCGGCTGGTGCACCTTGCCTCCTTCGACAAGGGCGTTCGTGGAAGTAGCCTCTCGGCGCCGAGGAGATCGGGGTGTTGTGGCGGTTTGTGCCGTGGCAGCTTCCCGGCGCTGGCTGGGTTGCGCGGTGATACGCCAGATCAGCACCTGGGCGGGGTTGTCGGCGGTGTCGAGTTCGCGTTCGGCGGCGGCCTCGGCCAGGAGGCGGCGGGGGCGATGGCCGGCGGTTTCGGCGCGGGCGAGGGTGGTGGTCAGGGCAGGCCAGGCAGGGTCGGCGAGGATGCGGTCGGCGTGGTCGGGGACGGCTTGGCGCACGGTGGCCTCAAAGCGTTGGACGGTCTGGGGGCGGGGCGCTCGGCGGGCGAGATCCGCCAGGGCCGGTTCGGCGACTTCGCGGTAGGTCGCCTGCAGGTGGCGGAACGCTTGCTCGGCTGCGGCGGCCTGCTGCTCGTGACCGCGCTGCTCGTGCCACTTGGCCGCGGCGCGAGCCAGGTGCACGGCGGTGAAGAGCAGGGCGATGGCGAGTCCGCCCGGAATGTTGGGGGCGTAGGCGAGTTCCTTGGCGGCCTGGCGCAGTTCGCTGGCGGCCTGATGGTCCGCGCGGATCACCGAGCGGCGTGCCCGGCTGAACGCCCTTGCTGCCGCCTGCAGTTCGGCCTGGTGCGGGCCTGGTGTGACGCGGGCCAGGTTATGCAGGGTCTCACCGAAGGCTTCCAGGTGGCCCTGGGCCACGGCGTCGTCACCCGAATCGAGAACGGTAGTGGCGGTGTACACGGCGGATTCAGTACGGCGCCACGAGTCGGCTGGATCCGCCACCGGCTGTGGTCGGTCGGCCACGTCCTGGGCGGGTAGGCGTTCGCACAGGCGGTTGAAAGATAGGTCGGGCGCGAGTTTGGAGCCGCCGAACCAGATGGTGTCGCCGGGGGCAGCCAGGCTGTAGCCGGTCACCTCGCCGGTCTCGGGGCCGATGCGGGTCTTGACCTGGATGCCGAGCGAGGTGAGGACGGTGAAGTAGTCGTCGATGCTGCGTACGGCGGCGGCGACCGCGTACGCCTGCTCGCGCAGCCACTCCCGCGCGGTCACCTCCTGCCCTTGGCGTTCGGCCTTGGCGCGCTCGGCGCCGGTGGGCGTCTTGGGTGCGGTGAGGTCACCGGACTTGAGCCGGCGGAGCCCGAACTCGGCCTCGATCCTTCGGCATTCCTTCTGAGCCCGCCAGCCGTCGCGGTTCGTGCGTGGGCGTCGGCCGTCGGCGCGGATGGTGGTGGCGAGGATGTGGATGTGGTCGTCTGCGTGCCGCACCGCGATCCACCGGCATGCCTTTTCGTCTCCCTCGGGGGCGATGCCGGTGGCGGCCACGATGCGGCGGGCGACCTCGGCCCAGTCGGCGTCGGTGAGGTAACGGTCGCCGGGGGCGGTGCGGACCGGGCAGTGCCACACGTGCTGCGGGGGCTTGGTGCCGAGTTCGCGGGTGCGCAGGTCGACGTGGTGGTCCAGGCGCCGGGCGAGCCCTGTGTAGGTGGCGGTGGGGTCGCGGCCGGGGTCGGGGGCACCGGCCATGTCCCAGGCAGCAACGATGTGAGGGTCGGTGTGCTCGTCACGCCGACCCTTGCCGAAGAGGTAGTTGATCAGGCCGAGGGTGTCGGAGCCGGTGGATACATCAGGCACCATGGCTGCCGCCTTCTGCCAGGAGCTGGTCCATCAGCCGGTAACTGGCCTCGGCTGCCTGCTCGATGCGGTCGAGGGCTGCCTCGGCGCCTTCGGGTATCGCGCCGGAGTGGATGGCGCCCATGATCTGGTTGAGGTTCGTACCGATTCGGTTCAACGCCTTGGTGTGTGCTTCTACGGCTTCCACCTGCGGGCGGCGGGGATCGTCCTCCGGGCTGCCCAGCATGTTCGCCTTGCCGAGCGCGACCGCGAGGGCGGCGTCGCCGACGAAGCTGGCGAACTTCTGACCGCGCCGCCTGGCTGCCTCGTCGATGATGCGGACAGCGGACGGGGTGAAGCGGATCTTCTTCTCCTGATCGCGTTTCTCGGTGGTGCGCTTGCGGTTCATCCGCGCGGGCAGATCGGGGGCGTCGGGCTCACGCCACGAGGGCTGTTCGACGGGCGGTCGGGTATCGGCGGGCGGCTCGGTGTGCGGGGTCGCGGAGTCGGCAGCGGGCTGCTCGGTACTGTCGGCGGCAGGCACGGTGTTGGGCTCGGCCCACCCCTCCCCGGGCTCGGGCGCCCGCTGGCGCCCGGCCCTCTCGTCCTCCGCCACCCCTGGGGCGGGGGCAAGCGCGAACGAAGCCCCGTTAGGGGCTCGTTCGCTCCAGCTTGCTGCTGTTCGGTGGGCCAGGCGGAACAGCCCCCTGCGGCGACGGGTGGAGGTGCGGTTGTTGCCGTTGTCGTGCATGGATGGTGCTCCGGTGGTGTGTGGGCAGGGCTGTGTCACATCCGTCCCGTTCGTCGCAGGGCTGGTCAGGGCAGGTACGGATGTGGGCGCAGGTACGGGGACGTCCGTCCCGGCAAGGGAGTCCGTCCCCGCGCTGACCTGCGCGGGGACGGACGGGACGGAGCGAGACGGACCCAGTGGGTCAGCGGGCGCGGCCGGGACCGGCGATACCGCCGGGCTGGCCGACGGGCAAGGATCCCGCCGGGGGAGCGGGCGGCTTGCGCTGGGCCGCAGACGCGGGCGAGGGCCGCTCGGGCAGGGGCGCCGGTTGCTGGGCGGGGGCGGGGATGTGCCGCTCCCAGGCGTCGAGGAACCTGTTACGGGCGTACGCCTTGGCCTGCTTGCCCTTGTCGAAGCGATGGTTGGCCGGACTGATGCCGAACTCCCGCAGCAGAGTGGACAGATGGTAGGCGGTCAGACCCTTGGTGCCGTACTCCGGCCACGGGGACTCGGCATCCTCATGGAGGGCGGCGAGCAGACTCTGAGTGCTCAGCACATCGGGGCTGCCCGCCCGCTCGAAGACGCGGTGGATGTCGCGCAGCAGCCGCTTCTTCAGGTCGCGTTCCTCGTCCTGGACGGCCTCGTTCCCGGTCATCGCCAGGCAGGCCGCCCGCGCGCTCGCGGGCCAGTGGCCGCCGGCCAGCTCGGCGACGATGACCAGCGGCTCCCAGGTATCCGCGGCCCGGTCCTCAACCGGCATCGCTGGCACCAGACAGGATGCGGCGTCACGCAGCGGGATCAGCCACGCGGCCAGCTGGTCGCGCAGCGCGTTCAGTTCGGGCACGGCGTACCGGGAGCGGAATGGGGTAAGCCGTTCGCCCGGTTTGCGCTTCTGTATGCGGATCACGACCGCCCGGTCCATGATCGTGTCCGGTAGATCGCCGATCCCGGCCAGCGCGGCCATGGCGAAGGTGGGGAACGCGGTCGGCTTGTGCTCCGGGCCGGAGATGCGCCAGGCGGGCCGGTTGCGCTGGTGGCCGGCGTTCAGCAGGCCGCGCAGGTCCTCCTTCTCGCCCGCCTTGGGGCCGAAGATGGTGTCGGCCTCGTCCACCAGTAGCGTCGGCGGGTTCTTGCCGATGACCCGGAAGATCACTGCCGGTGAGGTGTTCACCGTCATCATCGGCTGGTGGACGGTCTCGTGGAGCACGTCCAGAACCCGGGATTTGCCGCTCCCCTTGGTGGCTGACACGACCGCGAGGCGTGGCGCGTGCTGCAGCGCGGGCTGGATGTGGGTGGCGGCCACCCACAAGGTGACCGCCGTCAGAGCCTCCTCACTCGGCAGCACCGTGTACCGGCCGATCGCCGCGCGCAGTTCGTCCAGCAGCGCGGCACCGTCACCAGCGACCGGATCTATGGCGCCTTGCCGGTCTCCGGTCCCCGACCCGCCGTCGGTCCCCGGTGACCGGCGGGGACCGTCCCCATCACGGTCCCCGAGCGCGGTCCCAACGAGTTGGGGACCGGTCCCCAAGCCGCTGGCCTGCGCGTTCTCGGCTGTTGCCGATATCCGGTCTCCGACTTCCGGTACTTGGGGACCGGCCTCTTCTCGGGGTCGGTCTTCGGTCCCCACGCGGGTGGGACGGTGCCGGTCGGTCTCCGGCTCGGGACCGTGCTGGTCCACGCTGCTGAGACCGCTGTCGGGAATACTCATCTGGCCGGGGATCGCCACCGGTGGCCAGACAGCTTTGGGGAATGTGCTCGAAGCAGTGGGGGACGTAGCGTCCTCCATAGACGTTCCTCTCTGGTGATGGGCAGGACGGGCAAGGTCCCGCCTCTCACCGGCTCGTTCGTTCAGGGATGGGCGATCAGATGGGGAATCTCCGGCCCTCGGCGTTGGCTCGCCGGGGGCCGCTGCCATGTCCGGCACTGTCGGTGCCTCATGCGGCGAGGCCCCACTCGTCCCGGCCCTCGGCCAGCGCCGCCTCGTAGCGGAGCAACTCCGCTTCCGGGTACAGCACCCGCTTCCCGATCTTGACGCCGCGCGGGCCTTTCCCGATCTGCCGCCAATAGCGAACCGTGCTCTCGGCCGTGCGGTAGCGCTCGGCAACCTCGGCAGTGGTCAGGTATCGCGCCATGCAGTTTCCCATCTGACTAGGCAGTGAATCGATCTGCATAATCTCTACCAGGCGATCGGTGATTAACCAAATCGGGAAGCTCATGTTTCAATTGGGGTAGTGATGGTGAGGATGGGAGAGCAATGGCAGACGACAAGGCAGGTGGCGCGGAGGTGCCCCTGCTGTACAGCGAGGGGAACGCCGCCGCGCGTGTGGCGCTGGAGCGGGAAGTGCGGGGCTGGAGCACCACCGAACTGGCGGAGCGGGTGACCAAGGCTGGCGTGAAGATGAACCAGACCGCGGTCTGGCGCATCGAGAACGGCGAGCCGCGCCGTCGCATCAACCTCGACGAGGCCCTTGCCTTCGCCAGAGTCTTCGAGCTCCCCCTCGAAGAGTTGATGTCCCCGCCGCTCGAAGGCATCGACATGGACGGGCGGCGCCTCGTCCAGGAAGCCGTCGAAGCGTTCTACGAGTCCCGCGACGCGCAGGACCGTCTCCATCACGCCGTCGTCGCGACGGTCGAGCACATCCAGGCCCACCCCGACAGCTCGCGCGCCATCCACCAGCAGTGCCTTCGTCTCATGGGCGACGAGCGCGACGCCCGCGCCCTCACCGAGTACATCGAGAGCGGCGGCTACTACTGATAACCAACCCAAGGGAGAACCGACTTGGCCAACATCCAGAAGCGCCCCAATGGCAAGTGGCGCGCCCGCTACCGCGACCTTGACGGCAAGGAGCACGCCCGCCACTTCGACCGGAAGCTAGACGCCCAGCGCTGGCTCGACGAGGTCACGACCAGCATGGTCACCGGCCTGTACGTCGACCCGCGTGCGGGGAAGATCTCGTTCGAGAAGTACGCGGCCAAGTGGGAGGGGGAGCTGATCGCCGGTGAGGCGGGGACGCGTATCACCGACAACGCGCTGCGAGTTCACCTCATACCCGCGCTCGGCTCATACGCGATGGCGTCCCTGCGCCGCAGCCACATCCAAGCCCTGTTCAAGAAGCTCTCCGAGCAGCTGGGGCCCGGCAGCGTCCGCAACGTCTACGACGTCCTCGTTCGCGTCATGACGGCCGCCGTCGAGGACAAGGTCATCCCCGTGACGCCGTGCAAGCGGATCACCCTTCCGCCCATCCCGGACGACGAGATCACGCCGCCCACCGTCGCGCAGGTCGAGGAGATGGTCGGCCTCACGCCGCCCTATATCCGGGCGGCGATCGTCGTCCTCGCCGGATCGGGGTTGCGCATAGGCGAGTTGCTCGGGCTGAAGGTCTCGGACATCGACTTCAAGAACGGCACTCTCCGCGTTGAGCGGCAGCGTCTCCAGTCCGGTCTGATCGGCCCGCCGAAGACCGGCAAATCCCGGCGCACGGTTCCGGTCGGGGAGGTCGTCACCGACGCACTCCTCGCGCATCTCGCCGCACGCCCCTCCAAGGAGTGGCTGTTCACCATGGAGGAGTACGAACCCCTCAACTACCGCCGCTGGAAGACCGAATGGAACTGCGCCCGTAAGGCGCTCCAAGTGGCGGAGAGCGAGGCGGCCGAGCGTGAGGGCCGAAAGCCCGTCGAGCTGCCGCACATGGTGACCCATGACCTGCGGCACTTCTTCGCCTCCGCGCTGATCGCCGGCGGGGCAAGTGTCAAGCAGGTTCAGCTCGTTCTCGGCCATGCGTCCGCGGTCATCACTCTGCGGACCTACGCGCACCTCTGGCCGGGGGAAGAAGACCGCACCCGGACCGTCATGGACGCCGTGCTCGGCGGCCTGCGGACCGGGTGCGGACAGACGGCCGACGTGACCCGCGAAACCGCAGGTCAGACGGCCTGACCAGAGATCAGGCCTTCTTGGTCTCCCAGAAGATGCGGTCGATCTCGGCGATGAGTTCGAGCGCCTTCTCGCCGGTCTTCGGGTCGGTCGACGCCTTGGCGGCCGAGAGGGCCTTCAGGGTGTCGTTGACCAGCTGGTGGAGCTGGGGGTACTTCTCGAAGTGCGGCGGCTTGAAGTAGTCGCTCCACAGCACGGAGACGTGGTGCTTCGCGAGCTCCGCACGCTGCTCCTTGATGACCACGGCACGCGCACGGAAGTGCTCGTCCTCGTTGGCCTGGTACTTCTCCTGTACGGCCTTGACCGACTCCGCCTCGATGCGGGCCTGGGCCGGGTCGTACACACCGCAGGGCAGGTCGCAGTGCGCGCTGACCTTCACCTTGGGGGCAAACAGGCGGGAAAGCATTGAGCTGTCCTTCCTCGTGATCGTCTTCTCAGGTGGGACATTACTCGGTGAGAGACGGGTTTTCGCGGCTGCCCCCGTGGGCTTAGGTCAAAAGTCCAGGGTCACCATGGGACTCGTGGCGGAACGTACCGTGGGACCGGTGGCGGGGTGCCGACGGCCGGGAGGTGGGTGACGTATGACGGATGAGGGGCGGGAGCCGAGGGTGCCGCTGGGGATCGCCGAGGTCCTGGGGACCTCGATGGTGCCCACGCTGCTGCACGGGGACCAGCTGCTGGTGCACTACGGGGCCGAGCTGCGGGTCGGCGACGTGGCGGTGCTGCGCCACCCGTTGCAGCAGGACCTGCTCATCGTCAAGCGGTTGATGGAGTTGCGCGAGAGCGGCTGGTGGGTGCTCGGCGACAACACCGGCGACGAGGTCGTCGACAGCCGGGCCTTCGGCGCCGTGCCGGTCGAGCTCGTGCTCGGCCGGGTGCGCGGACGGTACCGGCCGATGACGGCCGGGCGCCGGCGCACCGTCGGCTACTTGGCGTTCTGGGCCGTCTCCTCCGTGCGGCCGGTGTTCTCCGACCGCTCGGTCTCCAGGCGCTTGCGGGCCCGGTAGGCGGCCACATTGGCCCGGGTCGCGCAGCGGTCCGAGCAGTAGCGGCGCGAACGGTTGGTCGAGGTGTCCAGGTAGGCGTTGCGGCAGGGTGCCGCCTGGCACAGGCCGAGCCGGTCGACCCCGTACTCCGTGAGGTGGAAGGCCAGGCCCATCGAGGCGATCGCCGCGTAGCCCGCCGTCGCGTTCGAGGGGTGGTCGGCCAGGTGCATGTGCCACAGCGGGCGGTCGTCCTCGTCCCGGTGGTCGTGGCCGGACACCTGGGGGCTGACCGGGAATTCGAGCAGCAGCGAGTTGAGCAGGTCCACCGCCTGGACCTCCTCGCCCCGGTCGGCCGCTTCGAAGACCGCCCGCAGCCGGGCCCGTACCGAGCGGAAGCGCGTCACATCCGCGTCCGTCGCCCGGCGGGCCGCCGACTGGTTCCCGCCGAACAGTTCGCGCACCGCGTCGACCGAGGTCAGCACGTCCTTGTTGCGGGCCGGCTCCTCGGTGTTGACCAAGCGCACGGCATAGTCCGAGTAATAGGCCAGTTCCACTTGTAGTCCTTACGGCGGCGGTCTAGGGTCCGGGGTGTTCCAGGTAACGGCTGGGTACCCTTTGAGGGTATTACAGAGTGGCTTCCAAGGAGGGGTTACGGTGTCGGGGACTGTCGCCGGGGCCGGTACGGGCACCGACCGGCGGGGTCGGCAGGACGGCTGGGACCGGTAGCGGGAGTGGTACATGCCCGGCCGCGAGGAGCGCTTCGGGGTCATGCTCGATGGGGTCGGGGCCTGCGTCGGTCCCGCGCCGCGCGTGCTCGACCTCGCGTGCGGTACGGGGAGTATTACGGACGGGCTCCTCAAGAGGTTCCCGGACGCGGTCGGCACGGGGGTCGATCTGGACCCCGCGCTTCTCGCCATCTCCGAGGGCGCCGTCTCCGGCGACGACCGGCTCACTCCATCATCTGGACGCACGGCCCGCATCCATGCCGGAGCTACCCGCCGCAGCGATTTCGAGTGCGCGAACGGCTCCTGCCGCGTCTCCAACATCCCTGTGTGCGCGCTACGTCCAGCAGGAGCCATGTGTGCCATGACGGTGGGATGTCCTTGCTGAGCCGCATCCTTTTGGTCAAGTCCCGGGCTCCCTCAGGGCGTTCGTGCTGAACGGCGAGACGTACGCGCTCAAGTACGCGCGTCGGATGCGCTGCCACCGAGTCGTGCAGGCAGCGCCACCGCGTGAGGCGCGGTCGTTGTTCGCCTCTCGCTCATGCCCGGCGCAGCGGCCACAACGGGCCGTCAGCTCGGGGCACCCGGATGGCAGCTCCGGTGAGCGCCGTGGGAGATATCGGATTAGCCTCCGAAATGAGCGCTAAGTGGATCTTTTGCTGGTGCGCTCTACTCAACCCAAGGAGGAGAAGAAATGCGCAAGCTTCACAAGGCCGCTGTTGCGGCCGCCATCCTCGGAAGCATGAGCTTCATAGCCACCGGCACGGCCACCGCCCAAAGCGCGGACGGCAGGCATGAGGGGCATGGCGGCTATTGCAGGTCCCATGACCTGAACGTCGACATCCTCGGCCAGGTCGGGCTGCTCAACGGCCTGCTGGGCAATGCGCTGAACGGTGAGGGCAATCCAGGCGCACAGTTCGACGGCGTCGGTTCCGAATGCGGCGGCCGCTGAGCAACAGGGAATCGCGTAACGCGACTCACCGAAATGGGTCTCGGCGCCGGGCCACCAGCCCGGCGCCGGGCCTTTTCTCCGCCGGTGGGCTTTTCAGCGTGTGCGGCGAGGCCTCAATGAGGTTTCGTCGGGCATGGTCCACCGGCGCAGCTCGTTGGCCAACTCCGTGAAGTAGGCGCGCAGTTCCTGGAGTTCGGTGTTTCTCGTGAGCGTCCGACCGGGGAGGATGGCACGACGCAAGCGCGCCACTCGGGTGCGGTGGGGCCTGAAGTCGTATGCGCAGGCCGGGAGTTCGACGAGATGGACCAACTTTGGGACTCGGCGATCGGTAAGTCCGCTGCGCGGGCACGGTGGGCGGCGCGCTCGACCGGGCCGACTGGCGGGCGCCGGCCGCCCAGGACCCCGTACTGGCCGGACCGGCCGCCCGGCGGTACGAGAGCTACGGCAAAAAGAAGGGTGGTTACGGGAGCGATCCCGTAACCACCCTTCTTCGTGGGGCCATGCGGTGGTGCTGTTCCGCCGGGGCGCTACAGCACCTTCGACAGGAACGACTTCGTCCGGTCGTGCTGGGGGTTCGTCAGGACGTCGCGCGGGTGGCCGGATTCGACCACCACGCCGTCGTCCATGAAGACCAGCGAGTCGCCGACCTCGCGCGCGAAGCCCATCTCGTGGGTGACCACGATCATCGTCATGCCGTCCTCGGCGAGGCCGCGCATGACGTCCAGGACATCGCCCACCAGCTCGGGGTCGAGCGCCGAGGTCGGCTCGTCGAAGAGCATCAGCTTCGGCTGCATGGCAAGCGCCCGGGCGATCGCCACGCGCTGCTGCTGGCCGCCGGAGAGCTGCGAGGGGTAGTTGCCCGCCTTGTCGGCGAGGCCCACCCGGTCGAGCAGCTTGAGGGCCCGCTCGCGGGCCACCGCCTTCGACTCCCGCTTGACCTGGACCGGCGCCTCCATGACGTTCTCGGCGGCCGTCATGTGCGGGAACAGGTTGAAGCGCTGGAAGACCATGCCGATGTCCCGCCGCTTGCGGGCGACTTCGCTGTCCTTCAACTCGTACAGCTTGTCCCCCTTCTGGCGGTACCCGACCAGCTCGCCGTCGACGTAAAGGCGTCCGGCGTTGATCTGCTCCAGGTGGTTGATGCACCGCAGGAAGGTCGACTTGCCCGAGCCGGACGGGCCGATCAGGCAGAACACCTCGCCCTCGGCCACCTCCAGATCGATGCCCTTGAGAATGTGGGCGGGGCCGAACGACTTGTGGACGCCCTCCGCCTTGACCATCGGTTGTGCAGTCATGGGGTCACCGCCGCCAGTTGGTAAGGGAGAGCAGGTTCCGTTTGATGCGCTCCAGCGGAGTGGGCGGCAGGGCGCGCAGCGAACCTCGTGCGAAACGGCGCTCCAGGTAGTACTGGCCGACGCTGAACACACTGGTCAGGGCCAGGTACCAGAGAGAGGCCAGGAAGAGCATCTCCATCACCGCGAACGAGGTCGCGGCGACGTCCTGGGCGCTGCGCAGCAGATCCTGGTACTGGACGGCGACGACCAGCGACGACGTCTTCAGCATGTTGATGAACTCGTTGCCCGTCGGCGGGATGATCACCCGCATCGACTGGGGGAGCACCACCCGGCGCATGGTCTGCGTCTGGGTCATGCCGAGCGCGTGCGAGGCCTCGGTCTGGCCCTCGTCGACCGACTGGATGCCGGCCCGGACGATCTCCGCCATGTACGCGCCCTCGTTCAGGCCGAGGCCGAGCAGGGCGGCGAGGAACGGAGTCATGACCGCGGTCATGTAGTCCTTGTAGAACCCGAGGTTCAGGATCGGGAAGATCAGCGCCAGGTTGAACCAGATCAGCAGCTGCACATAGACCGGCGTGCCGCGGAAGAACCAGATGTACAGCCAGGCGACCGAGCTGGTCACCGGGTTCTTCGAGAGCCGCATCACGGCGAACAGCACACCCAGCACCAGGCCCACGGCCATGGAGACCACGCTGATGAGGATGGTGTGCCACAGGCCGGTCAGGATGCTGGGGTCGAACAGCTTGTCCGTGACGGTCGCCCAGCGCACATTGCCCTGGGCGAACGCGTACCCGAGCGCGCCGAGCACGGCGACGACGAGTACGGCGCTTATCCAGCGCCCGTAGTGACGTACCGGGATGGCCCGGATGACGTCCGGTGGGAGCTGCTCCGGGACGGCGTCCGCCGGTCCCGGAGTCTTGTCGAGCTTGTCAGTCACAGCGACTGCCCTTCAGTGGTGCGCGGGTCAGGAGCCGCCGTTGATGGCTGCCTTGGTGACGGCGCCCTGTGCGCCGCCCCACTTGTCGACGGCCGCCTTGTAGGTGCCGTCGGCGATGATCGCGTCCAGCGCCGCCGAGAGGGCGTCACGCAGCTGCGTGTTCTTCTTGTCCACCGCGATGCCGAAGGGGCCCGCGTCCGACTTGTTGGCGACCGACTCGAAGTCGGCGCCGCCGCCCGCGGTCTTCGCGATGTACGCGGCGACGGGGGAGTCGTTCAGGTCGGCGACGGCGCCGCCGGCCTTGACCCGGGTCTGCGCCTCGGCGTCGGTCGAGAAGGGCTCGAAGGCCAGCTCGCCCTTGCCGTCCGTCTTGCACTTGGCGGCGAGGTCCTTGGCGGCCTGCTCGTACGTCGTGCCGCGCTGCACGGCGATCTTCTTGCCGCACAGGTCGTCGGTGGACTTGATGCCGTCCGGGTTGCCCTTCTTGACCAGGATGCCGGTGCTCGCCGTGTAGTAGTCGACGAAGTCGACACCCGTACCGGTCTTCTTGCCGCTCTTGTCAAGACCCTCCTGGCGGGCCTTGGTGTCGCTCACCGAGGACATGACCGCGTCGTAGCGGCCGGTCGGCAGCGCGCCGAGCAGGGTGTCGAAGGTGCCGCTGGTGAACTCGAACTTCACCCCGAGCTGCTTGCCGAGGGCGGCGGCGATGTCGGGGTCGATGCCGACGATGGTGTCGCCCTGCTTGAACTCCATCGGGGCGTACGTGGCATCCGTACCGACCTTGATGACGCCGGCCTGCTGGATGTTCGAGGGCAGCTTCGAGAAGAGCGGCGCGGACTTCGAGGCCCCGCCCGGGGACGCGCTGGACGAGCCCTTCTTGGTCTGGTCACCGCAGCCGGTGACCAGCAGGGCGCCCGCGACCGCGATCGCGCCGACCGCGGCAATCCGGGACTTGGCGGCGGTCGTACGACGGGTGGTGCTTGCGGTCATGGTCGGGTTCCTCCGGCAGTTGTGAAGTGGAGTGGCCATGGAGTGCGTACACGTTGTACGCACAGGTCCTGGGCGGTGGTCGTGCACGCATCCTCGGGTGTCGCGACCGCGGTGTGAACCGCGTGTGAAGTCGCATCTTGCCATTCGGACCCCGGAAATCAGGGTCGCAGCGATGTCAAAATCGGATAACGGGTCACCTCCGAATCCGGACAGCCCGGTACACCAGGGCCCTGCGGGCCGGAGCACGTGCGGAGAACACTCGCGTGAGCCGGAGATTCTCCGGTTCATCTCGCGTTGTGGACATGTTTCATGCCGCATGGCCGACTTGTCGCGACATCACGCCAAGAGTCGTGGCAGCGTACTGGGACCGCTTGCGGCGGAGCTCCGGCGCTGAGCCAATATGGACTCGTCGGCGGACGCTTCTGTCCGGTAAGAAGGATCCTTACACCCCTCATCCGGGGCTCAGGGCGCGTGTGCGGCGCGCCCGCGCGTAAGTACCTCCACCCCGCGGGGCGGGCCAACCGCCCTCAGCGGGGAACGTACGCGGGTCCGCCCACCCCTCCTCAACAAGGAGTGGCCACCCTCAACTGATGAAGACTTAAGGGGTCAACACAATGGCAGCGGAGATCGTCAATCCTCGCAGCGACAGCAGCACGGAGGGTTACGGAGATTCCGTCGATTCCTTCGACCCGGCCTTCGCGCTCCACCGGGGCGGCAAGATGGCCGTTCAGGCCACCGTGCCCATCCGTGACAAGGACGACCTGTCCCTCGCGTACACGCCGGGCGTGGCCAAGGTGTGCAGCGCGATCGCGGAGAACCCGGAGCTGGTGTACGACTACACCTGGAAGTCGCAGGTCGTCGCCGTCGTGACGGACGGCACCGCGGTGCTCGGACTCGGTGACATCGGCCCGGAGGCGTCCCTTCCAGTGATGGAGGGGAAGGCCATCCTCTTCAAGCAGTTCGGCGGGGTCGACGCGGTGCCCATCGCGCTGGCCACCACCGACACCGACGAGATCATCGAGACCGTCGTCCGCCTCGCGCCGTCCTTCGGTGGGGTGAATCTGGAGGACATCTCCGCCCCGCGCTGCTTCGAGATCGAGCGCCGGCTGCAGGAGGCCCTGGACATCCCGGTCTTCCACGACGACCAGCACGGCACGGCCGTCGTCACCCTGGCCGCCCTGCGCAACGCCGCGAAGCTCACCGGGCGTACCCTCGGCGACCTGCGCGCGGTGATCTCCGGGGCCGGCGCCGCCGGCGTGGCCATCGCCAAGTTCCTCCTGGAGGCGGGCCTCGGCGATGTGGCGGTCGCCGACCGCAAGGGCATCGTCAGCAGCGACCGCACCGACCTGACCGACGTCAAGCGCGAGCTCGCCGAGCTCACCAACAAGGCGGGCCTGACCGGCCCCCTGGAGACCGCACTCGCGGGCGCCGACGTCTTCATCGGCGTCTCCGGCGGTACGGTCCCCGAGCCCGCGGTCGCCTCCATGGCGCCGGGTGCCTTCGTCTTCGCGATGGCCAACCCGAACCCCGAGGTGCACCCCGACATCGCGCACAAGTACGCCTCGGTGGTGGCCACCGGCCGCTCGGACTACCCGAACCAGATCAACAACGTCCTCGCCTTCCCCGGCATCTTCGCGGGCGCCCTCCAGGTCCGGGCCTCCCGGATCACCGAGGGCATGAAGATCGCCGCGGCGAACGCGCTGGCCGACGTCGTGGGCGACCAGCTCGCCGCGGACTACGTCATCCCGTCCCCGTTCGACGAGCGGGTCGCCCCGGCCGTCACGGCGGCGGTGGCAGCGGCCGCGCGTGCCGAGGGTGTGGCGCGCCGGTAGGAAGCCGGGTCGTTGTGTACGAGCCGTGCCGGGCTCCCCTTCGGGGGTGTCCGGCACGGCTTTTTCGGCGTGCGGGGAGTCACAGCCGTGGGAGGTTCCGGCGGCCGGGCCGCGCGCCCTATGGTCAGGGCCATGTTCGCCGCCTACGCCGCCCGCATCGACCGTGACCAGCCGCTCAGCGGCCTTGAGTTGGGGGAGCGGCCGGCCCCCGAGGTACGCCCCGGCTGGACCCTCGTCGACGTACGGGCCGCCTCCCTCAACCACCACGACGTCTGGTCGCTGCGCGGCGTCGGCCTCAGCGAGGACAAGCTGCCGATGATCCTCGGCTGCGACGCGGCCGGAGTCGACCAGGACGGCAACGAGGTCGTCCTCCACTCGGTGATCGGCCAGACCGGACACGGCGTCGGCCCCACCGAGGGCCGCTCGATCCTCACCGAGAAGTACCAGGGCACCTTCGCCGAGCAGGTCGCCGTGCCCACCTGGAACGTACTGCCGAAGCCGAAGGAGCTCAGCTTCGCGGAGGCGGCGTGCCTGCCGACCGCGTGGCTGACGGCGTACCGGATGCTCTTCACCAACGCCGGTGTCCGGCCCGGCGATTCGGTCCTGGTGCAAGGTGCCGGGGGCGGGGTCGCCACCGCCGCGATCGTCCTGGGAAAGGCGGCCGGCCTCCGCGTCTTCGCCACCAGCCGCGACGAGGCCAAGCGCCAGCGGGCGGTGGAACTGGGCGCCGTCGACGCCTTCGAGCCGGGGGCGCGGCTGCCGCAGCGCGTCGACGCGGTGATCGAGACGGTGGGCGCGGCGACCTGGTCCCACTCGGTCAAGTCGCTGCGCCCCGGTGGCACTCTGGTCATCTCGGGCGCCACCAGCGGCGACCGCCCCGCGCACGCCGAACTCACCCGCATCTTCTTCCTGGAGCTGAAGGTCGTCGGCTCGACCATGGGCACGAAGGACGAGCTGGAGGACCTCCTCGCGTTCTGCTCGGCGACGGGTGTACGCCCCGTCATCGACGAGGTGCTCCCGCTGGACCGGGCTCGCGAGGGCTTCCAGAAGGTGGCGTCGGGGGACGTGTTCGGGAAGGTGGTTCTGACGGTCTGACGGCGGGGTGGGGGCGGCACGGAGTACGTGGCGGTGATGTCAACCAGGGTTGACGGGCCGCTCTTGTCAACGTACATTGACAAGCATGACCGAGGCCACCGATCTCGCCGCACGAGCCGGCGACCGCGACCCGAGGGTCGGACTGCGAGCCGTCGCCGCACTGCGCCGGCTCCTGGAACAGCTCGAATCCGTACAAGTACGCAGCGCCCGCAACCAGGGCTGGTCCTGGCAGGAAATCGCCGCCGAGCTGGGGGTCAGCCGGCAGGCCGTACACAAGAAGCACGGGAGGCATTGATGTTCGAGCGATTCACGACGAATGCCCGTGGAGTGGTGGAGGGCGCGGTCGGCCACGCCGCCCGTGCGGGGTCGGCGGTGGTGACCGAGGAGCACCTGCTCCTCGCCCTCCTCGACCGTGACGGCAGCAAGGCGGCCTTCGCCCTCACCTCCCTCGGCGTCACCGACCGGCGCGCCGAGGTCACCGCCGCGCTGGCGGACGCGCGACGCCGGGGCGGCATGTCCAAGGCGGACGTGAACGCCCTGGCCGGGCTCGGCATCTCCGTCGAGGAGATCGTCGCGAAGGCGGAGGAGGCACACGGCCCCGGCGCCCTGTCCGAAGCCACCCCGCGCAAGGCATGGCCGTCGGGCCGGCCGTCCTTCACGAGGGAGTCGAAGAAGGTCCTGGAGAAGTCCCTGAGGATGGCGGCGGCCCGCAAGCACAAGCAGATCGGCGACGAGCACATGCTGCTCGCGCTGACGGCGATGCCGGGGGTGGTGGCGGAGGTGCTGGCGGAGTACGGGGGGACGTACGGGGGTGTGGAGCGGGTGCTGTTCGGGGCGGCGGCCTGAGAGCCCGGCGCTGTCCCACCCGCCCGCCCTTTCGTGGCGGGCGGGCGGGAAACGCCCCCGCCCTAAGCCCCCGGCGGCCGCAGCGCCGCGCCGATGTGGGCCGCCGCCGCCGACAAGTGGCGGCGGGCTTCCCGGAGTTGGGCCTCCGTCACCCCGTGGTCCCGCGCCGCGTCCCGGATGTCGTCCCGGAACCGGTCGAGCAGCCGGTCGAGATCGCGCGCGGGGTTGTCGGACGGCTCCTCCCGGGCCCACTCCGGCTCCGGCGCGGGCTCGTCGGACGGCTCCGGCGCGGCCGGCTTGCCGAGGTCGACAGGCTCGGCGGGGGCATCCGGGCCGCCCCACCCGAACCGCCCCAGTTCCTTGGTGATCTCCGCGAGCCCCTCCCGTACACCCGTCGGCCAGTCGCCCCGCGCGAAGTGCTCCTGCATCTGATGCTGCACGTCCTTGGCGACCCGCCGCATCTCCTCGCGCGCCTTCTCCTGGGCCTCCTTGGCCTGGCGGCGGGCCTGCTGGGCCTCGTCGCGGGCCCGCCGGGACTCGTCCTTCGCCCGGCGCGCCTGCTCCTTCCACTCCTGCTTGGCGCGCTTGAACTCGTCCTTGGCCTGCTGCCAGGCCTCGCTGTCGCCCCAGGTGCTGTCGAAGAAGTCGGAGGCCTCGGGGAACCCCTTCCGGGCCCCCCGGCCGCCCGTGGAGCCGGGTCCGGTACGGGCCTCGCGCGCCGCGCGGCGCATGTCGTCGCGGAGGCTGCCCGCCGCGCCGCGTACGTCGTCACGGATCTCGGCGGCGAGTTCGGAGACGGATTCGCGGATCTCCAGCTCCAGATCGGCGAGTTCACCGCCCCGGCCCGCCAACTCCGCGCGGCCCGCGTCGGTGATCGAGTACACCTTGCGGCCGCCCTCGGTGGTGTGGGTGACCAGCCCCTCGGCCTCCAGCTTGGCCAGCCGCGGGTAGACGGTGCCCGCGCTGGGTGCGTACAGCCCCTGGAAGCGCTCTTCGAGCAGGCGGATCACTTCGTACCCGTGGCGCGGCGCCTCGTCCAGGAGCTTGAGGAGGTAGAGGCGGAGGCGGCCGTGGGCGAAGACGGGAGGCATGTCAGAGCACCTTCTTGTTCGTCGGGCGGTCGGACCCGGACCGGTCACCGGGGTCTTGAGGAGCGCGGTCGCTCGGGGCGCGGTCGTTCGGGGCGGCGTCACGCGGACCGTCCTGCACGGGACCGTCCACCGGTACGTCGTCCTGCACGGGACCGTCCACCGGTACGTCGTCCTGCACGGGACCGTCCACCGGTACGTCGTCCTGCACGGGACCGTCCACCGGTATGTCGTCCTCCTCGCCCGCCGGCCGCCGCAGCAGCGCGATGGACCCGGACACCGTCGTCGCCCTGAGCGTGCCGTTGCCCGCCCCCAGTGTCCCGATGATCCTCTTGGTGCCCCACTGCCCGCTGACCCGCAGGTCGTCGAAGCCGTTGGAGACGGCGCCGCTCGTGGTGCTGGCCTCGACCCGGGCGTCGGCCGGGTGCGGCAGCCGGACCGCGACCTCGCCCGTGACGGTGGTCAGCCGGATGTCGGTCGGCCGCCCGTCGGGGGTGAGGTCGAGGACCATGTCGCCGTTGACCGTCTCGGCCTGGACGCGGGGCCCCGCCCCCTCGATCACGGTCAGGCCCCCGGACACCGACTTGAAGCGCAGCTCCCCGGTGACCCCGTGGGCTTCCAGCGCGCCGGTGACGGACTCGGCAAGGACCGGGCCGGAGAGGCCGACCAGCGTGGTGTCGCCGCTGACGCCGCGCACCTCCGTGCGGCCCCGGATGCCCGAGACCACCGTGCCCGCGCCGACCGTGCCGATCTCGACGTCCGTACCGGCCGGGACCGCGAGCGAGACCTCCGCGCTGCGGTCCCAGCCCCTGCGGTCCAGCATCTTGAGGAAGCCCCGCCAGGGCAGGTCCTCGTACGCGACGGTGAGCGTCGACCCCTCGCGGGTCACGATCAGTGGTGGCCCGTGGACGGCCGAGACCTCCAGGCGCGCGGAACTTTCCTCGCTGCCCACGACGTTGACCGTTCCGTTGAAGATGCGCACTTTGAGCGTGGTCACCGGTGCGTCGAAAGTGAACTTCCGCGGCTCCGGGACGGCCCACGTGGACTCGGGCATGGTGCTGACCTCCTGGGCACTGCGAGTGGTGCGGCGAGTGGTACTGCGGACTGCGGGTGGGTAGTCCAAGACGCTGATCCAAGGCGCTCACCCAAGACGCAACATATCGCGTCTCTCAATAGACACGATATATCGCGCTTCTGGAAAGTCAAGGTGCGGGCCTGGAGGGGAAGCCGAGGGGGGCCGTCCGGGGCTCTCTGGGCGCCCATGTGCGCCCCAATGGGGGGAAATCGCCGCAAAGATGGCCTAGCGTATGGATCATGCCCGACGCCTCTGCCGCCGCCCCCGGAGCACTCCTCCTCTGCCGAGCCGAGCCCCCGGCGGTCCGGCCGGTCGCCCATCTGCTGCGCGAAAAGATGCTGCTCGCCCCGGCGGGCGACGGCTGGAGCGTGCTCGTCCCCGCGACCAAGCCCTGGCTGACCGGGGCCGAGCCGGTGGACCAGGTGCTCGCGGGCTGGGCGGGCGCGCTCACGGTCGGTGCGGGCTGGCCCGCGCTCGCCCTGTGGTGGGACGAGTCCCGGGCGGGCTACACCCTGGCCTCGGGTTTTCGCCGTACGGTCGGCTACGTCTGGCTCTCCGACGGCACACCGGTCGGCGAGGACGAGGCGATGCGTACGTTCGCGGCGCGGCTCGGCCTCGACCCGGTATTCGACGTGGAGGCCCTCGGCGGGCTGACCCGCCCCGATTCGGCCGCCGACGCCCGGGCCCGGCTGCTCGGCCTGATCGCGATCCTGGCCCGCACGGGCGTCGCCCTGCCCGTCGGTCTCACCCCGGGCGAACCGACCGACCGGCTGCGGTCGGTGGCCGCCGCGCAGGGCGCCGAAACGATCGAGTGGTCCGGCTGGCGCGATGCCGTACGCGCCGAACTCGACGCGGTCGAGGAAGGCCCGCTGGGCCCCTGGGTGCGCGGCCCCAAGGCCCGCGTCCTGGGTGCCGCCCAGCTCGTTGCGGGCATTCCGCTCACCGTCTGGGGCCTGCGCCGCCGCAGCGCGGGCTGGACGGCGGCGGGCGTGATCCTGATCGCCCACGGGGCGCTGAGCCTGGCGTACGACCGGATGCGCGCCCACCCCTGCGCCTGACGCGTATTACGCGTCCTGGCCCAGCGGGTTCACTCGTCCTCGTCCTCGTCCTCGTCGTCGAGCCGCGCCAGCCAGGTGGCGAGACGCTCGACCGGAACCTCGAAGTCCGGGTTCAGGTCGACAAAGGTACGCAACTGCTCGGCGAGCCACTCGAAGGTGACCTCCTCCTCGCCGCGCCGCTTCGCCAGCTCCTCGATGCCGCGGTCGGTGAAGTACACAACTTGCTCCTGGGACGTACCGGATGTTCGGCCCCAGGGTATCCGGGCGGCCGGGCGAGTTACGTTTGATGCCCGGGACGGCTGACGGAGGTGGGCTTCGGATGTTCGGAGGGCTCGACGAGGTTTTCAACCCCGGTCGACGGCACACGGAGGAGGAGCGCCGGCGGCTGGAGCTCACGCTCGACGAGGTCGGCGACGCCGATCCGGGGCGCGGGCCGATAGACCTGGCCAGTGGAAGCGTGGTGATACGGGTGCCGCCGGCCCGCGACAGCGGCCGGTAACACCCGGAACGCCCGAGGGCCCGGCATCCCGATCGACTCGGGATGCCGGGCCCTCCGGCTGCGTACGGCAGGGGCGGACTAGGCCTCGAAGACCTCGTTCACCAGCTGCTCCTGCTCCTGCTCGTGGCGCTTCTTCGAACCCACCGCCGGGGACGAGCCGTGCGGGCGCGAGATGCGGCGCAGGCGCTCGCCGTGCGGCACGTCGGCGCCGACGGCCAGGTCCAGGTGGTCGATCAGGTTGAGCGCGATGAACGGCCAGGCACCCTGGTTCGCCGGCTCCTCCTGGGCCCACAGGTACTTCTCGGCGTTCGGGAACTTGGCGATCTCCGCCTGGAGTTCGGCACCCGGCAGCGGGTACAGGCGCTCGATTCGGATGATCGCAGTGTCCGTGGCGCCGCGCTTCTCGCGCTCCGCGGCCAGGTCGTAGTAGACCTTGCCCGCGCAGAAGACGACCTTGCGGACCGCCTTCGGGTCCACGTGCTCGTCGCCGATCACCGGGCGGAAGCCGCCGTTGGTGAACTCCTCCGCCTTCGACGCCGCCGCCTTCAGACGCAGCATCGACTTCGGGGTGAAGACGATCAGCGGCTTGTGGTGCGGGTTGTGGACCTGCCAGCGCAGCAGGTGGAAGTAGTTCGACGGGAGCGTCGGCATCGCGACGGTCATGTTGTTCTGCGCGCACATCTGGAGGAAGCGCTCCGGGCGGGCGGACGAGTGGTCCGGGCCCTGGCCCTCGTAGCCGTGCGGCAGCAGCAGCGTGACGCCGGAGGTCTGGCCCCACTTCTGCTCGGCCGACGAGATGAACTCGTCCACGACCGTCTGGGCGCCGTTGACGAAGTCGCCGAACTGCGCCTCCCACATCACCAGGGACTCGGGACGGGCCAGCGAGTAGCCGTACTCGAAGCCCATCGCCGCGTACTCGGAGAGCAGCGAGTCGTAGACGTTGTAGCGCGCCTGGTCCTCGGAGAGGTACAGGAGCGGCGTGTAGTCCTCGCCGGTGACCTGGTCGACCAGGACCGCGTGGCGCTGGCCGAACGTGCCGCGGCGGGTGTCCTGGCCGGACAGCCGGACCGGGACGCCCTCCATGAGCAGCGAGCCGAGGGCGAGGGTCTCGCCCATGCCCCAGTCGATCGTGCCGTCCTCGACCGAAGCCGCGCGGCGCTGCATCTGCGGCATCAGACGCGGGTGGACGGTGATCCGCTCCGGGATGTTCACCTGCGACTCGGCGATGCGCTTGACGACCTCCTGGGAGACCGCCGTGGAGACCGTGACCGGGAACTGCGCCTGTGCGTCGGAGGAGTGGATCTCGCCCGGCGCCGAGGTGGCCTCGCGGACCTCCGCGAACACCTTCTCCAGCTGGCCCTGGAAGTCCTGCAGGGCCTGCTCGGCCTCTTCCAGGGTGATGTCGCCGCGACCGATGAGCGATTCGGTGTACAGCTTGCGCACCGAGCGCTTCTTGTCGATCAGGTTGTACATCTGCGGGTTGGTGAACTGCGGGTTGTCGCCCTCGTTGTGACCGCGGCGGCGGTAGCAGATGAGGTCGATCACGACGTCCTTGTTGAACGTCTGGCGGAACTCGAAGGCGAGCCGCGCGACGCGGACCACGGCCTCCGGGTCGTCGCCGTTCACGTGGATGATCGGCGCCTCGATCATGCGGGCCACGTCGGTGGCGTACATGGACGAGCGCGACGACTCCGGGGCGGCGGTGAAACCGACCTGGTTGTTGATCACGATGTGGACCGTGCCGCCGGTGCGGTAGCCGCGCAGCTGCGACATGTTCAGCGTCTCGGCGACGACACCCTGGCCGGCGAATGCCGCGTCACCGTGCAGGGCGACCGGCAGGACCGTGAAGTCCGTGCCGCCCTTGTTGATGACGTCCTGCTTGGCGCGGGCGACACCTTCGAGGACCGGGTCGACCGCCTCCAGGTGCGAGGGGTTCGCGACGAGGGAGACCTTGATCTGCTCGCCGTCCAGGCCCGTGAAGGTGCCCGACGCGCCCAGGTGGTACTTCACGTCGCCGGAGCCGTGCATCGACTTCGGGTCGAGGTTGCCCTCGAACTCGCGGAAGATCTGTGCGTACGACTTGCCGACGATGTTGGCAAGGACGTTCAGCCGGCCGCGGTGGGCCATGCCGATGACGACCTCGTCCAGACGCGCCTCGGCGGCGGAGTCGATCACCGCGTCGAGCAGCGGGATCACGGACTCCCCGCCCTCGAGGGAGAACCGCTTCTGGCCGACGTACTTCGTCTGCAGGAAGGTCTCGAACGCCTCGGCCGCGTTCAGGCGGCGCAGGATGCGCAGCTGCTCCTCGCGCTCCGGCTTGGAGTGCGAGCGCTCGACGCGGTCCTGGATCCACTTGCGCTGCTTGGGGTCCTGGATGTGCATGAACTCGATGCCGGTGGTGCGGCAGTACGAGTCGCGCAGTACGCCGAGCACGTCGCGCAGCTTCATCAGGCCCTTGCCGGCGAACCCGCCGACCGCGAACTCCCGCTCCAGGTCCCACAGGGTGAGGCCGTGCTCGGTGATGTCCAGGTCGGGGTGCTTGCGCTGGCGGTACTCCAGCGGGTCGGTGTCGGCCATGACGTGGCCGCGGACCCGGTAGGAGTGGATCAGCTCGAAGACGCGGGCGGCCTTGGTGACGTCGTCGTCGTGCGAGGCGTCGATGTCCTTGAGCCAGCGGACCGGCTCGTAGGGGATGCGCAGCGCCTCGAAGATGTCGTCGTAGAAGCCGCTGTCGCCGAGCAGCAGGTTGGCGACGATGCGCAGGAACTCGCCGGAGGCGGCGCCCTGGATGACCCGGTGGTCGTACGTCGAGGTGAGGGTCATCACCTTCGAGATGCCCAGCTTGTTCAGGGTGTCCTGGGAGGTGCCCTGGAACTCGGCCGGGTAGTCCATCGAGCCGACGCCCATGATGACCGACTGGCCGGGCATCAGGCGGGGGACCGAGTGGACGGTGCCGAGGCCGCCCGGGTTGGTCAACGACACGGTGACGCCCGTGAAGTCGTCCATCGTCAGCTTGTTGTTGCGGGCGCGGCGGACGATGTCCTCGTACGCCTGCCAGAACTCGAAGAAGTTGAGCGTCTCGGCCTTCTTGATGCCGGCGACGACGAGCTGGCGGTCGCCGTTCGGCTTCACCAGGTCGATGGCCAGACCGAAGTTCACGTGCTCCGGCTTGACCAGGGTCGGCTTGCCGTCCTTCTCCGCGAAGGAGTGGTTCATCGACGGCATGGCCTTGATGGCCTGCACCATGGCGTAGCCGATGAGGTGGGTGAAGGAGACCTTCCCGCCCCGGGCGCGCTTGAGGTGGTTGTTGATGACGATGCGGTTGTCGAACAGCAGCTTCACCGGGACGGCGCGGACGGACGTGGCCGTCGGCATCTCCAGCGAGGCGTTCATGTTCTTGGCGACCGCGGCGGCGGGGCCGCGCAGCGTCACGTACTCGGGACCGGCCGGGGCCTCGGTCACCTCGGCCGCCTGGGGGGCGGGCTTGGCGGCGGCGGGCTTGGCGGGCGCGGCAGCAGCCGCGGGCTTCGCCGGAGCCGGTGCCGGAGCGGGTGCGGCGGCCGGTGCCGGAGCGGCGGCCGGAGCGGCCTGAACCGGGGCGGCGGGTGCGGCTGGGGCCGGAGCCGCGGGCGCGGCTGCCGCAGCCCCCGCGGCTGCGGCCGGGGCACCAGCCAAGGGCTTGTCCGCCGTGCCGGTGGTACCCGGCTTGTAGTCGGCGAAGAAGTCCCACCAGGCACGGTCGACCGAATTGGGGTCCTGGAGGTACTGCTGATAGATCTCGTCGACAAGCCACTCATTGGCACCGAAGCCGGCCGCAGGGTTCTTGCCCTGCCCGTCTTGGTCGGTCGAGACGCTCGAATTACTGGGGGACTGAGACGACACGGCGGTAACCGCCCTCTTCCGCTTCACAAGGTGATGGACAGCGGAAATAAAGGCTACGCCTCCCTGGCCTGGACGTGCAGGCCGGGCATGCCACAGTCGCGTAAGTCACACCGAAGACCTGGTTTCGGCGCTTGAAATGGCGGGAAACAAGCGTGGTTCCGCTTCTCCGCGCGCCGCTTCGGGTACGCAACAGCGTGGCTGCGGCCCCCTGGCCCGCACCCCTGATCGACCGCTTCCGCTGAACACCACGCAGAACGGCTGCTTCCGGTTCGAACTTTACGTCAACTTTGCTGCCGGGGGACGCCCGGGAGGGTGACCTGGATCCGGCAGCCCCGGGTGGATTCGGCCACGCCGATCCGGCCACCGTGCAGATCCACCGCCCAGCGCGCGATCGCGAGGCCGAGTCCCGTACCGCCGTCGCTGCCCGGACCGTGCGGCGAGGGCGCGGTGCCCCGGTTGAACCGCTCGAAGACTCTGTGCCACTCCGACTGCGGAATGCCGGGACCCTCGTCGAGGACCTCCAGGTCGAGCGATTCGGGCTGCGGACCGCGCCGGGCCCGTACGGTCACGCGGCCGTGCGGCGGGGAGTGCTTGACGGCGTTGTCGATGAGGTTGGCGACCACCTGGTGCAGCCGCTCGGCGTCCGCGTGCGCGGTCAGCTCGGGCGGCGACACGTCCAGGTGGAGGTGGACGTCGGCGCGCTGGTGGTTGCCCGAGCCGGAGGACAGCCGGCGCTGGGCGGCCGCCAGATTGGCCTCCTTGAGGACACCCGACAGATACGGCCACACCTCGAAGCGGTGGGCGCGCAGCGTCACGACGCCGTTGTCCAGGCGGGACAGGTCGAGCAGGGTCTCGACCAGGCGGCCCAGGCGCTCGGTCTGCTTGAGGGCCGTGCGCATCGTCTCCGGGTCGGCGGCGGAGACGCCGTCCACGACGTTCTCCAGGACCGCGCGCAGCGCCGCGATGGGCGTGCGCAGCTCGTGCGAGACATTCGCCACGAGCTCCTTGCGGTGCCGGTCCACGGCCTCCAGATCGTCGGCCATGCGGTTGATGGTGCCCGCGAGGTCGCCGAGTTCGTCGCGGCGGCCGGTGCCGCGCACCCGGCGGGTGTAGTCCCCGTGCGAGATGGCGCGGGCGACGGTGTTCATCTCGTCCAGCGGGGCGGTGAGCCCGTGGGCGACGAACTGGGTGATCAGCAGGGTCGCTATCACCGAGAAGACGGTGATGAAGCGCACCTCGGTGCGGGTCTGCAGGGCCACCATGAGCAGCCCGGTGGTGATGAAGACGGAGACCACGACCAGCGTGCCCAGCTTGGTCTTGATCGATATGGAGACCGACCGCAGACCGGCCCTGATCCGGCCGCCGAGCCCGCGCGGCATCCGGGCGAAGGCGCCGCGTCTGGCCGGCTCGTCCCAGCCGGGCCGTTCGCCGCTGCCCCGCAGCTGCCGGGCCCGGTCTCCGGCCCGGCTCATGGCGCCGGGGTCTCCAGGGCGTACCCGACGCCGTGGACGGTACGGATGCGCTCGGCCCCGATCTTCCGGCGCAGCGCCTTGATGTGGCTGTCCACGGTGCGGGTGCCGGACGCGTCGGCCCAGTCCCACACCTCGGCGAGCAGCTGCTCGCGGGAGAGCACGGCGCGCGGGGTGTTCGCCAGACAGCTCAGCAGGTCGAACTCGGTCGGCGTCAGGTGGACGTCCTCGCCGCGCACCCGCACCCGGCGCTGGGCGTGGTCGATCTCCAGCTCGCCCAGGCGCAGTATGCCGGTGCGCGGGGTGGCGGCGGCCAGCGCGGCCCGCTCGACCCGACGCAGCAGGACGTGCACCCGGGCCGCGAGCTCGCGCATCGAGAACGGCTTGGTCATGTAGTCGTCGGCGCCGACGCCGAGCCCGACCAGCATGTCGGTCTCGTCGTCGCGGGCCGTCAGCATCAGGACCGGGACCGGCCGGCGGGCCTGGACCCGGCGGCAGACCTCCAGGCCGTCGAAGCCCGGCAGCATGATGTCGAGGACCATCAGGTCCGGCTGCCAGGCCTCGGCCGTGTCGACGGCGGCGGGGCCGTCGACGGCCGTCTGCACCTGGAAGCCCTCGGCCCGCAGCCGGGCCGCGATGGCGTCGACGATCGTCGTGTCGTCCTCGACGACCAGCACCCTGCGCTGGGCGCCCGGGGTCGCCGCGACGCCGTTGTGCCCGGTGTGTGTCTGCTCCATCGGTTGCCCCGCCCTGACTGTGCTCGCCCGGGGATCCGTGGGGTGATCCCCTGTTGTCGGTCAGAGACTAGAGGCACATTCCGCCTCTCGGCTACGCAGGGCGAACGCCGAGATGGACCACGTCAGGGACGCCCCGGGCAACTCGCACCTCTTCGGTATTTACCCCGGTGAACCCGGCATTCCGGAGAGCCTGTTCAAAGGCGGCGGACGGCTGCGCGGACCAGACGGCGAGCACCCCGCCGGGCTTCAACCGCCGTGCGCAGTGGGCGAGTCCGGCCGGTGCGTAGAGCCCGCCGTTGCCCTCCGTGACGGTCCAGTCGGGCCCGTTGTCGATGTCGAGGCAGAGCGCGTCGTAGGTGTCCTGTGCCGTACGTACGTAATCGACCAGATCGGCGTGGATGATCCGGGTACGGGAATCGGACAGAGCCGGGCCCGAAATGGCGCCGAGCGGGCCCGCGCGGTGCCAGTCGATGATGGCCTGTTCCCTCTCCAGCACGGCGACTTGGCCCCAGCGCGCGTCCCGCAGGGCGTGGGCGAGCGAGAAGCCGACGCCGAGTCCGCCGATGAGGAGGGAGGGTTTCGTGGTGGCCGCCGCAAGTGTGTCGTACGCCGCATCGATGAGAAGGCGTTCCGAGCGGCCGTCCGAAGTGTCCATCAGGAAGCACCCGTTGGCGATGATCTCGAAATGCGCTCCGCGCTGCCGCAGCACGACTTCCCCGTGGGGTCCCTGGCGCCGGTCGAGTGTGGCGATGTCGTCCATGGCCGCGAGGATGCCCGTCCGGCGGTGCCGGTGCACCCGGATTCCACGGCACTGGCCCGGATCGCCCCGGCGGACCACACGGGTGGCTCACCCCGGGCCGGGAGACCGGCCGTCGACGCACAGGAAGCGTTAAAGGTTGTCCGGTGTGGCGCACGCCATAGACGGGCCCGGAGCCGTTCGCGGAGAGTAAGCGTTGTAGGACGTAGGACCAGTACGGAACACGGCCGGGGACGCGGGCGTGGCTTGACGATTCGGGGCGCGCACGCGTCGCACCCCGGGGAAGGGGCCCCACCCCGGTGCACCCGCTCGAATCCGCCGAGCCCGCCGCCACGGCCGGCCTCCTTGAGGCGGTACCGCCTCAGCGGCTCAGGATCGAGCCCGCCGACGTGCCCCTCTCCGGTGTACGGACCGGGCTCGCCCGGGTCAGGGACCTGCTGCCCTCGCCGGCGTCGACACCGTTCACCTTCGGCTACGCCCTGCTGCTCCTGGCGACCTCGCTCTACACCGAGTACGGCGATCCGCACACCGTGTACGCCCTGCTCCAGGGGTCGAGCACCGATGTGGCCCATCTGTCGACGGCGCCGGTCCTCGCCCTGTTCGCGAGCGCGCTGTGGATCGCCGGGGGCATCGCGTCGCCGTACGCGCTGGTCTTCGTCTTCGTGCTCGCCGCGCTGGAGCGCCGCATCGGCGGCTGGCGCACGGCGGGCGTCTTCCTGCTCGGCCATGTGGTGGCGACGCTGGCCACCGAGGTCCCGGTCGCGCTGTCGGTGCTGGCCGGATACCTCCCGCAGAGTTCGCTGCACCGGCTGGACTACGGCATCAGCTTCGGCCTGATGGCGACCGTGGGCGCCCTGGCGGGCCTGCTCGCACCGGGCCTGCGCTGGTGTGTGCTGGGCACGGTGGGCGTGCTGCTGGCGCTGGACCTGACGGAGATGGTGGAGCCGCTCGCCGCATGGGGCCACCCGGTGGCCCTGCTCGCGGGCGTGGCGTGCTGGCCGGCGGTGCGCAGGGCCGGCACCCGCCCCGCGATGTCTGGCACCGGCCCCGGCGCATAAGGGTCAGGCCGGTGCCGGCTCGACTCTTATACGGGTCAGGCCGGTGTCGGCTCGATCCTTGTACGGGTCAGGCCGCTGT
The DNA here is from genome assembly GCF_044458185.1 of Streptomyces sp. NPDC050485. Taxonomy (NCBI): domain Bacteria; kingdom Bacillati; phylum Actinomycetota; class Actinomycetes; order Kitasatosporales; family Streptomycetaceae; genus Streptomyces; species Streptomyces sp. NPDC050485. The sequence goes on along the minus strand of NZ_JBITHR010000014.1, from coordinate 43,348 downwards.
CGGCTTGAAGTACAGGCTCGCCATCGGTGCGTGGGTCTGCCAGCCCAGGGACGCGTACAGGGAGCGGCCCTCCGGGGTGCCGACCAGGATGCCGGTGGTGGCGCCCGCCTCGTACGCGGCGTTCTGGAGCGTCCGCATCACCAGGCTGCCCAGGCCCCGGCGCTGGTGTTCGGGGGCCGTCTCGATCTGGTCGGCGACGGCCGCCGGGCCGGCCGGGGCGATCTGGCCGCGCGCCGCGAAGTGGCCCTCGGCCGTGCGGACGAGGACCCGCGTGACGCCGCTCCGGGTCCACGTCGTGAGCGTGTACCCGGCCGGCACCGCGGGCCGCTCGGCGGCGAGCGGGACCGTCATCAGATAGCCGGGCGCGTCGAAGTGCCAGCCCTCGCCCAGCCAGGGCCGCACCGTGTCCTCGGTGGCGAACAGCTTCAGCCAGGTCCCGGGCGCGCTGGTGGCGGCGACGAGCGAGCGGACATCGGCCTCGGCGGGGGCGGGAAGCACATGGCGCGACACGTGGTTGACGTGTCCGGCGTCGATCGTCCAGCCCCAGGGCCGGTCGATGGGATCCGAGGCCCCGCGCGACACGATCCAGCCGTCGACCCACGCCCGCACGAGCGTGCCGACCGCGGCTTCGTCCGTCGATGTCACCGTCGCCGGCACGGGCAACCCCCTGTTGCGTAATGGCTGAATGGCGAGATCAAGTCTTACATAACGCAGCTCGGATGTGTGATCGCTCAGAGCGAACAGCCCTTGGGGAACATTCCTCGACTCAGCTGCATTGAGTCGGCATAGCTCAACTTGACTGCCGAAGGGGAGATCATGGCTACCGAGTCCACGGCGTACACACCGATCAGCCTGCCCGTGCTGCCGCTCGACGACGAGGTCGTGCTGCCCGGCATGGTGGTGCCGCTCGACCTGTCCGACGCCGATGTCCGGGCCGCCGTCGAGGCCGCCCAGGCCGGTGCGCGCGAAGGCCAGGGAAAGCCGCAGGTGCTCCTGGTGCCGCGGATCGACGGAACGTACGCGGCGACCGGCGTGCTCGGCACGGTCGAGCAGGTCGGACGGCTTTCCGACGGTGACCCGGGCGCCCTCATCCGGGGCCGCCACCGGGTGCGGATCGGAGCCGGCACCACCGGACCCGGCGCCGCGCTCTGGGTGGAGGGCACCCAGGTCGAGGAGACCCTCGCAGACCCCGTGCCCGGACACGTCACCGAACTCGTCAAGGAGTACAAGGCGCTCGCCACCAACTGGCTGAAGAAGCGCGGTGCTTGGCAGGTCGTCGACCGGGTGCAGCAGATCGAGGGCGTGTCCGCGCTCGCCGACAACTCCGGCTACTCGCCGTTCCTGACGACCGCCCAGAAGGTCGAGCTCCTGGAGACCGCCGACCCGGTGGCCCGCCTCAAGCTCGCCACCGAGCACCTGCGCGACCACCTCGCCGAGCAGGACGTCGCCGAGTCCATCGCCAAGGACGTACAGGAAGGCGTGGACAAGCAGCAGCGCGAGTTCCTGCTGCGCCGCCAGCTCGACGCGGTGCGCAAGGAGCTGCGCGAGCTCAACGGCGAGGGCGGCGAGGAGGACGAGAGCGACGACTACCGCGCCCGCGTCGAGGCCGCCGACCTCCCCGAGAAGGTCCGCGAGGCCGCCCTCAAGGAGGTCGACAAGCTGGAGCGCTCCAGCGACCAGTCGCCGGAGGGCTCCTGGATCAGGACCTGGCTGGACACCGTCCTCGAACTGCCGTGGAACGAGACCACCGAGGACGTGTACGACATCCGGGGCGCCCGGGCGATCCTGGACGCCGAGCACGCGGGTCTGCACGACGTGAAGGAGCGGATCACCGAATACCTGGCGGTGCGCAAGCGGCGCGCCGACCGGGGGCTCGGGGTCGTGGGCGGCCGCCGCGGCGGCGCCGTGCTCGCGCTCGTCGGCCCGCCCGGTGTCGGCAAGACCTCGCTCGGCGAATCCGTGGCCCACGCGATGGGCCGCAAGTTCGTCCGCGTCGCGCTCGGCGGCGTACGGGACGAGGCCGAGATCCGCGGACACCGCCGTACGTACGTCGGCGCCCTGCCCGGCCGGATCGTGCGGGCCGTCAAGGAGGCCGGGTCCATGAACCCGGTCGTGCTGCTCGACGAGATCGACAAGGTGGGCTCCGACTTCCGGGGCGACCCGGCGGCCGCGCTGCTCGAAGTGCTCGACCCGGCGCAGAACCACACCTTCCGCGACCACTACCTGGAGGTCGAGCTCGACCTGAGCGACGTGGTCTTCCTCGCCACCGCCAACGTCCTCGAAGCCATCCCCGAGGCGCTGCTCGACCGGATGGAACTGGTCAGGCTCGACGGCTACACCGAGGACGAGAAGGTCGTCATCGCCCGGGACCACCTGCTGCCGCGCCAGCTGGAGCGGGCCGGTCTGGAACCCGGTGAGGTCGTGCTCGAAGACGCCTCGCTGCGCAAGCTCGCGGGGGAGTACACGAGGGAGGCGGGCGTCCGGAACCTGGAGCGCTCGATCGCCCGGCTGCTCCGCAAGGTCGCCGCCCAGCACGAACTGGGCGACCAGGAACTGCCGTTCACCATCGCCCCCGACGATCTGCGCAAGCTGATCGGCCGCCCGCACCACGTGCCCGAGTCCGCCCAGGACCCGGCCGAGCGGCGCACCGCCGTACCCGGCGTGGCGACCGGCCTCGCCGTCACCGGGGCGGGCGGCGACGTCCTGTTCGTGGAGGCCTCCCTCGCCGACCCGGAGACGGGCGCGGCGGGCCTGACCCTCACCGGTCAGCTCGGCGACGTGATGAAGGAGTCCGCGCAGATCGCGCTGAACTTCCTGCGCTCGCACGGAGCCGAACTGGAGCTTCCCGTGGGCGACTTGAAGGACCGCGGCGTGCACGTCCACTTCCCGGCGGGCGCGGTTCCCAAGGACGGGCCGAGCGCGGGCATCACCCTGGTCACCGCGCTGTCCTCGCTGCTGTCCGGGCGGCTGGTCCGTACGGATGTGGCGATGACCGGCGAGGTGTCGCTGACCGGACGGGTGCTGCCGATCGGCGGCCTCAAGCAGAAGCTGCTCGCCGCGCATCGGGCCGGGATCACTACGGTGGTCATCCCCAAGCGGAACGAGGCGGACCTGGACGATGTGCCGGCGGAGGTCCTGGAGAAGCTGGAGGTCCACCCGGTGACGGATGTCCGTCAGGTCCTCGATATCGCGCTCTCCCCGGCAGAGGTGCCGGTCGCCGCGGCTGCCTAGCAGGCCGGGGCCGTACTACGCGTGCGTGGCCCGCTCGTACAGGGAGCGGGCCTTCGTGTCGAACTGGGCGGCCGTCGACTCGGAATCCGTGTCGCCGCCGCTCAGTACGCCGATGATCCGCCCCGTCCGGTCCGGGTCCCGGTAGTCGAGCAGCCAGGGGCTGCCGCTCGTGCCGACCCAGAAACCGCCGCACGTCATGCGCATCATCGCGGCGGCGTCGGGGTCGCGGTGGGTGTCGGTGGTGCACATGACCGGCCGGTTGTCGGGGTTGTGGTCCTCCTCCGGGTAACCGATCACGGTCACCCGCTGGTCGGGGTCCGCGCCCCACTCGGGCGTCGAGGCGCCGACCACGCTCTGCACGCTCCGGCCCTTGGCGTCCGGGTCGACCGTGAGGAAGGCGTAGTCCACCGAGTCCTCGTGGTTCTCGGACCACTTGTCGTCGATCTGGACGGCCCGCACCTTCCACTTCCCGTAGGGGTACGTGCCCTTGGCGGAGCCGGAGAAGCCCGGCGCGAACTCCAGCCCGTCGAGCGGGCCGGCCGCGCAGTGTGCGGCGGTGGCGATGACGTTGCCCCGCGGGCTGTCCACCACGCTCGCGGTGCAGTAGTGGTCGTCGCCGTTGAGCAGCACGCCGACCGACGGCATCCGGGGCGCCGCGACGGCGGTGGTCTGGGTGGCGAGCGGCGAGGACCCGGGAGTGCTGCTCGGCGAGGTGTCCGGCTGCGGCGACGAGGCCGCCGGCCCGCCGCATCCCGCGCCGCCGACCGCGACAACCGCGACCAGGGCCACCGCCCGCCACACCACTCCCAACCTGAGCATGCCCCCCATCCTTACTCATGCCGCGCGCGGGATGGGGTCAGGTGTGCGGGCGATGGTTCTTTCGGGGGCGGCGCGAAGCCCCCGGCGCCGGAGCGCCGGGGGCCGTGTTCGCCGCGAAACGTGCTGGTCAGCCGTTGGCCAGCGCCTGCAGCCGGTCGTACGCCCCGTTGAACCTGGAGTGGTCGCCGACCGTCGGGCCGGACGAGGTGTACTGCCACATCGTGTAGAAGCCCCAGCCGGCCGGCAGCGTGCCCGGGTCGGTGTTGTAGCGGGCGATCCAGAGCGGGTTGGTGGAGCCGAAGGCGCCCGAGTCGCCGGTGCACTCGCTCCACCAGCTGGCCGCGGTGTAGATCACCGCGTCGCGGCCGGTGCGGGCCCGGTACTGGCCCAGGAAGTCGCTGATCCAGCTGACCATCTCGGCGGCCGACATGCCGTAGCAGGCCTCGCCGTACGGGTTCCACTCGATGTCGAGCGCGCCCGGCAGGGTCCGGCCGTCGCGGGACCAGCCGCCGCCGTGGTCCGCGAAGTAGTCGGCCTGGGTGGCGCCGCTCGTCGTGTCCGGGGTCGCGAAGTGGTAGGCGCCGCGGATCATGCCGACGTCGTACGAGCCGTTGTACTGCTGGGTGAAGTAGGGGTTGTTGTAGTACGTGCCCTCGGTGGCCTTGACGTAGGCCCACTTCACGCCGCTGGTCCACAGGGTGGACCAGTCGACGTTGCCGTTGTGGCTGCTGGTGTCGACGCCCTCGGTCTGCACGGCGCCGAGGTCGCGGAGGTCGCGTGGCAGACCGCCCACGCCGTCGTGCGCGGCGACGCCCATGCCCAGGGTCGCGGAGCCGCGCGCCGGGGTGTCGGCGGCCGGTAGCGGAGTGTCGGCGGCGCCGGACGTGCCGGTGAATCCGAGGACGAGGGCGAGGGAGGAGAGGAGGATCCCGGCCGCGGCGATGGGTCCGCGGCGGGCCGTTCCGGATCTGCGCACGGGCATTGCGTGCCTCCGAAAGGCTCGGTGGAGCTGGGGACTTGACCGGCCTGGGTCGACATGCCGACGTCACGCGTATCGCTGTGGACATGTCAGAAAAGACGCTACGCACGGAGACCGCCGGCGCGAAAGAGGCTTCAGGTTATGCCGTTGGTTCAGACCTGTGACGGCGGCGACACGCTGCGGCGACGGCGTGGCCTGGAAGAAACTTTCATCCGGCGTTGGCCCGGGCGCCATGCCCGGCCGCGCCCCGGGGGACCGGCGGCGTGCCCGGTGCGCGGCAGGCTGGGAAATACTGTGCCGTCACGACACACCACGGGATGGGAGCCGATGTGCACGGTCCGGACCAGGAGTTCCTCGCGCTCGAACGCGAGCTGGCGGTCTTTCTGCGGCGGGCCAGGGCCTCGTCCGGCGAGATGGCCCGCGAGGTTCACCCCGAGCTGGAGCCGGCGGCGTACGGCCTGCTCGTACGCCTCGACGAGGCGGGGCCGCAGCGGGCGACCGAGCTCGCCGGGTACTTCGGTGTGGGCAAGGCGACGATGAGCCGGCAGCTCCATGCCCTGGAGGACCTCGGACTCGTCGCCCGCGAGCCCGATCCGGCGGACGGGCGGGCGTCCCTGGTCCGCATCACGCAGGAGGGCGAGGCGCGGTTCGGGCGGGTGCGGGACGCGCGGCGTGAGCGGTACGTCCGGAAGCTGGCGGGCTGGGACCGGGCCGAGATCTCCGAACTGGCCCGCCTGCTCCGCCAGCTGAACGCGGCGGCGGAGGGCTAGCCGCCAGGGGGGGGCTCGCCCCCCGGCACCCCCCTACGGCTCCGCCACCACCACCGTCGCGTCGTCATGCCGCTTCCCGCGCCGCACGAACGCCCGCTCCACATCCGCCGACTCCAGCTCCCGCACCCGCTCGATCAGCCCCTCCGCCCCCGCCTTGCGAACCAGCGCCACGCAGTCCGCCCACGTGCCCTCGCGGAACTTCTCGACCCAGCGGGTCGCCCCGTCCGTGAGGGCGAGCACTGCTCGGACCGAGGCGAGCGGCTCGCGGCCGGTCACGGCGCGGGCGGCCACCGACGGATCCGCGGCCGCCGTGAAGAAGCCGCCCTCCTTGTTGCGGACCAGCGCGTCCGCCACCGCGTCACTGGCCAGGGACGCCCGGGGCAGCCGGTCGATGCGGTCGTCGAGGACGGCCCGCACCGTGCCGTCGGGGGATTCGAGGAGCAGCGCCGAGTCCGACAGGACGAGGTACTCCAGCTCCGCCGCGTCCCAACGCGCGAGCACCACCGTTGCCTGAGGGGTGCGCGGGTGAGAAAGGTCACAGGTGTCGCTGTGCGCCTCGGCGGTGCGTCGAATGGACTCGGCCAGGATCTCGGCCAGCGCCATATCCCGCCGTGAAGCCGACAGTTCGGTCAAAGCGCCGCCGAGCCGGGCGGTGAACCAGGGCACGTCGTGCACACAGTCGCCATTGCCGGGCAGCGGCGTCACGCCGTCGAGGACGACGAGCAGACCGCCCAGGCCGGACGCGGGCAGTGCGGTGGCGGCCCAGTCCTCATTGGGGCGGGCGGGGTCTCCGGGGACGGTGGCCAGCTGAATGCGCATGCGGGCCAGTCTGCACGACGCCTTCACGCCGCCTTCATGCGCGCCGCGGTGAAGCGGACGTCCCATCAATTGGCCTGTACCAGTGGGCGAACTGCGGGATTCCGGGGGGAATCCACCGCTCCGCCGAGCTGTGGGCGGGCATCCTGCCAAAGGCCGGGCGGAAGTTCCAACCGGCGCCGCGCACGAGCGGTGCGGCGCATTCCGCGGGAGTTGATGGTCAACTCCCGATTGATGTTGACTCGTTCAGGTGGCCGAGCAGTGACTACTCGTCATGACCAGTCGTCACCTTGGCTTCCTTGGTGGACTGGCGAACACGAGTGAAGATTGAGAGCACCGGTGCAGAACAAGCGGCCTCGGGGCAACGACGGCACACGCGCAGAACGCACCGTACGGGTGCGCAGTCGCCTGGTCGTCTCCGTCGCCGTTGTCTCCCTCACCGTGCTCGGAGCCGGTGCGCCCACCCTCGTCGCGGCCTCCGGGGACCTCACGGACTCCCAGCACCTGGTCACCCTCGCCCAGCTCGACCAGCAGGCGGTCAGCCTCGCCCACGCGCTCGGTGACGAGCGGGACGGCGTCACGCAGTACGTCGCGGGCGGCCGGGCGAGCGGCAAGGACGGGGCGCTCAAGGAACCCGCCGCCCGCGTCGACCGCCAGATCGACGAACTCCGCGCCACCGCGCCCGCCGGCCTCGCGCGCGACCTCGCCACCGTGCCGGCCGTCCGCCGCACCGCGCTGACCGGCAAGGGCTCGGCCCTGGAGGCGCAGCAGGCGTACTCCGACGTCATCGCCAAGCTGCTCTCCATCGCCGACGAGCTCGCCGACCGCACGCCTCCGCGGGCCGCTCAGGACGTCCGGGCGCCGGGCGCGCTCGGCCGGGCCGTCGAGCAGGCCTCCGCCACCCGGGGGCTGCTGCTCGGCGCGCTCTCCGTGCCGGCCGCGCCGACCGCCAGGGTGTACGACCCGGTCACCGGCAAGTACGTACAGAAGGAGAAGGAGGGCGGCGACGCGGGCCGGGGGCGGGACGAGCTGACCGCCGCCGCCCAGCAGGCGCACGTGCGCGAGCAGTCCGCGCTGGCCGATTTCGACCAGGCGGCCGGCGCCGCCGCCCGGGACAAGGTCGCCACCACCGTCACCGGGCCCGAGGTGGACGCCGCCGACGGCTTCCTCACCCGCCTCACCGACCAGCCCCAGCTCACCCCCGCCGAGCGGAAGTCCGACCCGGGTGCGGTCGGCGCCGCGCTCTCCGCGCGGATCGACCGGATGCGCGGCGCCCAGGCGGCCCTCGCCACCTCCGAGGTCAAGCGGTTCGAGCAGCTGCGGGACGACGACGTGACCGCCCTGGAGATCCGGATCGGTCTGGTCGGCGCGCTGCTGCTGCTCGCCATCGGGGTCTCCTCGGCCACCGCCCGCAGCCTGACCCGCCCGCTCGCCGTGCTGCGGCGCGGCTCGGCCCGGCTCGCCGAGGCGCCCGAGACGGCGGAGCCGGTGCGCTTCACCGGCCGCAACGACGAGTTCGCCCAGGTCGTACGGTCCCTCAACGAGCTGCATGGCAAGCTCCTCGGCCGGCACGCGCGGGCCGCCGAGCTGGACCAGGACCTCGCCAAGCAGCGCGGCCGCCAGTCCCGCCTCGCCGCCGAGAAGGGTGAACTGCTCGGCCAGGTACGGGAGTTGGCCGCTCAGCTGGAGCGGTCCCAGGGCACCGTCAAGCACGCCTTCGTCAATCTCGCGCTGCGCAGCCTCGGCCTGATCGAGCGCCAGCTCGCCGTCATCGAGAACCTGGAGGAGCGCGAGCAGGACCCGGACCAGCTCGCCGTCCTCTTCAAACTCGACCACATGGCCACGGTCATCCGCCGCCACGGCGAGAACCTCCTGGTCCTGGCCGGCACCGAGCACCACCACAACCACCCGGGCCCGGTGCCGCTGGTCGACGTCATGCGGGCCGCGGTCAGCGAGATCGAGCGGTACGAGCGGGTCGCCATCCAGGCCCTGCCGCCGCACGCCCAGGTGGCCGGTTTCGCCGCCGACGATCTGAGCCACCTGATAGCCGAGCTCCTTGAGAACGCCACTTCCTTCTCACCGCCGGAGGCCCAAGTGAGGCTCTCCGGCTGGCAGTTGGAGGGCGGCGAGATCATGCTCTCGGTCGAGGACGAGGGCATCGGGGTGCCCCCGGAGCGGCGCGCCGAGCTGAACCGGCGGCTCATCGACCCGGCCTCGTACGAACCCGGTGAGCCCGGCACCGAGACGGGCGGCCTCGGTCTGCACGTCTCGGCGCTGCTCGCGCGCAGGCACGGCGTGCGCATCGAGCTGCGCGAGCAGAAGCAGGGCGGTGTCGCGGCGGTCGTGGTGCTGCCCGAGTCGATCCTGCCGGCCGTCCCGTCGGCGGCCGCGCCGCACGCGATGACCGTGCCGGGCGGCGCCCCGCGCTTCACGCTGCCGGGCGCGCTCGCCGAGGCCAACTCCAATGTGCTGCCGGAGCGTACGGAGCGGTCGGGGGAGGTGGCGAGGCCCGCGCCCGCCGAGCCCGCCGAGCCCGACGTGGTGCCCGTCGACGAGCCGACCTTCGAGATGCGGCTCCCCGACCCCCGCCCGGCCGAGCCCGCGCCGGAGCAGGCGGGGCAATCGGTTCAGCCGGAGCAGCCCGAGCAGCGGGTCACGGACAAGGGGCTGCCCAAGCGGACCCCCAAGGTGGTGCAGGCAGGACCCGCCGCGTCGCAGGAGCGCAAGGGCGGCACCGATGCCGCCGAGGCGCTGCGGCGCAGGCTCGGCGGCTTCCAGCAGGGCGCCAAGGAAGGCCGCCGCGACGTGGCGGCGGAACTCGAAGAGACGCAACAGCAGGCAGACACGGGGGAGACAGTCGAGGAGGTACGCAGATGAGTGCGACCGGCACCAGTACCGGCACACCCGGTAGCGGCGCGTCCGGCACCGGCGCGATCGGAGCGAGTACCGAGGCCCGCAATCTGCAGTGGCTGCTCGGGAACCTGGTCGAGGAGGTGCCAGGGCTCATCTCCGTAGCGGTCGTCTCGTCGGACGGGCTGCTGCTGCTCTCCTCCGACCCGGAGCAGCGGCAGGTCACCGTCAGCAGCCAGGGACCGCGCGGCTCCAGTGCCGACCTCGCCACCATCGTCTCCGGCATCGGCAGCCTGACCGTCGGGGCCGCGCGGCTCATGGACGGCGGCAACGTCAAGCAGACGATGGTCGCGATGGAGGAGGGCAGCGTCTTCGTCATGTCCATCAGCGACGGCTCGCTGCTCGGCGTGCACGCCACCCCGGACTGCGACATGAGCGTGGTCGCCTACCACATGGCGCTCTTCGTGGGCCGCGCCGGACACGTTCTGACCCCCGAAGTCCGCAGCGAGCTGCGCCAGTCGATGGAGGCCGCCCAGTGACCCCGCCCGCCGCGAAACCCTCGAAACTCCCGGTGCGCGGGGCGGACCGCAAGCCCGCCCGGGTCCGCCCGTACTCGCTCACCGGCGGCCGCACCCGCTTCGGCCACGTCCTCCTGGTGGAGACGTTCGTCGCGGCGATCGAGGCGCCCCCCGAGCGCAAGGAGCTCGGCGGCAGCCAGGCGCGGGTCATGCCGGAGATGCTGGCCATCGTGGAGATCTGCCGCGCCATGCGCACGGTCGCCGAGATCTCCGCGCTCCTGAAGATGCCGCTCGGCGTCGTGCGGGTGCTGCTCAGCGACCTGGCCGACCAGGGAAGGATCCGCGTGTACGGGACCGGGCACGGCTCGGGACAGCCCGACCGCGCACTGCTCGAAAGGGTGCTGAGTGGACTCCGCCGCCGCCTCTGAACTCCCCGCTTCCACCGAGGAGTTGCTCCCCTGGCAGCAGGACCGCAGCCGGGCTCCCATCGCGACGAAGGTCGTGGTCGCGGGCGGCTTCGGCGTGGGCAAGACCACCTTCGTCTCCTCGGTGTCCGAGATCACCCCGCTCCAGACCGAGGCGGTGATGACCCGGGCCAGTGAGGCCACCGACGACCTGACGCCGACCCCGGACAAGCTGACCACCACGGTCGCCATGGACTTCGGCCGCATCACCCTGGACGACGACCTCGTCCTGTACGTGTTCGGCACGCCCGGGCAGCAGCGGTTCTGGTTCATGTGGGACGACATCGTGCGGGGCGCGATCGGCGCGGTCGTGCTGGCCGACACCCGGCGCCTTTCGGACTGCTTCCCCGCGCTCGACTACTTCGAGAGCTGCGGACTTCCGTACATCGTGGCCGTCAACCACTTCGAGGGCACCGAGTCCTTCGAGCCCGCGGACGTGCGCGAGGCGCTCACCGTGCCGCCGCGCATCCCGGTGCTGATCATGGACGCGCGCAACCGGACCACGGTGATCGAGTCCCTGCTCAGCCTGGTGGGCCACGCCCTGGAAGCCTGCCCCGAATAGCCCCCCCCACGCTCGCTACGCACCAACGGAGAACGGACCCGCATGCGGAGAATACTCATAGTCGGCGCCGGCCAGTCCGGTCTTCAGCTGGCCCTCGGCCTGCAGGCGCAGGGGTACGAGGTCACCCTGATGTCCAACCGCACGGCGGACGAGATCCGGTCCGGCCGTGTCATGTCCACGCAGTGCATGTTCCACACCGCGCTCCAGCACGAGCGCGACCTGGCGCTGAACTTCTGGGAGTCCCAGGCCCCGCGCATCGAGGGCCTGGGCGTCTCGGTCGCCGCCCCGGACTCGTCCCGCGCCGTCGACTGGCTCGGCAGGCTCGACGGCATCGCGCAGTCCGTCGACCAGCGGGTCAAGATGGCCGGCTGGATGGAGACCTTCGCCCAGCGCGGCGGCCAGCTGGTCATCCACGGCGCGGCCGTCTCCGACCTCGACTTCTTCGCGCGCACCTACGACCTGGTCATGGTCTCCGCGGGCAAGGGCGAGCTCGTCTCGATGTTCGGCCGCGACGCGTCCCGTTCCCCGTACGCCGAGCCGCAGCGCGCGCTCGCCGTCTCCTACGTCCACGGGCTCGGCCCGCGCCCCGAGCACCCCGACCTGGACGCGGTCCGCTGCAACCTGGTCCCGGGAGTGGGCGAGCTCTTCGTCATGCCGACCCTGACCACCTCGGGCCGCGCGGACATCCTGTTCTGGGAGGGCGTCCCCGGCGGCCCGCTCGACGCGTTCAACGGCGTGAAGGACCCCGGAGAGCACCTGGCGCTCACGCTGGAGCTGATGGAGAAGTTCACGCCCTGGGAGTACGCGCGGGCCACCAAGGTCGAACTGACCGACGCGGGCGGCACGTTGGCGGGCCGTTACGCCCCGACGGTCCGCAACCCGATCGGCCGGCTGCCCGGCGGCGGACTGGTGCTCGGCGTCGCCGACGTGGTCGTCGCCAACGACCCGATCACCGGCCAGGGCTCCAACTCGGCCGCCAAGTGCGCCGCTTCGTACCTCTCCTCGATCGTGGAGCACGGCGACGCGGAGTTCGACGAGACGTGGATGCGGGCCGCCTTCGACCGCTACTGGGACACCGCCCAGCACGTGGTGAAGTGGACCAACGCGATGCTCGGCGTCCCCCCGGAGCACGTCCTGAACCTGATCGGCGCCGCCGGCCAGCTCCAGCCGGTGGCCGACCGCTTCGCCAACGGCTTCGACGACCCGGCCGACTTCGAGAACTTCTTCTTCGACCCGGAGAAGGCAGGCGCCTACCTGGCCGAGGTCGCCGGAGGCTAGGGGTCCCCTGGTCCCCTAGTCCTCCCTGGGCCCGGACTCCGCCGAGTACCCCGCGTCCGCTCCCGCCGCCGCGCGCTCCGGGAGCCGCGGGGGGTGGTACGAGGACAGCGGGGCCGCCGCCGGGTCCGGGCGGACCGCGCCGAGCAGGGGGTTCGCGGCGATCGGGGAGACCTTGACCCGGGTGCCGGGGCGGGGGGCCTGCACCACCAGGCCGTCGCCCAGGTACATCGCCACATGGGTGGCCTTGGGGAAGTAGATCACCAGGTCGCCGGGGCGCAGCGAGGTCAGCGGGACGCGCGGCAGTTCGGCCCACTGCTCCTGGCTGGTGCGCGGGATCGAGCGGCCCGCGTGCGCCCACGCCTGCGAGGTGAGCCCCGAGCAGTCGTAGGACTCCGGTCCCTCCGCGCCCCACACGTACGGCTTGCCGATCTGGTCGACGGCGTACGTGAGCGCCCGGTCGCCCTCGGACGACGGCGCCCGCGTGCCGCCCAGCGCGCCCGAGGCCAGCAGGCTCTGCTGCGCCTTGGCGGTGCCCCGCTGTTCCAGGCGGGCGAGCTCGGCCAGCTGGTCGGCGGTGAGGCCGGCGAGGAGCTGCTCCACCTCCTTGAGGCGGAGCTCGACGTCGTCCTTCGCCTGCTGCTGCCGCTTCGCCAGCGCCTGCTGCTTCTCCAGTGCCCTGCGCGAGGCCTCGGCGAGCTCGGCCGCCTGCCGCTCGCCGCTGGCGAGCCGGGCCACCGCGGCCTGGCGTTCGCGGGCCGCGCGGTCGAGCAGCCGGCCCTGGTCGAGCGCGCTCTGCGGATCGCGGGACAGCAACACCCGTACGTACGTGGAGAGTTCGCTGCGACCCTGGTACTGCGCCCGGGCCAGTTGGCCGGCGGCGCCGCGGCTGCGGGCCAGGGCGGTCCGGGCGTCGGCCAGCGAACCCGCCAGTTTCTTCTCCTCGGCCGCGCGCCGCTTCAGCTCGACATCGGTGGTCTTGTACGTCTCGGTCGCCTCCTCCGTCTGCTGGTACAGCGTCTGGAGCCGGACCAGGAGCGAGGCCGCCGAGGTCTCGGGCGGCTGCGCGGGCAGCGCGGCGGAGGACTCGCCGGGCGGCTGCGGCGCGGCCGTCGCCCGGGGGGCCACCGCCGCCGTCACCAGCGCCGTGGCGACGGCCGCCGCCGTGCACACCGAGCGCACGCGACCTGACATGTGCTCACCTCCGGTCAGGGGCCGGTCGGTCCGGCCCCACCGGATCGTGGCACGGGCGATCGCGACCGGCTCCGCGAGAAGGGTGAACGGGGTATTCGGCTCACTCGTGCGGCGGTAGCCCGGTGTGGTGGCTTGCGCCGGGGCCCTTCCGCGTCCACGGCCAGCGGCGCGGCTCGCGGCCCCCGGGCGCATAGGTGTACTTCCAGCCGCGCGGCAGCCCGAGCCGCTTGCTGTGGGAGGCCGGTTCGAGCCGGTAGGCGTACACCGTCGCGGGGCCGCCGTCCGGATCCGGCACGGGCACCTCGTACCACTGCGGCGGCCTGCCGGTCGGGCCGGTCAGTACCGGCAGGACGCGCCCGTCCAGGGGGCCGCCCACAAAGAGGGTGTTCTCGCTTCGCACGCCCCAAGTCTCACAGCAGGTGCGCGGCCCCGCTCACGACGGGTATCACGCGGCGGGCCAGGACACCGGCCGCGCCCTCGGCGGACTCCAGGGCCAGCGCGGCCCGCACCACCGCCGCGGCCTGCTCGTCGGTGGCGGCCGTCGCGGTGAGCAGCGCCACCAGATGGTCCACCAGCCAGTCGCGCAGCTCCGGCAGCGGGGGCTGTTTGTCCTCGTCCAGCCAGATGAGGGAGGCCGCCTCGACCGCCGCGATCCAGGTGCGCACCATCATCCGCAGCCGCGGGCCCGGCGCCGTCACCTGGAGGTGGACCAGGATCTGCTCGGCCGCGGCCCGCCGCACCTCGTCCACGATCGCCGTCGTACGGGACGTCTCGGCCACGCTGCCGCCCTGGAGCAGCGCCGAGAACCCCGCGTCGTGCTGGTCGACGAAGGCGAGATAGCGGTCGAGCGCGCGGGCCAGGCGGCGGGTCAGCGGGCCGCTCTGCACCTCCGCGAAGCACAACTCCAGCTCGTCGGCGGCCGAGCGGAGCGCCGCCTCGTACAACTGCTGCTTGCCGCCCGGGAAGTAGCGGTAGACCAGCGGCCGCGACACCCCGGCCGCCTCGGCCACGTCGTCCAGACAGACGTCCTCCGGCGCCCGGTGCGCGAAGAGCGAGAGCGCCGCGCCGAGGAGCTGGGTGCGGCGCTCCGCGACGCTGAGCCTGCGGTACGCGGGGGTGGCGGGGGAGGTCATGGGTGCAGCGTAATCCCCGTGACGGCGCTTTATGCCAGCAGTCCGGACCTCTTCCAGAGCCGCCGGCTCACCCCGTTCAGTACGCCTATGTCGTCCAGGAATTCGGTCAGGCGGGCCGCGCCGCTCTGCATGACCTCGCGGCGGTGGCCGCTCGCCTTCACCTGGGCGACGGCCTCCCTGCGGTCCAGGCCGACGTTCTCGTACACCTTCGGGTTGACGAAGCAGGTGGCGAAGACGCGGGCCGCCTCGCCGCAGCTGACCCGGGTCAACTCCCGTTCCCAGCGCGGCGCGGTGACCATCTGGCGCCGCAACTCCTCGCGGGCGTACCGGACATGGCGCGCCTCCTCGACCACGTGGATGCGGGTCACGCCGCGCACGAGGGTCTGGACGCGCTCGTCCGGGAAGGTCAGGCGCTGCATCCAGTCGAGGATCTCCTCGCCGAGCAGGGTGGCCGCGAAGGAGCCCGGGGTGGTGGAGACGGTCTTCAGGACCCGGGCGAGGTTGTGGTAGACGCGCGGTACCGGGTACGACGGCGCCCCGCCCTTCTTGATCATGCGGGCGAACATCATCGAGTGGCGGCACTCGTCGGCGATCTCGGTGAGCGCGTACCGGACGTGGCTGCTGGTGAGCGACTTGTCGTAGATGTGCCGCACGAGCAGCTGCATCAGGATGATCTCGAACCAGATGCCGAGCGAGGCGAGCGAGGCGGCCTCGTGCCGGGCCAGGTCCATGCGCTGTTCCTCGGACATCCTGCGCCACAGCGGGGTGTCGTACAGCGAGACGAGCTCGGGCGGCCAGAACCACTTCCCGTCCTCGACGGGGGCGTCCCAGTCCAGTTCCCTGTCCGGGTCGAAGGAGTGCTTGGCGGACGATTCCAGCAGACGCTCGGCGACCTGCTCGCGGTCCCTGAGCAGGCCGAGTGCGTCGCGGAGCGCATCGCGTTCGGTCACGGTCGTCATGGCGAGGGGCACCTCGTGGCTGGGTTACCGGGGGTCGCCTCTTATGAGACTGCGTGTCAGTAAGCTCGTCAATCCCTTGCGCGCGACTTGTTGACCCGGCGTCTACCACCATGTGAACCTGCCAACTGCACAACGTTGTGCAGAAGTTGGGCCGCCCGTCGAGCCGCCGGCGGTCCGCGACGTGAAGGAGCCGCACGTGTCGACGCACGACCTCTATGTGAAGGGCCCGCAAGAACCCTGGCAGGTGCCGGCCTCCGGCGCCGCCCGCTTCAACTGGGACTACGACGACGGGCGCGACCGGCTGCTCGCCCTGTACCAGAAGGGCAAGGACAAGCAGTGGGACGGCGCCAAACGCATCGACTGGGACCTGGAGGTCGACCCGTACGACGCGCTCGGCACCCCGGACGAGGCGATGACCCTGTACGGCAGCCGGTACTGGGACAGCATGACCGAGCAGAACAAGGGCGATCTGCGCCGGCACTACGCCTCCTGGCAGTTCAGCCAGTTCCTGCACGGTGAGCAGGGCGCGATGATCTGCGCGGCCCGCATCGTGGAGTCCGTCCCCGACCTGGACGCCAAGTTCTACTCCGCGACCCAGACCATGGACGAGGCCCGGCACGCCGAGATCTACGCCCGCTTCCTGCACGAGAAGATCGGCATGCTCTACCCGGTCAACGACAACCTCCAGGGGCTGCTCGGCGACACCCTGCGCGACTCGCGCTGGGACATGCCGTACCTGGGCATGCAGGTCCTGATCGAGGGCCTCGCGCTCGCGGCCTTCGGCATGATCAGGGACACCACGGACAAGCCGCTGCCCCAGCAGATCCTCGCCTACGTCATGCAGGACGAGGCGCGCCACGTGGCCTTCGGCCGGATGGCGCTGCGCGACTACTACAAGCAGCTCTCGGACGCGGAGCTGCGCGAACGCGAGGAATTCGTCATCGAGGGCTGCTACCTGATGCGCGACCGGCTGCGCGGGGTGGAGGTCCTGGAGAACTTCGGCATCCCGAAGAAGGAGGCCGAGCAGTTGAGCGAGGAGAGCGAATTCCTGCACCTGTTCAGGAAGCTGCTCTTCAGCCGCATCGTGCCCTGCGTCAAGGACATCGGCCTGTGGGGCGAACGCCTTCAGAAGGCGTACGTCGACATGGGCGTCTTCGACCTGGGCGACTCCAGCCTGGACCTCCTGATGGCCCAGGACGAGGAGATCGCCGACCGACTGGACCGGGAACGCTTCGCGGCGGAGGAGGCGGCGCGGGTGTCGGAGGTGGAGGGAGCGATCGCGGAGGGGACGGTCTGAGCGGCTCCGGTGCTGGTCGCGCCGCCCCCGCGTCAACGGCGCGACCTGGCTCCACCCTTTCGTGCGGCGATCTCGGATTCCCGCTGGGTAGGCTGATCGTGTGAGACAGACTCCGTCGCATGGGAGCAATCATGAGCGCCGCACGCGAGTACGGGCTTGACGACCAGTACGCCCAGTACGACCAGTACGGGCTGGACGACCAGTACGAGTGGGCCCGCCCGCCGGTGGGCGGCTGGACGGCGGACGACCTGGACCGGCTTCCGAATCTTCCTCCGCACACGGAGCTGATCGACGGGAGCCTTGTCCTCGTGAGTCCGCAGACCAATTTCCATTCGCTGGCCATGCGGCTGTTGGAGTACACGCTGCTGTCTCTGGCGCCGGAGCACTTGAACGTCATCCGAGAGATGAGCATCAAGCTCGACAAGCGCAACCGACCCGAGCCCGACGTCTTGGTGTTTCGTGCTGACGCGCACAGAGGGCCGCGGCAGACCTGGTATCACCCCGAAGACGTGATCGTCGCTATCGAGGTGGTATCGGCAGACTCCGAGGCGCGTGACCGCGAGGTCAAGCCTCTGAAGTACGCGAAGGCGGGGATCCCGCACTTCTGGCGGGTCGAGGAGAACGACGGCTTTCCCGTGGTGTACGTGTACGAGCTCGACCCGGCAACCGATACGTACACCCTGACCGGCATCCACCACGACGAGCTCAAGGTGACGGTCCCGTTCCCCATCACCATCGACCTCACCGCGATCAACCGCCGTCCTCCGTACAGGCCCAACTAGTGCGCTAAGGCGCGCTCGCCAGCGCCGCCTCCATCACCGCCTTCGCGATCGGCGCCGCGTCGCCGCCGCCGCTGACGTCGCCCCGCTTCACCGCCGCGTCCTCGACCACGACCGCCACCGCGACCGCCGGCTGCCCCGCGTCGTCGGCCCGGGCCCAGGAGATGAACCAGGCGTACGGGGTGCCGATGTTGCCGATGCCGTTCTGCGCGGTGCCGGTCTTGCCGCCGACCGTCGCCCCGGGGATCGCCGCGCTCATGCCGGTGCCGTTCTTCACCACGTCCACCATCAGCTGCTGCAGCTGGAGCGCGGTCGCCGGATTCATCGCCCGACGGTAGGTCCGCTGACCGGTGGTGGCGACCGTCCTGCCCCGCGAGGTCGTCGTACGGTCCACCAGATAGGGGTACTTGAGTTCCCCGCCGTTGGCGACCGCCGCCGAGACCATCGCCATCTGGAGCGGTGTGGCCGTCGTGTCGAACTGGCCGATGGAGGAGAGCGCCAGCTGGTCCGGGCTCATCCGGGTGTCGAAGTTCGACTTGGAGACACCGGACGGAATCCTGATCCTGGTGTCGTTGAAGCCGAACTTCCCCACCGCGTCCAGCATTCCGGCAAGTCCCACCTTCACCCCGAGCCCCGCCATCACCGTGTTGCAGGAGTAGGTGACCGCGTAGGCGAGGGAGGCGTTCTCGCAGCCGCTCACCTCGTTGGGGAGCGTGGTGTTCGTGTTCGGCAGCACATACGGATCGGGTGTGTCGGTGGGCGCGTTGATGTCCGTCACCGCCCCCGCGTCGAGCGCGGCCGCCGCCGTCACGATCTTGAAGGCGGAGCCGGGCGGATAGGTCTGCCGGATCGCCCGGTTCAGCATGGGCTGGCCGGGGTCCGCGGTCAGCCGCGACCAGGTGCCGGTCACCGCCCGGCCCGTCCCCGACAGCACCCCGGGATCGTAGGAAGGGCTGCTGACCAGCGCCAGGATCCGGCCGGTCGCCGGCTCGACCGCCGCCACCGCGCCCTTCTTGCCGGCCAGACCGTCGTACCCGGCCTTCTGCATCGACGCCTTGATGGTGGTGACGGCCCGCCCGCCCGAGTGCCGGCCGCGCGTGACGTCGTTCCACAGCGGGACCGGCGACAGGAGCGAGGAGGTGCCCGACAGGACGGCGTCCTCGGCGTTCTCGACCAGCGTCGTGCCGTACGTCTGCGATGAGTACCCGGTGACCGGCGCGTACAGCGGGCCGTTCCGGTACGTCCGCTCGTACCGCAGCGGCTGGCCGGTGTCCTTCGAGCCGGTGACGCTCTCCTCGCCGACCACGATGGCGCCGCGCGGCTTGTGGTAACGGGCAATGGCCACCCGGCGGTTGGCCGGATTGTCGTCGAGCGCGTCGGCCTGGAAGACCTGGACGCGGGCCGCGTTGACGAGCAGCGCGACGAGCAGCACCAGGCAGAAGCCGGCCGCCCGCCGGATGTACCGGATCACTTGCCGCTCCCCTTCGCCGGGTTCACCGGGGTCCGCTCCCGCGCGATGACGCCCGGCTCGACCGCGGGCAGCGGCCGCCGGGCCCAGTCGCTGATCCGGATGAGCAGCGCCACGATGATCCAGTTGGTGACCACGGAGGAGCCGCCCTGCGCGAGGAACGGCATCGCCATGCCGGTGAGCGGGATGAGCCCCATCACGCCGCCCGCGATCACGAACACCTGGAGGGCGAGGATCGAGGCGAGGCCGATCGCGAGCAGCCGGCCGAACGGGCCGCTCAGCCAGAGCCCGGCCCGGTAGCCCCGGGCCACCAGCAACGCGTACAGCAGGAAGATCGCGGTCAGTCCGGTCAGGCCTAGCTCCTCGCCGGCCGTGGCCAGGATGAAGTCGGACTTCGCGGCGAAGCCGATCAGGATGGAGTGGCCGAGGCCGAGCCCCGTGCCGAGCATCCCGCCGGCCGCGAAGGTGAACAGCGACTGGACGAGCTGGCTGGGGCCCAGGCCCGCCTCGATGGTGGTGTACGGGTTCAGCCAGTCGGTGACGCGGCTGTGCACATGGGGTTCCAGCATGCCGACCACCGCCGCGCCGACCGACGCGAGCAGCAGCCCCACCGCGATCCACCCGATGCGCCCGGTCGCCACGTACAGCATGATCACGAAGACGCCGAAGAAGAGCAGCGAGGTGCCGAGGTCGCGTTCGAGGACGAGGACGCCCACGCTCAGCAGCCAGATCGCCACGATCGGGCCGAGCACGCGCCCGGTGGGCAGTTGGAGCCGCCAGATCCGGCGGCCGGTGTACGCGAGGGCGTTGCGGTTGGCCGCGAGGTAGGCGGCGAAGAAGACGACGAGCAGGATCTTGGCGAACTCCGCGGGCTGGAAGGAGTAGCCGCCGGCCCGGATCCAGATCTTGGCGCCGTTGACCGGGGGGAAGAAGATCGGGACCAGCATCAGGCCCAGCGCGGCGGCCACCGAAAGGTAGGCATAGCGCTGCAGGACGCGGTGGTCGCGCAGGACGAGGACGACGGCGAGGAAGAGGGCGACCCCGAGCGTCGACCAGATCAGCTGGGCGGGGGCCGCCCGGCTGCCCGGGGTCTCCAGGTCGAGCCGGTAGATCAGCACCAGTCCGAGCCCGTTGAGCAGCACCGCGATCGGCAGCAGCAGCGGATCGGCGTACGGGGCGCGGAAGCGGACCACGAGGTGGGCCAGGAGTGCGAGCAGGCCGAGCCCGGCGCCGTAGCGCGCGGCGTCCGGCGGCACCGCGCCGTTCTTGGCGAGGCCCACGTCGACGTAGCCGAACACCACGAGGAGTACGGCACCGACGAGCAGGGAGAGTTCGACGCCCCGCTGCTTGGGCCGGCGGAGCTCGGGCGGCGAGTCGTCCGCCGCCGACGGTGCGGTCATGCCAGGCAACGTAGCAAGACACCGGCCTTATGTCCGTGTATGTCATAGGGTGCCGAACGGAATGCATGACGGTCCGTCAAGGAGGAGCCTGCGCCATGGGGCCCGTGGAGTTCATCGTCCTCGCCTTTCCCGAGGAGCAGTTGAGAGTGCAGGCGGTCGCCGCGCTCGGCGACCTGCGCAGGTCCGGCGCGGTCTGCCTGATCGACGCGCTGGTCGTCACCAAGACCGCGGGCGGCGAGCTCCTGGCCGCCGAACTCGATGAGTTCGAGGAGCTCCAGGGCCTCCTCGGCGGCCGGGACGCGGCCCGGCTCATCGGCCCCGAGGACGTCGCCGAGTCGGCCGGGCTGCTCGACCGGGGCAACTGCGCCCTGCTCGTCCTGCTCGAACACCTGTGGGCGGCGGAGGCGGCCGAGGCGGTACGCGAGGCGGGCGGCCGCATCGCGGCTTCGGTACGGATCCCGCCGGGGCGGCTCGCCGAGGTGAAAGCGGGGCTCGCGGCACTGGCCGGGGCCCCTTCGACCGACGCATCGGAGGCCTGAGCCATGTTCGTCCGACCCGTCCGCCCCGAGGAGCGCCCCCTGACGCGTCCGGAGGGGGTGCCGCTGCTGCGCGGTCTGCTGTCCAGCAGCCCTGCCTATGCCGCCGACCGGCAGGCGCGGGCCGCCGCCACCGCGCCGCCCGCACCGGTGGCCGCGGGCGGCGCGGACATCGCGGACCGGCTGACCCGGCTGGGTGACATGGCCAGGGAAGGGCTGCTCACGCCCGAGGAGTTCGCGGCCGCGAAGTCCAGAGTGCTCGGCGGCTGAGGGGTCAGCACCAGCGGGGCGAGGGCCCGATGTTGTCGATGTAGAACGCGGAACCCCAGGCCCAGGTGCCGTCGGTGAGCAGGTACCAGCGGTCGTTCCCGTTGACCTCGTCGCCGCCGGTCTTGCAGAAGATGTGCACGATCGAGCCGTACGGCGCCGTGCCGACGATCCTGCTGCCGCGGGTGGGCCGGTCGCGCAGGAGCAGGCCGGACGTGGCGGTGACACGGCCCCTGTACTCGTCGCGGACGGACCCCTCGGCGGCGGCGGAGGCGGCCGCGGTGAGGGTGGCGGCGGCGCCGGCGGCCAGCACGAGGGCGAGTGCCGCGAGGGGTGGGCGCAGGGACATGGGTGCCTCCTGGAAGGGGCGGGGCCGCGGGTGAACGACCCTCAATTCGCCTGCCCTCACATTAAATTCGCTACGGAGAGACCGCAAAGCGTCACTCCGGGTGCGGAACCGCCCCGGTATCGGCGGCGCCGGATGCCTCGAAGCCGACGTACTCGGGGAGTTCGAGCCGGGCCACCGCCCCGCCGTCCGGGGCGTTGGCGAAGCTCAGCCGGGCGCCGATCACGGCCGCCTGGCCCACCGCGATGGTGAGCCCGAGCCCGTGCCCCTTGTTCCCGGCGTCGGTGCGGAAGCGCTGCGGTCCGTGGTCGAGCAGGTACGCCGGATAGCCCGCACCGTGATCGCGGACGGTGATGGCCGGGCCGTGCACCGTCAGCTCGACCGGGGCCTTGCCGTGCTTGTGGGCGTTGGCGACCAGATTGCCGATCACCCGCTCCAGCCGGCGCTTGTCGGTCTCCACGCAGGCGTCCGACACCACCGTCAGGGTGGTGTCCTGCTCGGCGGTCCCCGAGGCGACCGAGGCGCGCACCACCCGCTCCACCACCGGGGCCAGGTGCTGGAGGTCCAGGTCGACGGTCTCGCTGCCCGCGTCGAGCCGGGAGATCTCCAGGAGGTCCTCGGTGAGCGAGCGCATCGCCTGCACCCGGTCGCGCACCAGCTCGGCCGGGCGTCCCTCGGGCAGCAGCTCGGCGGCGGCGTGCAGACCGGTCAGCGGGGTGCGCAGCTCGTGCGCCACATCGGCGGTGAAGCGCTGTTCGCTGAGCAGCTTGCCCTGGAGGGTGGAGGCCATGGTGTCCAGGGCGCCGGCCACCGTGGCCACCTCGTCCTGGGGGCGGGAGGGGTCCTTGGTGCGGGGGTCGTTGACCCGGGCGTCGAGATCGCCCGCGTCGATCCGGCGGGCCACCGTCGCCGTCTGGTGCAGCCGCCGGGTGATCCGGGTGACCCCGAAGACGCCGACCAGGAGGGTCGCGCCGATGGCGAGGATGGACGAGCCGAAGATCGCCTTGTCGAGGCCGTTGATGGTGCGGGCGCTCTGGGTGTAGTCGATCTCGGCGGCGATCGCCTTGCCGTCGGCCGGGCCCGCCGCCCACATCGTCGGGCGGCCCTCGTCGTCGTCGACCAGGGTGCCGCGCTTGCCGGAGACGGCGAGCGCGTGCAGCGAGGGGGGCAGCTGGGGCGGGTCGACGCCGGCGCCGGGCGGCAGCTGCTCGCCCGCCTCGTACATCCGGGTGACCTCGGTCAGCTTGTCGAGGGCCTTGCCGCGCGCCTCGCCGACCGTCTGGCGGGTCACCGAGACATGCACCAAGACGCCGAGCAGTGACGCGAGCGCGCAGCACATCACGGTGATGAACACCGCGGCCTTCCAGGTGAGCGTCGCCGTCCAGGCGGGCAGCGGCATACGCGGCAGCCGCGATATGCGGGGCGATTTCATGGTGTGCCCGCCGGGGGAGTGGCCGACGGGCTCGCCGTCGGCGGCTTCTTCTTCGGCGACGGCACCGACTGCCCGGCGCCGGACGGAGCGGGATGCTTGCCGCCGCCGGTGCCCTTGCCCGGCTTGTTGCGCACGATCTCGTCCCGGGTGGGCAGCATCGCCTGCTGGTGATCGTCCCAGGACCAGGCGGTGCGGTACTCGTATCCGGGCATGCCGTCCGCCACCGAGCGCACGATGACGTCGCGGCCGGCCACGTCGACGCGGGTGGCCTGCTCCGAGGTGGCCATGATGCGGATCAGCCCGCCGTCCTTGGCCGCCGTGTAGCAGCGCACGGCGAGCTGGTGATCCGGCATCCGGATGCCGAGGATCAGCTCGTCCTTGCCGTCCCCGGTCAGATCCCGGTAGTACGGCTGGAGCAGCGGGCAGCTGCCCGGCTTCTGCTTGCAGGCGTCGAGCTGCTTGACGGTCTCGTCGTACAGGCCGTCGCTGCCGCTGTAGGTGTTGGGGTGCGCCTTCACCTCGGCCTGCACCACGGCGAGCGGGTCCAGTTTGCGGACATCGCCGCCCGGCACCTTGATCCCGGGCACCTGCTCCGCGTTCGGGCCGAGGTCGTTGGGGGTCGCCGTGGCGGGCGGCAGACCGGGCCACAGGCGTATCGGGCCGACGGCCGTCGGGGTCGCACCCGAACTCTCCAGATGGCCCGCCCCGCCGCAGCCGGACAGCACCAGGACACCCACTGCGGTCAGCAGGGGTGCCATGAGTGCGATGCGGTGGTGGCGGGTCAAGGTTCTCCTGTCGTGCGGGAACCCAGGCTATTTCACCTTCCGCCGGATCTTCGCCGGAGGCCCCCGAATTACGAGGCCTTCACCAGGTCCGCATAGAAGATGATGTTGGCCGAGCGGTGACCGTCCTTGATGGGGCCGCCGCAGGTGATGAGGCGGAGCTCGGGGCGGTCGGTCGTCCCATAAACCTTATTCGTGGGGAAGTCCTTTTTGTCTACCTGCTGAGTTTCCCTGATCTTGAATACGGCGGTCGAGCCGTCCGCCCTGCCGACCTCGATCGCGTCCCCGACCTTCATGTCCTTCACCTTGTGCATCAGCGCCGGGCCGTTCGCGGTGTCGTAGTGCGCGACCAGGACCGAGACCCCCTGCTCACCCGGTGTGACGCTGCCCGTGTACCAGCCGGCCTGCTCGGCCCGGTCGACCGGCGGCACCTCCAGCTCCTGCGCCGAGTCCACCCCGAGCCGCAGCACCGGGCCCGCGTCGACCCCCGCGGAGGGGATGACGAGCCGGGTCGGTTCGGAGGCGCGCAACGGGCCGGGGTGGGCGTCGGCCTGCGGGGCGGCGGCGTTCTGCACCTTGACGTCGGGGGCCTTGGCGGCCGTCGCCGGGCCGCAGGCCAGCAGCCCGCCGCCGACGCTGAGGGCGAGCACGGACGTGGCCGCGATCCGGGCGGTACGGGGCATGGTGGGCGTGGTCATGCGTACGACGCTAAATGTCCGCCATTGCGGCTTTGCCGCGCATACGTAACAGCCTGCCGTAGACGAGCAGGCGGTGCTGTTACCGCGCGGCGGGCCGGCCTCCCGCTACTGCTGGTACGGGTTCTGGCCGTGCATCTGGCCCGGCTGCGGCTGCTGGCCGTACGTCTGCTGCGGCGCGACCGGCTGCGCGAGCAGGGCGTCGGCCTGCTCCTTGGTGATCTGCTGCTCAAGACCGCAGAAGGTGCACTGGGTGCGGAACTTCGTGGAGAAGGGGAACAGTGGAACGAAGAACAGCGTGAACTTCGTGACGTACTTGCGCAGCGTGTGCGCGGCGGGATTTCCGCAGTTGCCGCACACCAGCGTGAGCATCGCGAGCTGGTAGAGATAGCGACGGGTGCCAAAGATGATCATTGAGTGTTCCCCTCCCGGATTCCTGCGTTCATATCGCGCGCCAGTGTCGTGGCCCTGACCGCCCCGCGTCCATCGCGTCATGACGACGCCCACCCCGCTTATTGCCCTCACGGGCATCGGGCTGTTCCCATGGTCGGGGTGGGGTGATGGGGCATGGCAGGACTGCGGGTCACACCGGTGCACCGGCACGGACAGGCGCGACTGTACGTCAGCCTGCCGGACGGGCGCAGCGTCGCCTGGTACGACCGTGACACCGGGCACGTCTCCCTGCTGCTCGCCGACCGCAGGGACGAGGTGCTCGCCGCGCTGCGCCCCTATGTCGTCGGGGAGCCCGTCGTCGGTCCGCCGCCGGTGCCGACCCCGGCCGACCTGGTGCGGCTCTCCCTCCACCCGGACGACGACCTCGCCCCGAACCGGCCCGGCGAGGCGCTCCTGACCGAGCTGGAGCGGTACGGATCCGTGCACCGCTTCCGGACTGACCCCCGCCGCCGCGAGCTGGCCGCACAGCAGCTCGCCGGGGCCGCCCTCGAACGGCTCGAAGCCGCGGGCTGGCGGGTCCTGCACTCGGTCCCGCTGCCGGGCGAGGCCAGGATCGACCACCTGCTCGTCGGCCCGGCGGGCGTCCTCACCATCCGCGCCCTGAACACCGGGCGCCACCGGGTGCGGATCGCCGACCCGCTGGTGACCGTGGGCCACGCGGCCCCGGTGCCCCTCCTGCGCGGCGCCCGCCACGAGGCCGAACGGGCCTCCCTCGCGCTCGCGGCCGCGGTGCGCCCGGTGCTTGTCCTGGTCGGCGCGGACCGGGTGGAGCTCGGCCCGCCCGAAGTCCGCGATGTGAGCGTCCTGAAGGACACCGAGCTCCCGGACCTGGCCCGCATGGGCGGCGTACTCAAACCGGCGGACGTGGAGGCCCTGTACTGGACGGCACGGGACCGCAGGACCTGGCTGCGGGTCTGAGGCAGGGGTTTTCAGCTCGTGGGGCTGCGGGTCTGGCGCAGGGGGTTTTCAGCT
The DNA here is from genome assembly GCF_044458185.1 of Streptomyces sp. NPDC050485. Taxonomy (NCBI): domain Bacteria; kingdom Bacillati; phylum Actinomycetota; class Actinomycetes; order Kitasatosporales; family Streptomycetaceae; genus Streptomyces; species Streptomyces sp. NPDC050485. The sequence goes on along the minus strand of NZ_JBITHR010000014.1, from coordinate 17,351 downwards.
CGTGGGGCTTTGAGCCCGGGAGGCTGCGGGCCCGGCGCCAGGGCCTTTCAACCGGCGGCCCCCTCGCCCCCGGCCCCCGCCGCCTCCCGCAGCCGCAGCACCACCGCCCCCGCGTGCCGCGTGGTCGCCCACTCGACCTCCGCGAGCAGTCCTGCCCGCACCGCCCGGTACGCCACCTCGCCGAGCCCCGCCGCGACCGCCGTCCCGCCGCCCTCCGCCGCCAGCTGGGCCAGCGCCCGCCCGGCCTCCGCGCGCAGGGCGGCGGACAGCGGACCCGACACCACCGGCACGTCGTCGTCGGGCAGCACCAGGACGAGTGCGGCCGGGCGGGCCGGGCTCCCGGTGTGGCCGACCACCACCGCCTCGCGGGTGTCGGTGTGCCGCAGCTTGCGCCAGGCGCGGTGCCCGGCCCGGTACGGGGCGTCAAGGCGCTTGGCCACCAGGCCCTCGATGCCGCTCGCGGGCAGCGTCTCGTACCAGGTCAGCGCGGTCTCGGCCGAGGTCGTCATCGGCACCGCCTGGAGCGGCGGGCCCAGCGGGGCCAGGATCTCCAGGAGCCGCGCGCGGCGCCGCTCGTACGGTAGCGCCCGCACGTCCCGGCCGCCGTCCGCCAAGATGTCGAAGGCGGCGTACGAGGCCGGCAGCCGGCGGGCGAGGAGGGGGGCCCGCGCCGCGGTGGCGGCGGCCCGGCGCTGGACGGCGGCGAAGTCGGTGCGCCCGCCGGTCCACACCACGACCTCCCCGTCGAGCACCGTGCCGGGCGTCAACTCCCTTGCCGCGTCGGCCAGATCGGGGAACGCGGCCGTGATGATCCGCCCCGAGCGGGCCTGCAGCACGACCCGCTCGGCCTGCCGGAACACCACCATCCGGTGGCCGTCGAACTTCGGCTCGTACGCCCACCCCGCCCCGCGCGGCAGCGTCCCCACCGCCTCCGCGAGGGCGACGCTGAGGGGCGGCCGCAGCGGCGCCGCGTTCATGGCAGGCGGCCCGCCCGGTCGAGGTCGACCAGCGGGCCCAGCAGGTCGCCGTCCCGCTCCAGGCGGGGCCCGATGTCCCCGATCAGGAACGTCAGGTCGGCCGGGGCGGCGCAGGACTCGACCTCCTGCCAGGAGACCGGCGCCGACACCGTGGGCCGCTCCTTGGCGCGCACGGTGTAGGGCGTGGCGGTGGTCTTCGCGGCGGCGTTCTGGCTGAAGTCGATGAACACCTTGCCGGGCCGCAGCGCCTTGGCCATCTTGTGGGTGACCAGCTCCGGAAGCGCCGCCTCCGCCTCCCTGGCCAGCGTCTTCGCGTACGCCGACACCTGCTCGGACGGGGTCGGCTCAAGCGGGGAGAGCAGATGCAGCCCCTTGGAGCCCGAGGTCTTGGCGTACGCGTGCAGCCCGTCCGCCGCGAGGCGCCCGCGCAGCCACCGGGCCACCGCGCAGCACTCCACGACGCTCGCGGGCGCGCCCGGGTCCAGGTCGAGGACCAGCCGGTCGGCCCGGGCGGGGGCGTCCGCCTGCCACTGCGGGGTGTGGAACTCCACCACCAGGTTGGCCGCCCACATCAGCGTCGCCAGGTCGTCCACCACGACCTGCCGGGCCACCTGGCCCGCCGAGCGCGGCACCTCGGCGATCTTCACCCAGGAGGGGGTGCCCGGCGGCGGGTTCTTGGTGAAGAAGTGCTGGCCCGCCGGGCCGTCCGGGAAGCGCAGGAACGACACCGGACGGTTGTGCAGATGCGCCAGGAGCGCCCCCGCGACGGACGCGCAGTAGTGCAGCAGCTCGCCCTTGGTGGTGCCGGTCGCCGGGTACAGCACCTTCTCCAGATTCGAGAGGGGGATCCGCCGCCCCTCCACCTCCGTGATCGGCGTCATACGATGAGAGTCCCACGAACCACGCGAACCACCCTCCTCGGGGGCGAAGAGGAGAAACCGTGCGATCAATCTGGAACGGTGCGATTTCGTTCGGCCTGGTCAGCATCCCGATCAAGCTCGTGAATGCCACCGAGAACCACTCGATCTCGTTCCGCCAGATCCACCCGGCGGACGGCGGCCGGGTCCGCTACCGCAAGGTGTGCGAGCTGGACGGCGAGGAGCTCGACACCGCCGAGATCGGCAAGGCGTACGAGGACGCCGACGGCTCGCTGATCCCGATCACCGACGCCGATCTGGCCTCGCTGCCGCTGCCCACCGCCAGGACGATCGAGATCGTAGCCTTCGTGCCGGGCGACTCGATCGACCCGCTCCAGATGGACGCCGCCTACTACCTCTCCGCCAACGGCGTGCCCGCCGCGAAGCCGTACACCCTGCTGCGCGAGGCCCTCAAGCGGAGCCGGAAGGTCGCCATCGCCAAGTTCGCCCTGCGCGGGCGGGAGCGGCTCGGCATGCTGCGGGTGGTCGACGACGTGATCGCGATGCACGGGCTGCTCTGGCCGGACGAGATCCGCGCGCCCGAAGGCGTCGCCCCCGAGACCGACGTCAGCGTGCGCGAGGCCGAACTCGACCTGGCCGACGCCCTGATGGACACCCTCGGTGAGGTCGATGTGTCGACCCTGCACGACGACTACCGTACGGCCGTCGAGGAACTCATCGCCGCCAAGGCGGACGGCGCCCTGATTCCCGCGGAGGCGGCTCCGGCCTCCGGCGGCGGCAAGGTCATCGACCTGATGGCCGCGTTGGAGAAGAGCGTCAAGGCCGCGAAGGCCTCCCGCGGCGAGGACGAGGAGGAGGCCGAGGGCGGGGCGGTCGCCGAGGTCACCCCGCTGAGCCCGCGCCCGTCCGCATCCCGCAAGACGGCACCCGCGAAGAAGACGGCGGCGAAGAAGACGGCACCGGCGAAGAAGACCGCCACGAAGTCCACCGCCACGAAGACCACTGCCACGAAGACCACTGCCACGAAGTCCACCGCAGCCAAGAAGTCCGCCGCGGCGAGCCCCAAGTCCACCGGCGCGAAGAAGTCCACGGCCACCACCGCCCGGAAGGCCGCGGCGAAGAAGACCGCGAGCCCGAAGAAGCGCGCCAGCGCCTGACCGCAACCCCCGGCGCGCGGCGTCGATTCGGTAACGGAAGGGTTGCGGCGGGCCCGCGCTGGCGAAATGGATGCCCAAGGCGTGTGAAAGGGATGCGGCCATGGTGCGAAGAACCGGCGCGGGCCACGCCCTCACCGAGGAGCAGTACCGTCCGGCTCCCGTCGTGCTGTCCGTCCTGCCGTACGCCATGCTCGCGCTGGTCGTCGTGGCCAACCTGATCGCGGGGCCCGCGGTCGGACTGCTGCCGCTGGTCTCGCTCGGCCCCGCCTTCGCGGGCCTGGTCGGCGGCTGGCGGCGCACCGTCGCCGTCGGGCTGCTCGCCCTGGCCGCCGGGGTCGGGCTCGGGATCTACAGCGAACTCTTCGCGGAGCGGCGGGGCTTCGCCACGCTCGCCGCGGTCGTCGGGGTGACCGCGGCGGGCGTGGCCGGATCCGTGATGCGCCAGCGCCGCGAGGCCGAACTCGCCGGCGTGCGCTCCATCGCCGAGGTCGCCCAGCGCGTCCTGCTGCGGCCGGTGCCACGCAGCGCGGGCCATCTGCGCGCGGCGGTCTCGTACACCTCGGCGGTCGCGGAGGCCGCGATCGGCGGCGACCTGTACGAGGTGGTGTCCGCGCCCGAGGGGGTACGCGTGATCATCGGGGACGTGCAGGGCAAGGGCCTGGAATCGGTGGAGACGGCGGCCGTGGTGCTCGGCGCGTTCCGGGAGGCCGCGCACGATGAGCCGGACCTGACGGGCGTCGGCGAACGCGTGGCGCGGGCGGCCGAACGGGCCCTGCAGGGAGAGAAGTTCGTCACCGCCATCATCGCCGAACTCGACCCCGCGAACGGGGCGGTGTTCCTCAACTACGGCCATCCGCCGCCCCTGTTGGTACGCGCCGACGGCTCGGTGTCCTTCCCCGAACCCGCCCAGTACGCGCTGCCGCTGGGCCTGGGGCTCGGCCCGGAGGACGGCCCGCAGCCCTTCAGGGTCGCCTTCGACCCCGGCGACCAGCTCCTGCTCTACACCGACGGCGTCACCGAGGCCCGCGACCGAGCGGGCACCTTCTACCCCCTGGGCGCCCGCACGCTCCTGCTGAAGGACCCAGACCCGGAAGCGGCGCTGGAGGCCCTGCGCCGCGACCTGATCCAGCACACGGACGGGCCGTTGCACGACGACGCGGCAATGCTTTTGCTCCGCCATCGCGAATAGGTACCGGGCCACCTACAGGGGCGCGGGGAACTGCGCGACCAGCCACGCACGGCTCGCAGCCGAACCGAGCTCAGGCCCGCTCCCGCGGATGATCGGTCGACTGCAGGCTGCCCATGGCTGATCGCGCAGTTCCCCGCGCCCCTGGAAGGCTTCGCTCTAGGCCCTCGTACTCTCCAGGTGGGCCGTCAGCTTCTCCAGCATCGACCACGTGCCCGCATCCGTACCGTCGCCCAGTACGTAGTGGAGCGCGGGTTCGGCCGCCGGGCCGAGCTGGGTCGGGCGCAGGGCCAGCGGGGGCCGTTGGGCGTGGGCCAGCCCCGCCCCGCGTACCCCCTCCGCGCCCAGCGTGTACGACACCGGGATCGGCGGCGCCTCGAAGTGCGCCGGCACCGCCAGGTCGCGGCGGGCCCGGCGCAGCGAGACGAGCATGTGGGTCAGGCCGTGCTCCGCGGCCAGCGTCTTCGCGAGCGATTCCGCCGCGTCCAGCGGGGGCGCCTCGTCCGCGCCGTACCCGAGGGTGAGGGTCGCGTCCGCCGCCACGCCCCGCTCGACGCGGGTGACCCGGAGTCCGGCCAGCGCGGGCCGGGCGGGGTCGCCGACGGCGAGCAACTGGGTGGGCTCGGGGGCCCGTTCGCGGGCGAGGTCGGTCAACTGCCGTGCCGACCAAGGGAGGTTGACCGGTTCGGCGGTGCTCCAGCCGGCCGGGGCCGCGCCGGTCAGCGACTGCCAGGCGGTCTCCAGGGCGCGGCCGAGCACCAGGTTCTCGTCCGCGTTGTGCACGGTGCGGAACGCGACGATCAGCTGCCGCTCGGAGGTGAGCGCGGGCGAGCTGAACGCCTCGGCCACGACGCCCTCGCCCGACTCGGCGGCGGCCGGCGCGAAGGTGCCGTCCTGCCAGCGCAGCACCGCCCCGGAAAGCCCGTCGTAGTAGCCGCAGTCGGGGTCCTTCACCACCCAGCGGTTGGGGACCCCGGTCAGTGCCGTACGCAGCGGAAGGCTGAGCCGGACGCCCGGCGGGGTCACGATCTGCAGGGCCCGGCGGCTCTCTGCGGTGGCGCGCAGGATGTGCGAGAGCCAGGCGCTCAGCGCGATGACCGGCCGGTCGCAGATGACGACCGCGGTCGACTCGGTGAGCACGTCCACCGTCGGATGGGCCCCGCCGGTCGCGGGGCGCGCGCTCACCTCGCCGTCCTGGCCGACCGGAACGACCTCCGTGCTCGCGGCGCCGGGCGGCCAGGCGGTGCCGCCGAGCAGCATGGTGAGCCGCCCCGCCACCGAACCCGCGAGCCGCTCCGCCTCGGGCAGCGCGGTGGAGGCCCGCACCTCTGTCCACCAGAACGGGCCCTGGGGAGAGGGGACTTGACCGCCCAGGAGGCGCTCTGCCTCGCCGGGCACCTGCACCAGGAGCGGCGCTTCGAGCGAGACGAGCGGCCGCCCGTCCGCCGCGCAGAGCTGAACCACCGCCCCGTCGTGCCCGGTGTCGACGGCGAGGTCGGGGCCGCCGGCGTAGAGCCCCGCGAGCAGGGCCCAGGTGTCGGGCATCTTCGGGGTGAGGGCGATGACGTCCTTGGTCACGAGTGCTCTGCTTCTTCCGGCTGGTGCGCGAGGGCGGTCTGGACGAGCTGGTGGCGGCGGCCGCGGCGGACCAGATGGCCGCGGCCCGGCGGCTGCGCCGAGGCGTACAGACCGGGGAACAGCTGGCCTTCGGTGCGGTCGCCCGTCATCACCAGGGCCGCGGTGCCGGTCTCGCGCAGGGTGGTCAGGAACGGTTCGTACAGCGCGCGCGAGGAACCCGCGACGCGGCGGGCCACCACGAAGTGCAGCCCGATGTCCTGCGCGGAGGAGATGTACGGCAGGAACGGCGTGAGCGGCTGCTGGCCCGCGGTGGTGAGGATGTCGTAGTCGTCGACGAGGACCACGATGCGCGGACCGCTGAACGCGGGCCCCTCCGGCAGCGCGTCGTGGTCGACGTTCTCGTCCGGCAGGCGTTTCTCCAGCTCGGTGGCGATCCCGGCGGCGAGCCCCGCGCTGATCTTCGCGTTGTGCGCATAGCCCCCGCGGTACGGCTCGGGCACCACACCGCGCAGCCCGCGGCGCGGGTCGAACACCGCGAAGACCAGCTCCTCGTCGCTGTAGCGGGCGGTGAACTGCTGGGCGATGAGCTTGAGCAGATTGGTCTTGCCGCACTCGTTGTCGCCGAGGATCAGCAGATGCTGGTCGTGCTCGAACAGATCCAGGAGTACGGGGTTCAGGGCGTCCTGGTCGACCCCGATGGGGATCCGCCTCGGCTCGGCGGCCGCCGACGGCAGCCGCTGCGCGGGCAGCCTGGTCGGCAACACCCGTACGGGAGAGGCGAGTTCGCCGTGCCAGGTGGCCCTGATCGTGCGGGCCGCGTCCTCCAGGGCGGGGCCGAGGTCGGTCACCGAGGCGACCGAGTCGGTGCGCGGCAGCGCGGCCTGCGCGAACAGCTTGCCGTTGGTCAGCACCCGCCCGGGGGTGTCCACGGCGAGCGTCTCGGACAGCTTGCGGTCGATCGCCGAGTCGGACGGGTCGTTGAGCCGCAGCTCCAGCTGGGTGCCGAACATCGACTGGGTGGCGATCCGCACATCGTTCCAGCGCAGCATGCCCGCCACGATGTGGATGCCGTAGCCGCTGCCGCGCTTGAGCAGATCGGCCACCGCGTCGTCCAGGTCGGCGAACTCGTCGCGCAGCGCGCCGTACCCGTCGATCAGGAGCACCACATCGGTCGAGCCGAGCTCGGGCAGCCGGCCCTGGGCACGCAGGCCCCGCAGCTCGTCCACCGAGTCGATGCCGTGCTCGCGGAACAGCTCCTCGCGGGCGGCGAGCATGGCCCGTACCTCGGCGACGGTACGCGCGGCCCGCTCGTGGTCGGCCCGCCCCGCGATCCCGCCGACGTGCGGAAGACCGGCCAGCGCGGCGAGGCCGCCGCCCACCAGGTCGAGCCCGTACAGGGCCACTTGGGCCGGGGTGTGGGTGAGGGCCAGGGAGAGCGCGATGGTGCGCAGCAGGGTGGTCTTGCCGGACTGGGGGCCGCCGATGACGGCCACATGCCCGCCGGCCACCGTCAGATCGAGCGTCCAGGGCCCCTGCCACTGCCGGCCCGGATCGTCGAGGAGACCGAGTGGCACCCGCATCGGGCCGGGGCGGTGGCTGAGCTGGATCCCGCGCTCGGAGACCTGGAGCGGGCCCGCGGCGGAATCGAGGCTGATGGCCGCCGGCAGCGGGGGCAGCCAGATCCGGCGCACCGGCTCGGCGGCCGTGCGCAGCTGGTCGACCATCGCCGACATGACGGTCGGCCCGGTCTCCCGTTCCCGCATCGCCGGTTCGGCCGCCGCGTCCGAACTCTCCTCTTCCATAAGGGAGTTGAATGTTTCGTACGGCCAGGCGAGCGGGGTGTCGTCCTGCTGTTCCAGGACGGCGGGACCCCGGTAGGCGCCGGAGACGTACCCCGCCTTGAAGCGCTCGTACGTCGAGGTGTCGACCTTCAGATAGCCGAAGCCGGGCAGCGGCGGCAGGTTGAAGGCGTCCGTCGTGTCCAGGACCGTACGCGACTCGTCGGCCGAGAAGGTCCGCAGACCGAGCCGGTAGGAGAGGTAGGTGTCGAGGCCCTTGAGCTTGCCGCCCTCGATGCGCTGGCTCGAAAGCAGCAGGTGTACGCCGATGGAGCGGCCGATCCGGCCGATGGACAGGAACAGGTCGATGAAGTCCGGCTTGGCGGTGAGGAGTTCGCCGAACTCGTCGATCACCACGAACAGGTGGGGGAGCGGTTCGAGTTCCGGCCGCTCGGCGCGCAGCGCGGCGTAGTGCCCGATGTCGGCGACGTTGCCCGCGTCCTTCAGGACCTGCTGGCGCCGCTTGACCTCGCCCGCGAGGCTCGTGTGCACGCGCTCCACGAGACCCGCCTGGTTCTCCAGGTTGGTGATGACGCCCGCCACGTGCGGCAGTTCGGCGAACGGCGCGAAGGTCGCACCGCCCTTGTAGTCGACCAGGACCAGCGCCAGATCCTCCGGCGGATGCGCGGCGACCAGCGCGAGCACCAGGGTGCGCAGCAGCTCGCTCTTGCCGGAGCCGGTCGCGCCCACGCACAGCCCGTGCGGGCCCATGCCCAGCTCGGAGGACTCCTTCAGGTCGAGCAGCACCGGCTGGTGCCGGTCGTCCAGGCCGATCGGCACCCGCAGGAACGCCCGCTCGCCGCGCGGCGCCCACAGCCGGTCGATGTCCAGATCCGCCGGGTCCTCGATGCCGAGCAACTGCGGGAAGTCCACCGGGCCGGTCACCGGGGTGCCCTCGGCCACCGACTCGGCGGACAGCCGCAGCGGCGCCAGCATGCGCGCGAGCCCCTCGGCCCCGGCCTGGCTCACCTCGTCGGAAAGCCCGTAGGACAGCGGCCTCGGACTGGCGGGATCGCGCAGATCCTCGACCGTGATCCGGTCGCCCTCCACACTGATCCGAACGCTCACGTGGTCCGGCTCGTGCACCTGCTGCTCAAGCAGGTGCAGCACCGTCACGCCCATGTCCGTGAGCCCGACCGCCGTGTCCGGGCGGGGCAGTTCATCGGCGGTGGCGCCGTACTCGTCGCTCACCACGAGCAGCCGGTCGATCATCCCCAGCGCGTTCCGGTCGGACAGACCCCGGCGCACCTCCGCCGCGTACGACGCCCGCTGGCGCAGATCCGTACGCATCAGGCGGGCCAGCTGCGGCATGCTCGGCGCGATGCGCCGCGCGGCCACCGGGCCGTCGCTCTCCAGCGCGTCCAGGACATGGGGCAGCCACTTGGCCCACTCCCAGTCCGCAAGCCGCTCGCCCGGCACACCGAGCGCGATCGCCAGATCGTCCGGGGCGTGCGTGACGGCCGCCTGGACGAGCAGTGCCCGCGTGACCCGCAGCACCCCCTCGCGGTCACCGACCACGCTCACGTTCCCGGCCCGGTCGAGCGGCACCGTCAGCGGCGACTCGGTGGCCGTGGCGTACCGGGCCACCAGCGCCCGCGCCTCGTTCAGCATGAACGGGTCCGGCGGAGTCAGCACGCCCCCGGTGCTGTTCTGCCCGATCGACAGATCCTGCGTCGGTACGGTGCCGGTGCCCACCCGCACCCGCAGGAAGTCGGCGTCGCCGCGCCGGCGCTCCCACAGCCGCGCCGGATCCCGCAGCAGGTCGTACAGCGCCTGCGGCGGCGGGTTGAGCAGCCGGGCCTGGAGCCTGGACTCCCGCTCCACGGCGCCCAGTTCCTCGCGCTGCTCCTCCAGGTATTCCAGATAGCGCTCGCGCTGGGTGCGCCGGGTGCGCTGCGCCTTGCCCCGCTGGGACAGGAACAGCGCGACCGCGCCGAGCAGCGCCACGACCAGGACGATGGCGCCGAGCCCCGCGAACTGGCTGTTGCGGATCACCGTCATCATGATGACCGAGCTCATCACGCCGGCCATCGGCAGCAGCGCGGTGGCGGCCCCGCCCGTCTTGCCCTCGGGAAGGTTCGGCGGCGGCTCGATGGCGCGCGGCGCCGCGGCGGCGGCCGGCCGGGTCGAGCGAGCCGGGCGGTGGACCTGATGCAGCGTCATCGCACCCTCACCGCCCGCTCCATCGCCTCGGCGGCCAGCGAAACGGCGGCCTGCCGGGTCGTCCGGCCGAGCAGTGCGGTCTGGATGGGGCCTCCCTGGGCCAGATGCCGGTCGTAGGGGACCGGAAGCACGGTGACGCCCGCCTCCCGCAGATGCGCGGTGGCGGCCTTCAAGTCCAGTGTCATGTCGGGGGAGTTGGCGGTGAGCGCCACCACGGTGGTGGCCAGCGCCGAGTGCGGGAGGTGGCCGAGCCAGTCCAGGACGACCCGGGTGGCGCCGACGCCCTCCGCGGTCATCGGCGCGACCACGATCCGGGCGTGCGCGGTGTCCATCGCGGTACGCGCCACCTCGCCGGGCAGCGTCTCGCAGTCCACCACGGTCACCGCGAAGTACCGCCGCAGCGCGAGCGTCACGGTGCGGTACGTCTGCATGCTCAGCGGCGCGCCGAGGCGGCCCTGGCTCGCGGGCAGCAGCCAGCCGCCGTCCGCGACCGGCACCAGATAGCCGGTCACGTCGGTCAACTGCATCGCGGGGGTGAGGAGTTGGGCGAGCTCGGCGCAGGACCAGCGTACCGATTCGGCGCCGAGCCGGACCGGCAGCGTACCGAGCGCGCCGTCCGCCTCCAGGGCGAGCACCGGATCGTGCCGGTAGTGGTTGAAGCTCCGGGCGAGCAGCGCGGCCACGGTCGTCTTGCCGACCCCGCCGCGGATCGAGGTGACCGCGATGACCCGCCCGGTCGTCACGGGCTGCTGCAACTCCCGCCCGATCCTTGTCTCCTCGGCCACGTCCTGCGCGGCGGATGAGGTGAGCTTGCGCACCGACCGCCCTGCCCGCTTCGTCAACGGATCCCCGTGCACGGGCTTCCCGAGCGCGACGGCGAGCCGCGGATCGACGGTGGGCACGGACTCGGGAGTGGCCATGGGCACCGCCGCCTCCCGCCCACCGGGCATGCGGAGCTCGGGCAGCGTGGCGGGCCGGGCGTCCGGGGCACCGGACCCGTACGCGGCGACGGCACGGGCGGCCGCGATGGCGTCGAACTGGGAGGAGGGGAGGAGGGCGCCGTGGGACTCAGCGGGCGCGCTCTGACGAGGCCCGGCGTCCAGGGGGGCCGCGGTGCCGGGGTGCGCGGTTTGGCGGGAGTCTGTGCTTGCCGTGCCGGGGGCGTCGTGGCGAGGCCCGGCGTCCATGGGAGCCGCGGTGCCGGGGTGCGGGACCTGGCGGGGGTCCGTGCTTGTCGGGCCGGGTGTATCCCGGCCAGGCCCCGACTCGACGGCACCCACGGGCGCCGCGCTGCCGGGCTGTTGGGAGGGCGGGATCTGGCGGGGGGCCGCACTCGCCGTGCCGGGGGCGTCAACGCCCGCCGTGGGAAGCCCCGTACCCGGCTCGCGGGACGCGGAGGCGCCGCGCGGCTCGGCCCGGGGTATCCGGAACGTACCCTCCGCCGGGCCCGCATACGGCTGTCCGGCCGGCCCCGCCGAGCCACCCGCGTCCAGCCGCGCATCCGGCTGCGCGTCCGGCACCGCCGGGCCCCCCGCGTTCAGCTCGCGCAGCACATCGCGCTGCCAGTCCTCGCCCACAGCCACATCCCGACCCTTACGCATACTTACGCGAACGTGCCGAGCAGACGCCCGTACACCCCGAACACCCCGAGCACCAGCGGGAACAGCGCGATCACGCCGATCGATTCCAGCGCGTCGCCGAACCGCCGCAGCCGGACCCGTACATGGTCGGCGGGCTGGACGACGAGGACCGCGACCGGCACCACCGCGAGGACCACGAGCAGCGCCAATGGGCCGACCGCACCGGTGCGCTCCCACCAGACCCAGGCCAGCCGCCCGGCCACCGCGGCCCCGGCCGCGAACAGACCCACGACCTCGGCGACCAGCGGATAGGCCCGCGCGCGCAGGGCGAGGACCACCGCGACGACCGCGGCGAGCGGCACCGTCCACACCGTCGGCGCACGCAGCACCAGGATCCCGGCGACCGCCGCGCAGGCCGCCACCACGACCGTGGCGAGCGCGAGCCCGCGATGCGTGGCCGCGAGCGCGGTCGACACCTGGTAGCGGCTCACCGAAGCGCCGCCGGAGCGCCGGTCGTCCAGGCCCGAGAGCCCGGACGCCATCAGTGCCACCCGCGGCAGCACCCCGAGCACCACCGCCGACACGATGACCACGATCGCCCCGGCCCGCGCCTGCCCGACCGCCGTACCGGCCCCGGACTGCACCGCGATCACGGTCTCCCAGCAGAGCCCGCCCCCGGCGACCGCCCCGGCGCCGATCAGCCCGCCCCGCCCGAGCGGCGAGAACACCCCGAGCAGCGCAAGGGTCACCACCAGCGCGCCCGCGACCGCGCCGAGCCGGGCCCCGCCCGGCCAGCCGTGCGCATCGGCCAGCGTCCACGCCCCGAGCACGGCCAGCACCCCGGCCGTGACGATCAGCGTGGTCGCGGGCCCGCGCCGACCGGTCCGGCCGAGCACCGCCCCGACGACCGCCGCGACCGCGGCGACCGCGAGCAGCACACCGCCGACGGCCGACAGCGCGAACTCCTCGCGTGCCAGCACCCCGGCCGCCAGCGCCCAGCCGACCGTCGCGAGCCCGGCGACCGCCCGCCGCGCGGCGGGCCGCCAGCGCCAAGCCCGTACGTCCAGATCGTCGGCGGCCTCGTCGGTGACGTCGTGCACCACCGGCGCCGAAGGCGCGTCCTCGACCCGCACCAGACGCAGCACCGCCCCGTCCGGCACGCCCGCCGAGGCCAGCGTGGAGTCCTGGGCGAGGGCCGAACCGTCGGCCGTCGTCAGATGGCGCAGCATCGGCCGGCCGCCCGGACCGTCGCCGAGCAGCCGCATGATTTCGGGCAGCAGCAACCCAATTGGCTCTTCGGACGGCAGAACGAGATCCACCCGACGCTGTTCCCCGACCAGAGTGACCCGGCTCAATGCCGTACGGCTCAGAGATCCCGTAGCTATCACGCGTGCGAACCTATCATCGGGCCGAAGACTTCACGGCGGGTGAAGAAGCGGGCTGAGAAGCGGGCGAAGAGGGTGCCGAAGACGGCTGAACCGAAGTCCCGTACGGCGTCTTGCCGATGAGCTTGTGCGAAATGAACGACCAGCCGACGCACCCCGCGCACAGCACCGCCGCAATCACAATTCCGGCAAATACCTTGCCGAGTCGCTCGTCGACCGACCGGCGCCCCCGCTGGCCCCCGAACAGAAGGGCATCGCGAAGCCGCCGGCGTCGTACCGAAACCGACTCCAGCAATTGGCTGTCGTAGTCCTGCGCGGCAGTCATGCCCGGGCAATCTCCTTCGGATCCTGCGCATTCCGCACGGCAATTCTGCCGGTGCGGACCGGAATTACGGGCGTTCGCGGAGCTTCGCGGTCACCGCTGCGACGAAGGAGTCCGCCGCCTCCTCGGTGATCTCCACGTGGTCGACCTCGTTGTGGCCGAGTTCATAGAGCCGGAGATACTCGGTCGGCTCCCACCTGAGATTCCGGGTGAAAGCCTCGTCGTACGCCACCCCGTCAAGGAAGCGGCGCCGGACGATACCGCGCGGACTGCTCCGCGGATAGCCCTCGCCGATCTTCGCGTAGTACGTGATGTGCCGGGACGCGGGGTCGATCACCCGCACATCCGCGCCCCGGCCGTTCAGCCACAACTCCAGTGCCCGGCCGCCGACTTCGCGGCGCTGCCCACCGCTCTGAACGACCATCGGCCCGTACACCGTGCCCGACAGGCCCTCGACGACGGTGTGTTCGTCGACCACGACCCTGAACGACGTCTCCTTGAGGGAGGCGTCCGTGAGGTCCGCGCCCTGCAACAGAGTGTCGCCGAGCAGCGAGGCGCAGTCGAGCCGTACGCCGCGCAGCGAGGCGCCCCGGACGTCGGTCTCGTACAGCTCGGCGCTGCCCAGGTTCGCGCCGTCCAGCTTCGCGCGCCGCAAGGAGGCCTCGTCCAGGACGGCCTTCACCAGGGCGGCGCCGGTCAGATCGGCGCCGTCGAGCACCGCGCCTTCCAGGTGGGCCCGGTAGAAGTCGGTGCCCACGAGCACGGTGTCCCTGAGCACGGTCTCGGCCAGCATGCCGCCGCCGAAGTCGGCACCGGACAGATCGGCGGAGGTCAGGTCGAGCCCGGCGACGCCGAGCAGCGAACCCGGCTGCTCGACCCACTCGCGGAGCGCGGCCACCGCCTCCGGGTCCTTCGGCATGACCCGGACGATCCGCTGTTCGCCCTCGTCACGAATACCAGACAACCCGATCATCCCCCCCATGGTCTTCGACAATCGCCCGGACATCGTCAACAGCGGCCTGATCGGCATTGCGCATATCGAGAATGACCATGCGCTTCCTGTTCACGATCTGGTCCTCAAGCTTTCGCACCCAGCCCCCGTGGTTCGCGGGGTCGTACGCACCCTTGAACGGCAGGGACTTGTCGCGAACGATATTGAGGGGAGGCCAGTCGGAGTGTACGCCCTTGATGTCGTAGAACTCCCCGGCGCTCGGTGAGTAGGAGTCACCCTGATTGGCACCCGGCGGGCGCTGGATATCGGAGGGCAGCTTGCCGCTGTCCCGCATGTCGAGAGCGACCCGCGCCTCGTCCATCTCCGACGGCTTGGCCTTCCCCTGATGATCGGGGTCCTGCTTCAAGACGTCGAAATCGTCGGCGTACTTCTTCTCCAGCGCCTGAAGATGCGAATCGTGCACCGCACGCTCGGCGGGAGTCAGTTCCGGCGGGGACCCATTTCCATGGACTGAGGCATCGCCGTGCTGACCGTGCCCGACCTGCGGGGCCACGGGGAGTGCGGAACCGTGCGGCGCGTGGTCGAGAGCAATGTGGAGATCCCCGGCCCCGTGCGGAACCGGCACCTTGCCGAACAATTCGCTCTGCTCGGCCCGGATGGCCGCGAGGTCGTCGCGGGAAACCCCGGGCAGCCGTTCCTTCTCGTAGAGGACATGGCCGTCCGTCTTGGCCGTGAAGCTCTCCGGGGTGTGGAAGTGCACCTCGAAGACCTGGCCCGAAACCGGGTCGCGCCACGTCGAGTTGATGCCCTTGCAGCCCGCGCTGTCCCAGGTGTTCTTGAACGTGACGCTCTCGAACCCCCGGCCACGGAAGTCGTCGACCGCCTGCTGCACGCCGTGCGCATAGCCCTTGGCGGGCAGCTCGACCGTGTACCGCACCGAGTCCTTGACGCCCCCGAGCGCGTCCTCGGGCCGGAGCATCGGATCGTCGTGCAGCGCCGTCGCGATCTTGCGCTTGAGCGAGTCCTCGCCCTTCAGCCGGTACTCCAGGCCGGTGAGCTTCCCGTGGTCCACCCGATCGGCAGCCGACTTCACAGCGTCGGTGATGCCCGGATCCGCCGACTGGGCCCGGTGCATGAACTGGTCGGCGGCCGCGTTGGCGTGCGGATCGAGATGCAGCCCCCGCGGCCCCTCCCAGGACCCGTCGGGCAGATTGCCGCGCGGCTCGGCGGGCCCGTCCGGCAGGTGCGAACCGCCGGTGACCGGTCCGTCCGCCAGGTGCGAGCCACCGGTTGCCGGTCCGTCTGCCAGGTGCGAGCCACCGGAGATCGAGGGACCCCCGGCATCGCCGCCGCCACCCGAACCCGGGCTACCGGACGGCCCCGGTTCGCCCGGGTGCGTACCGCCGCCGTGGCCGCCGGTACCGAGATCGCCATGGGAGGGGCCGGAGCCGGGTGCGCCGTGCGGGGGGCCGGAGATGGTGTCCGCCGAGGACGCCGCCGACTTCAGGCTCTCCTGCATCGCCGTCCCGGCCTTCGACATGCCCTCAGCCGCCGTACCGGTCTTCTGCAGCACACCCGACACCCCGGCCGGCGAAATATCCCAAGCCGACATGATGAAGCCCCCGTTCCTGCATCCCCGTTGTCATGCTGTTGTGCCGTGAACGTCCGTCTACTTACGTCCACTTACGCTCACTCACGTCCGCTTGTGTCTCTGCTGTGCCGTGTTCAGCCGATGGCGTCGACGGCGGACTTCGCCTTGGAGAGTGTGGACTGGGCGGTGCCGTCGTTGAGTTCCAGGGTGCCGCGTACGAGCCGGATGATGTCGCGGACTTCGCCTGCGGCCTTGTTCCAGCGGAGCTCTTTGCCGTGGTACTCATCCGAGACGCCGTCGGCGGTGAACTCGGCCATGGCGGCCTTGACGGCGCGGTCGCGTTCGCCCAGGACGCGCTCCAGGTGTCCGATGATCCCGGCGAGCCCGCCCTGGACCTCGGTGGAGGCGCCGGTGTCGTAACTGCGCCGGTCCTGATTCTGACCCATGATGATCCGTCCCCCGTGTGGTTAGTGGCGTGCGCCGAAGCGGGCGGCGTCGAAGTTCGCCGACGACATGTTCTGGTGCGCGTTGGACTCCTGCTCGTGGTCACCGGACCCGAACGCGGAGTCCATCCCGGACTGGCCACCCAGAATGTCCCGCAACGACCCGTTCAGATCGTTGGTGATCTCATCGGCATGCGCCTTGAACGTGTCGAACGCGGCCTTCCCGGCCCCGTTGAACTTCCCCTCCAGCGGATCCGCCGCAGCGATCAACTGCCGGATCAACGCCCCGAGATCACCACTCGACCCCTCGGTGCTCTTCCCCAGATCGGACAGAGTCGTGGACCCCATGTCGAACTTCACGCACACACCCCCGTAACAGCCCCAGTCAACCCGAACCACATGCGCGCAACCCGGCGCGCCGCCCATGTCTATCCAATGCAGATTGCACGCGCAACGCACCGCAGGGGTCTCCGGAGCTGCTGGAATCCCTGATTTCCCAGGTGTTCGGCCAGGTCCGAGCGGTGTCCCTTTGGGAACGGTTACGAACTTGGAACAGCGGGGCGGAGGGTATTCGCGGCATAGATTCCAATGTCTGGCAATTCGGGCAAATGCCTTGATGGGTGAACCTGTCGGCTACCTGTTGCCTGCCGGTGGGCGTTTTTGCCGTTGCCGTCATCGCCAGGGAGCGTCGCACGGATCGGACGACATGGGGGAGGGGGAAGGGATGGGGCAGAGGTGGGGGACGGCGCGTCGTGGCGGAGGCGACGTGACGGAGGTGGTCACGGAGGTGGTCAGGGGGAAGGGGGGACGCCGACAGTGTCGTGCCGGTGCTGTTGGTCGGGCTTGGCGTCTGCCCTGAAGGGCGGTGATGAGGGGGCGCGTGGAGCACGACCGGACTCGTGTAATGTTCTCCGGGTTGTCGCGGAGCCGGAACGGTTCTGGGGCAGCCGTCCGCCGCAGGTTCTGCGGCAACCCAACTCAGCACGATCCCTCGACCGGGGCTGAATTCGGCATGCCGAATTCCATTCCGATCGGGCCGGACGACTCGATTACGAATCGCCGGGAAGATCCGCTAGAGTTTGGGACGTCGGAAAGGCCCAACGGCCGGGAAGACACCCCGATTTCGACCGGGAATCAGGCCCGAAAGGATCTGATAGAGTCGGAGCCGCCGGAAAGGGAAACCCGAGAGGGAGAACCCGAAAGGCACCGAGGAAGTCGGACACGAAAGAGTCTGATAGAGTCGGGAACACGAAATACCGAAGGGAAGCGCCCGGAGGAAAGCCCGAGAGGGTGAGTACGAA
>NZ_JBITHR010000013.1:80918-249923 GCF_044458185.1 Streptomyces sp. NPDC050485 | reverse complement strand
CAGCTCCACATGCCGGTCATGCGACTTCGCCACCAAGGTGACCACCGGCGCACCCGACTCCACCAAAGCCCGCACCTGCGGATCCTCCGCAGCCCGGCCACCCGCACGCCGCGTCGCACCGAACGCCACAAGCTCCGCATTGCGGAACGAGATCTCCTGACGCGCCCGCGCGAAAAACTCCGTATCGCGGGGATTGGCACCAGGCCAGCCACCCTCGATGAACCCCACCCCGAACTCATCCAGATGCCGCGCAATCGTCAGCTTGTCCGCCACCGTGAGGTTGATCCCCTCACGCTGCGCACCATCACGCAACGTCGTGTCGAAGACATGGAAGCTGTCGTCGACGCGAAGGCCGGCGGGAAGACTCTCCTCGGCGGCTTCGTGCGCCTCGTTGGTCGTCATGCTGATCTGACTCCTGTCGGGTGAGTGGCTCCGAACCCATGGCTCCACTTGCCCCCGTCGCCGCGCTCCTCGCCCCGGCCGTGGTGAGGCCGGTAAACGAAAAGACCCCTCGCGGGTGCGAGAGGTCTGCGCGCGGGTCTGGGGCACGATGGCCGCCGCCGCGGATGGTTCCACGGTTCAGCGATCACTGCGGACCGGCGCGCTGCTGTCCATAATCATGTCGGAAGCGAGCACGCTCGCAGTTTGCCATACGGGTCCGGGGCCCGGTGGTGGGGTCTCACCATCCGGGCGCCCACGACCTGCGCTAATGCGAAGGGATCGGTTCCGCTTCCGCTCGCCGGGGTTCTTCCGTGACCCGGTTGAGATCGATGTCGCGCGTCTCGCGCATGCTGAGGTAGACAACCAGGGACACCGCCGCGCATCCGGCCACGTACCAGTAGAAGCCGGATTCGATCCCCGCCTTCTTGAACCAGAGCGCCACGTATTCGGCCGTCCCGCCGAACAGCGCGTTCGCGATGGCGTACGGCAGGGCGACGCCCAGGGCGCGGATGCCGGTCGGGAAGAGCTCAGCCTTCACACAGGCGTTGATCGAGGTGTATCCGGTGACCACCACCAGCGCGAGCAGGGCCAGGCCGAAGGCCGGCCAGAAGGTGCCCGCGTGCTTGAGCAGCATCATGATCGGCACGGTCAGGAAGGTGGAGCCGACCGCGAAGGTGATCAGCAGCGGGCGGCGCCCGATCCGGTCGGAGAGCGCGCCCGCCAGCGGTTGCAGGCACATGAAGACGAACAGGGCGCAGAAGCTGACGAGCGAGGCGGTGGACTTGTCCATGCCCGCGCTCTTGGAGAGGAACTTCGTGAGGTACGTCGTATACGTGTAGTACGCGACCGTGCCGCCCATCGTGAGCGCCATGACGAGCAGCGCCTCCCGCTTGTGCGCCCACAGCGCCTTCAGGGTGCCCCGGTCCTCGTCCCGGGCCGCGCCCGACTCCTCGTACACCTCGGTCTCCAGCATGCTGCGGCGCAGGTAGAAGACGATGGCCGCGCCCAGGGCGCCCACGATGAAGG
Organism: Streptomyces sp. NPDC050485; assembly: GCF_044458185.1. Taxonomy (NCBI): domain Bacteria; kingdom Bacillati; phylum Actinomycetota; class Actinomycetes; order Kitasatosporales; family Streptomycetaceae; genus Streptomyces; species Streptomyces sp. NPDC050485. The sequence goes on along the minus strand of NZ_JBITHR010000013.1, from coordinate 248,456 downwards.
GGATGCGCCAGCCCCAGCTGTGCAGGGCCGCGTCGGAGAGGTTGCGCTGCATGACGATCTGGAGCCCGAGACCGACGAGCTGGCCGGCGGTCATCGACACGTACTGGAAGCTGGAGGCGAAGCCGCGCCGCTTCGGGTCGGACGCCTCGGTGAGGTAGGTCGCGCTCGCCGCGTACTCGCCGCCGACCGAGAGGCCTTGGAGGAGCCGGGCGACCAGGAGCACCGCCACTCCCCCGTATCCGGCGACCGCGTACGTCGGGGCGATCGCGATCAGGATGGCGGAGGCGGACATCAGGGTGACGGTCAGCGTGAGGGCGGCCTTGCGGCCCTTGCGGTCGCCGATCCGGCCGAGCAGCCAGCCGCCGACCGGCCGCATGAAGAAGCCGACCGCGAAGATCCCCATGGTGTTCATGAGGTTGGCGGTCTCATTGCCCTTCGGGAAGAACGCGTCCGCGAAGTACACCGCGAAGGTGGCGTACACGAACCAGTCGAACCATTCGACCATGTTGCCGGCCGAACCGACCCAGATCTTCTTCCAGTGCTCTCGTCCCATGGACGCTCACGGTGGCCCAGGCCGACCCGACGGGCAAGGCATCCGGCCGCAACGATCGGGCCTACTTACGTGCGTTGCGTTCCCCGCACCAGCGACTCGTCCACGAACTCCCTTACGTGGTCGAGGACTTGGTGACGTCCGGTGCCGGGGAGGCCGACCGCGACATGCACGCTGAACCCGTCGAGCAGGGCGCGCAGGCGGGCCGCGAAGCGGTCGGCGTCCACCGGGCGGAACTCGCCGCGCGAGACGCCCTCGGCGATTATCGCGACCAGATCGCGGTGCCAGGCCCCCTCGATGGCGGCCTGCCGGGCGCGGGCGGTGCTGTCGGCGTTCTGCGAGCGGTTCCAGACCTCCAGCCACAGGATCCAGTGCGGATCGCGGGGTCCGTCGGGGACGTACAGGTCGACGTAGGCGTCGAGGCGTTCGCGGGCCGTGCCCGGCCGCGAGAGCAGTCCGCGCCGCTCGGCGCCCAGCTGGCCCTCGCTCCACTCCAGGGTCTGGAGCAGCAGCTCGTCCTTGGTGCGGAAGTAGTAGAGGAGGTGGCCGCTGGACATGCCGACCTCGCGGCCGAGTCCCGCCATGGTGAGCCCGTCCAGACCCCGCTCGGCGATGGTGGCCATGGCGGCGGCGAGGACCTCCTCGCGGGGCGGGGCGGTGTTGCGGCGGCGGGGGGCGGGACTCGTCACCCGTATGTTCTACCCGATGCGCACCGCGCCTGGTCGCGGGGTCAGACCCTCGGCTGCTGCTGGGTGATGCAGTGGATGCCGCCGCCGCCCGCGAAGATCGTGCGGGCGTCGACCAGGGTCACCGTCCGCTCGGGGAACAGGCGGCGGAAGATGCCCGCCGCGATCTCGTCGCGCGGGTCGTCGAAGGCGCACAGCACCACTCCGCCGTTGCAGAGGTAGTGGTTGATGTACGAGTAGTCGACCCAGCCGTGCTCGTCCGTCACGACGGTCGGCGCGGGGATTTCCACCACTTCGAGGGCGCGGCCGCGTGCGTCGGTCTGCGAGCGGAGCAGCGCCACGTTCTCCTTGCAGAGCTCGTGGTCGGGGTGGGCCGGGTCGGGCTGGGTGTGGGCGACGACGACACCGGGGCGGGCGAAGGCGGCCACGATGTCGACGTGGCCGAGGGTGCCGTAGCCGTGCGGGGGGTAGTCGCCGGTCAGGCCGCGCGGCAGCCAGATCGCCTTGCGGGTGCCGAGCATCGAGTGGATCTCCGCCTCGACCTCTTCGCGACTCCAGCCGGGGTTGCGCTCGGGGCCGAGCTGGACGGTCTCGGTGAGCAGCACGGTGCCCTCGCCGTCGACGTGGATGGCGCCGCCCTCGTTGACCAGCCGCGAGGTGTACGTCCGCGCGCCGGCCAGGTCCGAGACGTGGGCGGCGATCTTCGCGTCGTGCTCCCAGGTAGCCCAGTCCTGGGCGCCCCAGCCGTTGAACGTCCAGTCGACGGCGGCCAGTCGCCCCGTGCCGTCGGTGAGGAAGGTGGGTCCGATGTCCCGCATCCAGGCGTCGTCGAGCTCGCGCTCCACCACCTCGATGCCGTCGCCCAACAGGGCTCGCGCGTCGGCCAGTTGGCCGGGTCCCGCGATCACGGTGACCGGCTCGAAGCGGCGTACGGCGCGGGCGACGGACGCCCAGGCCGCGCGGGACTCGGCGAGCTCGGCGTCGTTCGGGAAGGTGACGTTGGGGCCCGGCCACGCCATCCAGGTCCGCTCGTGCGGGGTCCACTCGGCGGGCATCCGGAAGCCGTCGGCGGCAGCAGACATCAGGGGGTCCTTACAGGAAGTAGAGGCGGTTGAGGGACACGGAGTCGGCGGGTTCCGAGCGCAGCGGGTCGCCGTCGAGGGTGACCAGGCCGGTGCGGCCGTCCACGCCGACCGCTCCGGTACGGGAGTTGAGCAGCAGGTCGGCGGGGCCGATGCCGCGGGTGCCGCGCACCGCGACCCGGCGGCGGCGGGTGGGCAGCCGGTCGTTGCCCTGGTCGAGGGCGGCGCGGGCGACGAAGGCGACGGACAGCTCGGCGGCGGTGCCACCGTGGGCGCCGAACAGCGGGCCGAGGACGAGCGGTTCGCAGGTGTCGGTGGCCGCGTTGGGGTCGCCGGTGACGCCCCAGGCGGGGAAGCCGTACTTGAGGACCATCTGCGGTTTGGCACCGAAGTAGGCCGGGCGCCACAGCACGATGTCGGCCATCTTGCCCACCTCGATGGAGCCGATCTCGTGCGAGAGTCCGTGCGCGATGGCCGGGTTGATGGTCAGCTTCGCCAGGTAGCGCAGCACGCGCGCGTTGTCGTCGCCGGGGCCGTCGCCCTCCAGCGGGCCGAGCTCGGCCTTCATCTTGCCGGCCATGGCGAAGGTGCGGCGCACGGTCTCGCCCGCGCGTCCCATGCCCTGCGCGTCCGAGGAGGTGATGCCGATGGCGCCCAGATCGTGGAGCACGTCCTCCGCGCCCATCGTCCCGGCCCGGATGCGGTCGCGGGCCATCGCCGCGTCGCCCGGCAGGTCGGTCTTCAGGTCGTGGACCGAGACGATCATGCCGTAGTGCTCGGCCACCGCGTCCCGGCCGAACGGCAGGGTGGGGTTGGTGGAGGAGCCGATGACGTTCGGGACGCCGGCCATCTTCAGGACGTTGGGCACGTGCCCGCCGCCGCAGCCCTCGATGTGGAAGGCGTGGATGGTGCGGCCTTCGAGCACCTCCAGGGTGTCCTCGACCGTGAGGCACTCGTTCAGCCCGTCGCTGTGCAGGGCGACCTGGACGTCGTGCTCCTCGGCGACGCGCAACGCCGTGTCGAGCGCCCGGGTGTGCGCGCCCATGTCCTCGTGGACCTTGAACCCCGAGGCGCCGCCCTCGGCGAGCGCCTCCACCAGTGGGGCGCCGTCCGAGGACGAACCCCGGCCCAGGAAGCCGATGTTGACCGGCCAGGCGTCGAAGGCCGCGAACGCGTTGCGCAGCGCCCAGGGCGAGTTGACGCCGACGCCCCAGACCGGGCCGAACTCCTGGCCGATGATCGTGGTGACGCCGGAGGCGAGCGAGGCCTCCATGATGCGGGGCGACAGCAGGTGTACGTGGGTGTCGACGGCTCCGGCGGTCGCGATGAGCCCCTCGCCGGAGACGATCGAGGTGCCGGTGCCGACGACCACGTCCACGCCGTCGAGGGTGTCGGGGTTGCCGGCCCGCCCAATCGAGCAGATCCGGCCCTCGCGGATGCCGATGGAGACCTTGCGGATGCCCTGCACCGCGTCGATCACCACGACGTTGCTGATCACGACGTCGCAGGTCGCGCGGACGGCGGCGGCCTTCAGGTGCAGTCCGTCGCGGGCGGTCTTGCCGAATCCGGCCAGGAACTCGTCGCCAGCGCGCTGACTGTCCGACTCGACCCGGACGGTCAGGCCGGAGTCGCCGAGCCGGATCCGGTCGCCCGTGCGGGGGCCGTGCACGGAGGCGTACTCGTACGGGTCCATCACGTGCCTCCCTCGCGCCGGCCGGTTCCCAGGTATCCGCAGGCGGCGGCCCTGCGCAGGGCTTCCTGCCGCGCGCCGGGCGCGTCCAGCGGCCCGTCGACGAGGCCCGCGAAGCCGATCGCGATCCGGTCGCCGCCGATGGGGACCAGGCCGATCTCCTCGCTCTCGCCGGGCCCGAACCGCACCGAGGACCCGGCGGGCACGCAGAGCCGCATGCCGTAGGCCGCCGCGCGGTCGAAGTCGAGCCGGGGGTTGGCCTCGAAGAAGTGGAAGTGCGAGGTGACCGAGACGGGCACGGTGGCGGTGTTGGTCACGGTGAGCCGCACCGCGGGGGCGGCCTCCTCGTAGCCGTCGCCGGGCAGCAGCGCGCCGGGGGCGGCCGGCCCCGCGGTGCCGCCGATGGGGCCGGGGACCACCGCGAGCCGCGAGCCGTCGTCGAAGACGGCCTCCACATGGACCTCGGTGACCACGTCGGACACGCCGGGCAGCACGTCGTCGGGGCCGAGCACGGACCGGGCCGCCTCGATGGCCTCGGCGAGCCGCCTGCCGTCCCGGGCCGCCTCGCAGACGGTGTCCGCGATCAGCGCGGTCGCCTCGGGCACGTTCAGCCGCAGCCCGCGGGCCCTGCGGGCCCTGGCCAGTTCCGCCGCGCCGAACAAAAGCAGCCGGTCACGCTCCGTCGGGGTCAGTCGCACGCCACCACACCTCCTGTTTGAACGTCACTCTAACCAGAGATTTCACAGACCGGAAGCATTGACGTCCAAGCTTGGCATGGGTCACATTGAGCGCCACTCAAACACTCCGAGAGTGAGAGGCACCGGCATGCCCATAGAACAGCGCGGAGTCGATACCGTCCCGGAGGCGAGGGGGGCACCTCCCTGCGCATGGGGGTCCCCCCTGTTCGAGCGAAGCCGAGAACTTGGGGGAGGAGTCGAGAGCCTGGGGGAGCACCAGCGGACCCCGCGATCTCGTGTCGATCCTGCTCGGCTCGAACCTGTGCCTCGGGGTGATCGTCTTCGGCTGGCTGCCGGTCTCCTTCGGCCTCGAAATGGGGTCTCCCCTGCTCCTTGAGAGCTGGGGGAAGGGGCCTCGGTCAGCGCGGTGATCGCGGGCACCCTGCTCACCGCGCCGCCGGCCCTCGTCCCGCTCCGTACCGCCACCAACCTGTCGACCTCATCCGGCGCCCAATTCGGCGTGCGCGGACGCCTGGTGGGCTCGGCGGTGGGCCTGCTGCTCGCCGCGATCGGCACCCCCTGGGCGGTGATCACCCTGATCGGCTTCGCGCGCTGTCGCGGCGTGTACGACGCCGACGCGCTCCAGGTCTTCAACCGCCGTGCGCGGGGCGGGATTTACTGGTACCGGGCCGGCTGGAACCCGCGCGCGGTGGGCGCCTGGGCACTCGGCGCGGGCACGGGCCTGCCGGCCGTCCCCCTGCCCAACTACCAGGGCCCGCTGCTGACGTGGACCGGCGGGGTGGACTGCGGCTTCCTGCTGTCGGGGGTGGTGGGAGGGGTGGCGTACGTGGCGCTGACCGCCCGGCCCCGCACAGCAGAAAAGGCCGCCCCGGACGCGGAGTCCGAGACGGCCCTGGTGGAAAGCTGAGGGCCTGAGCAGGCCGCTGGAGGCGCCTTTCGGCACCAGCGCCCTAAGGGGCGCGGGGAACTGCGCGACCAGCCCCGGACGGCCCGCAGTCGAAATACAACCAGCCGTTCACTCAGCCGAGCTGATGCATCCAGCCGTGCGGGTCCGCGGCCTGCCCGGTCTGAAGGTCGAGCAGCGCCTTGCGGAGCTTCATCGTGACCTCGCCGGGCTGCCCGTCGCCCTGGGTCCACTCGGCACGGGCCGACTTCACCGAGCCGACCGGAGTGATCACTGCGGCGGTGCCGCAGGCGAAGACCTCGGTCAGGGTGCCGTTCTCGTTGTCGCGCTTCCAGTCGTCCGTGGAGATCCGGCCCTCGACGGCCTCGTAACCGAGGTCGCGGGCGATCTTCAGGAGGGAGTCGCGGGTGATGCCGGGCAGCAGCGACCCGGTCAGCTCCGGGGTGACGATCTTGGGCTTTTGATCAGACTCAGCCCCGTACACGAAGTACAGGTTCATGCCGCCCATTTCCTCGATCCAGCGGTGCTCCACGGCGTCCAGCCAGACCACCTGGTCGCAGCCGTGCTGGGCGGCCTCGGCCTGGGCGACGAGGGAGGCCGCGTAGTTGCCGCCGGTCTTGGCCGCGCCGGTGCCGCCCTTGACGGCACGGACGTACTCCTCGGACAGCCACACCGAGACGGGCTTCACACCGCCGGGGAAGTAGGCGCCGGCCGGGGAGGCGATCACGATGAAGAGGTACTCGTTGGCGGGCTTCACGCCGAGGCCGACCTCGGTCGCGATCATGAAGGGGCGCAGGTAGAGGGAGGCCTCGCCGGAGGCCGGGACCCACGCCTTGTCCTGCTGGATCAGCGCGTCGCAGGCCGCGATGAAGAGGTCGGCGGGCACCTCGGGCATGGCGATGCGGCGGGCCGAGGACTGGAACCGCGCGGCGTTGGCCTCGGGGCGGAAGGTGGCGACCGTGCCGTCGGGCTGGCGGTACGCCTTGAGGCCCTCGAAGATCGTCTGCGCGTAGTGCAGCGTCATGTTCGCCGGGTCCATGGAGAGCGGCGCGTACGGCACGAGCTGCGCCTCGTGCCAGCCGCGGCCCTCCGTCCAGCGCACCGTCACCATGTTGTCGGTGAAGTGGCGGCCGAAACCGGGGCTGGCCAGGATCGCCTCGCGCTCCGCGTCGGACAGCGGGTGCGAGGTGGGCTTGAGCTCGATCGTGGGCGTCGTCATGAGTGCTGTGTCCTTCACCGGTGGATAGTGACGGACCGCGCTCACGCCGTGTTGTGCCGGGACGTCCGAGCTGCTCCGCATGGCGCGGGCCCTCGTCCGATTATCGCTCGTGGTGGGGCCTTGGACATAACGGTGTGATGTGCGGTCCGGGGATGATGGTGTCACCCGGTGGCCGCATGCGAAAAGCCGCCGGGTGCGAACTGCGACCCGGCGGCCGGTGCGTGTGCGGGCGCTGGGTCAGCCGGCTACGCGTACGGCGAGCGCGTCGCCGATCTCTTCCGTCGTACGGACCGAGCTGCCGCGGGCCGCCAGGTCGGCGGAGACGGCGACCTCGATGCAGGTGGCCTCGGACTCGTGGCCGAGGTGGCGCAGCAGCAGGGCGACGGAGAGGATCGTGGCCGTCGGGTCGGCCTTGCCCTGTCCCGCGATGTCCGGCGCGGAGCCATGCACCGGCTCGAACATCGAGGGGAACTCGCCGCTCGGGTTGATGTTGCCGGAGGCAGCGACGCCGATGCCGCCGGAGACGGCCGCGGCCAGGTCGGTGATGATGTCGCCGAAGAGGTTGTCGGTGACGATCACGTCGAAGCGCTCGGGCTGGGTGACGAGGAAGATCGTCGCCGCGTCGACGTGCAGGTAGTCGGTGGTGACCTCGGGGAACTCCTCGGCCACCTTGTTGAAGATGTTGGTCCACAGGTGCCCGGCGTAGGCCAGCACGTTGTTCTTGTGGACCAGGGTCAGCTTCTTGCGGGGGCGGGCCTGGGCGCGGGCGAAGGCGTCCCGGACCACGCGCTCGACACCGAAGGCGGTGTTGACCGAGACCTCGGTGGCCACCTCGTGCGGGGTTCCGGTGCGGATCGAGCCGCCGTTGCCGGTGTACGGGCCCTCGGTGCCCTCGCGGACCACGATGAAGTCGATCTCGGGCTGTCCGGCCAGCGGGGTCGCGACACCCGGGAGCAGCTTCGAGGGCCGCAGGTTGACGTAGTGGTCGAAGAGGAAGCGGAGCTTCAGCAGGAACCCGCGCTCCAGGACGCCGGACGGGACCGAGGGGTCGCCGATCGCGCCGAGCAGGATCGCGTCGTGCTGCTTGAGGGCGGCGACGTCGGCGTCGGTGAGGGTCTCACCGGTGGCGTGGTAGCGCCGGGCGCCGAAGTCGAACTCCCTGGTCTCCAGCTTCACATCCGGCGGAAGGACCGCGGTCAGGACCTTGAGGCCCTGGGCCACGACCTCCTGGCCGATGCCGTCACCGGGAATCACTGCGAGATTGATGCTGCGAGAACTTGCCGACATGGTGGCACCCTACCCCCGCGTCCCAGCCACTGACACGCCCTGTCCACAGTATGGACAGGAGTTCCGGGCAGGACACACCGGACGGCGCCGGCCGTACTCACCGCCAACTCCCGCCACAGCGCGGACGGTTCACCGGCCGCGCCGTTCGGTGGGGGCTCAGTGCCCCGTGGCGCCGCCGTTGTCCCTGCGGTCCAGTGCGCGCTGGAGGGCGGCGGCGGCGTTCTTGCGGTCGGACTCACTGGCGCGCGAAGAGTGACGGACGCGGCGGACGGGCTGCTTGGTCATGGGAATTCGACTCCTCTGCTGGGAGGTCCGGGGCAGGCCCCGGCGGATGCAGTGAGGTGCCGGAAGGGGCGGGGAGCGCTGCCGCAGGGGTTGCCTGCCTGAGGGCACTGCGCTCACGACCGCCATTCGCCGGATCGGCGAGACGTTCGGCTTCTACAAAGCTAAGCGCTGGGCTCGCGTCTGTCTCTACAATTACTCGGACTTCCTACTATCTGAGACGCCCCGCCGCCGCCGAGCCCGCCGGGCGCAGCGCCCGGAGCTCCCTGATCCTCGCCCGCCGTCCCCGGCCCCACCTCCCGCACCAGGCGCACCAGGCGCACCTCGGGCACGATCCCGGGATGCCGGGCGACGAGCCCTTCGAGCGCGGGCGGCAGCACGGGTGCCGGCCGGGGTCGGGGTCGCCCCGGTACCGGAACCTGCCCCCGGTACCGCGCTCGTCGAGAACCTCTACCTCTCCGTGGACCCGTACCACCGCGAGGTGATGGACCACGGCCCGCTGCACACCCCGCTGGAGGGCCGCGCGCTCGGCCGGGTACCGGCCTCGCGCGATCCGGGACTCGCGGCGGGCGATCTGGTCTTCCACCGGCAGGGCCGGCGCACCCACGCGCTGGTCACCCTGGGGGCCGACGGGGTGCGGAAGATCAAGGCGTACGACGGCGTTCCGCTCTCCGCGCAGCTCGGCATCCTGGGCGGCACCGGCCTCACCGCCTATGTGGCGCCGACCCGGACGCTGCGGCTCGAACGCGGCGAGGAACCATTGAGGACCGCCGAGGGCGGCTGAGGACCACTGAAAACCGCTGAGGACCGCTGAGGACCGTTGAGGGCGGCTGAAAGCCCCGGTGGATTCCGGCCGTTGGACGCCATTGACCGAGAGTTCACACATCTCTCCCCGTAGAGGTCTGGCTCCAGACCATTGAGCGGCTGCACTCTTGCGCTCGATGTGCCGCTGGGGCGCACGGGACCGGACAGGCGGGCGGATGACACCGATCAGTCGTAGAGGATTCGTGGCACTCGGCGCGGGCGTGGCGGCCGGAGCCGTACTGCCCCCGGGGACGGCCGGCGCGGCCGGTTCGGCCGTCATGAGCACGGCGGCCGCCTCGGCGACCGGCACCATCACGGACGTCAGGCACGTGGTGATCCTCATGCAGGAGAACCGCAGCTTCGACCACTACTTCGGCCGCCTCAAGGGCGTCCGGGGCTTCGGCGACCGCAGCGGGATCCTGCTGTCCGGCGGGCAGCCCGTGTTCAACCAGCCCAACGGGCTCGGCCGCCAGTACCCGTGGAAGCTGAGCTCGACCCCGGCGGCGGGCGGCGCCGACGGCGAGACCCTCGCGCAGTGCGACGGCGACCTGCCGCACAGCTGGTCCTCGCAGCACTCGGCGTGGAACCAGGGCCGGATGGACAACTGGGTGGCGGGCGTCGGCAACGTGCGCAGCCTCGGCTACCTCGACCGGGGCGACATACCGTTCCACTACGCGCTGGCCGACAACTACACCATCTGCGACGCCTACTTCAGCGCCACGCTCAGCGCCACCGGCCCCAACCGCACCTACCTGTGGAGCGGCAAGGTCGACGGCTCCAGCAACGACGGCGGCGACGAGTCGGGCCTGACCTGGGAGGCGTACGCGGAGGCCCTCCAGCGCGCCGGGGTCAGCTGGAAGGTCTACCAGAACGCCGGCGACAACTACGGCGACAACGGCCTCGCGTACTTCCAGAAGTTCGCCTCCGCGCCCGCCGGCGACCCGCTGCACGACCGCGGCATGGGCTCCGTCCCGGCGGTCACCGGCTCGACCCCCGACGACATCGCCGCCGCCATCAAGGCGGACGCCCTCGCCGGCACGCTCCCCCAGGTGTCCTGGGTGGTCGCCAACCAGGCCTTCTCCGAGCACCCGTACGCCCCGCCCGGCGACGGCGCGCACTTCGTGGACCTGGTGTACCGCGCGCTCGCCGCCGCCCCCGACGTCTTCGACTCGACCGTCCTGTTCCTCAACTACGACGAGAACGACGGCTTCTTCGACCACGTACCGCCGCCGTCCCCGCCCGCCGGGACGGCCGGGGAGTTCCTGGGCGGCATCCCGTACGGCCTCGGCTTCCGGGTGCCGATGCTGGTCATGTCGCCCTGGACACGCGGGGGTTGGGTCTCCTCGGAGGTCTTCGACCACACCTCCGTACTGCGCTTCATGGAAACGTGGACCGCCGCCATCGGCACCCCGGCGACCTGCCCCAACATCAGCGACTGGCGCCGCAAGGTCACCGGCGACCTGACCGGCGTCTTCGACTTCGCGTCGCCGGTGTACGGCATGGCGTCCGGGCTGCCCGCGACCTCGGTCATCGGCATCGGCATGTGCGGCCCGCTGCCCAACCCGTCGCCGCAGACCAACGCGCTGCCCGCGCAGGAGCCCGGCACCCGCCCGGCCCGCGCGCTGCCGTACCAGCCGAACGGCAACCTCGACCGGTTCGAGTTCACGTCCGGCGGGCAGATCCTGGCCTGGTTCGGCATGGCCAACCAGGGCGCCCCGGCGACCAGCGCCGCGCACTTCTCCATCCACCCCAACGCCTACCGCGACACCACGCCGTGGCAGTACACGGTCGACGCGGGCGGCACCGCCACCGACTCCTTCAGCATCGGTACGGGCTTCGGCTCGGGCACGTACGACTTCACCATGGTCGGCCCGAACCGCTTCCAGCGCCGCTTCACGGGCGACGCGACGAGCGCGGGCAAGTCCATCGAAGTGGCGGCCCGTTACGGAGTCGAGCCCGGCACCGGCAAGCAGGCGATCTGGTTCAAACTGACCAACGCCTCCGCCGCTGCGGTGAAGTTCACCGTCACCTCGAACAACTACCGTACGGACGGCCCCTGGACATACACGGTGGGGGCGGGCGGCTCCACCGAGGACTACTTCAACGCGGTGGCGTACCAGAACGGCTGGTACGACTTCACGATCACGGCCGACGCCGACTCGACGTGGACGCGCCGGTACACGGGCCACATCGAGACGGGCGCGGTGTCGGTGAGCGGCTGACCAGAGGGCCTCGGGAAGGGGGGCGGCCCCTGCTGCCCCCCTTCCACCTCTCGTAGGCACCTGGACTGGACCTTTCAAGTCACTTACATGTCAGGGCACTTGGAGCGTCACGCACCCGGCGGCCAAAATCTCCCCATGCCCACACCCACCGAGCAGCACTGGACTCCCGTCCACGGCGAGCCGTACCGGCCCGTCCCCTACCGCCCGGCGCGGATGCCGAGCGCCGAAACCCTCGCGCGGGCCGCCGAGTTGCGCGAGCGCATGGACGAGCGCCGCACCGTACGCCGGTTCTCGGCCGACCCGGTCCCCGAGCAGGCCGTCCGCGACGCGGTCGCCTGCGCCGCGACCGCGCCGTCCGGCGCCCACCAGCAGCCGTGGACGTTCGTCCTGGTCAAGGACCCGGACGTACGGCGCCGGATACGCCAGGCGGCCGAGGAGGAGGAGCGGATCTCCTACGACGGGCGGCTCGGCGAGGAGTGGCTGGCGGCGCTGCGGCCGATCGGCACGGACGCGGTGAAGACCCACCTCACCGATGCCCCGGTCCTGCTCGTCGTGTTCCAGCAGCGCTACTGGCTGGCCGACGACGGCACCAAGCACAAGCACTACTACGTCGACGAGTCGGTCGGCATCGCCGTCGGCATGCTGCTGTCCGCCCTTCACCAGTCCGGTCTGGCGGCCCTGGTGCACACCCCGAGCCCGATGCGCTTCCTGTCCGAGGTGCTCGACCGGCCCGCGAACGAGAAGGCGTTCGCGGTGATCCCGGTCGGCTATCCGGCCGACGACTGCGAGGTCCCGGACCTGGTGCGCAAATCGCTCGACCAGGTGCTGATCGAGGTCTGAGGCGCACGCCTCCCGCCCCGTCCCGAAAATCGTGGGGAACCTTCGCCCGGCCGCGCGCCTCCTGGCGGGATGACGCACCACCATCCGTCCGGCGAAGGGGACCCCATGACCATCAGCGAACGTCCGATGCCGCACCTCGAAGGCGCCGCGCACCGGCAGGTGACGGTGCGCGGTGTCCGGCTGCACGTGGCGGAGTTCGGCAGCGGCGAGCCCGTCGTGCTGCTGCACGGCTTTCCGCAGCACTGGTACGCCTGGCGCCGCGTCGTGCCGCTGCTCGCCGCCGAGTACCGGCTGATCTGTGTGGATCTGCGCGGCTTCGGCTGGTCCGAGCAGAGCCGCACCGGGTACGACACCGATTCGCTGGCCGCCGATGTGCTCGCCCTGCTGGACGAACTCGGCCTGGACAGGGCAGTGTTGGCGGCCCACAGCTGGGGCGCCGGCGTCGCGTTCCGGCTCTCCCTTCGAGCCCCGGACCGCGTGCGCGCGCTCCTCGCCCTCAACATGACGCACCCCTGGACCCGCCACCGCGATGTGCTGCCGACCCTGTGGCGGATGTGGTTCACCGCGTTCATCGAGTACCCGGTGCTCGGCCGCCTCGTCCTGCGGCACTGGCCCGCCTTCACGCGCCACCTCCTGCGGCGCGGGTCGGGCGACCCCGCGCTGTGGAGCGAGGCGGAGCTGACGGAGTTCACCGAGGCCACCCAGGTCTCGGCCCATGCCGGGCAGGCGCTGTTCTGGCAGTACGTCGTACGGGACATCCCGGCCGGGTTCCGCGGCACCCACCGCAGGACCCGCCTCACCGTGCCGACCCGGGTGCTCGGCGGCGAATTCGACCCCGTGATCCCTCCGGCGCTGCTCCGCGGCGAACCGTACGCCGACGATCTGACGGTACGCGTCGTGCCGGGCGCCGGGCACCATCTCCCTGAGGAGCTGCCGGAGTTGGTGGCGGAGGAGCTGCGCAAGCTGATCGCGGCGAACTAGGCGAACCAGGCCGGCTGGGGGGCTGTCGCCGTCAGCGCAGGGCGGTCCCCCACATCAGGCAGGCGCCGTCACGCAGGGCGGCCCGGCGCTCCAGGCAGGCGCGGTCAGCGCAGGACGGCCCGGCGCTCCACTTCCCGGAAGAACGCGAGGGCCCGGCGTTCGCCGAGCAGGCGCCGGTAGGCGTGCTGCAGGGGGCCGAGGGCGGCGGGCCGCAGCGCGCCGCACACCGCGAACCGCGTGCCGTCGCCATCCGGCTCGGCCGCCATGCCCATGGTCACGAGCCGGGACTGCATCAGGCACCAGCCGGGCCCGAGCCGCACCGCGAAGTCACCCCGCAGCCCCATCACGTCCACGGCCCGCGCCGTCTTGCGCTCGCTGTCACCGGCCGGCACCCGGAACTCCCGCACGAAGGAGATGAGATGGGGCAGTTCGCCCTCCAGGTCGGCGACGACCGCCCACACCCGCTCGAAGGGCAGGTCGATCCGGCGCTCGGCATGGAGCGGGGCCCGCAGTCCGGCGGCCAGTACGCGCAGCCGTGCCAGGGTGCCCGCGCCGTCGAAGGGAGGTGTCACCGCGTCCACGCCTTCCGGAAGGAGGAACGGGCCCTGCTCAGCCGTGACTTCACGGTGCCCTCGGGTACGTCGAGCAGCTCGGCCATGGCTCGCTCGCCGAGCCCCTCCAGCTCGCGCAGCACCAGCACGGTGCGCTGCTGGACGGGCATCCGGGCGAGCAAGTCCCGTATTTCGGCGGACAGTTGGGAGGTGTCCGCGTGCGGCAGCAGATCGCGCAGCCGGGCGATCTCCGCGGGGTCGGCGGGGCTCTCCCCGGCGGTACGCCGCGCCACCCGGACGGCCTCCCGCACGGTGACCGCGCGCGTCCACCCGTAGAACGCGAGCGGGTCCCGCAGTCCGCGCAGCCCGCGGAACACGGCGAGCAGCGCCTCCTGCACGGCGTCGGCGGTGTCGGCCGGGGCGATGGGCGCGCACAGCCGGGTGACGTACGGGGTGATGAGCCCCAGCAGATCGTCCATGGCCAGCGCGTCACCGCGCCGCGCCGCGCGCACGAGCGGCACGGCGACGTCCCAGGGCCGTATGTCGTCATCCATCGCCGCATCCATCGCCGCCAAGGTAACGGACCACAACCTCTAACCGCTCATCGCCCCTTGACAAGTTATCCGGCGACGCGATTACGTATCTCCGACAGGGTCAACCAGTCAAAGAAACCACGGGGGTTAGAGACATGAGCAGGCGACCGGTCCACTACCGCACCGCGACCGTCCGGGGCCACGAGATCTTCTACCGGGAGGCGGGCGCGCCCGACGCACCCGTACTGCTCCTGCTGCACGGCTTCCCGACCAGCTCGCACATGTTCCGCGACCTGATCCCGCGGCTCGCCGACCACTACCGCGTGATCGCCCCCGACCACCTCGGCTTCGGCCGCTCGGCGGCCCCGAGGGCCGCGTCCGTGACGTACACCTTCGCCGAACTGGCCGCGATCACCGACGAGTTCACCGAGCAGCTCGGCCTGAGCCGGTTCGCGATCTACATCCAGGACTACGGCGCCCCGATCGGCCTGCGCCTGGCGCTGAAGCACCCGGAGCGCATCACCGCGATCATCACCCAGAACGGCAACGCGTACACCGAGGGCCTCGGCGAGGCCTGGGCCGCGCCGCTCGCCCTGATCGCCGACCGCACGCCCGAGACCGAGGCGCCCGTCCGGGAGATCCGCTCCCTCGACGGCATCAAGTGGCAGTACCTGCACGGGGTCGAGGACCCGACGCTGGTCAGCCCGGACGCGTACCACCACGACGCGGCGCTCATGGCCCGCCCGGGTCAGGACGAGATCCAGCTGGACCTGATGGCCGACTACGGCTCCAACTTCGACCTCTACCCGGCCTTCCAGGAGTACTTCCGCACCAGCCAGGTCCCGCTGCTCGCGACGTGGGGCGCCCACGACGAGATCTTCATCCCGGCCGGCGCCCAGGCCTTCCAGCGCGACCTCCCCAACGCCGAGATCCACCTCCTCCCGACGGGCCACTTCGCCCTGGAGACCCATGCGGCGGAGATCGCTGCCCTGATCGACGGGTTCCTCGCCCGGAAGTAGCCACCCGGGGCGTCGCCGGTCCCGACGACCGCTGCAACTGAAACCGCCCCCGTCCTCGGTTGGGGGACCAAGGACGGGGGCGGGGTTCGGGGGTGGCTGGGTCAGCCCATGTGGGGGTAGGTGTAGTCGGTCGGCGGGACCAGGGTTTCCTTGATGGCCCGGGTCAGCGTCCAGCGCATCAGGTTCTGCGGGGCGCCCGCCTTGTCGTTGGTGCCCGAGGCGCGGCCGCCGCCGAAGGGCTGCTGGCCGACGACGGCACCGGTCGACTTGTCGTTGATGTAGAAGTTGCCCGCCGCGTAGCGGAGCTTGTCCATCGTGTACGCCGCCGCCGCGCGGTCGTTGGCGATGACGGCGCCGGTCAGGGCGTAGTCGGAGACCGACTCCATCTGGGCCAGCATCTCGTCGTACTTGGCGTCGTCGTAGACGTGGATCGCCAGGATCGGGCCGAAGTACTCGGTCGTGAAGACCTCGTTCGCCGGGTCCGAGCACTCGATGACGGTCGGGCGGACGAAGTAGCCCACCGAGTCGTCGTAGGTGCCGCCCGCGACGATCGTGCAGGACGCGTCGGCCTTCGCACGGTCGATCGCGGCCTTGTTCTTCGCGAACGACCGCTCGTCGATGACGGCGCCGATGAAGTTCGACAGGTCGGTGACGTCACCCATGGCGATGCCGTCGACCTCGGCCGCGAACTCCTCCTTGAAGCCGTCGTTCCAGATCGACGCAGGGACGTACGCACGCGAGGACGCGGAGCACTTCTGGCCCTGGAACTCGAAGGAGCCACGGGTCAGCGCGGTCTTCAGGACGGCGCGGTCGGCGCTCGGGTGCGCCACCACGAAGTCCTTGCCGCCGGTCTCGCCGACCAGGCGCGGGTAGGTGCGGTACTTCTCGATGTTCGTGCCGACCGTCTTCCACAGGTGCTGGAAGGTCTTGGTCGAGCCCGTGAAGTGGATGCCCGCCAGGTCGCGGTGGTTCAGGGCGATCTCGGAGACCGCCAGGCCGTCACCGGTGACGAGGTTGATGACGCCCTTGGGTAGGCCCGCCTCCTCCAGCAGGCTCATCAGCAGCACGGCGGCGTGGGTCTGCGTCGGGGACGGCTTCCACACGACCACGTTGCCCATCAGAGCCGGGGCGGTCGGCAGGTTGCCCGCGATGGCCGTGAAGTTGAACGGCGTGATCGCGTAGACGAAGCCCTCCAGCGGGCGGTGGTCCATGCGGTTCCACACGCCCGGGGAGTTCGCCGGGGGCTGCTCGGCGAGCAGGTTGCGGGCGTAGTGGACGTTGAAGCGCCAGAAGTCGACCAGCTCGCACGGGGTGTCGATCTCGGCCTGCTGCGCCGTCTTCGACTGGCCCAGCATGGTGGAGGCGGCGAGCGTCTCGCGCCACGGGCCGGCCAGCAGCTCGGCGGCGCGCAGGATGATCGCGGCGCGGTCGTCGAAGGACATCGCGCGCCAGGCCGGGGCGGCGGCAAGCGCCGCGTCGATCGCGTCCTGCGCATCCTGGGTGGTGGCGTTGGCGTACGTGCCGATGACGGCCTTGTGGTTGTGCGGCTGCACGACGTCGAAGCGCTCGCCGCCGCCCATCCGCTTCTCACCGTTGATGGTCATCGGCAGGTCGACGGGGTTCTCGGCCAGCTCCTTGAGCTTGGCCTCCAGACGGGCGCGCTCCGGGGAACCAGGGGCGTAGCCGTGCACCGGCTCGTTGACCGGGGCGGGGACCTGGGTCACAGCGTCCATGACTCGTTGACTCCTTAGTGAGGGGTGATCCGGCGACCGGAGGGGCTTGGGACGTCTGTCCGAAATCTAGTTCTTGGTGATCATCGAGCGCACGAAGAACAGCAGGTTGGCCGGCTTCTCCGCGAGGCGCCGCATGAAGTAGCCGTACCAGTCGGTGCCGTACGCCGTGTAGACGCGCATCCGGTGGCCCTCGGCCGCGAGCCGGATGTGCTCCTCGCTGCGGATCCCGTACAGCATCTGGAACTCGTACTCATCCAGCTTGCGCCCCGCACGGCGGGCGAGCTCCTGGCCGATGGCTATGAGGCGCGGGTCGTGGGACCCGATCATCGGGTAGCCCTCGCCCTCCATCAGGGTCTTCAGGATGCGGACGTACGCCTTGTCGATCTCGCCCTTGTCCTGGTAGGCGACCTCGGCGGGCTCCTTGTAGGCGCCCTTCACGATGCGCACCCGGCTGCCCGCGTCGGCCAGGCGGCGGGCGTCGGCCTCGGTGCGGAAGAGGTAGGCCTGAATGACGCAGCCGGTCTGCGGGAAGTCCTTCCGCAGTTCCTCGTGGATGGCGAACATCGAGTCGAGGGTGGTGTGGTCCTCGGCGTCCAGGGTGACCGTGGTGCCGATCGCGGCGGCGGCCTCGACGACCGGGCGCACGTTGGCCAGCGCCAGCTCGTGGCCGCCTTCCAGTGCCTGGCCGAACATGGAGAGCTTCACGGACATCTCGGCCTTGGGGCCGTGGCCGAGCTCCTTGAGCCGCTCGATGAGCTCCAGGTAGGCGTCGCGCGCGTGGGCGGCCTGCTCGGGGGTGGTGATGTCCTCGCCCACCACGTCGAGGGTGACCTCAAGGCCCTTGCCGACGGTCTCCTCGATGATCGGGACGACCTGCTCGACGGTCTCGCCGGGGATGAACCGGTTCACCACGGGCTTGGTCACCGGGGCGGCCGAAACAAGCTTGCGCATCTTGTCGCTGCGCGACGCGGCGAGGATCACGGGACCCAGCACGGGGCACCTCCACGGAAAGAACTAGACGGAGCCGCGACCGGGACCGGAAGGACGGTGGACGTCTTCCCGGCGAACCGGTAACGGCACGGAGAACCACCGTGAAACCTAAGGATCTCCCCGATCCTCTGCCATCGACAGCTGTCACGCATCCGTGGCCCAGATCTCATACACATGTCTGAAGCGGGCCGCCGAATGAGCGAGAATGGCTGGCGTGAAGGGCGACTACCAGGATCTGGTCGATGAAATCTCGGCGCTGCTCGGCGCCCCCGCGACGCTGGAGAACCGGGATTTCGGGCTGATCGCCTTCGGGGCGCACGACTCGGATGACGACCTGGCGATGGACCCGGTCCGCACCCGTTCGATCCTGACCAGGAAGTCGACGCCCGCCGTCCGCGCCTGGTTCGAGGGCTTCGGCATCACCCGCGCCACCGGCCCGGTCCGCATCCCGGCCGCCCCGGACGCGGGCGTGTTCCGGGGCCGCGTCTGTCTTCCGGTACGCCATCGGGGCATCGCCCTCGGATACGTCTGGCTGCTCGACGCGGAGCCCGGACCCGCCGAGGACAAGCTCGCCGCGGCGATGGAGGTGGCCGCCAGGATCGGTGTGCTGCTCGCCGACGAGGCGCAGGCGGGGGCGGACCTCTCCCGCGAGTTCCGGGCGGCGCTGACCGCGGAGCGCGGCCGGCCGCGCGACACGGCGACGGCCGCGCTGGAGAGCGCGCTCGGCCCGGACGCGGCGGGCCTGCACGCGCTGGTCTGCGTCGCGCCCTGGCCCACCGAGGACGCCCCTTCGGCCCGTACGGTGGCGGGGGCGGCGGCGGTCTGCACGGTGCCGTGGCCGGACTCCGGCGGGGGTCTGGTGCTGGCCGCGCTGGTGCGGTTGCGGTCGGCGGACGCGCTCGCGCCGGCCCGGACCGCGGCGGAGCGGCTGCGCGGCAGCGCCGGGGCGGGTGCGGCGGCCGGGGTGGCGGTGGCCCGGCGCGGTCTCGCCGAACTCGCTCTCGCCCGGCAGGAGGCAACCTCCGCCGCGCGTGCGGTACTTGCCGAACCCCGGCTCGGACCGGTCGCCCAGTGGTCGGCGATCGGCCCGTACCGACTGCTGACCGCCCTGCCGACGGCAGCGGGCCAGGACCCGGCGGTACGGGCCCTGTTGAGCCCGGCCAACGCCGAACTGGCCCGTACCGCCGAGGTGTTCCTCGACTGCGCGGGCCAGGCGGGGCGCGCCGCGGCGAGCCTGGGCATCCACCGTCAGACGCTCTACTACCGGCTCTCGCGCGTCGAGCACCTCACCGGTCTCGACCTGGACCAGGGCGAGGACCGGCTGCTGCTGCACATGGCGCTGAAGGCCGCGCGGCTGTGACGGTCACCCCAGGCCCTGGCAAGGGGTTTTGACCGACCATCAGCTCCGGCCTTCGTCCCCGTCGATCCCCATGACGATCTTCAGGCCCTCGGTCAGCTCCTGCGCCGAGGGCGCCGTTTCCGGGTCGACCATCCACTGGACCATCACCCCGGCGAGCAGCGCCTGACAGAAGGCGCCGGCCAGCCGGGCCCGCTCGGGGTCGGCCTGCTCGTCCAGGCCCAGGAAGTTCTCGGCGAGGCCCTTGCGCCCCTCCAACTGCGGGCCCGCGAGGGCCTGTTGGAGCTCGGGGTCGCTGTCGAGGCGGGAGACGATCTCCATCTGGAGCTTCCAGACCGGGCGGCTCTCCTCGTACGAGCCGATGACCTTCGCCCAGGCCCGCTCGAAGCGTTCCAGCGGCGGCAGGTCCTCGGCCGCGCTCGCGCCCGGACCGTCGCCCACCGTGTCGCCCCACTCCTCGGTCAGCTTCAGGAAGGCCAGGTTGAGCAGGGCCTCCTTGGAGCCGTAGTGGTAGCCGATGGAGGCCAGATTGGTGCCGGACTCGGCGACGATGTCTCGGGCGGTGGTGCGGGCATAGCCCTTCGCCAGCAGGCAGCGCTTGGCGCCTTCGAGCAGATCCTCACGGTGTCCCATGACAGCAGCGTACCCGGCACCCAGACGCTCGTCTAAGACAGGCGTCTAGGTGCCGGGTACGGGACCGCTGGGCCGGAGCGTCAGTCGGTCAGGTTCACCGAGCGGGCCGAGTTGGCGCCGATCTCGGCGGCGACCTCGTTCAGCACGTTCTGCGGAATGGTGTCGTCCACGGTCAGCACGGCGAGCGCCTCGCCGCCCTCCTCCGCGCGCGCCACCTGCATGCCCGCGATGTTGAGCCCGGCCTCGCCGAGGACCCGGCCGACGGTGCCGACGATGCCGGGACGGTCCTCGTAGCGGAGCACGATCATGTGGTCGGCGAGCGCCAGGTCCACGTCGAACTCGCCGATCGCGACGACCTTCTGGACGTTCTTCGGGCCGGCCAGGGTGCCGGAGACCGCGACCTCCTCGCCGTCCGAGAGGGTGCCGCGCACGGTCACCACATTACGGTGGTCCGGGGACTCGCTGGAGGTGGTCAGACGGACCTCGACGCCGCGCTCCTGCGCGAAGAGCGGGGCGTTGACGTAGGACACCGTCTCGTCCACCACGTCCTCGAACACGCCCTTGAGCGCGGAGAGTTCGAGCACCTTGACGTCGTGCTGGGTGATCTCGCCGTACACCTCGACGTCGAGGCGGACCGCCACCTCGCCCGCGAGCGCGGTGAAGATGCGGCCGAGGCGCTCGGCGAGCGGCAGGCCCGGCTTGACGTCCTCGGCGATCACGCCGCCCTGGACGTTGACCGCGTCCGGCACCAACTCGCCCGCGAGCGCCAGCCGTACGGACCTGGCGACGGAGATGCCCGCCTTCTCCTGGGCCTCGTCGGTGGAGGCGCCCAGGTGCGGGGTGCAGACGACCTGGTCGAGCTCGAACAGCGGGGAGTCCGTGCAGGGCTCCTTCGCGTACACGTCCAGACCGGCGCCCGCGACGCGGCCCTCCTTGAGGGCGGAGAACAGCGCGGCCTCGTCCACGATCCCGCCGCGCGCGGCGTTCACGATCCGCACGTGCGGCTGCACCTTGTGCAGCGCCTCGTCGCCGATCAGGCCGATCGTCTCGGGGGTCTTGGGCAGGTGCACGGTGATGAAGTCGGAGACTTCGAGCAGCTCGTCGAGGCTGAGGAGCTTGACGCCCATCTGGGCCGCGCGGGCGGGCTGCACATAGGGGTCGTACGCGACGATCTTCATGCCGAAGGCCGACATGCGCTGCGCGACCAGGACGCCGATGCGGCCGAGGCCGACGACACCGAGGGTCTTCTCGCTCAGCTCGACGCCGGTGTACTTGTTCCGCTTCCACTCGCCGTTCTTCAGCGCGCTGTTGGCCTGCGGAATGTTGCGCGCGGTGGCGACCAGGAGGCCGCAGGCGAGCTCGGCGGCGGTGACGATGTTGGAGGTCGGGGCGTTCACGACCATCACGCCGGCCTTGGTGGCGGCGGAGACGTCCACGTTGTCGAGGCCGACTCCCGCGCGGGCGACGACGCGGAGCTTCTTGGCGGCGGCGATGGCCTCGGCGTCGACCTTGGTGGCCGAGCGGATCAGGATCGCGTCGACACCGGCGATGGCGGGCAGCAGTTGGGCGCGGTCGGCCCCGTTGCAGTGCCGGATCTCGAAGTCCGGCCCGAGGGCGTCGACGGTGGCGGGCGACAGCTCTTCAGCGATGAGTACGACAGGTTTCGAGCTCACGTGGGTCCTCACTGAGTCCTTTGCGGACGGCCGTCCCGACGGCCGCAGGCGGTGGAGGGGAAGCGGCGCCGGGGAATTTCGGGTGCCTGCAATTCCTCGGGGTCGCTGTGCCGCGTGGAAGACGCACGACGCTGTGGGCCTGACGCGTTTGTGTTGCTGAGCAGTCTAGTGCTGCTCGTTAGGTGGTTTTCCGCCATGGCGGAGAGATCACCCATAGGGGGTTGGACTTGTTGTCCATTGAAGCGAGGGGGGCCGGACGGTGTGTCCGGCCCCCCTGGCCCGCAAGGCTTACGCCTCGTCGTTCTGGACCCAGCTCATGAGCTTGCGCAGCTCCTTGCCGGTGGTCTCCAGGAGGTGCTCGGAGTCCTGGGTCTTGTACTCGTTGTACTTCTTCAGACCCGAGTGGTACTCCTCCATCCAGTTCTTCGCGAACGTACCGTCCTGGATCTCGGCGAGGACCTTCTTCATCTCGGCCTTGGTGTCGGCGGTGATGATGCGGGGGCCGGTGACGTAGTCGCCCCACTCGGCGGTCTCCGAGATCGACCAGCGCATCTTCTCCAGGCCGCCCTCGTACATGAGGTCCACGATCAGCTTCAGCTCGTGGAGGCACTCGAAGTACGCGATCTCCGGCTGGTAACCGGCCTCGGTCAGCGTCTCGAAGCCCGCCTTGACCAGCGCCGCAGTGCCACCGCAGAGGACGGCCTGCTCACCGAACAGGTCGGTCTCGGTCTCCTCGGTGAACGTCGTCTTGATGACGCCCGCCCGCGTACCGCCGATGGCCTTCGCGTACGAGAGCGCGAGCGCGAAGCCGTTGCCGGTCGCGTCCTGCTCGACCGCCGCGATGCACGGAACGCCGCGGCCCTCCTCGTACTGACGGCGCACCAGGTGACCCGGGCCCTTCGGGGCCACCATGCACACGTCGACGCCCGCCGGGGCCTTGATGAACCCGAAGCGGATGTTCAGGCCGTGGCCGAAGAACAGCGCGTCGCCGTCCTTCAGGTTGTCCTTGATGGACTCCTCGTACACCTGGGCCTGGATCGGGTCCGGGACCAGGATCATGATGACGTCGGCCTCGGCGGCCGCCTCGGACGGCGTCACCACGCGCAGGCCCTGCTCCTCGGCCTTCGCCTTGGACTTGGAGCCCTCGTGCAGACCGACGCGGACGTCGACACCCGAGTCACGGAGCGACAGCGCGTGGGCGTGGCCCTGGCTGCCGTAACCGATCACCGCGACCTTGCGGCCCTGGATGATGGACAGGTCGGCATCGTCGTCGTAGAACAGCTCGGCCACTGGGATATCTCCTTGGTGTGCTGGGTGTTGCGTCCACCGTATCGGTGGGGGTGGGTGAGGAATGGGTGAGTCTCGCGATACGGGCCGGATCAGACCCGTGTGCGCGGACTCAGGCGCTGCGGTCCAGGGCGCGCAGCGACCGGTCCGTGATGGACCGGGCGCCTCGCCCTATGGCGATCGTCCCGGACTGGACGAGCTCCTTGATGCCGAACTGCTCCAGCATCTTCAGCATCGCCTCCAGCTTGTCGGCGCCGCCGGTGGCCTCGATGGTCACGGCCTCGGGCGAGACGTCCACGGTCTTGGCGCGGAACAACTGGACGATCTCGACGATCTGGGAGCGCGTTTCGTTGTCGGCCCGCACCTTCACCAGGACGAGCTCGCGCTGGATCGCAGCGCTGGGCTCGAGTTCGACGATCTTCAGGACGTTGACGAGCTTGTTGAGCTGCTTGGTCACCTGCTCCAGGGGCAGGTCCTCGACGCCGACCACGATGGTGATGCGGGAGATGTCGGGGTGTTCGGTGACACCGACGGCGAGCGAGTCGATGTTGAAGCCGCGGCGGGAGAACAGGGCGGCGATCCGGGCGAGGATGCCGGGGGTGTTCTCGACCAGGACCGAGAGCGTGTGCTTGGTGGACATGAGCCTCTTACCTCTTCCTACAGCTCTCAGTCGTCTTCGTTGTCGCCGAAGTCGGGGCGGACGCCGCGGGCGGCCATGACCTCGTCGTTGGAGGTGCCGGCGGCGACCATCGGCCACACCTGGGCGTCCTCGTGGACGATGAAGTCGATCACGACGGGGCGGTCGTTGATCGAGTTCGCTTCCTGGATCGCCTTGTCCAGGTCCTCGGGGCGCTCGCAGCGGATCGCGTAACAGCCCATCGCCTCGGACAGCTTGACGAAGTCCGGGACCCGGGTGCCGCCGCTGGGCTTGCCCTGCTCGGCGATGCCGTCCTCGGGGCCGGAGTGCAGCACCGTGTTGGAGTAGCGCTGGTTGTAGAACAGGGTCTGCCACTGGCGGACCATCCCGAGCACGCCGTTGTTGATGATGGCGACCTTGATCGGGATGTTGTTGGTCGCGCAGGTGGTCAGTTCCTGATTGGTCATCTGGAAGCAGCCGTCGCCGTCGATCGCCCAGACCATCCGGTCCGGCTGACCGGCCTTGGCGCCCATCGCGGCGGGGACCGCATAGCCCATCGTTCCGGCGCCGCCGGAGTTCAGCCAGGTGGCCGGGCGCTCGTAGTTGATGAAGTGGGCGGCCCACATCTGGTGCTGGCCGACGCCCGCCGCGTAGATGGTGTCCGGGTCCGCGAGCTCTCCGATGCGCTGGATGACGCGCTGCGGGGACAGCGTGCCGTCGTTCGGCTCGTCGTAGCCCAGCGGGTACGTCTCGCGCCAGCGGTTGAGGTCCTTCCACCAAGCGGTGTAGTCGCCCTTGTGGCCCTCGGAGTACTCGGCCTGGACGGCCTGCACCAGGTCGGCGATGACCTCGCGGGCGTCGCCCACGATCGGGACGTCGACCTCGCGGTTCTTGCCGATCTCGGCCGGGTCGATGTCCGCGTGGATGACCTTGGCGAACGGCGCGAAGCTGTCCAGCTTGCCGGTCACGCGGTCGTCGAAGCGGGTGCCGAGCGCGATCAGCAGGTCCGACTTCTGCAGTGCGGTGACGGCGGTGACCGCACCGTGCATGCCGGGCATTCCCACGTGCAGCGGGTGACTGTCGGGGAAGGCGCCGAGCGCCATCAGGGTGGTGGTGACGGGCGCTCCGGTGAGCTCCGCAAGGACCTTCAGCTCGGCGGTGGCGCCGGCCTTCAGGACACCGCCGCCGACGTACAGGACCGGGCGCTTGGCCGCCACGATCAGCTTGGCGGCCTCGCGGATCTGCTTGGCGTGCGGCTTGGTGACCGGCCGGTAGCCCGGCAGGTCGGTCTGCGGCGGCCAGGAGAACGTGGTCTGCGCCTGGAGAGCGTCCTTGGCGATGTCGACCAGGACGGGACCCGGGCGGCCGGTGGAGGCGATGTGGAAGGCCTCGGCGATGGTCCGCGGGATGTCCTCGGCCTTGGTGACCAGGAAGTTGTGCTTGGTGATCGGCATCGTGATGCCGCAGATGTCCGCCTCCTGGAAGGCGTCCGTGCCGATCGCCTTGGAGGCGACCTGGCCGGTGATCGCGACCAGCGGCACCGAGTCCATGTGCGCGTCCGCGATCGGGGTGACCAGGTTGGTGGCGCCCGGACCCGACGTCGCCATGCACACCCCGACCTTGCCGGTGGCCTGCGCGTAACCCGTCGCCGCGTGCCCCGCGCCCTGCTCGTGCCGGACCAGGACGTGCCGGACCCGGGTGGAGTCCATCATCGGGTCGTACGCCGGGAGGATCGCACCGCCGGGGATACCGAACACCACCTCGGCCCCGACCTCCTCAAGAGAACGGATGAGGGACTTCGCGCCCGTGACGTGCTCAACGGTCGCGGACTGGTGTCCGCCGTTACGGGGCCGCGGCTGCGGATGGTGGGCCCCGGTGGCCTGCTCGGTCATCGGCATTCTCTTCTCGAAGCTGAGGGTTTATGCGGTGGTTTGATCGAGATCGCGGTGGTGCTTGAGGGGTGCCAGTGCAACAAAAAACCCCTCGTGCCGTGAGGCAAGCGAGGGGAGCGCGTCGGGTGCGGTCTGCGGAGCCTGCATGGGGCTCCGCTTCAGCCGACGCGCTTTCCAAGTACGAGAATTCGGGTGCGCATGGCATTGACCCTCCCCCCGGCGCGCAGGTGGTGTCAAGTAGGTGGGACGGGCGTCTCATTATTTGAGCTGAGCAGGGGACGGCTGCGGCCGCTGAGCACGGGGAGCGCGGCCCCGCCGGGGACCGGGAACTCGCCGCGCACCAGGGCCCTGCGCAGCCGGTACTCGTCCAGCGGCCCGGAGAACGCCATACCCTGCCCATGCGTACACCCCATGGCGCGCAGTGCCAAGACCTGTTCCGGCACATCGACGCCGTCGGCCACCGACTGCATGCCGAGATCGCAGGCGATCCTGAGCAGTCCTGCGGTGATCTTGTGCAGCCGGGCCGATTCGACCACGCCCTCGACGAGCCCCCGGTCCAGCTTCAGTACGTCGATGGGGAGCCGGCGCAGGGCGTTGATCGCCGCGTAGCCGCTGCCGAAGCCGTCGAGCGCGATCCGTACGCCGAGCCTGCGCAGGCCCACCAGGCGTCGCTCCAGCTCGTCGAAGGAGATCCTGGGGTCGCTGTCGGCCAGCTCGATGATCAGAGCGCCGGACGGCAGCCCGTGCCGGGTCAGGAGGGCTTCGAGGGAGCCGAGCGGCATCGACTTGTCGAGCAGCCGCCGGGCCGAGAGGCGTACCGACACCGGGGCGTCGTGGCCCGCGCGCAGGCGTTCCGCGGCACGCTCGACGGCCTCCTCGAGCAGCCAGCGGCCCAGCTCGGCCGCGCGCTCGCTCTCATCGGCGACCCGCAGGAATTCGGCCGGGGTGAACAGGATGCCCTGAGCGGATCTCCACCGCGCCTGGGCCGCGACGGCGGACACCTCACCGGTGGTGAGGTGTACCACGGGCTGGTGCAGTACGGCGAATTCGCCCTCGTTCAGCGCGGTACGCAGCCGGGCCGCGAGCTCCGACTTGCGGACGACCTCGGCCTGCATCTGCGGGGCGTACAGCTCGACCCGGTTCTTGCCGCCGGACTTGGCGCGGTACATGGCGAGGTCGGCGTTGCGCAGCAGTTCGCCCGCGCCGACGCCCGGCTCGGCGAAGGCGACCCCGATGGAGGCGGCGACCCGCACGTCGTTGCCGTCGATCTGGTACGGCTGCGACAGGGTGAGGCGCAGCCGGTCGGCGATCTCTCTGACCTGGTATTCGCGGGCGGCGCGGTCGCGGGTGCCGTCGCCGAGGATCAGCGCGGCGAACTCGTCGCCGCCGAGCCGGGCCGCGGTGTCCCCGGCCCGTACGGACTCCTGGAGTCTGCGGGCGGCCTGGATGAGCAGCTCGTCGCCGGCCTGGTGGCCGATGGTGTCGTTGACCTGTTTGAAGCCGTCGAGGTCGATGAAGAGCACGGCGGTGCCGGGGTCGGTGGTGCGGCGCCCGCCGAGCGCCTTGCGCACCCGCTTGGTGAACAGGGCGCGGTTGGGCAGGTCGGTGAGCGGGTCGTGCTCGGCGTTGTGCTCCAACTGCGCCTGCAGGCGCACCCGTTCGGTCACATCGCGGCTGTTGAGAATGAGCCCGCCCTGGTGGCGGTTGACGGTCGATTCCACGTTGAGCCACTCGCCGGTCCCCGACTTGAAGCGGCATTCGATCCGCGTCGTGGGCTCCTCGGCGGGCTGCGCCGCCAGAAACCGGCGCACCTCGTGCACCACCCGGCCCAGGTCCTCCGGGTGGATGAGAGAGGCCAGCTCGGACCCGACCAGCTCCTCCGCGTCCCGCCCGTAGACGCCGGCGGCGGCCGGGCTGACGTATCGCAGTATCCCGGTGGGGGCGGCGATCATGATGACGTCGCTCGAACCCTGCACCAGGGAGCGGAAGTGGTTCTCCTTCTGGGCCAGTTCATGGGTGAGCGCGATGTTGTCGAGCAGCATGATGCCCTGGCGGACCACCAGCGCGAGCACGACGGTGCAGCCGGTGAAGACGACCACGCGGTCGACCCGGCGGCCCTCGATGACGTTGTAGAGGATGCCCAGGGTGCAGACGGCCGCCGCGAGGTACGGCGTGAGCGCGGCCAGTGAGCTGGCGAGGGGGCGGGTCACCGGCAGGGCGGGCGAGCGGGTGGCAGCGTTCGGCGGGCGCGCGGCCCGGGGCGCGGCGACCGGCCTGCTCGGCTGCGCGGCGGCGGATCTGCGGGCGCCCCAGGGGGCGTACGCGAGCAGCAGGGAGCCGGCGAACCAGCCCGCGTCGAGGAGTTGCCCCGAGCGGTAGTGCTCGCGCAGCAGCGGCGAGGTGAACAGGGCGTCGCACAGCACGGTCAGGGCGAGCGCCGCGATCGCGGTGTTCACCGCGGACCGGTTGGCCGACGAGCGCCGGAAGTGCAGCGCGAGCACCATGCTGACCAGGACGATGTCGAGCAGCGGGTAGGCGAGCGCGAGGGCGGCGTGGGCGGTGCTCTCGCCCGCGCCCTCCATGCGCGCGGTGTGCGCCAGCGCCAGGCTCCAGGACAGCGTGAGCAGGGAGCCGCCGATCAGCCAGGAGTCGAGCGCGAGGCACACCCAACCCGCCCTGGTCACCGGGCGTTTGGCGAGCACGAGCAGTCCCACGATGGCCGGCGGCGCGAAGCAGAGGAAGAAGAAGTCGGCGGGTGACGGGGTGGGTACCTCACGGCGGAGCACCACCTCGTACCAGCCCCATACGCCGTTGCCGCAGGCGGCCATGGCGGAGGAGCAGGCGAACAGCAGCCAGGCCGGCCGAAAACTGCCCTCGCTCCGCCCCGAGCCGGCCCGTGCGTACAGGAAGCAGGAGACCGCGGCGATCAGGGCCGCGCTGCAGAGGCCGAAGTCGCCCATGATCAGGGCGAGTTCCTCGGAGCCCCAGCCGAGGAAGGCGCCGGTGCCGTATCCGGCGCAGATCAGGGCGAGCACGAGCTGGGAAACCAGGCCGGCCCCGCCACCGCCGGACATCGGCGGCCGGTCCAGGATCGCTCCCGGGGCGCTCACCGGAGCGCTCCAAGCCACCGGGCGCGGGCCCGGGCCGCGTTCCGGGACCCGGTGCCGCGGGCCCACGGGGCGTACTCCTGGACGGAGTTCGCCGTTCCGCCGCTTATCGCTGTGGCGTTCGTCGCTCCACCGCGGTGAAATGCTGCGCGATGCGCGCGGCGGGGTTGCCTCAGCCGGCTCCGCCGCGTCGGATCGTTCGTCCATTGGCCGTGCATCGCCCGTCGCCCCCCTCGCAGTGATCGCTCCCCCGCGCCGCAGACGCACGGCGCAGCCCCCGGTCGGGACGATACACCAGTCTCGTCACTCAGGGACATAGCACCTCTACGCTCAGTAACGGTCAGGAGCCAGCCCGGCACCGCGTGCATCCGCACTGCTCCGGAGCGTCACCGACCGGTCGTCAGAACGACATTGGCCAGCGGCTCGCCGGCCGCGAAACGGGTCAGCTGGGCCGCGAGCAGGCGCTTGGCGCGGGGTGCGAAAGCTGAGGTGGAACCGCCCACATGCGGGCTGATGAGGACATTCGGAGCGTGCCACAGGGGGTGCCCCGCGGGCAGCGGCTCGGGGTCGGTGACATCGAGTGCCGCGCGGATGCGGCCGGATGCCAGCTCGGCGAGCAGCGCCCCGGTGTCCACGACGGGCCCGCGCGCGACGTTCACCAGGAGCGCCCCGTCCTTGAGCCGGGCCAGGAAAGCGCCGTCCACCAGCCCCTTCGTCTGCTCGGTCAGCGGCGTGGAGACGATGACGACGTCCGCTTCCGGGAGCAGTTCGGGCAGATCGGTCAATGCGCGCACTTCGCCGCGCTCCGTTGTGCGCCAGGAGCGCGCGACGCGCGCCACCCGCGCGCACTCAAAGGGCGCGAGCCGGTCCTCGATGGCCGATCCGATCGCCCCGTATCCCACGATCAGTACCGACTTGTCGGCCAGGGCCGGGTAGAAACCGGACCGCCACTCCTCCTTCTCCTGCCCCTGGACGAACCCGGGGATCCCGCGCAGCGAGGCGAGGACGAGAGCGAGGGCCAGCTCGGCGGTGGACGCCTCGTGGACGCCCCGCGCGTTGCACAGACGCACGCCCGGCGGCAGCAGGCCGAGACCCGGCTGTACGTGGTCGATGCCGGCGGTCAGCGTCTGCACGACCCGGATGCCGGTCATCGCGGCGAGCGGGCGCACCGCGATGCCCGTGCTCTTCATGTACGGGACCACGTAGAAGGCGCAGTCGGCGGGGTCGGCCGGGAAGTCGGGGCCGCCGTCCCAGAACCGGTAGTCCAGGGACCCGGGCAGGCCCTGGATCCCGGCGGCCTCGAAGGGGAGCCAAACGTCTGCAGTCATGGTCAGGAGGCTATGCGAAGGGCGGTTGTGGCCAGAGGTTAGTTTGGGGAGCGACGAGGGAGGGATCCGGGCAGGTGGAGCGCAGGACAATCGGTGCGGGGGCCCTGCGGGCGGGTGCGATCGGGCTCGGCTGCATGCCGATGAGCTGGGGGTACGCCCGCTCGCAGCAGGATCTGGAGCGCTCGCTGCGGGCCGTGCACACCGCCCTTGACGCCGGCTCGAACCTGCTCGACACGGCCGACATGTACGGGCCGTTCACTAACGAGCTGCTGATCGGGCGGGTGCTGAAGGAGCGGCGGGACGAGGCGTTCGTCGCCACCAAGTGCGGGCTGCTCGTGGGCGTCGACCGGCATGTGGTCGCCAACGGCCGCCCCGGGTACGTGCGTCGGGCCTGCGACGCGTCGCTGCGGCGCCTGCACACCGATGTCATCGACCTCTACATGCTGCACCGCGTCGACCCCGAGGTGCCCGTCGAGGAGACCTGGGGGGCGCTGGCGGAGCTGGTGACGGCGGGGAAGGTACGGGCGCTCGGGCTCAGTGCGATGGGGGCGCGGGCGGTGCGGCGGCCCGGGGCCGGAGCCGGGGTGTACGGGCTGCACGAGGGCCGGTACGAGGAGACGGTGCGGCTGCTCGAACGCGTTCAGCAGGTGTTCCCGGTCGCGGCGGTGCAGGCCGAGCTGTCCGTCTGGTCGCGGGAGGCGCTCGACGCGCTGCTGCCGTGGTGCACGGTGCGGGGGGTGGGTTTCCTCGCCGCGATGCCGCTGGGGAACGGGTTCCTGACAGGCACGCTCACTCCGGGGCAGGGCTTCGAGCCGGACGACATCCGGGCCCGGCATCCCCGCTTCACGGCGGAGATGATGGCGGCGAACCAGCCCGTGGTGGCGGGGCTGCGGCGGGTTGCCGCGCGGCACGGGGCGACGCCGGGACAGGTGGCGCTGGCGTGGCTGCTGCGGCTGGGGCGGCAGGTGATTCCCGTGCCGGGGGCGAAGCGGGCGGAGTGGGTCCGGGAAAACGCGCTTGCCGCGTCCCTGCGGTTGACCTCGCGGGACCTGGTGACACTGGCCTCGCTGCCGGCCGCCCGGGACTGACCGAGCCGCCCCGGGTGGGCGCGCTGACCCCCTGGGGCTCCGCCCCAGACCCCGCTCCTCAAACTCCCCCAAGGCCTTAAGGGCCAGGGAGGGACCCCCATGAGGGGCTTGATTTTCGCCCGCCAGCGCTGGAACAACCGACCACCGGGCCGCAGACCAAGGGGCCCTGGGGGCGCAGCCCCCAGAATGGAGGTCAGCGCATCGACCCCTGCCGAAGGGAACCGCACCGTGCGACGAACCACCGTCGTCACCGCCCTCGCCGTCGCCACGCTCGTGTTCGCGGCCGGCTGCTCTTCCGGGGGCGCACAGCCGCAGGGGCGGACGGGGACCGCCGGTCCCGGCGCGTCCCGGGCCGCGGAACCCGGCCGTCAACTCCCGCCCGCCAAGGGCTCCGTGAAGGTGGCCAGGACCGTCACGGACGGACTGAAGTCGCCCTGGGGCATCGCGCCGCTCCCCGAGGGCGGGCTCCTCGTGGGGTCCCGCGACGACGGCTCCGTCGTGCGCGTCGACACCGGGAGCGGCAAGAAGACCGCCGTGGGCAGCGTGCCCGGCGTCGATCACCAGGGCGAGGGCGGTCTGCTCGGGCTCGCCCTGTCCCCCTCGTACGCCTCGGACCACCTCGTCTACGCCTACTTCACCACCGAGTCCGACAACCGCATCGCCCGGATGATCTATGACCAACAGCGCCCGGAGGGAGAGCAGTTGGGGGCTCCGGACACCATCCTGCGCGGGATCCCCAAGGGGAACAACCACGACGGCGGGCGCATCGCCTTCGGTCCGGACAGGATGCTGTACGCCGGGACCGGCGAGACGGGCGACCGCGCGCTCGCCCAGGACAAGAAGTCGCTGGGCGGGAAGATCCTGCGGATGACGCCCGACGGACAGCCCGCGTACGGCAACCCGGAGGCGGACTCCGTCATCTACTCGTACGGCCACCGCAATGTGCAGGGCCTGGCCTGGGACGACCAGAACCGGCTGTGGGCCTCGGAGTTCGGGCAGGACACCTGGGACGAGCTCAACCTCATCGAGCCCGGGAAGAACTACGGCTGGCCCGCGGTGGAGGGGAAGGGCGGCAAGGCGGGGTACGTCGATCCCGTGGTCCAGTGGAAGCCGTCCGAGGCCTCGCCCAGCGGGATCGCGTACGCGGACGGCTCCGTGTGGATGGCCGCGCTCAGGGGCGGGCGACTGTGGCGCATCCCGCTCGACGGCACCAAGCCGCTCGCCGCACCCCAGGCGTTCCTGACCGGCCAGTACGGACGGCTGCGCACTGTCGTACCCGCCGGGCCCGGCAAACTCTGGCTGCTCACCAACAACACCGACTCCCGCGGCAAGCCGAAGCCCGGCGACGACCGCATCCTGGAGCTGGACGTCACGTAGGGGTCGAGGTCACGTAGGGGGTCGGCGTCACGTACGGGGGTCAGGGAGCGGCCTCGACCACCGCCTTCCCCGGGAACAGGTTCAGGCGGTGCGCCAGTGCCGCCGCCTCGCCCCGGCCCGAAACCCCCAGCTTGGCCAGGATGTTGGAGACGTGGACGCTCGCCGTCTTCGGGGAGATGTAGAGCTCCTCGGCGATCTGGCGGTTGCTGCGGCCCGCCGTGACCAGGCGCAGGACGTCCTGTTCGCGGCTGGTGAGGCCGAGCGCCCCGGCCGGGTCGGCGGGCGCGTCGGGCAGGACGGGGTCCGGGGCGGTCAGCGGGACGCGGGCGCGGCGGGCCAGCAGTTCCAGCTGTTCGACCAGCGGGCGGGCGCCGAGGCGTACGGACTCGGTGTGGGCCTGGCGGAGCAGCGAGGCGATGGTGTCGCGGTCACCGCCCTCGGCGAGTAGCGCGGCGGCCCAGCGGTGGCAGATCCGGGCCAGTTCGTGGGGACGTTCGAGGGGCTGGAGGGCGATGACGGCCGCTTCCCAGCGGGCCGCGGAGTCCCGGCCCTCGGCGCGGTCCAGTTCGGCCGCGACGACCAGGGCGAGCGCCGCGCACCAGGGCACGGCGGTGGGAAGCAGCTTCGCCGCCGCGCGGATCGCGTCCAGGGTGGCGGCCCGGCCCGGTTCGGCCGAGGGAAGGCCTCGTACGTCGGCCTCCACGGCCGCGGCGGCGGCGAGCAGCGGCCAGGCGTAGCGCTGGGTGCCGGGCGGGAAGCCGGGTTCGACGGCGCGGGCCAGTTCGGCGCGGGCGTCGGCGATGCGGCCCTGCGCGGCCGCGATGCCCAGGGCGATCCGGGCCAGCGGTATGGCGTGCTGGGCCATCGGGTCGTAGCTGCCGAAGGCCGCGTTGGCCTCGGCGAGGGAGGCCGCCGCATTCTCCAACTCGCCCCGGAGCAGGGCGAGATCGGCCCGGCGCATCAGGACGTTGCCGAGCGGCTTGCTGCTCACGGCGGTGCGCTGGACCCGTTCGATGGAGTCGGCGGCCTCGTCCCAGCGGCCGAGGTTGAACAGAGTCTCGGCACGGTTGGCCTGCACCCAGGCCTCGTTGTCCAACAGGCCGTACTTCTGGGCGAGTTCGACCCCGGCTTCGGCGATGTGCACCGCTTCGGCGGAGCGGCCGATGGATTCCAGACTGGAGGCGAGGTTCACATGGCCGCGGCCGGCCTCGGCGACCAGGCCGAGTTCGAGGGAGCGGTCGATGACGGCCCGCATCATGGCGAGGCCGTCCTCGGCCGAGCCGGAGTCGACCAGCAGGCCGCCGAGGGTGAGCCGCACATTGAGCTCGATCTCCTCGGCCTGCACCAACCGGGCGTATTCCACCGCCCGTTCGGCCTCGGCCAGGGTTTCCGCGCCGGGTCTGTGCAGCATGCCCCAGCCGGCCGAGGTGGCGAGGACCTCGGCGTGCACGGCCGACGGCGGCAGTCCGCGCACCAGCTCCTGGGCGGTGGCGATCTCGGCCCAGCCGTCGCCGCGCCCCAGGTTCTGCACCAGGCGGGAGAGCTGGATCCAGAACCACGCGGCGCGCAGCGGGTCGCTTCCGGAGGGGCCCTCGTTCTCGGCGTCGATGAGCCGCAGGGCCTTCTTGGCGATCTTCAGGGCGCGTTCGCGGTCGCCGCAGAACCGGGCGGCTTCGACGGCCTCGGCGAGCAGGTCGAGGTAGCGCAGCGGCGCCGCGGTCTCGGGGTCGCAGCCGCAGGCCGGGTAGGAGCCCGCGTGGTCGAGGGGCCGCAGCCCGTCGCGAATCCCTTCCGGGACGGAGTCCCACAGCTCCATGCCCCGGGACAGCAGGCGCAGTTGCTCGGCGTAGGCGTGCCGGCGGCGGGCCTCGACGGCGGCGCGCAGCACCACGGGCAGCGCCTTGGCGGCGTCGTGCGCGTGGTACCAGTAGGTGGCGAGCCGGGTGGTCTGCTCGTCGGCCCGGACGAGGGAGGGGTCGGCCTCCAGCGCTTCGGCGTAGCGGCGGTTGAGGCGCGAGCACTCGCCGGGCAGCAGGTCGTCGCTGACGGCCTCGCGGACCAGGGAGTGGCGGAAGCGGTAGCCGTCGCCGTCCGGCGCGGGCAGCAGGATGTTCGCGCCGACGGCGGCCCGCAGAGCCTCGATGAGCTTGTCCTCGGGGAGCCGGGCGACCGCGGCGAGCAGGGGGTATTCGACGGTGGAGCCGCCTTCGGCGACGACCCGCACCACCCGCTGGGCGTCCTCGGGCAGGCTCTCGACGCGGACGAGCAGCAGATCGCGCAGTGAGTCGCTCAGGTTCGGGCAGCCGCCGTCGGGATCGTGGCAGACGACGAGCTCCTCCACGAAGAAGGCGTTGCCGTCGGAGCGCTCGAAGATCTGGTCCACCAGGCGCTGTTCGGGTTCGGCGGCCAGGATCCCGGTGAGCTGGTGGTGCACCTCGGCGCGGTTGAAGCGGGCGAGCTCGATGCGCCGTACGGTACGCAGCCGGTCGAGCTCGGCGAGCAGCGGGCGCAGCGGGTGGCGGCGGTGGATGTCGTCGGCCCGGTAGGTGGCGACGACGACGAGGCGGCCGCGCCGCAGGGTGCGGAAGAGGTAGGCGAGCAGGTGGCGGGTGGAGGCGTCCGCCCAGTGCAGGTCTTCGAGGACGAGGACGACGGTGCGGTCGGCGGCGATCCGCTCCAGCATCCGTACGGTGAGTTCGAAGAGGCGCGCGGTGCCGTCCTCGCGCGGGATGTGGCGTCCCGTGTCGGCCAGTTCGGGCAGCAGCCGGGCCAGTTCTTCCTCCTGGCCGTCTGCCGCGGCGAGGAGTTCGCCGGGCAGTTGGCGGCGCAGGGCGCGCAGCGCGGCCGAGAACGGGGCGAACGGCAGGCCGTCGGCGCCGACCTCGACGCAGCCGCCGATGGCGATCACGGCGCCCGCCGCGCGGGCGGCGCCGGTGAACTCCTCGATCAGCCGGGTCTTGCCGACCCCGGCCTCGCCGCCGACGAGCAGCGCCTGCGGCTCTCCCCCGGGGCCTCCGGTCAGGGAGGTGCCCCCGGCGGCGCGGGCGAGCGCTTCGTTCAATACCGTCAGCTCACCGGCTCGGCCGACGAACACGGGGCTGAATGACCTGGTCTCCACGCTGCCGAGCATCGCACAGGCCTCTGACAACGCGGCACCGGACGGTCCGTCCCCGGCTGGGGAGGCGGCCCCGGAGGAGGTCGGGGCGGCGGCCGGGGACGGAATCCCGGGGCGGGTCGGGGTGGTCGTCATCGCGGTCGGCCGGGGCGCTCAGGCGGCCCGTACGAACCGGTTCCGCAGTGAACTCACCGGCCCCTCCGGCCCGTTGTCGCCGTGACGGCGGCCGAAGCGGCGCCCGGCCCGGCGGGCCTGGTCCACCAGGCGCTCGCGGTCGGCGCGGCGCAGCAGCTCGGTCTCGCGGGACTTGTACATCTCGTACTCGAACATCTCGGCACTCCTGGGTTTCGATCCGGTCGGGGTCTTCCTCGCTCGGGCCCGGTGTTCCGGGCTCCTTGCGATGCCTCAACTCTCGTCTCCCAGGGGCCTCTCCCGCATCGGGCGAGTGCCGCATCTGTACGGGCCCGCTGCCTTAGTCGGCCCGGATGCCGGGCAGGTCCCGCCTAAGGCAGGGGGGTGAGTGCCTTAGGCGGTGTCCGGCCGGCTGTGATCCGCCGGACACCCCCCCGGGGGGGTGTCTCAGCCCTTCGCGCTGGGCAGGGCCGCGAACAGGTCCAGGTACATGGCCGCCGAGATCAGCAGGCCGAGTGCGCCGAGGACCACTGCGGCCAGGGCGACGGCCTTGACCCACACCGGCTGCTCGGCGGGGCCCCGGGGTGCCGAACGCGGGCCGGGCCAGCGCGCAGCCGCCGACGGCCAGGGCGAGCAGCGCGAAGACGCCGTTGACCAGGGCGGTGGTGTGCCAGGAGTTGCCGTAGATCTCCTGGATCTGCTGGGCGGCGGTGCTGCTCTGGGCGGTCTTGATCTGCCCGATCAGGGTCTGCCGCTCGGAGAGCGTCTTGCCCATCCAGGTGCCGCTGAGCGACACCGCGCCGAGCGCGGCCCCGACGACGGCCGCGGCGCCCGTGCCGAACCCGGCCCGGACGGGGGCGGGCTCGTCGTCGTCCAGCTCGGCGTCGAGCCCGTCGTCCTCGGCGTCTTCCGCTTCCTGCGCGTCGGGGACATCGGTGGCGTCGATGGCCTCCGGGGCCGCTTCGACGGCCTCTCCCGCCGTGGCGGACGAGGCCTCGGTCTCAGCCTCCGTCTTGGGCTCGGTCTCGGCGTCGGTCTTCGTCGTGGCGGGGGTGGCGTTCATGCCCGGCACGCTAGGTGCGGTTTCTGAGAGGCCGCTGAGAGCTTCCTTAACGCCCCGCCCGCGAACACCCCTCAGTGCTGCGCCCGTGCCGTACGCCACTCGTCGGCGAGCACCGACCAGATCTCGCTGTCGTGGCGCACCCCCCGGTAGGGGTAGCTCTCGCGGAGCACCCCGTCCCGGACCATGCCGAGCCGCTTGGCGACGTTGATGCTCGCGGTGTTCGCGGCGGAGGTGACCCACTCGACGCGGTGCATGCCCCGTACGTCCACGGCCCAGTCGATCAGTACCCGGATCGCGCGGGTGATCAGGCCGCGTCCGACGGCCCCCTGCTCCAGCCAGCAGCCGACCTCGCAGTTGCCCTGCCCCGCATCGAAGATCCGGAACAGGACGCCGCCGACGAGGGTGCCGTCCGCCCAGATCCCGTACAGGCGGCCGGAGTCGGCGGCCGCCTTGTCGGCGTACGACTGGAGGTAGGAGCGTGCCGAGTCGAGGTCGGTCACGATGTCGGGCAGTTTGATGTAGCGGCCGATGTGGTCGCGGCCCCGGTCCATGTGGGCGAGGAACTCCTCGGCCTGCCACGGCTCCAGGGGGCGCAGCTCGGCCCCGTCGTCTCCCAGCGCCTTTGCGAACATCCCGCTCCTAAACGTCTCGTACGTCATCGGTTGCTACGGCACGGGCTGGTCCGCCCGCTCGGCCGCCCGCCGCTCCGGAATCGTCGCACGGCGGCACTCGGGGGCCTCGATGCTGATCCTGGGGAGCCGCCGGTCCAGCCAGGTCGGCAGCCACCAGTTGGCGCCGCCGAGCAGATGCATGAGGGCGGGGACGAGGAGGGTGCGCAGGACGAAGGCGTCGAGGGCCACGGCCGCGGCGAGCGCTATGCCGAACATGGCGATCACTCGATCACCGCTGAGAACGAACGCGAGAAAGACCGAAATCATGATCACGGCCGCGGAGTTGATCACCCGGCTGGTCTCGGCGAGGCCGACCCGGACCGCCCGCCGGTTGTCGCGGGTCTCCAGCCACTCCTCGTACATGCGGCTGACCAGGAACACCTGGTAGTCCATGGACAGGCCGAAGAGTACCGAGACCATGATCACGGGCAGGAACGGTTCGATCGGGCCCGATCGGCCGAGCCCCATGGACTCGCTCCCCCAGCCCCACTGGAATATCGCCACGACGATGCCGAAGGAGGAGGCGACCGCCGCCACGTTCATCGCGGCCGCCTTGAGCGGAATCCCGATCGAACGAAAGGCGATCAGCAGCAGAACGCACCCCAGCGCGATCACCACGCCGACGAACAGTGGGAGTTTGCCCACGATGATCGCCGCGAAGTCGTCGTAGCTGGCGGTCACCCCGCCCACGTGCGCCTTCAGGGAGCTGCCCCGCTCGGCCGCCGGGAGCACCTCGTGGCGCAGCCGGTCGACCAGGGCGCTGGTGCGCTGCGACTGCGGTGCCGAGTCCGGTACGACGGTCAGGACGGCGGTGCTGCCGCTGCCGTTGTACGTCACCGGGCTCACCGAGGCGACGCCGCCGGTGGCGCGCAGCACGTCCGGCAGCCGGTCCATCGCGAGCCGGTCGCCGGGGCCTTCGAGTTCGGCGACCACGGTCAGCGGCCCGTTCACGCCGGGCCCGAAGCCCTCGGCGAGGAGGTCGTAGGCCTGGCGCGTGGTCGTCTTGGCGGGGTTGTTGCCCTGGTCGGAGGTGCCCAGGTGCAGCGAGAGCGCGGGCAGCGCGAGGACCAGCATCACTGCGGCGGCGACCGCGCCGAGCAGCTTCGGCCGGCGCTCCACGACCGCGGCCCAGCGGGCGGCGAACCCGGTGGGTGGCTCGGGCCGGGGGCCGTGTTCGGCGAGCCGGCGCCGTTCGCGGCGGCTCAGCGCCCGCATCCCGATGAAGGACAGCAGGGCGGGCAGCAGCGTGACGGAGGCGGCGACGGTCAGCACGACGGTGAGCGAGGCGGCGATGGCGACGCCGTTGAGGAAGCCGAGCCGCAGGATGAGCATGCCGAGCAGGGCGATGCACACGGTCGCGCCCGCGAAGACGACGGCCCGCCCGGTGGTCGCGACGGCCGCGCGGGCCGCTTCCTCGACGCCGAGCCCGCGCCGCAGTCCGCGCCGGTGCCTGGTCACGATGAACAGGGCGTAGTCGATGCCGACGCCGAGCCCGATGAGCATGCCCAGCATGGGCGCGAAGTCGGCGACGGTCATGGCGTGGCCGAGCAGTCCGATGCCCGCGTACGCGGTGCCGACGCCGACCAGCGCGGTGGCGATCGGGAGCAGGCTGGCGGCGAACGAGCCGAAGGCGAGGAACAGCACGACGGCCGCGACGACCACCCCGACGATCTCGCTGAGCTGCGCGGACGGGGCTTCGGTGAGCCCCACGGCGCTGCCGCCGAGTTCGACGTCCAGGGCGGCGGAGTCGGCGGACCTGGCGGTGTCGACGACGGCTTGGGCCTGCGCCTTGGAGATGTCGCCGGCCTGCCGGTCGAAGGTGACCGTCGCATAGGCGGTGCGTCCGTCGGCGCTGATCTGCGCCGCGCCCCCGGCCCCGTACGGGCCGGTCACGGACGCGACCCCGGGGAGCTTCGCGACCTGCGCGAGCACCACTGTCATCCGGTGCCGTACGCCGCTGTCGCGGACCGAGCCGGACCCGGTGTGCCAGACGATCGAGTCGGTGTCGCCGCCCCGGCCGTGGAAGCCGGCGTCGAGCAGGGCGCTCGCCCGGCCGGACTCGGTTCCGGGGGCCTCGTAGTCGTTGGAGTACGCGCTGCCGGCGACGGCCGCCGCGGCGGTGGTGGCGCCCAGCGCGAGGAGCCAGAGCAGTACGACGACGAGGCGGTGCCTGACGCACCAGCGCGCGAGGGCGGCCAACGTAAGTGCTCCCGGTTGATTTTGTGGCTCTTTGACCGGGAACAGCCCGCAAAGAACGGAGGCGCGCAGGAACTGCGCGTCAGCCACTCTGGCAGCCAATAGTGATCGTTTGCCCGCTTCGTGGCCTTACTCACAAGCCCTTCGCCCCCATTGGGGCGAATCTATTGGGAGTGAAGGGCCCGGGCTCAGCGTCGAAGGGCCTCCGCGGGTTCGATGCGGGCGGCGCGCAGCGCGGGGTAGGCGCCGGCGAGCAGTCCGGTGAGGGTACCGATCAACGGCGCGGGGAGGGTGGTCCAGGGGTCGAGGATGGCCGTCCAGTGGTGGGCGAGGGCAACCGAAAGGGTCACGACGATGCTGACGGCCGTGCCGAGGAGGCCGCCGAGGGTGCCGAGCGCCGCGGATTCGGTCAGGAACTGGGCGGCGATGTGGCGGGGCCGGGCCCCGAGCGAGCGGCGCAGACCGATCTCCCCGGTGCGTTCCAGGACGGAGACCAGGGTGGTGTTGGCGATGCCGACGGTGCCGATGATCAGGGTGATGCCCGCGAGCAGCAGGAAGAGGGAGTCGAGGCTGCCGGTGACGCTGTCCTGGAGGGCGTGCGGCTCGGGCGGCGGCACGGCCTGGAGGTGGTCGGGCCGGTCCGGCCGCAGGGCGAGCGGGGCCTGTTTCGCGATGAGTTGGGCGGCGCCGACGCGGGTCTGGATGAGCATGGTGGCGGCGTAGTCGGGCGCCGGGTCGCCGTAGTCGGCGCGGGCCGTGCGGTCGGGGATCATCACCGAGAGCAGCAGGGCGGGGAGGCGTTCGACGTTCCCGAGGATGCCGACGACGGTGTACGGAGTGCCGTTGACGAAGACGGCGGGCTCGGCGGCGAGGTTGCTGATGCCGAGGTGGCGGGCGACGGCCGAGCCGATGACGGCGACGTGCATGCGCCTGCTGTCGTGGAAGGTGTTGTAGAGGGCGCCGCCGCTGAGGGTGGGGCCGACGGCCTGGAGGAGGCCGGGGCTCGCCGCGTACACGGTCAGACCCTCGGAGCCGGTGGCCGCTCCGGTGCCGGGTCCGGAGCGGATGGAAACGGCTGGCGGGGTTTTGAACACCTGCCAGTACGTTCCGGCGTGGACGGCGCCGTTGAGGTGCTCGGCGCGCCGGTCGGCGTCGTCGGGGAAGTCGTAGCGGGTGGTCGCGGCCGCCTGCTGCGCGGGGTCGGGGGCGCCGACGTCCTTGACGGTGACCTGGGTGGCGGCGAGCACGGTGAAGTCGGAGCTGATCTGTCCGCGCGCGGTGGCGGTGAGCCCGAGAATGGCCACGAACGCGCCGACGCCGAGCAGGGTGCCGAGGACGGTCAGGGCGGTGCGGGCGGGCCGTTGCAGGATGCCCGCGACGGATTCGGCCGCGAGGTCCCTGAAGACCATGCGGGTGCGGGGAATGTCCGGGTGGCGCGCGGCTCTCTTCATGCCGGGCTCCCCGCGTCCGCGCGACCACTGCGCCGGCCGCCGCCCTGGGCCGGGTCTCGACCGCTGAACTGGCCGCTGTCCTGGGCGAGTTCGCCGTCGCGGATGGTGAGGGTACGGCGGGCGCGGGCCGCGACGGCCGGGTCGTGGGTGATGACGACGAGGGTGATGCCGCTCGCGTTGAGCGCGTCGAGGGTGTCCATGACGCGGCCGGCGGACGCGGTGTCCAGGTTGCCGGTGGGCTCGTCGCAGAGCAGCAGGCTGGGGCGGTTGACGAGCGCGCGGGCGATGGCCACGCGCTGGCGTTCGCCGCCGGACATGGCGGAGGGCAGCGCGTCGAGCCGGTGCCCGAGCCCGACGGTGAGCAGCGCGTCCACGGCTTCGGTACGCCGCCGGGCGCGCGGGGTGGCGAGGTAGACCTGGGCGAGCATGACGTTCTCGGTGGCGGTGCGGTAGGGCAGCAGGTGGAAGGCCTGGAAGACCAGCCCGATGCGGTGCCCGCGCAGGGCGGTCCGGTCGGCCTCCAGAAGGCCGCCGGTGTCGATTCCGTCGAGCCGGTAGTGCCCGCCGGTGGGCCGGTCGACGAGCCCGACGACATTGAGCAGCGTCGACTTCCCGGACCCGGAGGGGCCCACCACGGCGATGTACTCGGCGCGGTGGACGGTGAGGTCGGTGGGCCGCAGGGCGTGCACGGGCGGCGGCCCCGGGTAGGTGCGGGCGGCACCGGCCAGCTCGATGACGGCGGGGCCTCCGGCCGGGACAGCACTGCCCCCGGCGGAGCCTCCCACCGGAGCGGTGCCGTCTCCGGCGGGGCATCCCGCAGAAGCGGTGGCGTCCCTGGCGGGGCATCCCGCAGCGGCGACGGTGTACCCGGCAGGGATTCCCGCAGAAGCGGTGGCGTCCCGGGCAGCGCCTACCGCGGAGGCGGCGGCGCACCCGGCAGAGGCCCCCGCAAAGGCCGCGACGTACCCGGCAGAACCCCCCACAGAGGCCGCGACGTACCCGGCAGGACCCTCTGCGGAGGCCACGCCGTCCCCGGCGGGGGCGGCAGCACCCGGCGTGGGGCCGTCCCCGGCTCCCGCCCTCACAGCCCCACCACCACCGCGTCCCCGGCGGCGAGCCGGAAGCCCGGGCCGGCCGTGACGGCCACGTAGCCGTCGGCGTCCATGCCCGCCGTGACCGGGACGCGGCGCGGGGCGCCTCCCGTGTCGCGTACGGACACCGAGGTGCGGCCGTCGGCACCCGCGCTGACCGCGGTCGCGGGGACGACGAGGACCGGCCCGTCGCTGGACGCGGCGGTGACGGTCACGCGTACGTCCAACCCGAGCCAGGGCGCGGCGAGTTCGGTGGCCGGGGTGATGGTGAGCGGGTAGCCGGCCCGGGTCTGCGGGGGGTCGCCGCCGTTCTGCCCGCCGCCGCTGGAGCCGCTCTGCCCGCCGCCCGAACCGCCGTTGCCACGGCCGCCGTTGGGGGTGCCCGTGGTGTACGCGCCGAGGGTCGTGATGGCGCCCTTGGCGTCCTGGCCGAGCACTTCGGCGGAGAGCTGGACCTTCATGCCTTCGCGCAGCGCCGACTTCTGGTCCTGGGTGAGGACGGTCGTCACGACGGGTCGCCCCGAGTCCACGGTGAGCAGCGGCGCCGCGACGGCGGAGCCGACGGCTCCGTTGACCGCCGAGAGCCGGGCGGGAAACGCGGGGACAAAGGTGAATTCGGCGAGCGGGAGCATCACCCCGGTGCGGGTGATGAGGTCGTCCAGCGCTTTCTGGGCCGTCGTCACATCCTGTTCGGCGTAGCCGAGTTGGGTGGTCGCTGCGTCGATCGCGGCGGGCCCCTTGGCCGTGTCGCGGGTCGCGCGGGCGGCGGTGGCGGCGCGCCGCGCGGTGGTGACGGCCTGCCGGGCGGACGTGAGCGACGGCTGGTCGGCGGCGCCGTGCGGGCCGCCGGTGTTCGGCGGGTCGTAGCCCCGGTCGGCATAGAGCGCGGCGACGGCGGTCTTGGTGCGCGGGCCGAAGGTGCCCGCGGGGTCGCCGTCGGCGTACCCGAGGCGGCGCAGCGCGTCCTGGAGTTCGCCGACGTCCTTGCCGGTGTCGCCCGGTTTGAGGTCGCGGTAGGCGGGGACCGGTCCGGCCAGCGCGATCACCGGCCGCCCGGACACCTCGACCAGGACATCGCCGGGGGCCACGGGGCTGCCGGCCTTCTTGCGGATCCCCGTCAGGACCAGCGCCGCGCCTGCGCCCTGCGACTGCCCTTGTACGGGAGTGAAGTTGACGCTGCCGCCCGCGGTGACGGTGCCGCGCAGGATCACCGACTTGGTGAGCACCCGCTGCTGCACGGGAGCGGTGAGTGCGGTGGGCTCGGGGGCCCGGCGTGCGGCGGCGTCCTGCTCGGGCGAGCGGACGAAGACCGAGGCGACGAGCCCGCCGACGGAGAGCAGCGCGGCACCCGCGGTGACGATCAGCAATATGCGCTGACGCCTGATCAGAGCCGATGCGGCAGCCGGAATCTCAGACTCCGGTGAACGCGGTGCGAGCACGGCCGCCCCGGATTCCGGCTCGGCTTCCGCTTCAACAGACTCCGGCTCGGCTGCC
This sequence comes from Streptomyces sp. NPDC050485, assembly GCF_044458185.1. Classification (NCBI taxonomy): domain Bacteria; kingdom Bacillati; phylum Actinomycetota; class Actinomycetes; order Kitasatosporales; family Streptomycetaceae; genus Streptomyces; species Streptomyces sp. NPDC050485. Next base: position 204,793 of record NZ_JBITHR010000013.1, on the reverse strand, counting down.
GGTTCCGCAGACTCCGGCTCGGCGGCCGTCCCGGCTTCCGGCTCGGATTCCATGACGGTCGGAATCCCCGATTCGGGCATGGAACTGTCTGCCATTCGGTCCGCCTGCCAGGTAGCCGCCCGGTCCGCTCGCGGGATCGGGCGTCAGCTTGATGTCCTCGATCCGACCGCGTCAAGAGGGAATTCACGGGGCGCCGGACGCAGTGTGGCCGAATCATGGACACAGGCATCGCGCGGCCTGGCTACACAGAAGCGGCACACGATCTTTTCCATCCCCTTTCAACTGCTGCTCTTTCCAAGGGAATTCACAACTCCGGAACACAACCGGTCCCCGCCTTCAGACCGTTCCGGCCATGACTTCCCGCCCACGGACGTCCCTGCCGTTCCTTCAATCCCGTGGAGCCCAGCAGTCCGCAAACCATCCATTGACCGGCCGGTCGGCACCACTTACGGTTCTCCTGCCTTGGGAGACATCCCGGGACACAGCGGTCTCCGGCCGGAACCGTGCGCAAAAGAGCACGAACCCGCGAAAGCACAGCCGCAGGTCAATGGATCGGCTCACGTCAATTCGCCAGCCACTGGAGGAGATTCGCTGTGAGATCCAGATACGTCTTAGCCGTAGCCGGCATCGCGGTCGCCGCGCTGACCGGTCTCGCCACCCCCGCCTCGGCCGCGAGCACCTCGGCCACCCCCGCCACCTCGGCCACCCCGGCCTCGACCGTCATCGGCATCGAGTTCGTCGACGCCAACTACCAGGGCGCCACCTACACCGTGACGGGCGGCACCTGCACCTCGACCCTCACGGACGTCGACTGGTACATCAACTCCATGCCGAGCGGCTGGAACGACGTCATCTCCTCGTTCCACAGCTATGCGAACTGCTGGACCAAGCTGTACGAGAACATCAACCGCACGGGCTCGACCTACGGCTTCGTCGGCGACTCCCCCTACGTCGGGGACGCGATGAACGACCGGGCCAGCTCCATCGAATGGAGCTGACCGAACCCCACTCGGCTGCCGCCGCGGACCAGGGCACGGTCCGCGGCGGCGGCCGGCCGGCGTACCGGCGGGCTCCCCACCCCAGTCCCTGCGGGCACGAAGTCTGAAAGGCGGCCATGGACGCGCGAGTTCCACAGGGAAGGCGCCCGGACGCGATCGCACCGCCGGCAGGGGCCTCCAGGATATCCGGCCCGCTGATCGCGGTGGCGGCCGCGGCGCTGCTGTTCGCGGCGGGCTGTTCCAGCTCGCCGCAGAAGGCGGAGCAGCCGAAGACCGGCCCCATTCCCAAGATCACCGATGCTTCGCAGATCCAGCCGCTCCCGCTGGACGCGTACACCCTCAATCAGCAGCAGTATCTGGACACGCTCAATGCCCAGCGAGTGCTGGCCCGGCGCTGTATGACTCCGTACGGCATCGACTGGCACGGCAGCGACGTGGTCGACCCCGCGCCCGTCGGCCAGAAACTCGCCACCCTGTTCCTGATCGTCGACGAGAACCGTGCCGCGCAGTACGGCTACCACTCACCCGACGATCATTCCAAGGACGGAAAGAAATCCAGCACCGGCAATGATCCCACCCCGGTCGAGAAGTCGGTCTTCAACGGCACCTACAAAGGCCCGGAAATCAACGGGCATTCCGTGCCCAAGGGCGGCTGCAATGCCGTGGTGGAAGCCGAGTTGACCAAGGGCGGCGCCGCCGGAGTGGGGATCTTCGACGCCGCGAACGTCATGCTCGGCCCCTATCAGCAATCGAAGTCGGACAGCCGGGTGGAAGACGCGTTCGGCGCCTGGAGTACGTGCATGAAAGCCAAGGGGTACGCGTACAAGAGCCCCAATGACGCCGTCAACGACCCGGCGTGGCGCTCCCCGCAGCCGAGCCCCACCGAGACCGCGACGGCCCGCGCGGATGTCGCGTGCAAGCAGCAGACCAATGTGGTCGGCATCTGGTGGGCGGTGCTGACCGCGTACGAGAACCGGTACATCGATCAGCACGCCGAGGATCTCACCAAGGTGAAGCGGCAGGTCGACGCCACCTTGCGCAATTCGGCGTCGATCCTCGCGAGGGGAGGCTGAGCCGCGGGCAGGCGCGCCGGGCCCGGGGGTCCGCGCCGGTCAGCCGGAGACGCTCGGCCGCCCGTTCTCGATGTGGCCCATCAGCCTGCGGCGGAACCCGCCGCCGCCGTCCGCGGTCACTTCGAGGTCGTACCAGCCGTGCGCGTCCGCTGCGGAGTGCACGAGGGTGCGGCTGCGCCCCGGCTTGACGGTGACGGTCCGCTTCCAGTCGCGCAGATCGGCCTCGTCGGCGTACCCGAGGGGCCGTACGGCGAAGGTGACCGGCTCGCTGCCGCGGTTGCGCAGGGTCAGATGGACGTCGCGGTCGTGGTGGTCGAGGTACGTCGTCACCTCGGCGGCGTCGACGGCCCCCGCCCCCTCGAACTCGCGCCGGAACCCGTTCGGCCCGGTGACCGTGAACCTGTAGGCGCCGTTGGCACCGCCGGTAAGGGGCACCGTCCATTGCGCCTTGCCCCTTACGTCCTGGTGCTGCGGCGCGGCGAACTCCCTGGCGTACGGGTAGAGCGCGAAGTGGGCGCTGCGCCGGCCATTGTTGCTGAGCTGCACCTGGAGCGCGCCGTCGGCGACCCGGGCGTAGGCGTCCGGCTGGTACGGCAGCGGCCGGGCGGGCCGGGTGCCCTCTTCCGGTACGGGCATGCGCTGCTGGGCGGGCGGCTCCGGGCGCCAGCGGCCGCTCGGCGGCGGGATGGGACCGGGGTGGGTCACCGCGGGCTGCGGCCTGCCGCGATTGAAGTCGAAGGCGGAGGTCAGGTCGCCGGTGACGGTGCGGCGCCACTGGCTGATGTTGGGCTCGCGCACCCCGGTCCACTGTTCCAGGAAGCGGATCACCGAGGTGTGGTCGAAGACCTCGGAGCAGACGTATCCGCCGACACTCCACGGCGAGACGACGAGCAGCGGCACCCGCGCGCCGAGCCCGGTGGGCTTGCCCTCCCACTGCTCGTCGGCCACCTCGGGCGGGGCGACGGGCGGCGGTACGTGGTCGAAGAAGCCGTCGTTCTCGTCGTAGTTGATCAGGACGACGGTGTGCCGCCAGACGTCCGGGTGCTTGCCGAGCGCGTCGAGCACCTTGTAGACGATGGTGGCGCTGTGCACGGGCGAGGAGACGCTCGGGTGCTCGGAGTCGAGCGCCGAGGGCACCAGGTAGGAGACCTCGGGAAGGGTGCCCGCGGCCAGGTCCTGGCCGAACGCGTCGGCGAGCGTTCCGGTCGGCACCCGCCTCAACCCCCGCTCGAACAGGCTGCGTTCGGCCTGGGTGAGGCTCGCGACGCCCTGGTCGAGCAGGCCGAGCAGCCGCTCGCGCTCGGCGTTGTCAGTGGCGTCGCGTACAACGGAGTAGAAGGACTCCATGTACGTGTGTCCGCCGGTCTTCGCGAGGGCCTTGCGGGCGATGGCCTTGAAGGTGGTGAAGAACTCGATCTGGTTGTCGGTGAAATTCTCCCACTCGGTGTACGTCTTCCAGCTGCGCCCGGCCTTTTCGAGCCGCTCGGCGTAGGTGCCCCAGCCGTACCCCGGGTGCGTGCCCTCGTCGTACGCGTCGTTCCCGACGGCGCGCTTGCCATTCGCCTCGTAGCCCGTCTTCCCGCTCCACAGGTGGTTGCGGTTGGGGCTGGTCGAGCTGTGGATGGAGGAGTGGTAGGCGTCGCAGACGGTGAAGGTGTCGGCGAGTTCGTAGTGCAGCGGGATGTCCTGGCGGTCGTAGTAGGCCATGGTCGCCGAGGTCTTCGCGGAGACCCAGTTGTCCATCCAGCCGCCGTTCCAGGCCTTGGCGCCGCCGCTCCAGGAGTGGTCGAGGGCGCCTATGTACTGGAGGTCCTTCTTCTGCGCGGCCGCCGCACCGCGCACGGGGAAGGGCAGCACGGTGGTGCCGAGCGGCCCGGGCTGCTCGAACACGGGCCTTCCGCCGGGGAGTTGGATCGCGTTGCGGTCGCCGAAGCCGCGGACGCCGCGCAGGGTGCCGAAGTAGTGGTCGAAGGACCGGTTCTCCTGCATCAGGATCACCACGTGCTTGACCGCGCGCAGCCCGCCGGCCGGAGGCTCCGCGGCCATCGCCGCCTGCAGCGAGGGCGGCAGCAGCGAGCCTGCGGCGGCCGCGCCGAGTGCGCCGCCGCCGAGGGCGATCAGTCGCCGCCGTGAGATGTCCGTGACCAACTGATCCTCCCGAGCGTGTGTTGTACGGCTGGGACACTAGTGACCCGGGATGTCCGCCAAAAGTACCGAACCCAGCCACCCGATGAACGCCCCCCGCACCCCCTGGGGGCTCCGCCCCCAGACCCCCGCTCCTCGCAGTTCCCCGCGCCCCTTACGGGGCCCGCCCCCCGGAGGCCACGCGGCGGAGCCGCGGAGTGTCACAGCGGGAAGGGGCAGGGTGGGGCCAAAAAAAGGGGCGGCCCCCGCCGGTCAACTCACCGGTGGGGGCCGCCACTTGGCGGGATGGAAGGGGTCAGCCCTCCACGCCCAGCCTCTCCAGGATCAGCTGCTTCACGCGGGCCGCGTCGGCCTGGCCGCGGGTGGTCTTCATGACCGCACCCACCAGCGCGCCGACCGCCGCCACCTTGCCACCCCGGATCTTGTCCGCGATCGCCGCGTTGCCCGCGATCGCCTCGTCCACGGCCGCGCCGAGCGCGCCCTCGTCCGAGACGACCTTCAGGCCGCGCTTCTCGACCACCGCGTCCGGACCGCCCTCACCCGCGAGGACGCCCTCGATGACCTGGCGCGCCAGCTTGTCGTTCAGGTCTCCGGCGGCGACCAGGGCGGCGACCCGGGCGACCTCCGCCGGAGTGATCGCCAGCTCGTCGAGCGCGACACCCGACTCGTTGGCGTTGCGGGCCAGTTCGCCCATCCACCACTTGCGGGCGGCAGCGGCATCCGCGCCGGCCTCGATGGTGGCGACGATCGGGTCGACCGCACCGGCGTTGAGCATCGACTGCATGTCGTGCTCGCTGACGCCCCACTCCTCGCGGAGCCGGTTGCGGCGCACCCGCGGCATCTCGGGAAGCGCCGAGCGCAGCTCCTCGACCCAGGCGCGGGCCGGGGCCACCGGTACCAGGTCGGGCTCCGGGAAGTACCGGTAGTCCTCGGCGTTGTCCTTGATGCGGCCGGAGGTGGTGGAGCCGTCCTCCTCGTGGAAGTGACGGGTCTCCTGCACGATCGTGCCGCCCGAGGTGAGCACCGCGGCGTGCCGCTGGATCTCGAAACGGGCCGCACGCTCCACCGAGCGGAGCGAGTTGACGTTCTTCGTCTCCGAGCGGGTGCCGAACTTCTCGACGCCGTGCGGGCGCAGCGACAGGTTCACGTCGCAGCGCATCTGGCCCTTGTCCATCCGGGCCTCGGAGACGCCGAGCGCCTTGATGACCTCGCGCAGCTCGGTCACGTACGCCTTCGCGACCTCGGGTGCGCGCTCGCCCGCGCCCTCGATCGGCTTGGTGACGATCTCGATGAGCGGGATGCCCGCGCGGTTGTAGTCCAGGAGCGAGTGCGAGGCGCCGTGGATGCGGCCCGTCGCGCCACCGACGTGCGTCGACTTGCCGGTGTCCTCCTCCATGTGGGCCCGCTCGATCTCCACGCGGAAGATCTCGCCGTCCTCCAGCTGGACGTCCAGATAGCCGTTGAAGGCGATCGGCTCGTCGTACTGCGAGGTCTGGAAGTTCTTCGGCATGTCCGGATAGAAGTAGTTCTTCCGGGCGAAACGGCACCACTCGGCGATCTCGCAGTTCAGCGCGAGGCCGATCTTGATGGCCGACTCGACGCCGATCGCGTTGACGACCGGCAGCGAGCCGGGCAGGCCGAGGCAGGTGGGGCAGGTCTGCGAGTTGGGCTCGGCGCCCAGCTCGGCCGAACAGCCGCAGAACATCTTCGTCTTGGTGCCGAGTTCGACATGGACTTCAAGGCCCATGACGGGGTCGTACGACGCCAACGCGTCCTCGTACGACAGGAGTTCGCTAGTCACGGTGAAACTTTCCCTCTCAGCCCAGCAGGACGTCGTCGTCGCCCAGGCGCTTCAGCTCGCGGTACAGCAGAGCGATGCCGGTGGCGATGGCGGCGGCGGAGACGATCGCGTCGACCAGCTTCAGCGTGTCGTGCTCCAGCCGGGCCTTCTTGACCTGCTTCGCCACGCTGATCGCGCCGAAGGCGGTGGTGCCCATGGACAGGTACGTACCGGCCTTGGACTTCTTGAAGCCCTTGGCCTTGGTCAGTGCGCTCACAGCGACGGAGCCTCCTCAAGCAGCGGGTGGCCCCACTTTTCCACGAAGGCAGCCTCGACAGCGGCGCCCACCTTGTACAGGCGGTCGTCCTTCAGGGCGGGGGCGATGATCTGCAGCCCGACCGGCAGTCCGTCCTCCGGCGCGAGGCCGCAGGGCAGCGACATGGCGGCGTTGCCCGCCATGTTGGTCGGGATGGTGCACAGGTCGGCCAGGTACATCGCCATCGGGTCGTCGGCGCGCTCGCCGATCGGGAAGGCGGTGGTGGGCGTGGTCGGCGAGACGATCACGTCGACCTGCTCGAAGGCCTTCTCGAAGTCCCGGGTGATCAGCGTGCGGACCTTCTGCGCCGAGCCGTAGTACGCGTCGTAGTAGCCGGAGCTCAGGGCGTACGTACCGAGGATGATGCGGCGCTTGACCTCGTCGCCGAAACCGGCCTCACGGGTCAGCGCGGTGACGTCCTCGGCGGACTTCGTGCCGTCGTCGCCGACCCGGAGGCCATAGCGCATGGCGTCGAAGCGGGCCAGGTTGGAGGAGCACTCGGACGGCGCGATCAGGTAGTACGCGGAGAGCGCCAGGTCGAAGGACGGGCAGTCCAGCTCCACGATCTCGGCGCCGAGCGACGTGAGCAGCTCGACCGACTCGTTGAAGCGCTGGACGACACCGGCCTGGTAGCCCTCGCCGGAGAACTGCTTGACGACGCCGACGCGCATGCCGGCGACCGAGCCGTTGCGGGCGGCCTCGACCACCGGCGGGACCGGCGCGTCGATGGACGTCGAGTCGAGCGGGTCGTGCCCGGCGATGACCTCGTGCAGCAGCGCCGCGTCCAGGACGGTGCGGGCGCAGGGCCCGCCCTGGTCCAGGGAGGACGAGAAGGCGACCATGCCGTAGCGGGAGACCGCGCCGTAGGTCGGCTTGACGCCGACGGTGCCGGTGACGGCGGCGGGCTGGCGGATGGAGCCGCCGGTGTCCGTGCCGATGGCGAGCGGGGCCTCGTACGCGGCGAGCGCGGCGGAGGAGCCGCCGCCGGAGCCGCCCGGAATCCGGGTGAGGTCCCAGGGGTTGCCGGTCGGACCGTACGCGCTGTTCTCGGTCGACGACCCCATGGCGAACTCGTCCATGTTGGTCTTGCCGAGGATGACGACGTCGGCAGCCTTGAGGCGCTTGGTGATCGTCGCGTCGTAGGGCGGGATCCAGCCTTCGAGGATCTTCGAACCGACGGTGGTGGGGATCCCCTCCGTCGTGAAGATGTCCTTCAGCGCCAGGGGCACACCGGCCAGCGGGCCGAGCTTCTCCCCCGCCGCGCGCTTGGCGTCGACGGCGCGGGCCTGCGCGAGCGCGCCCTCGCGGTCCACGTGCAGGAAGGCGTGCACCTTCTCGTCCACGGCCTCGATGCGGGCCAGGTGGGCCTCGGTGACCTCGACGGCGGTGAGCTCGCCGGACGCGATCTTGGCGGCGGTGTCCGCCGCCGTCAGCTTGATGATGTCCGTCATGGTGATTAGTCCTCCCCCAGGATCTGCGGCACCTTGAAACGCTGCTGCTCCTGGGCCGGGGCGCCGGAGAGCGCCTGCGCGGGGGTGAGCGACGGACGGACCTCGTCCGCGCGCATGACATTGGTCAGCGGCAGCGGGTGGGAGGTCGGGGGTACGTCTTGGTCGGCGACCTCGGAGACGCGGGCGACCGCGCCGATGATGTCGTCGAGCTGTCCGGCGAAGTGGTCGAGCTCTTCGCCCTTCAGCTCCAGACGCGCCAGCCGGGCGAGGTGGGCGACCTCCTCGCGCGTAATGCCAGGCATGCAGCGATCCTCAGGGGTGAGTGAGTGTGGTTTGGGCCCAATCCTATGGGGCGCGGCACCCTCACCACGAAACGGATTACCCACTCACCCTCGGTCACCGCCCCGGCGCTCCTTCACGACCGGCGAGTACGCGGCTGGAGCGGCCGTGTCCGAGGCGGTCGTCAGCGCACCTTCGTTTCCACCTGGGTAGTAGCGGCACCTGGGTAGTAGGTGTCACTGGACGGGCTGGCCAGAAGCCCGGCCAGCCTCCGCCTCCGCCCGTGCGGCGGCCGCCGCCGCCGCGATCTCGGCCGGACGGTGCCAACCGGTGGAGCCCCGGGCGAGCAGCCATGCCGTCGCCTCCGCCGGCGGCATCGCGGCGGCCACCAGCCACCCCTGCACCGCATCGCAGCCCAGGTCCCGCAGCCGCTCCCACGTCTCGTCGTCCTCGACGCCCTCCGCGACCACCAACAGGCCGAGCGAATGGGCGAGATCGACGGTGCAGCGGACGATTTCCGCGTCCTCGTTGTCGACGGCGAGGCGGGCGACGAACGAGCGGTCGATCTTCAGCTCGCTGACCGGCAGCCGCCGCAGGTGCACCAGCGACGAGTACCCCGTACCGAAGTCGTCCAGGGACATCTTCACGCCGTGGCCGGTGAGCCCGGCCAGCGTGTCCGCGGCCCGCTGCGGGTCCTCCAGGAGGACGTGCTCCGTTATCTCCAGCTGGAGCGCGCCCGCCGGGACGCCGTGCCGGGCCAGCCTGGCGGCGACGGATCCCGCGAAGCCGGGCGTGTGGACATCGCGCGGGGAGACGTTGACGGCGACCGGCACATTGAGGCCCTGGGCGCGCCACCGCGCCACCTGGGCGAGCGCGGTGTCCAGGACGTACTCGGTGAGGTGCGGCATCAGCCCGCTGGACTCGGCGATGGCGATGAACTCGTCCGGAGGGACCCGCCCGCGCTCCGGGTGCACCCAGCGCACCAGCGCTTCGAGCCCCGCCACCTGGCCGTCGAACTGGACCTTCGGCTGGTAGTGCAGCTCCACGTCCCCGGCGTCAAGGGCTCGCCGCAGATCGCCCAACAGGCCAAGCCGGTCAGGGGTGTTGGAGTCCCGCTTGGACTCGTACACCTCCACGCCCGTGCGGTCCCGCTTGGCCTGGTACATCGCCACGTCGGCCCGGCGCAGCAGCCCTTCGGCGTCCAGCGCGTGGTCGGGGAAGAGGGCGACGCCCGCGCTGGCCTCCAGGACGAGCGTCAGACCGTCCAGGTCGAGCGGTGAGGACAGCTCGGCGACCAGGCCGCGGGCTGTCCGCATGGCGCTGGTCGCGGAGTCGCAGACGGGCAGCAGCACCGCGAACTCGTCGCCGCCGAGCCGGGCCGCCTCGGCGCCGCGCGGCAGCGCTGTCTTGAGCCGTTCGGCTATCTGGAGGAGCAGGCGGTCGCCGGCGAGGTGCCCGAGGGTGTCGTTCACCGACCGGAAGCGGTCCAGGTCTATGAGGACGAGCGCGGAGCGGGTGCCGGCGCTCTCGGCCTCCTCCAGGGCCGACCAGGTGCGTTCCAGGAGCCACTGGCGGTTGGGGAGCCCGGTGAGCGGGTCGCGCAGCTGCTCCTCGGCGCGGGCCCGGGCGATCCAGAGCGTCGAGTCGAGGGCGACGAGAGGCACCGCGAACAGCGGCAGCAGGACCGGCCCCGACATGGCGACGACGCAGATCAGCGGGGCGATCCCGAGCAGCGCGACGGCCACAAGACCCTGCCTGAGCAGGGCGGTACGGGCGACCGTGGGCAGCCCGCCGCCGCGGGGGGCGAGCGCGAACCAGAGCATCATCCTGGTGAGCAGCAGATAGGTGCCGGCCGCAAGTACGACTTCGGGGACGGTGGTGATGCTCCATTGGGTGGGCCACCAGGGGTGCGCGACCGACGGCACGACGCCGAACGCGGCAAGCACCAGGCCCGCCGCCCCTATGCCGAGGATGTCCACGGCGCCGTGCAGCACGCCCTGGCGCCAGCGGTTGCGGCGCGCGGCGCCGACGAGGACCACCACCGCCAGGCTGACCAGCGCGGCCGGCAGCCAGCCGTACAGCAGCAGCACGGCGATGGTGAGGGCGGCTCCGGAGCCGGTGCCGCCCCACCAGCGCTCACGGCCGAGCGCCACCAGATGGCCCACGATGATGCCGGTGAGGACGGCCAGCGACCAGCCCGTGGTCCCGCCCGGGAACAGGGCGTCGCCCTCCTGAACGGCCCAGTAGCAGCCGGTGGCGAGGACCACGCCCGCGAGGCCTGTGACGACGGCCGTCAGCCTGGACGAAAAGCCCGTGAACCCGCGCAGCCTCACGGCCGGGGCGGTGCTCTCGGTCGGTTTCATTCCCGTCCCTCTCACAGCCGGCAGTGCCCGTGCACGCGATGGCCCCGATGTCATGCCACCACGGCTGCATGCCTTCCCCAAGTCCTCCACGAGCAGGGGTCGTCAGCCGTGCACGACAGGCGCACATCCCAACAGTAGGCCGCAGAAGGCTCTGCCGGGCAGCGGTCTACAGCTCTTGCCCGAATGCGACCCAGCCACCCGCATCGGTCTGCTATGCGCCGAACGGGTGACTCCGTGCAGCCTCCAGGCCCCCTGTTACTACCCTTGTTTCTGTCTCATTCCCCCTCTTGGGCGGTCGGCATCGCGGCTTCCCGCGCCGCTTCCGGCCCTTGTGCCAGCAGCACGGCGAAGCCGTCCTCGTCCAGAACCGGAACCTTCAGCTGCATCGCCTTGTCGTATTTCGAACCTGGGCTGTCGCCGACGACAACGAATGACGTCTTCTTGGAAACGGAACCGGTGACCTTGGCTCCGCGGCTCTGCAGGGCCTCTTTCGCGCCATCTCTGGTGTGCCGCTCAAGAGTTCCGGTCACGACGACGGTGAGGCCCTCCAGCGGGCGCGGCCCCTCGTCCTCGCCGGTGCTCTCGTCCTCCATGCGGACTCCGGCGGCCTTCCACTTGCGCAGGATCTCCTGGTGCCACTCCTCGGCGAACCACTGCTTGAGGGAGGCCGCGATGATCCCGCCGACGCCTTCCACCGCGGCGAGTTCGTCCTCGCTGGCCTGCTCGATGCGGTCGATGGAGCGGAATTCGCGGGCCAGCGCCTCGGCAGCGACCGGGCCGACATGGCGGATGGAGAGCCCGGTGAGGATGCGCGCGAGCGGGCGCTCCTTGGCCGCCGCGATGTTCTCCAGCATGGAGACGGCGTTCTTGCGCGGCTCCCCGTTCATGTTGGCGAAGACCAGGGCGGTCTTCTCCTCGCCGGTCTTGGGGTCGCGTTTGGGCAGCCCGCTGTCCTGATCGAGCACGTACGCCCGGATGGGCAGGAGCTGCTCCATGGTGAGGTCGAAGAGGTCGCCCTCGTCGCGCAGTGGCGGGGCGGCGGGCTCCAGCGGCTTGGTGAGCGCGGCCGCAGCGACGTATCCGAAGTTCTCGATGTCGAGGCTCTTGCGTCCCGCCAGGTAGAACAGCCGCTCCCGCAACTGGGCGGGGCAGGACTGGGCGTTGGGGCAGCGGAGGTCGATGTCGCCCTCCTTCATCGGGCGCAGCGCGGTCCCGCACTCCGGGCACTCGGAGGGCATCTCGAAGGGGTACTCGCTGCCGTCGCGCAGGTCGGCGACGGGGCCGAGGATCTCCGGGATGACGTCCCCGGCCTTCCTCAGCACCACGGTGTCGCCGATGAGGACGCCCTTGGCCTTGACGACGTCCTGGTTGTGGAGGGTGGCGAACTCGACCTCGGAGCCGGCCACGGTGACCGGCTCGACCTGTGCGTAGGGGGTGACGCGGCCCGTGCGGCCCACGCCCACGCGGATGTTGACGAGTTTGGTGTTGACCTCTTCGGGCGCGTACTTCCAGGCGATCGCCCAGCGCGGGGCGCGCGCGGTGGAGCCGAGGCGGCCCTGGAGGGGGATCTCGTCCAGCTTGACGACGACGCCGTCGATCTCGTGCTCCACCACGGAGTGCCGGTTCTCGCCCATGTACCTGATGAACTCCCGTACCTCTTCGAGGGAGTTGACCACCTTGTTGCGCTCGGCGGTCGGCAGGCCCCATTCGCGCAGCAGCCCGTACGCCTGCGAGAGGCGGTCGATGTCGAACCCCTCGCGAGCGCCGATGCCGTGCACCACCATGTGCAGCGGGCGGGTGGCGGTGACCTTGGGGTCCTTCTGGCGCAGTGAACCGGCCGCCGCGTTGCGCGGGTTGGCGAACGGCTTGTCGCCCGCTTCGACCAGCCGCGCGTTGAGGCCCTCGAAGGCCTCCATCGGGAAGTAGACCTCGCCGCGGATCTCCACGAGGGCGGGGATGCGGTCGCCCTTGAGGCGGGGCGGGATGTCGGCGATGGTGCGCACGTTGGGCGTGATGTCCTCGCCGGTGCGACCGTCGCCGCGGGTGGCGGCGCGGGTCAGCCTGCCATGCTCGTACGTCAGGTTCACGGCGAGGCCGTCGACCTTCAGCTCGCAGAGGTAGTGGTAGTCGGCGGTGCCGACGTCCTTGGCGATGCGCTCGGCCCAGGCCGCCAGTTCCTCGTCGTCGAAGGCGTTGTCCAGGGACAGCATCCGCTCGCGGTGCTGAACCGAGGCGAAGTCGGTCTCGTAGGCGCCGGCGACCTTCTGGGTCGGCGAGTCGGGCGTGCGCAGCTCGGGGTGCTCGTCCTCCAGGGCCTCCAGCGAGCGGAGCAGCTTGTCGAAGTCGCCGTCACTGATGACCGGTTGGTCCTTCACGTAGTACCGGAAGCGGTGCTCCTCGACCTGTTCGGCGAGGAGCGCGTGCTTCTCCCGTGCCTCCGTGGGCACCGCTGCGTTCTGTTCGGCAGCCACCGTCATGTCCTCCCGTTTCCCGTCTTCCCCGTCACTCAGGGTTGTCCGCGAGCGATCTCGCCGCCCGGACGCAGTGGGCGAGCGCCGCCCGGGCATAGGCCGGTGAAGCACCCGCGAGACCGCAGGACGGGGTGATCACCACGGACTCGCCCAGAGTCCCCGGATTCAGCCCCAGCCTGCGCCACAGCGTCCTGACTCCCATGACGCTACCGGCAGGGTCTGACAATGGGCCGTCGGCGGTGGGCACCACTCCGGCGAAGAGCTTGATGCCGCTCTCGGCGGCCTCGCCGATCTGCTCGTCATCACGCTCGGTGAGCAGTGAGAAATCGAACGACACCCCGGCTGCCCCGGCCCTCCGCAGCAGCGCGAACGGGACGTCGGGCGCGCAGGAGTGGACGACGACCGGCCCGTCGTGCACGGCGACGACGTCCCGCAGGGCGGCCTCCACGACCTGCCGGTCGACGGCCCGGTGCGTGCGGTACCCGCTGGCGGTACGGATCTGCCCGCGCAGCACCGAGGTGAGCGAGGGCTCGTCCAGCTGGAGCACGATGCGGGCTCCGGGCACCCGGCGGCGCACGTCGGCGAGGTGCTCGCGCAGGCCCTCGGCGAGCGATCCGGCGAGGTCGCGGCGGGCTCCGGGGTCGCCGAGCGAGAGCTCGCCGGTCCTGAGTTCCAGGGCGGCGGCCAGCGTCCACGGCCCGACGGCCTGCACCTTCAGCGGCCCGGTGTAGCCCTGGGTGAACTCCTCCAGGGCGTCGAGGTCCTCGCCGAGCCAGGACCGGGCCCGGCGGGTGTCGCGGCCCGGCCGGTCGCTGATCCGCCAGCCGCTGGGCTCCACATGCCCGTACATCTCGACCAGGAGGCCGATGGTGCGGCCGATCATGTCGGCGCCCGGCCCGCGCGCGGGCAGCTCGGCGAGATGGGGAAAGTCGCCGGCCGCCCCGTCGGCCCCGATCAGCGAGCCGGTGACGGTCTTGGCGGTCTCCCGCGCGTCGCCGCCCGGCATGGAACCGACCCCGGTGGCGGGCCCCCAGGGGAAATTACTCTGTTCGCTCACCCCGGAAGCGTACGCAACCGGGCACGGTGCCCGGCCGGGGCTACTTGCCCGGGCGCACGGTGAGGTCGTTGACCTCGGCGTCGGCCGGCAGGTCGATCGCCATGACGATGGTCGTGGCCACCGACTCGGGGTCGATGAACTTCGCCGGGTCGTACTCCTTGCCCTCCTGCGAGTGCACCTTGGCCTGCATCGGGGTCGCGGTGCGGCCCGGGTAGACCGAGGTCACGCGGACGCCGCCCGCGTGCTCCTCGTGCCGCAGGGAGTCGGCGAGCGCCTTGAGGCCGTGCTTGGAGGCGGCGTACGCGCCCCATTCGGCGTGGGCGTTGAGACCGGCACCGGAGTTCACGAAGACCACGTGGCCGCGCGAGGCCCGCAGTTGGGGCAGCAGATGGCGGGTGATCTCGGCGGGCGCGATCAGGTTGACGTTGAGCTGCTGGTGCCAGGTCTTGGGGCGCAGCTCGCCGATGGGGCCGAGATCGACGATGCCAGCGATGTGCAGCAGCGAGTCAAGGTGGCCCGGCATCGGCTGCTTGTCGAAGGCCCAGGAGAGCCGGTCGGGGTCGGCGAGGTCGCCGACGAGGGTGCGGGCGCCCGGGTGGCGGGCGGCGAGCTCCTTGGCGCGGCCGGCGTCGCGGGCGAGCAGGATGAGCTCGTCGCCGCGCTCGTGCAGCCGGCGCGCGACGGCCGCGCCGATGCCGGAACCGGCTCCGGTGATCAGATGAGTTGCCATGCCCGCCATGCTCGCACGCACTACTGGATACCGATGGACTCTTCGAGGTAGGCCAGCGCCGCTACGCCGTCCTCGGCGAAGAACACCAGGTCGGCGAGGGGGACGGGGAGGAAGCCCTCGTCCTCCATGCGACGGAACTGCTGCTTGAGGCCGTCGTAGAAGCCCGCGGTGTTCAGCAGGACGACCGGCTTGGTGGTCTGGCCGTGCTTCTTCAGTTCCAGGATCTCGGTGGCCTCGTCGAGGGTGCCGGTCCCGCCCACCATGATCACGACGGCGTCCGACTTGGCGAGCAGGAGCGCTTTGCGCTCGGCCAGGTCGGTGGCGATGACCATCTCGTCGGCGTTCTTGCGGGCCTTGGCCGCGAGGAAGTCGACGGAGACGCCGACGAGGCGGCCGCCCGCCTGCTGCACCCCGTCGGCGACGACCTTCATGAGGCCGCTCTCGGAGCCGCCCCACACCAGGGTGTGCTGGCCCTTGCCGAGGAGTTCGGCGAACTCGCGGGCGGGGCGGGTGTAGCGCTCGTCCAGATCGGCCGCGGACAGGAAGACGCAAATGTTCATGCGTCAACAGTAACGAGGGAAGAAGCACGGCCCGGCGGACGCTGCACCTCTTATGACGACAGGACATCGCATCACCGTGGAGCAGGGCACCGATCATGTGCGGGTCGTACGCGACGGGCAGGTGCTCGCCGAGAGCCGGCGTCCGCTGCTGCTGCGCGAGACCGGCCTCCCGGTCCGCTACTACCTTCCGCCCGAGGACGTACGCACCGACCTGCTGACCCCGTCGGACACCCACACGTACTGCCCGTTCAAGGGCACGGCCTCCTATTGGTCGCTGCCGGACGCGCCCGACCTCGTCTGGTACTACCCCGACCCGAAGCCCGACGTGGCCGAGATCAAGGACCACCTCTGTTTCTACGAAGTAGAAACCGTCGCTGACTAGTTCAGACCCGCGCGCCGACCTGGAAGGTGCGCCGGTACGCCACCGGCGAGACGCCCAGGACGGAACGCATGTGCTGGCGCAGCGAGTTGGCCGTGCCGAAGCCCGCCCGGTGGGCGACCAGGTCCACCGGCAGATCGCTGGACTCCAGGAGCTGGCGGGCCAGTTCCAGGCGCTGGGCGGTGAGCCAGGTTCCGGGCGTCATGCCCGCCTCCTCCCGGAAGCGGCGCGTGAAAGTGCGCAGGCTCATCTGAGCGTGGGCGGCCATCTCGCCCAGCGAGAGCGGCTCCTGGAGGCGCTCCAGGGCCCATGCCCGGGTGGCGGCGGTGCCGGCCACCGTCGGCTCGGGGACCGGGCGTTCGATGTACTGGGCCTGGCCACCGTCGCGCCACGGCGGGACGACGCAGTAGCGGGCGACCCGGTTGGCGACCTCGCTGCCGTGGTCGCGGCGTACCAGGTGCAGGCACAGGTCGATGCCGGCGGCGGCGCCCGCCGAGGTCAGCACGTCGCCGTCGTCGACGAAGAGGACGCCCGGGTCGACCTTGACGTGCGGGAAGGTGCGCTGGAAGGCGGCGGCGTCGTGCCAGTGCGTGGTGGCGGGCCGCCCGTCGAGCAGCCCGGCCGCGGCCAGGACGTAGGACGCGGTGCAGATGGAGACCATCCGGGTGCCGGGCCGGATCCGGTCGAAGGCGCGGGCCAGCGGCGCGGGCAGCGGGCCGCCGTCGGCGAGCGGCCCCAGTTCGTGGGTGGGCGGGATCACCACGGTGTCGGCCGCCGCGAGCGCCTCGGGGCCGTGCTCGACGGCGACCGAGAACCCGGCCTCGGTCCGCACCGGCCGGCCGTCGACGGTGCAGACGGCCACCTCGTAGAGGCGCTCGCCGTCCGGCCCCCGGGCGATGTCGAAGATCCGGGAGGGGATGCCGAGCTCGAAGGAGACCACTCCGTGGAGGGCGAGCACCGCCACGCGATGCGCTGTCCGTCGTTCGCTCATGGCCAGATCCTGTCACATCATGGCCAAACGGCCAGCACCACAAGCGGCTCCCGGGGCTCAGGCTGGTACTCCGACCAGCGGAAACTCCCGGAAAAGGACCAGACATGCCCCAGACCATGCGCGCCATCAGCCCCCTTGAGTGGGGCGGCCCCGAGGTGCTCGCCGAGATCGAGACCGAGCGCCCGGAGCCCGGCCCCACCGAGATCCTGGTCCGGGTGCACGCGGCCGGGGTCAACCCGGCCGACTGGAAGATCCGCACGAACGGCGCGTTCGGGCCGATGGGCACGCCGCCGATCCTCGGCTTCGACGTGTCCGGCACGGTCGAGGCGGTCGGGCGCGGCGTCACCCTGTACCGGCCCGGGGACGAGGTCTTCGGCATGCCGCGCTTCCCGCACCAGGCGGGTGCGTACGCCGAGTACGTCACGGCGCCCGCCCGGCACTTCGTGCGCAAGCCCGCCGGGATCGACCACGTCCAGGGGGCGGCGCTGCCGCTGGCCTCCCTGACCGCCTGGCAGTCGCTCGTCGACACGGCCCGACTGGCCGCGGGACAAAGGGTGTTGATCCATGCGGCGGCGGGCGGCGTCGGCCACCTCGCCGTGCAGATCGCCAAGGCGCGGGGCGCGTACGTGATCGGGACGGCCCGCGCCGCCAAGCACGACTTCGTGCGCGGGCTCGGCGCCGACGAGGTGATCGACTACACCGCCGTCGACTTCACCGAGGCGGTGCGGGACGTGGACGTCGTCCTGGACGCCGTCGGCGGCGACTACAGCGCGCGTTCCCTGAAGGTGCTGCGCCACGGCGGCACCCTGGTCTCGCTGGCCTCCCCGGACGAGCCCACGCTGCTCGCGGAGGCGGCCGCCCTCGGCATCACGGCGGGCTTCACTCTCGTTGAACCGGACTACGCGGGCCTGAAGGCGATCGCCGCACTGGTCGAGGAGGGCAGGCTGCGCGCCGAGATCGACACGGTGTTTGAACTCGTGGACGCGGCAAAGGCGCACGAGTACGGCGAGCGGGGCCACACCCAGGGCAAGATCGTCCTGAGGGTCGCCCAGGAGCCGCCCGCCGGGCGGCTCTAGACGGTCGCGGCGGCCCGCCGCGTCGTCGCGATCGTCGCGGAGCCCACCACGCGCGTGCCGTCGTACAGCACGATCGCCTGGCCGGGGGCGACGCCGCGGACCGGCTCGGTGAAGCGCACCTGGAGCTCGTCGTCGATCAGCTCGGCCGACACCTCGGTCTCGCCGCCGTGGGCGCGCAGCTGCGCGGTGTACGTGCCCGGTCCGGCCGGGGCGTTCCCGCACCAGCGGGGCTTGATCGCGCTCAGCGCGGTGACGTCCAGGGCCTCGACGGGGCCGACCGTCACCGTGTTGTTCACGGGCGAGATGTCGAGGACGTAGCGGGGCTTGCCGTCGGGCGCCGGGTGGCCGATGCGCAGGCCCTTGCGCTGACCGATGGTGAAGCCGAAGGCGCCCTCGTGGCTGCCGATCCTCGCACCGGACTCGTCGACGATGTCGCCCTCCGCCCTGCCCAGGCGGTCGGCGAGGAAGCCCTGGGTGTCGCCGTCGGCGATGAAGCAGATGTCGTGGCTGTCGGGCTTCTTGGCGACGGCCAGGCCCCGGCGCTCGGCCTCGGCGCGGATCTCGTCCTTGGTGGTGAGGGTGTCACCGAGCGGGAACATCGCGTGGGCGAGCTGGCGCTCGTCGAGCACGCCGAGTACGTACGACTGGTCCTTGGCCATGTCGGAGGCGCGGTGCAGCTCGCGGCTGCCGTCCTCGTTCCGGACGACGGTGGCGTAGTGGCCGGTGCACACGGCGTCGAAGCCGAGCGCGAGGGCCTTGTCGAGCAGCGCCGCGAACTTGATCTTCTCGTTGCAGCGCAGGCACGGGTTCGGCGTGCGGCCGGCCTCGTACTCGGCGATGAAGTCCTCCACGACGTCCTCGCGGAAGCGTTCCGCCAGGTCCCAGACGTAGAAGGGGATGCCGATGACGTCCGCGGCGCGGCGGGCGTCACGGGAGTCCTCGATGGTGCAGCAGCCGCGGGCCCCGGTGCGGAAGGACTGCGGGTTCGCGGAGAGCGCGAGGTGCACACCGGTGACGTCGTGCCCCGCTTCGGCGGCCCGGGCGGCGGCGACGGCGGAGTCCACACCGCCGGACATGGCGGCGAGCACCTTGAGCGGGCGCGGCGGGGTCGTCGGCTGCGTCATCGGGGAAGGCGAGGTCTCAGTCATAGCCTCACCAGGGTACGTGGGATCGGGAACCACTGGCGCGCGCGTATCCGTTGTAGATCTCAAGGGGTTCCGTTGTGGACCTCAAGGGGTTCAAGGGGAGCGGTACGGGACGGGCGGGGGCGGGGCGCATGGCGGTGAGCCGCAGAGGGCTGCTGATCGGGGGCGGGGTGGTGGCGCTCGGGACGATCGGATACCTGAACGCGCCACAGGCGCGCCCGCACAAGCCCCGAAAGGCCGGGGAAGTGGACTATGCGGGCGCCGAGTGGGTGCCGGCCTCGTCGGCGAACTGGCGCCGGGCCGACCGCCCGGAGGACTTCGCCGTCGACCGGGTGGTGATCCACGTCGTGCAGGGCAGCTACGCGACCGCCCTGGAGGCCTTCCAGGACCCGGGCCACGGCGCGGCCGCGCACTACGTGGTGCGCAAGGACGGGCGGATGGCCCAGACCGTCCGCGAGCTGGACGTGGCCTTCCACGCGGGCAACCGGAAGTACAACGAGCGCAGTGTCGGCATAGAGCACGAGGGGTTCGTGGACGAGGCCTCGTCCTTCACCGACGCCATGTACGCGTCCTCGGCGCGGCTCACGGCCGCGATATGCGCCCGCTACCGCATGGCCGTGGACCGGACCCACGTCATCGGGCACGCCGAGGTGCCCGGCACCGATCACACCGACCCGGGTCCGCACTGGGACTGGGAGCGCTACCTCCGGCTGGTCGCGTCGGCCCGCCCGGCCTGACCCGCCGACGGGGGCCGACTACGGACGGCTCAGACCAGTCCTGCCGTGCGGGCCCGTTCGACCGCGGGGCCGATGGCGGCGGCGACCGCTTCGATGTCGGCCTCGGTGGAGGTGTGGCCCAGCGAGAAGCGCAGGGTGCCGCGGGCCAGGTCGGGGTCGGTGCCGGTGGCGAGCAGGACGTGGCTGGGCTGGGCGACGCCCGCAGTGCAGGCGGAGCCGGTGGAGCATTCGATGCCCTGCGCGTCGAGCAGCAGGAGGAGGGAGTCGCCTTCGCAGCCGGGGAAGGTGAAGTGGGCATTGGCGGGGAGCCGCCCCGCCGGGTCCGGGTCGCCGCCGAGGATCGCGTCGGGCACGGCTTTGTGCACGGCCGTCACCAGCCGGTCGCGCAGCGCGCCGATGTCCCGGGCGAACGTGCCGCGCCGTTCGGCGGCGAGCCGGCCGGCGACCGCGAACGCGGCGATGGCGGGCACGTCGAGGGTGCCGGAGCGCACGTGCCGCTCCTGACCACCGCCGTGCAGCACGGGCACCGGGGTGTACTCACGGCCCAGGAGCAGCGCGCCGATCCCGTACGGGCCGCCGATCTTGTGGCCGGAGACGGTCATCGCGGCGAGGCCCGACGCGGCGAAGTTCACGTCGAGCTGACCGAAGGCCTGCACGGCGTCGGCGTGCAGCGGGACGTCGAACTCCCGCGCCACCGCGGCCAGTTCGGCGATCGGCATGATGGTGCCGATCTCGTTGTTGGCCCACATGACGGTGGCAAGCGCGACATCATCGGGGTCCCGCTCGATGGCTTCGCGCAGGGCCTCGGGGTGCACCCTGCCCTGCGGGTCGACGGGCAGGTACTCGACGGTCGCGCCCTCGTGTTCGCCGAGCCAGTGCACCGCGTCAAGCACGGCGTGGTGCTCGACGGGGCTGGCGAGGACGCGGACCCGGCGCGGGTCGGCGTCGCGGCGGGCCCAGAAAAGGCCCTTGACGGCGAGGTTGTCGGCCTCGGTGCCGCCGGCCGTGAAGACGACCTCGCTGGGGCGGGCGCCGAGCGACTCGGCGAGTTCCTCGCGGGCCTCTTCGGTGGTGCGGCGGGCTCGCCGTCCGGCGGCGTGCAGCGAGGACGCGTTGCCGGTGACGGTCAGCTGGGCGGTCATCGCCTGGACCGCCTCCGGGAGCATCGGGGTGGTCGCGGCGTGGTCGAGGTAAGCCATGGTGGGCCCGATTCTACGAGCCGCGGCGGTCGGGCCGTGCGGCGGTTCCGGCCAGCGGCCGGTGAGCCGGGCGGCCTGCGGGCCGTTCAGCCGCCGATGCCCCAGGAGACGGTGTGGTCGGCCATGACCAGCCCGGCGAGCAGCGCGAGATCGGCCACGCCGAGCGCGAGCCCGAGCAGGGCGCGCCCGCGGCGCTTGGTCCCGTACAGGAGGGAGAGGGAGGAGAGGACGATGGCGACGGGGCCGAGGACGACGTTCATCACGAGCAGCCCGAGCAGGCCGAGGACGAAGGCCGCGACGGCCATCCCGTCGGCGTCACGGTCCCGCTTGCGGCGGCGGATCGCTGCGAGTGCCATGGTCAGGCCTTCCGGTTCGAGAGGCGTTCGCGGGCGACGAAGATCAGGAGCCAGAGGGCGATGGCGCCGCCTGCGGCCAGGGTGACCGGGAGCGGGAGGTGCGCCGCTGAGCCCAGCACGACCCCCAGCAGGAGGAGGGCTGCGACGATGAAAAGCATGACGTTCCTTTCCGGGCGGACCGATCGCCGGGGTCAACCGGCTTTCGGAGTACGACTGTTCACTGACTACGTAGTCTAGTCTTCCCAACTTCAGCGAACAGATGTTTACTGAGTGGCATGAGCCACACTCTCGGAATCCGGCAGGCCCAGAAGCAGAAGACCCGGCAGGCCCTCATGGACTCGGCGCTCCAGCTCCTGGAGCACCAGAGCCTGAGCAGCCTCGGGCTGCGCGAGGTCACCCGGGCCGTGGGGGTGGCGCCGGCCGCGTTCTACCGGCATTTCAAGGACACCGCCGACCTCGGGGTCGCGCTGGTCGAGCAGGCGCTCGGCAGTCTGCACGACACGATCCGCGCGGTGATCGTCACGACCGGTTCGGGCGAGGAACGCATCGACCGGGCGGTCGAGTTGATCGCCGCCCATGTCCGCACGCACCCGGCGCACGTCCGCTTCATCGCCCGCGAACGGCACGGCGGGGTGGCCCCGGTCCGCGAGGCCATCGGCGTACAGCTGCGGCGCTTCGCCGACGAGGTGGCCGAGGCGCTCGGCGCCGACCCGGAGTCGGCGGGCTGGACGCGGGCGGACCTGCGCATGCTGGCCGGGGTCTACGTCGACCACATGGTGATGACGGCGTCGGCCCTGCTGGAGGGCGGCGAGGAGGCCGTCCTGACCACCGCCCGCGCCCAGCTCCGCCTGGTGGCCCTGGGCCGCCGCCACTGGCTGGACTAAAGGCAATACCAGCGCCATAGGGGCAAGTTCAGCCGTCTGACCTGCGGAGACTTTGCGCTCCGGCGGGCTTGGCAGCCGCAGGGTCACTGGTATTGGGGCTAAAGGGCGCCGGGCGACCCCGGCTTCCCGGCGTACAGCCGGAGCAGCTCGGCGGCCGCCTCGGCGAGGACTTCCCGGGCGGCCGGGGGTTCGAGGACCTCCACACCGGCGCCGAAGCTCAACAGCTGGCGGACCGCGCGCAGTTCACTCACCGCGAGCTCCACGGTGGCCCACTCCCCCGCCGGGTCCGGCTCGGGTGCGGCGGTCAGCTGCGCACCGTGGAGGCGTACGAACTGGTCGAGCCGGCCGGCCCGCACCCGGGCCCGCACCAGGACCTCCGCGGGGCGCCGCTCGACCTGGCGGCGCAACTGCTCCCAGACCTCGGCGAGTTCGACGCCGCGCCTGCGCCGCACCGGCTCGTCGGTCACGGTGGCGGACCTGACCCGCTCGGCGCGGTACAGCCGGGGCGCGCCGCGGTGGTCGGCGACGAGGTACCAGACACCGGCCTTCACGACGAGCCCGTACGGGTCGACGGTGTACGTGCTCGGCGCGTCGGCCCCGCTGTGCCGGTAGCGCAGCCGCAGGCGGCGGTCGGCAAAGACGGCGGTGTTGAGTACGTCGAGGTCGACGGCGGGGGCGGCGGTACGCATCCACCGCTCCGGGTCGACCAGGATGCGCCGGCTGGTCAACTCGGCGGCGGGGCGGTGCGGTTCGGGCAGCGCCGCCATGACCTTGCGCAGGGCCGAGCCGAGCGCCGCGTCGAGCCCGAGGGCGGTGTGCGCGCCCTGCGCGGCGAGGACGAACAGGGCGCGGGACTCGTCGGCGGTGAGCCCGGTGACGTCGGTGCGGTATCCGGGGAGCAGCGCGATACCGCCGTGCCGGCCGCGCTCGGTGTACACCGGGACGCCGGACGCCGAGAGCGCCTCGACGTCGCGGTAGACGGTCCGTACGGAGACTTCCAGGCGGTCGGCGAGTTCGGTGGCGGTTGCGCGGCCGCGGGTCTGGAGCAGGAGGAGGATCGAGAGCAGCCGGTCGGATTTCACGGGCCCAGGATGCCTGGCCAACCCCTGGGGCCCCGCCCCGGACCCCGCCCCTCAATCTCCCCCGAGGCCCAAAGGGCCAGGGGGACCCCCATGAGGGGCTGGAGTCTGCCTCGCCCAGGGTCGAGGGGCGAAGCCTCCGGCTCAACCCCGAGGCGCGCGGGCCAGTTGGCGGGACTGGGCTACCAGGCGGTCTGCCGCGTCCCAGACTTCCGCGTCCTCCTCCAGGAAGCCGCCCGCCAGGTTGCGGGTCGTGATGGACACCCGCAGCGGACCCGGCGCCGGGCGGCAGCGGATGTGGGTGGTCAGTTCGACCGTGGGGGTCCAGCCCTGCAGGCCCAGCTCGAAGGAGGTCGGCGGCAGGGCGTCGACGGTGAGCAGCAGCGAGAGCGGGTCGGCGTCACGCCCGTCCGCGAGCCCGAACCACCCCCGCATCTCGCCCTTCCCGGACGGCGCGCCCACCGCCCAGCCGAGCGTCGTCGGGTCGAGCTTGAGCATCAGGCGGTCGGTGATCGCCGAACTGCCGGGGATCGGCGGCCGACTGCCGTCGGGGGCGTCCGTCGCGCCGATGCAGTGCGAGAGCGGCGGCATCGCGGGCGGCTTGGCCGTGGTGCGCACGTCGTCGGAGAGTGCGTCCAGGTCGCCGTACGAGGCGAGCACCCGGATGCGTTCGACCTCTGTGCCGTCCTCGCCGTACTGGAAGAGCGAGGCCTGGCCGGTGGAGAGAGTGCGGCCGGTGCGCACCACCTGAGTGCGGATGACGGCGGGGCCCGGCACGGACGGCGTGAGGTAGTGCGCGGAGACCGTGAACGGGTCCGGGTGCGGCAGGGCGTCGCCGAGGGCGCGGCCGAGCAGGGCGAGCAGATAGCCGCCGTTGACGGCGTGGATGATGGTCCAGCCCGCCGAGAGTTCCGCGTCATAGACCCCCGCTTCGCGCAGGGTGACGGCGGTGTCGCGGTCGAACTCGCTGTCCCCGATCGCGGCGGGGAGTACTGGTGACGATGCCTGTGCCATGCGCAGCACCGTACACCGATAAATTACTGAGCGGTAGCTTTTTCTGTCCACCGCCAAGAGCCCTCTGATCCCGGGCCGCTACGCCTCCTCCAGTGTCGAGCTCCGCCGGTGCCAGGCCCGCGGCGCCCGCCAGTGGTACTTGAGCGCGGCGATGCGCAGCAGGAACGCCGTGACCACCGCCAGCCCGCTGGTCCCGGCGTTCAGCACGTCGAAGCGGATGAAGAGGACCACCATCGTGGCGCCGACGATCGCGGGCACCGCGTACAGGTCGCGGTCCCAGCGCAGCAGCGAGGGCACCTCGTTGGCGAGCACGTCGCGCAGCACGCCGCCGCCCACCGCCGTCGCCAGACCCAGGACCGCCGAGGAGGTCAGCCCGAGGCCGTAGTCGTACGCCTTGGTCGTGCCCGTCACGCAGAACAGGCCGAGGCCCGCCGCGTCGAAGACGTTGACCGCGGTCTGGGTGCGTTCGACCTCCGGGTGCAGGAAGAAGACGAGCACGGTGGCGAGCAGCGGGCAGACGAAGTACCCGAGGTCGGAGAAGGCGGCCGGCGGGACCGCTCCGATGATGAGGTCGCGGAACAGCCCTCCGCCCAGCGCGGTGACTTCGGCGAGCACCGCGATGCCGAACACGTCGAAGTTCTTGCGCACGGCGAGCAGGGCGCCCGAAATGGCGAAGACGAAGATTCCGACGAGGTCGAGCGAATGCTGGACGGAGGGACTGAACAGTTCGTGGAGCACCCGCCATTTTTACGCATGCCAGGGCCCCAGCACGCACAGGCCTCGCTTACAGCGCGGGCTTGCCCGTGTTGTAGATCCACTTCTGGAACAGATCGCCGAGCGGCCGGCCCGAGACGTGCTCGGCCAGCTTGACGAAGTCCGCGGTGTCGGCGTTGCCGTACCGGTGCAGCTTCGTCCAGGCCGGGAGCAGCTTGAAGAAGGCCTGGTCGCCGATGCGTTCGCGGAGCGCCTGGAGCATCATCGCGCCGCGCTGGTAGACCGCGGAGGAGAACATGGTGTCGCGCTGCGGGTCGGCCACCTCGATCTTCCAGAAGTCGGAGGCGGCCGGGCGCGCGTTGTAGGCGGCGCGGAAGGAGTCGTGGGCCGTCTCGGTTCCGCGGTGCTCCGCCCACAGCCACTGGGCGTAGGTGGCGAAGCCCTCGTTGAGCCAGATGTCCTTCCACTGGCGGACCGAGACGGAGTCGCCGAACCACTGGTGGGCGAGCTCGTGGACGATGGTCGACTCGGACCGCACCGCCGAATAGCTCGGCTTGGTCTGGGTCTCCAGGGAGAATCCGGCCTCCGGCATGTCGTCGACGACCGCGCCGGTCTCCTCGAAGGGGTACGGGCCGAAGAGCTTGGACCAGTAGTCGGTGGCCTCGGCGGTCACCGCGTACACGTCGACCGTGTTCTGGTGGGCGAGGACCGGGTCGATGGCGACGTAGATCGGGGTGCCCCCGGGCGTCCGGCCCGTCTTCACATCGAACTTGCCTATGGTCGCGGTCGCCAGATAGGTCGCCATCGGCTTGGTCTCGCGCCAGTGGAAGTACGAACGGCCGCCGCTGTCATAGGAGTTCACGAGGAGGCCGTTGGAGACGCCGGTCAGGCCCTTGGGCGCGTCGATGCGGATGTCGTACGTCGCCTTGTCGGAGGGGTGGTCGCTGGACGGGAACCAGGTGGAGGCGGCATTGGGCTCGCAGGCCACGAAGACGCCGTCCTTGGTCTTCATCCAGCCGTAGTCGGAACCGAAGACGATGGGGCCGTTCAGCGGCTTGGGCACTCCGCCGTAGACGACGGTGACCTCGAACCGCTCGCCCTTGCGCAGCCAGTGGCGCGGGGTGATGACGATCTCGTCGCCGGTTCTGGTGAAGTCGGCGGGGCGGTCGTTCACCCGGATCGAGTCGACGGTGAGCTTCTGGAGGTCGAGGTCGAAGCTGGAGAGGTTCTGGGTGGCGCGGGCGGTGAGGGTGGTGCGCCCGTCCAGGCGCCCGGAATCGGGGTGGTAGCTGACCCCGAGGTCGTAATGGAGGGCGTGGAAGCCGCCGTTGCCCAGATCGGGGAAGTACGGGTCGCCGATGCCGGGGGCGCCCGGCGTGGCGGCGGGCGCGGCGGCGATGGTGAACCCGGCGGCCACCGCGGTGGCGAGGGCGAGCAGCCGGGAGCTACGACGTGCCGAACGGGAGAGTGCCATGAGTCTGCCCTTCGAACGTGTGCCGTTGTACGGACACGCAGACTCTGCACTCCCCCGTTTCGACATGGACATGACTTTGCCGAACTGTCATGCCTTACTTGCCGGTTGACTCCTGAGCGGTGCCGCCCTGCCCGGTGTCCCCGCCGTCTCCGGCAGCCTCGGACGGCTCGGAGGACTCAGACGGCTCGGGCTCGGCGGCCCCATCGGCCTCTGCCACATCCGTCGCGTCCGTCGCCGCCTCGGCTTCTCCGGCCTCCGTGACCTCTGCGGCCTCCGCCGCATCCGTCTCCTCCGCGGGCTCCGGCTCGCCGACCGTCACGATCTCGATCGACTCCCTGGCCTCCGGCAGGACCTCCTCGCCCGGTGCCTGGTCCGCAGCGTTCTCCGGGTGGTGGCAGGCCACCTTCTGGCCGGGCTTCAGCTCCACGAGCAGCGGCTCCTGCGTCTTGCAGATCTCCGTCGCCTTCCAGCACCGGGTGTGGAACCGGCAGCCGCTCGGCGGCGAGATCGGCGAGGGGACATCGCCCTTGAGCAGGATGCGGTCGCTCTTCATGCCGCGCCGCTTGGGGTCCGGCACCGGCACCGCGGACATCAGCGCCTTGGTGTACGGGTGCATCGGCGCCGCGTACAGCGACTTGCGGTCGGCCAGCTCCACGATCTTGCCGAGGTACATCACCGCGATCCGGTCCGAGACGTGCCGGATGACCGACAGGTCGTGCGCGATGATCACGTACGTCAGGCCGAGCTCCTGCTGGAGGTCGTCCAGAAGGTTGACCACCTGCGCCTGGATCGACACGTCGAGCGCCGAGACCGGCTCGTCCGCGACGACCAGCTTCGGGTTGAGCGCGAGCGCGCGGGCGATGCCGATGCGCTGGCGCTGGCCGCCGGAGAACTCGTGCGGATAGCGGTTGTAGTGCTCGGGGTTGAGGCCCACCAGCTCCATCAGCCGCTGGACCTCCTTCTTCACCCCGCCCTCGGGCGTGACGCCCTGGAGCCGGAAGGGGGTGGAGACGATCCCGCCGATGGTGTGGCGCGGGTTCAGCGAGCCGTACGGGTCCTGGAAGATCATCTGCACGTCGCGGCGCAGCGGGCGCATCTGCCCGGCCGACATGTGCGTGATGTCGTTCCCCTCGAACTCGACCTTGCCGCCGGTCGGTTCGAGCAGCCGCGTGATCAGCCGGCCCATGGTCGACTTGCCACAGCCCGACTCGCCCACGACACCGAGGGTCTCGCCCGGGAGCACGTCGAAGCTGATGCCGTCGACCGCCTTGACCGCGCTGGTCTGCCGGCCGAACAGCCCCTTCCTGATCGGGAAGTGCTTGACCAGGCCGTCGACCTTGAGGAGCGGCTCGGGCGAGGCCGCCGGCTGCTTCGGGATCGCTTTCTCAGCGGTGGTCTTCTTCTCGCTCACAGCTTCGGCGCAATCTCTTCGGTCCAGATACGGGTCCGCTCGTCCTGCGACATGTGACAGGCCGAGAAGTGACCGGCGTCGCCCTCCCACTCCGCGAGTTCGGGGCGCACGGTGCGGGTGAGGTTGTCCTTCGGGATGTCCGCGTACGGGCAGCGCGGGTTGAAGGCGCAGCCGGACGGGATGTTGATGAGGGACGGCGGCGAACCCTTGACCGGGATCAGGCGCTCCGTCTCCTCCCGGTCGATGCGCGGCATCGAGCCCAACAGGCCCCAGGTGTAGGGGTGTTGGGGAGTGGAGAAGACCTCGTCCGCCGGGCCCCGCTCGATGCAGCGCCCGCCGTACATCACCAGGAGCTTGTCGGCCATCTCGGCCACCACGCCCAGGTCGTGGGTGATCATGATGACGGCAGAGCCGAACTCCTTCTGCAGATCCCGGATCAGGTCGAGGATCTGCGCCTGCACGGTGACGTCCAGGGCGGTGGTCGGCTCGTCCGCGATGAGCAGCTCGGGGTTGTTGACCAGGGCCATCGCGATCATCGCGCGCTGGCGCATACCGCCGGAGAACTCGTGCGGGTAGGCGTCGACCCGCTTGCCGGGCTCCGGGATGCCGACCCGGTCGAGCATCTCGATGGCCCGGGTGCGGGCGGCCTTCTTGGTGACGTCGTTGT
Organism: Streptomyces sp. NPDC050485; assembly: GCF_044458185.1. Taxonomy (NCBI): domain Bacteria; kingdom Bacillati; phylum Actinomycetota; class Actinomycetes; order Kitasatosporales; family Streptomycetaceae; genus Streptomyces; species Streptomyces sp. NPDC050485. The sequence continues at coordinate 176,444 of NZ_JBITHR010000013.1, read as the reverse complement.
GGACCCGGTGGGCCTCCACGATCTGCTTGCCGACCGTGTAGTACGGGTGCATCGCGGAGAGCGGGTCCTGGAAGATCATCGCCATCTTGCGGCCGCGCAGCCGGCGGACGTGGTCGTCCTCGGCGCCGATCAGCTCCTCGCCGTCCAGCCAGACCTCGCCGGAGATCTTGACGTTGGAGGCGGTCCGGTGCAGACCCATGATCCCGAGCGAGGTCACGGACTTGCCGGAGCCGGACTCGCCCACGATGCCGAGCGTCTCACCGGGCTTGACGTCGAAGCTGACGCCGTCGACGGACTTGACCGTCCCGTCGATCGTGTCGAAGTGGATGCGCAGGTCCCGTACGGACAGGAAGGTGCCCTCGGGTGCGGCCGGGGGCTGGGCCACCGGCTCGTTCACGGCCGCCGAGCCCACGGTCTGCTCGTCCAGCTCGTCTTTGGATACCTCGCTCACGAGAGCCTCACCCGGGGGTCGATCACGGCGTACACGAGGTCCACCAGAAGATTGCAGACAACGATGAAGAAGGCGGCGACCAGCGTCACGCCCATGACGATCGGCAGGTCGTTGTCCTTGATGCCCTGGACCGCGTACCGCCCGATGCCCTGGAGGTTGAAGACCGTCTCGGTGATGACCGCGCTGCCGACTAGCAGACCGAAGTCCATGCCGAAGATGGTGACGATCGGGGTGAGCGCGGCCCGCAGACCGTGTCTGACGATGACCTTGTTCTCCTTCAGGCCCTTGGCACGGGCCGTCCGGATGTAGTCCTCGCTCATCGTCTCCAGCATTCCGGCCCGGGTCAGCCGGGCGTAGAGCGCGGAGTACAGGAAGGCCAGGGTGCACCAGGGGATCAGCAGGTTCCATGCCCACTGGGCCGGATTGTCCGTGAACGGCACGTAGTCGATGGTCTCCCAGATGGGCCAGTCCACGGTGAAGATGCCCTGGGCGAGCATGCCCGTGAAGAAGATCGGGAGGGAGACACCGGCCAGCGCGATGGTCATGGACAGCCGGTCCAGGACCGAGCCGCGCTTGAGGGCCGAGATCACGCCCGTGGTGACGCCGGTGATCAGCCAGATCACGGCGGCACCGATGGCCAGCGAGAAGCTGATCGGGATGCGCGAGGTGAGCTGCGGCCAGACCTCGACGTGGCTCTTGAAGGAGTAGCCGAAGCACGGAGCGCCGCAGTGGGCGGCGTCCGGGCCGAACTTGTAGTCGGCACCGACGACGATCGCCTTGATGAAGTGCCAGTACTGCATGTACAGGGGCTCGTTGAAGCCGAGGTTCTGCTTGACCGCGGCGATCGACGAGGGGTTGGCATCCTTGCCCACGTACTGGGCGGCCAGCGAGTCCATGGTCTGGCCGGCGAGCCGGGGGACCAGGAAGAAGATTGCGAAGGTGACTGCGCTGACGATCAGCAGCAGTAGCACCGCGCCGAAAACGCGTCGAATGAGGTACGCAGCCACAGCTGTCCGGCGCCGGTGCCCGCCCGGCCGGGGGTCTCCCGTGACCCGGCGGGCACCAGCGCCTTCACCTGCCTTTCGTGTTTCTGGTGGACGGGGTCCGCGTCTACTTGTTGGAGCCCATCAGCAGGTAGTCGTACATGCCGAGGTAGGCCTGCGTGACCGTGACGTTCGTCGCCGAGGCCGGACGGAACAGCAGGTTCTTGCGGTAGATCAGCGGCACGGCCGAGGCGTTCTCGGCGACCATCTTGTCGATGTCGCCCCAGGCCTTCTCACGGGCGTTCTTGTCCGTGTTGCCGATGGCCGTGTTCAGCGCGTTGTTGATCGCCGGGTCGTTCAGCTCCTGGACGTTGTTGCCGCCGGACGGCTTGATGGCCGAGCCGTTGACGATCTGGTCCAGGAAGCCGAAGCCGGTCGGCCAGTCGGCGCCCCACGCGGTCATGATCATGCCGAGGTTGTGCTCGTGCACGTAGCTCGGGTTGCCCGCGAAGTTCTGGAAGTACTTGCCGGTCGGGAAGCTCTTGATGTCGGCGTTGACATTGATCTTCTTCAGCGAGGCCTGCACCGCGGTGGCCATGGCCATCTCGGCCGGACGGTCCGAACGGGCCGTCAGGTTGGTCGAGAAGCCGTTCGGCTGACCGCACTGCTTGAGCTCGTCCTTGGCCTTGGCCTCGTCGCCCTTGTCACCGGGGGTCTCGTACAGATTGAACTTGCTGTACCCGTTGACGGTCGGCGGCAGCAGCGTCGTCGCGACGTCACCCTTGGGCGAACCACCCTGGGCGGCCTGCACGGACGCCTTGTCGATGCCCCACTGAACGGCCTTGCGGCAGTGGATGTTGTCGAACGGCTTCACGTTCAGGTTGAGGCCGATGTACGAGGTGGCGCCCGCGTAGGAGTCGTCCGTCTGCTTCTTCAGCTTGGAGTCGGTGAGGACCTTCGGCTGGGTCTGCGGGGCGACACCGGTGCCCGCGGCATCGGTCGTCAGGTTGTCGCCGAGCAGGTCGTTGTCGACCGAGACCTGGTTGACGCCGAACTTGATGGTGACCTTGTCCGGCAGGGCCGGGCGGACCGCGTCGGTCTTCGGGTCCCACTGGTCGTTGCGGACCAGGGTCGCGCCCTTGCCCTCCTCGTACGACTGGAACTTGTACGGACCGGTCGAGAGGATGTGCTGGACGTACGTCGCGCCCTTGTCCTTCGACTGCGGCACCGGCGCGGTCTGGGTGAACTGCGCCAGGTAGTCGAAGTCCGCGAAGGCGTCCTTCAGCTTGAAGATGATGGTGGTGTCGTCCGGGGTCTCGATGGAGGAGATCCCGTCCGGGTTCTTGTCCTTGTACGGGCCCTGGTACTTGTCGCCGCCGATCAGGTGGGCCTTGAAGTACGTCGGTCCGTTGGACAGGGCCTCCGGCGCGAAGTTCGAGCGCTCGACGGCGTACTTGACGTCCTTCGAGGTGATCGGCGTGCCGTCCTCGTACTTGAGGCCCTTCTTCAGGTGGTACGTCCAGGTCTTCGCACCGTCGCTGGGCGTGCCCAGGGACTCGGCGAGGTCCGGGACGACCTCCAGGCCCGCCTTGCCGGCGGCCGGCTTGAAGGTGGTCAGTGAACGGGCGTACAGACGCGAGAAGTTCTGCACCCAGCCGTAGTACGTGTTGCCGGGGTCCAGGGAGTCAGGAGCGTCCGACAGGGACAGCGAGAGCGTGCCGCCCTTCTTGGTCGACGTGTTCACGACGGAGGTGAGCGCGGCGTCCGCGCTGCTCTTTCCGCCACTGTCGCTCTTGCCCCCACCGCAAGCGGACGCGCCGAGCGCCAGCGCAACGGTGGCCCCGATCACTAGGGTCGCTTTTCTTGTCTTCACCTGAAGAATGCCCCTCTGTGGATGGTGCGGCGGGTGGTGGTGATGTGGCGAGCGCCGCGTGCTTACTTGGTGCGCGGGTCGAAGGCATCACGCAGCCCGTCGCCGAGCAGGTTGAACGCCAGGACCGTGATGAAGATGGCGAGACCCGGCACGATCATGAACTGGGGGTCGGCCTGGTAGAGATCCGTCGCGCTGGAGAGCATTCCGCCCCAGGAGGCCTGCGGCGGGGCGATACCGACGCCGAGGAAGCTGAGCGCGGCCTCGAAGAGGATGTTCGTGGGGATCAGCAGGGTCGAGTAGACCAGGATCGGCGCGAGCAGGTTCGGCAGCAGCTCCCGGAAGAGGATGAACCAGCCGCGCGCACCCAGGCTCCGGGACGCCTCCACGAACTCGCGCTCGCGCAGGCTCAGGGTCTGCGCACGGACGATCCGGCCCATGTACGGCCAGCCGAAGAAGCCGATCACGAAGATCAACACGCTGATGCGCAGCGGCAGTCCGGAGAGGCCGAACGCGCCGTCCTGCAGGGACGCCGAGATGGAGATGGCGAAGAGCAGCAGCGGGAACGCCAGGAAGACGTCCATCGTGCGGCTGATGAGGGAATCGGCCCAGCCCCCGTAGAAGCCGGCCGTGACGCCCATGACCACGCCGATGACGACGGAGAGCAGCGTCGCGCCGCCGGCCACCAGGAGCGAGACCCAGGAGCCCTCGATGATCCGGGTCATGATGTCGCGCCCGTACTGCGGGTCGACACCCAGCGGATGGGCCCAACTCATGCCGCCCCAGCCGCCCTTGGGCGCGAGCAGCGCGGGATCGATCAGATCCTGGTGGAAGGCGTTCGGGTCCAGCCCGAACACCGATTGGATGGGCTTGGCCAGAACTGCGAGGAGGATCAGCAGGATCACGACGACTCCGCCCGCGACGGCCAGCTTGTCGCGCTTGAAGCGTGCCCAGGCGATCTGTCCGAGTGAACGGCCCTCGATCTGGCTCTGCTTGGCCCCCGTGAGTACTGCCTCCGGCTGCGCTTCGGCAGCCGAACCGGTGGTCTCGATCGGTGCGGTCACAGTGCCTCTGACCCCTCCCGGCCGGCGGTGGCCGGCCCGTACCAGCCGCTGGTGGCGGCTTGTTTCATCAGTGGTGCGGTGAAATCTGCGCAGGGCGAAAAGCCCTGTTCGCTCAGCGCGGGAGACCGGTGGCCCGGGGCCGACCAGCCTTATTGCCGGGAGTCTTCATCGGCGTCGCGATCAGCCGCCAGACCTGACGGCGAATGTATGCGCAAACGTGATGCAGTAAAGGGAGTTCCGTTATCCGGACGCAGGTGAACCAGGGGCGGACACGAGGAAGTTGGGGCGCATGCGACGCCCGGGACTATTGCGGCCGTCGCCCTACCAGAACGGACATTCCCCTTGCGTGAAGGGGAAGTTGACGGGTTCTGTACCGGTTCGGCGACCGGTCCAGGTGGAGTCTGTACTGGTTCGGCAACCGGTCCGGGTGGCTTCAGTACGGACGCGGCGCGGCCGGCGGGTAGCCGTAGCCGGGTGCCGGGGCGGCCTGGGCGGCGTGCGCCTCGCGGTCGTAGAAGGGGCGGGCGGCGGCTTTCAGCCACATACCGACCGGGTCGTACTCGTCGGACATCGCGACCGTGGAGACCGCGAGCCCCTCGGGCACCGCGGCGACGGACTGCTGCATCATCGCCCGCACCGCCTCGACCGACTGCGGGCCCGTGTCGTAGAGGTCGAGGCCGATGGCGAGATAGGGGCTGCCGAGCGCGGGCTGCACCCAGGCGCGGCGCAGCGAACGCACCGCCGGGGTGCGCTGCGCGTGCTGCGTGAGCAGTGCGTAGAACTGCGGGATCTCGACGGCCGGTTCGGAGAGCCGCAGCGGTCCTGCGGGCATCCGGTCCAGGCCGGTGGCGATCCGCCGCAGATCCGTCCAGGGGATGCCGACCCCGCCGCCGGGGGCGTGCGGATTGAGCCAGATCCCGTAGTGGTCGGGATAGAGGGAGCGGGCGACGTCGAGCGCGCCGACCACGTCGTGGGCCCGGTTCCAGCCGCTGGCGGCGAGCTCCTGGGCGGAGGTCACACAGGGCGCGTACGCGACGCCGTCGACCGCCATGTTTCCGTACTGGGCGTCCGGCGAGCCCGGCCGGCCGTGCCAGAGCAGCATCCAGACCCGGCCGGAGTCCGCGAGGGCGTGCAGCAGCCCCTCGTACGCGTCGTAGCGCCCGGGCGTCACCTGGCGCAGCATGTGCTCGACCTGCCCGGCCGCCGCGGTGCCTGACGCGCTCACCCTGGGTCCCGCCCCTCTTCGATCCACCGTGCCGACGCCTGCGCCGCCCCGCCACCCCGGGCACACGCGTGCGGCCACGGGGTTGCAAGGGTCATGAAACCAGGTTAGGGGGTGTCCGGCGGATCAGGGCCGGGGTCGCGACGTCTGGCACGGCACCTCGCCACGTTGCCGAACCGCCCCGATAGCTCCGCTATCGACGCGCTCTGGCGCCTTGCGATGCACCGCACCAGCCCCCGCGCCCTGTCCGACCCTGACCCACCGGACACCCCCTAAGCCGCCCTACTGACACCGCCATGGCCCGGCGAAGACCTGCCGTGGCGGAGCCGCGGGCTACTGGGCCCGTGCGTAGAAGGGGCGCACCCGCTCGCGCATCCATTCGGCGACCGGATCGCGCGTCACGTCGAGCAGGACCAGGTTGACCGGCCAGCCGACCGGGACCCGGCCGAGCGCCCGGCCGAGCGCCTCCATGGGGGCGTCGCCGCCGGCCCCGTCCCAGGTGACGCACTCCACGCCGATGAACAGCGTCGGCGCCTCGCCCTCGATGGAGGCGAGTGCGCGGCGGGCGGTGCGCACCACCCCGGTCGCCTCGAACTCGTCGGCCGCGGCGGCCAGGAAGTCCACCGGGTCCTCCTGCCAGTCGGGCTCGAAGAGGCGTACCCGGGCTCCGGACGCGGGTCCGTCGAGCGCGGTACGCCCGGTACGGCACAGCTCGGCCACGGCGGGCGGCGGCAGCGGCATCCCGACGGCGCCCTCGGGGTTGACCGCGATGCCGAGCTGCGGCGGAAGCCCCCGGGCGAACTCGACGGCGGGCGCCACCGCGAACGGCATATGGGCGCCGACGCACTGGAGGAACTGCTGCTCGGAGCTGTAGACGGGGACGTAGGGGGCGCCGCCGAGCTCCATGGTGGGCAGGTCGAGGTCGGCGCTGTCCTGGCCGCCGCCGTTGGGCAGCGGCACCCACACCGCGCTGCGCCCGAGCACCTCGATGAGCCGGGGGCCCGCGTTGGGCATGCCGAGCGCCGCGGCCAGGGCCTCTTCGAGTTCGTTGCCCGGCCAGCCCCCGCCGCCGTGCGGATGCGCGAACGCCTGCTCCGGAAAGTTCATGTGCCGTCCTTCTCCCCCGACTGCCTGCCGGCCCTCCGCGGCCGTGCCCCAAAACCCTAGCGCCGCGACGGCCGGGCCCGCGTCGCTACTCGGCGAAGCCGATCCGCCGCAGCACCGAGGCCGACTCCCGGTCGAGCACGACCGCCGTCGCGCACCCGGTCGGCAGCCGCCCGGACTCCACTTGGGAGATCAGCCGGCGGGCCGCCCCGCGATGCCGGGCGAAGGCGTACCGCGAGACCCAGCGGCCCCGGCTGGCCTGGCCCTCCAGGGCCGTGCCGGGCGGTACGTCGAGCACGATCAGCCGCAGCGCGCGTCCCCTGCGCCGCGCCCCGCGGCCCAGCCAGTGCCGCACCCAGGCCTGCGTTCCGCAGTCGTGCACGACGATGCTCTCGCCGGAGCGCAGCGCCCACCAGGTCCTGGCGAAGTGCGCGGTCCTGGTCAGCGGACGGTAGAGGGGGTACGGGATCCCCGGCAGCCGGCGCTGCCAGGCGAGCCGGGTGTCCTGCGAGTCGATGCGGCGGTCCCTGACGGTCCTGCGCATCAGCGTCGTCTTGCCGCTGCCGGGCAGCCCGGACACGACGACCACGTCGCCCGCGGCGAAGAGCAGTTCCGGCGGGGTGCGCCCGGGCCTGCCGCGCAGATCCCGCACCCGCTCGCCCACCACCGGCCGGGCCCCCCGCGCCGCCGCCCCGTCCGGTGCGTACGCCTCCCGCAGCTGAACCGTGTCCCGTCCAACAACCGTGTCCCGTCCAACCGTCATGGCACTCCCCCCTGTTCGAGTCTCGCGACCCCTCCCCACGAAGTGTAAAGAGACGGTAATAGGGCTCAAGCGATTTGCCGCTTCCGGGATGCGTGCAATGATGTGCGCGCCAACTGCATACCGGCCGTTCGAATCCGCGCGGGAGAGTTCCCAGCAGCTGTGAGCTGGGGCGCCGAAGGAGCAAGTTCCTCCCTTGAATCTCTCAGGCCCCGTACCGCGCGGACGAGGCAGATCTGAAAAGCGGGCCGTCTCCTTGCGGGCGGTCCCACCCAAGGTGCAAGCCGTGCCGCGCCCAGCGCGCCGGTGAACCTCTCAGGTTCCGATGACAGATGGGGAGGATGTCCTCGACCGTCATGCCCCGGGACCTTGGAGCAACATCCATGAGCAACGCCCCCCGCCTCACTGCCCTCGATGCTCTGCATCGATCGCTGGGCGCCACCATGACCGACTTCGCGGGCTGGGACATGCCGCTGCGGTACGGGAGCGAGCGCGACGAGCACAACGCCGTACGCACCCGCGCCGGCCTCTTCGACCTGTCCCACATGGGCGAGATCACGGTCACCGGTCCGCAGGCGTGCGCGCTGCTCGACCACGCCCTGGTCGGCAACATCGGCACGGTCGGCCTCGGCCGCGCCCGATACACGATGATCTGCCAGGAGGACGGCGGGATCGTGGACGACCTGATCGTCTACCGCCTGGGCGAGACCGAGTACATGGTGGTCGCCAACGCGGGCAACGCGCAGATCGTGCTCGACGCGATCACCGAGCGCGGCGCCGGTTTCGACGCCGAGGTCCGCGACGACCGCGACGCGTACGCGCTGATCGCCGTGCAGGGCCCCGAGTCCCCCGGCATCCTGAAGTCCGTCACCGACGCCGACCTCGACGGGCTGAAGTACTACGCCGGTCTGCCCGGCACCGTCGCAGGCGTCCCCGCGCTGATCGCCCGCACCGGCTACACCGGCGAGGACGGCTTCGAGCTGTTCGTCGCGCCGGTCCACGCCGAGCAGCTGTGGCGGGCGCTGACCGAGGCGGGCCGGGACGCGGGCCTGGTGCCGTGCGGCCTGTCCTGCCGCGACACGCTGCGCCTTGAGGCGGGCATGCCGCTGTACGGGCATGAGCTGACCACCGCGCTCACCCCCTTCGACGCCGGTCTCGGCCGGGTCGTGAAGTTCGAGAAGGAGGGCGACTTCGTGGGCCGCGCGGCGCTGGAGGCCGCCGCCGAGAAGGCCGCCGCGAACCCGCCGCGCAAGCTGGTCGGGCTGATCGCCGAGGGCCGCCGGGTGCCGCGCGCCGGGTTCCCGGTCGTTGCCGACGGCCAGGTCATCGGCGAGGTCACCTCCGGCGCCCCGTCGCCGACCCTTGGCAAGCCGATCGCCATCGCGTACGTGGACGCCGCGCACGCCACGCCCGGCACCGCCGGCGTCGGCGTGGACATCCGGGGCACGCACGAGCCGTACGAGGTCGTCGCGCTCCCCTTCTACAAGCGCCAGAAATGACCCTCCGGTCCCACCGGCGCCACCCTTGTTGTCCCGGCATCCGGGACGCTCCCCCCTCCCCCGTCATCAGCACTCCCCCGCGTACAGGAGAATTCAGCTCATGAGCAACCCGAAGCAGCTGCGCTACAGCAAGGAGCACGAGTGGCTGTCGGCCGCCGAGGACGGCGTGTCGACGGTCGGCATCACGGAGCACGCGGCCAACGCGCTCGGTGACGTCGTGTACGTACAGCTTCCGGAGGTCGGTGAGACGGTGACCGCGGGCGAGACCTGCGGCGAGCTGGAGTCCACCAAGTCCGTCAGCGATCTGTACTCCCCGGTCACCGGCGAGGTCGTCGCCGCCAACCAGGACGTCGTGGACGACCCGGCCCTGGTCAACTCCGCCCCGTTCGAGGGCGGTTGGCTGTTCAAGGTGCGCGTCGCCGAGGAGCCGGGCGACCTGCTCTCCGCCGACGAGTACACCGACTTCGCCAGCTGACCCCGACCACCGGGACAAGGGATTCAAGGGATCGTCTGATGTCGCTTCTGAACCAGCCCCTCCACGAGCTGGACCCGGACGTCGCCGCCGCCGTCGACGCCGAGCTCCACCGCCAGCAGTCCACCCTCGAAATGATCGCCTCGGAGAACTTCGCTCCGGTCGCGGTCATGGAGGCCCAGGGCTCGGTCCTCACCAACAAGTACGCCGAGGGCTACCCGGGCCGCCGCTACTACGGCGGCTGCGAGCACGTCGACGTGGTCGAGCAGATCGCCATCGACCGCGTCAAGGCGCTCTTCGGCGCCGAGGCCGCCAACGTCCAGCCGCACTCGGGCGCGCAGGCCAACGCCGCCGCGATGTTCGCGCTGCTCAAGCCGGGCGACACGATCATGGGTCTGAACCTGGCCCACGGCGGCCACCTGACCCACGGCATGAAGATCAACTTCTCCGGCAAGCTCTACAACGTGGTCCCGTACCACGTGGACGAGACCGGCGAGGTCGACATGGCCGAGGTCGAGCGCCTCGCCAAGGAGTCCAAGCCGCAGCTGATCGTGGCGGGCTGGTCCGCCTACCCGCGCCAGCTGGACTTCGCCGCCTTCCGCCGGATCGCGGACGAGGTCGGCGCGTACCTGATGGTCGACATGGCCCACTTCGCGGGCCTGGTCGCCGCGGGTCTGCACCCCAACCCGGTGCCGCACGCCCACGTCGTGACCACCACCACGCACAAGACCCTCGGCGGTCCGCGCGGCGGTGTCATCCTGTCGACGCAGGAGCTCGCCAAGAAGATCAACTCCGCGGTCTTCCCGGGCCAGCAGGGCGGTCCCCTTGAGCACGTGATCGCGGCCAAGGCGGTGTCCTTCAAGGTCGCCGCGTCCGAGGAGTTCAAGGAGCGCCAGCAGCGCACCCTGGACGGCGCCCGGATCCTGGCCGAGCGCCTGGTCCAGGACGACGTCAAGGCCGTGGGCGTGGACGTGCTGACCGGCGGCACCGATGTGCACCTGGTCCTGGTGGACCTGCGCAACTCGGAGCTGGACGGCCAGCAGGCCGAGGACCGCCTCCACGAGGTCGGCATCACGGTCAACCGGAACGCCATCCCGAACGACCCGCGGCCGCCGATGGTCACCTCGGGTCTGCGGATCGGCACCCCGGCACTGGCCACCCGCGGCTTCGGCGCCGACGACTTCCGCGAGGTCGCCGACATCATCGCCGAGGCCCTGAAGCCGGAGTTCGACAAGGCCGCGCTGTCGGCCCGGGTGTCCGCTCTGGCCGACAAGCACCCGCTGTACCCCGGCCTGAAGTAATTTCGTACGCTTTCGTTCTCGGTTCATTCCGTACGGAGCCCCGGGGCACCGCGCACACTGGAAGTGAGCGCGGTGCCCCATCCCATGCTGTGCCAGCTTTGCTCTGCACCACCTCGGCAGACAACGGCGTCTACCAACCCCCACAAGGAGTCCCCCGTGGCCATCTCGGTCTTCGACCTGTTCTCGATCGGCATCGGCCCGTCCAGCTCCCACACCGTCGGTCCGATGCGCGCGGCCCGGATGTTCGCCGCGCGCCTGAAGAACGAGGGCCTCATCGCCCACACCACCCGGATACGGGCCGAGCTGTACGGCTCGCTCGGCGCGACCGGGCACGGCCACGGCACGCCGAAGGCGGTACTGCTCGGCCTGGAGGGCAACTCGCCGCGCACCGTCGACGTCGAGACCGCCGACGAGCAGGTGGAGCGGATCAAGGACTCCGGGCGGCTCACCGTGCTCGGCATGCACGAGATCGCCTTCGACTACGACCAGGACCTGGTCCTGCACCGCCGCAAGGCGCTGCCGTACCACGCCAACGGCATGACGGTCTTCGCGTACGACGTCGACGGGGCGCTGGTCCTGGAGAAGACGTACTACTCGGTGGGCGGCGGCTTCGTCGTCGACGAGGACGCCGTGGCGGGCGCGGATCCGATCGTGCCGGACGACACCGTCCTCAAGTACCCCTTCCGCACCGGCGACGAGCTGCTGCGGCTCGCCTCGGACACCGGGCTCTCGATCTCCGCGCTGATGCTGGAGAACGAGAAGGCCTGGCGCACCGAGGACGAGATCCGCTCCGGGCTGCTCGACATCTGGCGGGTCATGCAGGCGTGCGTGTCGCGCGGCATGTCGCGCGAGGGCATCCTGCCCGGCGGCCTCAAGGTCCGCCGCCGCGCCGCGACCACCGCCCGCCAGCTGCGCGCCGAGGGCAACCCCGAGGCGCACGCCATGGAGTGGGCGACGCTGTACGCGATGGCCGTCAACGAGGAGAACGCGGCGGGCGGGCGGGTCGTGACCGCCCCCACCAACGGCGCCGCGGGCATCATCCCGGCCGTGCTGCACTACTACATGAACTTCGTGCCCGGCGCCGATGAGGAGGGCATCGTCCGCTTCCTGCTCGCGGCCGGTGCGATCGGCATGCTGTTCAAGGAGAACGCCTCGATCTCCGGCGCCGAGGTCGGCTGCCAGGGCGAGGTCGGCTCCGCCTGCTCGATGGCGGCGGGCGCGCTCGCCGAGGTGCTCGGCGGCACCCCCGAGCAGGTCGAGAACGCCGCCGAGATCGGCATGGAGCACAACCTGGGTCTGACCTGCGACCCGGTCGGCGGTCTGGTCCAGATCCCCTGCATCGAGCGCAACGGCATGGCCGCCGTGAAGGCCGTCACCGCCGCCAAGATGGCGATGCGCGGCGACGGCAGCCACAAGGTGTCCCTGGACAAGGTGATCAAGACGATGAAGGAGACGGGGGCCGACATGAGCGTCAAGTACAAGGAGACGGCCCGCGGCGGCCTCGCCGTCAACATCATCGAGTGCTGAACGCTCCGCGGGAAATGGTGTTCGTCGGCTGCGGACCGTCCGTGGCGGGTCGCGCAGTTCCCCGCGCCCCTTCAGGGCGCCGTACCGCGCCCAAATCCCTCAAGACCGCTTAGACCGCTCAGAAGCTGTGCGCGGCGGGGCGCTCCTTGGGGGCCGCCGCCAGCGCCTCGGTGACCTCGGCGACGCCGGCGCGCAGCCCGTAGACGGGGGTGGCGGGCTGCTGGCGCCAGGAGTCGTCGATGCCGCCGGCGTCGACGGTGTCGAAGCCCAGCTCGTCGATGAGCTCGCGGACCAGCCGCTTGGCGGCCTCGTCGTCGCCGGCCACCGGCAGCGCGATCCGCTCGGGGTCGCCCTGCGGGCGCGGCCGCTCGACGAGGTCCTGCGCGTACGTGCCGTTGAAGGCCTTGATCACCGGGTGGCCGATGTGCTGCTCGGTCCAGCGGCTCTCGGTGAGCCCCTCCTCGATCGCGACGATCCTGCCGTCGCGCTCCTTCGGGTAGTAGTTCCCGGTGTCGATGACGACGAAGCCGTCGGCCGCGCCGTCGAGGAATCCCTTGGGCAGGTCGGGGACCCTCTTCAGCGGGATGGTGACGACGACCACGCGGGCGCCGTCGGCCGCCTCGGCGACGGTGACCGGGGTGGCGCCGGTCTCCTCGGCCAGGGCGGTCAGGGTGTGCGGGCCACGGGAGTTGGCGACGGACACTTCGTGGCCGAGCGCGGTGAGGCGGCGGGTGAGGTTGCCGCCGATGTTGCCCGCGCCGATGATGCCGATCTTCATGAAACTGGCCTTCCGGAGATGGTGCGTTGGCAAGTTCCAGCAACCGGCGGGGCCACCAACCTATTCCGGTCCGGCACCGGTGGCGTCACGCAGGAGCGGGAATACGCCACCGGTACCGATCGGGGTCACTTGTTCAGCGACGCCCAGAACTCCTCGAAGGAGAGCTTGCCGTCGCCGTTGGCGTCCTTGGCCTTGATGATGGCCTGGGCCACCGTCTCGGTGACGTTGAAGTCGCCCAGCTGCGCCATGACCGTCTTGTACTCGCTCGCCGTGACGCGTCCGTCACCGTCGATGTCGAGCTTCGCGAACGCCTTGCGCGCCTCTTCGATGTCCGCCACTGGGTCCACCCCTTTGTTGGTGCTACTGCTTGGTGCTTTTCTGACGCGGGTCAGATTAGCTGCCGACGTGCGCGCGCAGTGCGGCGGCCAGCCATTGGAAGGCAGCGGCCGAACTGGGCTGCGGTTCGTATCCGTTCACGACCGCGAGCAGCCGGAAGTAGCGCTCGGTACGCAGGTCCGGGCCGCCCACGCCGAGCTGTTCGAGGACCGCCGCCCGGTCGGCGTGCGGCCCGAACAGCCGCTCAAGGAACGCATCCGCCTCCGGGCTCTCCGGCACGACCCCCTGCTCCTGGGCCTCGCCCACCAGCAGGGCCGCCTTCCTGGCGAACCGGAGGTAGGCCTGGGGCTCGCGCGCCCGGTCCCGGAAGCTCTCGGAGTCGGTCTCGGCGATCCGCCGCAGCTGCGCCCGGAAGCCCTCGTCCTCGACCAGCTCCGCCAGTTCGATCCAGGCGTCGACCTGCCGCGGGGTGGGGTCGTCGGGCAGTTCGGCGGCCACGCCCCGCACCCGGGCCTGGAAGTGCGGGTTGGCGTCGTCGAGGCCCGCGAAGATCTCGTCGGTGAAGTCCTCGACGATCTGCCTGCGCTCGCGCGCGGAGAGCCGTGCCAGCTTGTTCATGAGCGTCATCTCCTCGGTGTCGGACTGCCGTTCCGCGATGGTCGACAGGACGGCCCGGCTCAGCCTGAGCGCCCGGATCTGGGCGTCGAGGGCCGCGACATGGGCCGCGGCTACCTCGGCGACCGTGATCTCCCGGGCCAGCACCCGGCGTACGTCGTCCAGGGAGAGCCCCAGCTCACGCAGGGTGCGCACCAGCTCAAGGCGGGCCACCGACTCGGCGTCGTACAGCCGGTAGCCGCCATGGGTGCGGCCGACGGGCGGCAGAGCGCCGATGTCGGACCAGTAGCGAATGGTGCGCACGGGCAGTCCGGTACGGCGGGCGAGCTGCCCGATGGTGAAGGTTTCCGGGCCGTCGTCGATCATGTTGTTGAGTGTCCGGTTTCCAGTGGGTGGAGACTCAAGGCCTCTCGGCAGGCCTCTTGGCGCGGAGAACGGGGAATCGCATGGATGGCACGCTCAGGGACATTCACATCACCCGGCAACGCACGCAGCGTACGGACCTTCCAGGCCGCGGGATTCGGGCCGATCGGCTCGGCGGCGCTGGTCCTCGCGCACTGAGCGGACGGCCCGAGCGGGCCTGACTGTTCGAAGTACGCGAAGGAGCGTTTTGCGCCCCACAAAGAGGAGTTCGCGCCAAATCGACGTCGCCACTTCCTCACGCTCAGCCACGGACGGATAACTTCATGCTGTCGCCGCCACACCGGGAGCACAGGGCACCCAGGGACTAGCGGCGCTGGGGCGTTTGCAGCTGTGACCATCACAACTGAAGCTTTCACCGTGCAGCCCTTCACGCGAAGTTGCCATCACATATGGGATGAGGGCGATCACGTCCTCATAGGTGTGAGTCCGGGGAACAGCTATTTCAGCGCCGGCCGCATCACCGACCTCGTCCGCTGGGCTTCGGCACGGTTCACCCGCATCGACATCGTGTACGCCGACCTCCATGTCGCCGAGCTGTTCGGCGCGCTCGGCTATGACCAGGACCATGCGGCACGACGCGCGTCCAAGGAACTGAAGGCGGTACGCCGCAGGATGCTGCGCGGCGTCGAGGAGGCGGGACCGCCGGCGCCGGTCGGGGTGCACGGGCTCTCGGAGTTCGCCGCGAACCCGGTGTACGAGCTGCTGCACCGCCGGGTCCGGCACTTCCTGGCGACCGACCCGGCCTTC
Organism: Streptomyces sp. NPDC050485; assembly: GCF_044458185.1. Taxonomy (NCBI): domain Bacteria; kingdom Bacillati; phylum Actinomycetota; class Actinomycetes; order Kitasatosporales; family Streptomycetaceae; genus Streptomyces; species Streptomyces sp. NPDC050485. The sequence goes on along the minus strand of NZ_JBITHR010000013.1, from coordinate 161,292 downwards.
CGGGCGGGCTGCGAACGGATGGCCGGGCACTTCCTCTCCAGCAAGGTCGGCGAACCGGCCGCGAGCGCCGAACAGCTCGCCGCCTGCCTCGACTACATCGCCGCCGAACTCCCCTTCTTCCTCGACACCCCCGGCATCCTCGGCGTCCCCTCGTCGGTGTCGTGCTACCACGCGCCGATCCCGCTGACCGAGCTGCTCTACGCGAAGGGCGGCGGACTGCGCGCCTCCCGCAATCAGGCCCACGCCGTCGTGCGTCCGGAAGGAATCGCCGCATGAGCGCCGAGCCCGTACTCGACTTCCCGCTGTCGCGGCGCGGTGACGTGCCGCCCGCGGAGTGCGCCTGGCTGCGCGAGAAGGCTCCGGTGGCCCGGGTGCGTACGCTCACCGGTGCCGAGGCCTGGCTGGTGAGCAGCCACGCGCTGGCCCAACAGGTCCTGGAGGACGGGCGGTTCAGCCTCAAGGACACCGCGGCCGAGGGGGTGCCGCGGCAGTACGCGCTGACGATCCCGCCCGAGGTCGTCAACAATATGGGCAACATCAACAGCGCGGGGCTGCGTTCCGCCGTGATGAAGTCCCTCAACCCGCGCGCGGACGGCCTCGCCGACTGGCTGCGTGCCCGGGCCGGTGAGTTCATCGACGCGCTGCAGGCCGAGGGCCCGCCCGCAGACCTTCGGGCGGGGTTCGCCGACCCCTTCTCGGCGGCGCTGCACTGCAAGGTCGTCGGGGCGCCGTTCGAGGACTGGCGCAGACTCATGTCGGGCCTGGACGTGGCCTTCATGACCAGCGCGCACACCTTCGAGGGGGCCGGGCTCAACTGGTACAAGGACCTCGGGTACATGGTGGACCGGCTCAACTCGCCCGGGCTCGCTCCCGACAGCCTGCTCGGCCGGCTCGCGGCGCTGCGCGAGGACCAGGAGTCCGCCCACCTCACCGACGAGATGCTCGCCACTGTCGCGGTCTCGATGTTCGGTGCGGGGGCGGTCTCGACCTCCGCGTTCCTGGTCCTCGCGGTCCTCGCCCTGCTCCAGCACCCGGAGCTGATCGGCTACCTGCGCGAGCATCCGGAGCGCATGGGCCGGGCCGTCGAGGAGCTGCTGCGCTGGAACCTCTCCATCGGCGACGGGCTGCCCCGGATCGCCCTGGAGGACGTACCGCTGGGTCAAGTGCTGGTCAGAGAGGGCGAGTTGGTGCTCGTCCTGGTGGAGGGCGCCAACTTCGACCCGGAGGTCTTCACCGATCCCGAGCGGCTCGATCTCGACCGGGAGTACAACCCGCACCTGTCGTTCGGCGCCGGGCAGCACTTCTGCCCGGCCACGGGCCTGGGCCGGCTGCACGCCGAGACGGCGCTCGCGGTCCTGGTGGACCGGCTGCCGGGGCTTCGCCTCGCGGTCCCGGCCGAACAGCTGGTGTGGCGCACGGGCTTCATCAAGCGCCTGCCGGAACGGCTGCCTGTGCTGTGGTGAGCTGACCCGGCCGTGCCCGGGACCGGACACCCCCTGGGTCCCGGGCGCGCGGCGCCGGTTCGGACGGTCTCTCAGCGGAAGACGCCGGTGTGGCCGAGCGAGTACCGGCCCGGCTGCGGGTAGACGGCGAGCCCGTGCGGGCCCGAGCCGACGGGGATGCGGGCCAGCTGCTTGCCGGTGGTGGTGTCGATGGCGTACACCTCGGAGTTGTAGCGGCCGGACAGCCACAGCACCTTGCCGTCGGCGGAGACGCCGCCCATGTCGGGGCTGCCGCCGTCCGGCAGCTCCCACTTCTTCGTGAGCTTGTTCTTGGTGAAGTCGAAGATGGAGATGGTGCCCTCGCCCCGGTTGGAGATGTACATCTCCTTGGAGTCGCGGCTGACGTACAGGCCGTGGCAGCCCTTGCCGGTGGGCAGCAGGGTGGGCGTGTTGAACTTGTCGCCGTCCAGGGTCCACACGCCGTGCGCCATCATGTCGGCGACGTAGAAGGTCTTGCCGTCCGGGGACATCTTCACGTCCTGCGGCATCGCCCCGTCGAACGGGATCTTCTGCTGGCCGACGACCTCCATCTTCTCCGTGTCGACCTTGAGGAGCTCGCCGGAGAACTCGCAGGAGACGATGAAGTACCGGCCGTCCATGGAGAAGTCGGCGTGGTTGACGCCCGCGCAGGTCACCGGGACGGTCTTGACCCGGTTCATCGTCACCGGGTCGCGGAAGACCAGCTCGCGGTCCATGGAGGCCATCACGACGGCGTACTTGCCGTTCGGCGTGAAGTAGAGGTTGTACGGGTCCGAGACCTGGACGGTGCGTCCGGTCTTGCCCGTCGCCGGGTCGATGGCGGTGAGCGAGTCGCCCAGGTCGTTGTTGACCCAGAGGGTCTTCATGTCCCAGGAGGGCACGACGTGCTGGGGCTGGCGGCCGACCCGGATGGTCTCGATGACCTTGTACGAGGCCGGGTCGATGACCGACACCGTGTTGGAGTTGGTGTTGGGCACGTAGACGCGCGGCAGGAAGTTCTTGACCGCGGGCTGGAGCGCGTTCGGGCGGTCTGCGGCGTAGGCGTCCTTGGGGTCGAGGACCGGCGGCATCCCGGGCAGGCCCTGCGGCACGGTCTTCTTGGCGACGGCGGGCGGAACCGCGGCCTTGGTGCCGAGTGCCTCGTCGTTCTTGTCGGCACCCGAGCTGCAGCCGGCGAGCGCCGCGAGCAGGGCTGCCGAGAGCAGCGCGGTGGTCCTCTTCGTTACGGTCGGCATCAGATCAGCAGCTCCGTGGTCGTGACCGCGCGCAGCCGGCGGCGGTCAAGTTCGGCGAGTAGGGCGGGCAGCGCGGCGACCGTGTCCGCATAGCCGAAGTGCAGGCTCACCACCGATCCGTTGCGGATCTGCCCGGTGACGTTGCGGGTCACGGCCGAGGCACCGGGCGAGGTGAAGTCGAGGGAGTCGACGTCGTACGACAGGACGTGCGGGTACCCCGCCCGGCGGGCCAGTGTCTGCACGAGCGGCGTCGCGTCCTGGGCGCGGGACGGTCTGAACCAGGTCCCGATGGAGCCGGTGAGCCGGCGCAGCCGGTCCGCGCAGCCGGTGATCTCGGCATACGCCTCCGCCTCGTCCAGGGCGGAGATGTCGATGTGGCGCTGGGTGTGGTTGCCCAGTTCGTGGCCGCCGTCGAGGATCCGGCGGGCCATCGAGGGCTGCTCGTCGAGCCAGCTGCCGACGGCGAGGACGGTGACGCGGGCACCGGCCTTCTCGGCCTCGGTGAGCAGGGCCGTGGCGATCTTGGGATCGCCCTGGCCGTGGAAGGTGAGCGCGACCTGCGGGCGGTCCCGGGGTCCGCTGCTGATCTGGACCGGCTGCCCGGGGAAGGAGCGGGGGGCCGGTGCCGGTCGGTGGGTTCCGGGTCGGGCGGAAGCGGACGAGGTCGGCTCAGGGGGTCCGGACGGCTGGGTGCCGGCCTTGTCGCCCGAACAGCCTGCCGCGAACGCCCCTACGACGGCCGCGCCGGCCCCGGCCCGCAGCGCGCTGCGGCGGTCGACCGCACGGGGTGGTGGATTCGTCACATGGACATTTAAGTGCGCCAGAGGGCGGAAGATAATGATTGACCCGGTTCGGGACCTTTGCGGGTCGCGACACGCCGAGCCGGTCCACACACAGCCGGCTCACTGATTCACTCAGCATCCCCCATAGTTATTCACAGTTTAGAAGGTGCGTGGCCTAGCTCACCAACGATTCACAGCTAAACTGTGATGGTTTGGTGCTGTATGTCCCATTGAGGACTTTTGGTGATGGGCCGCCCATCTGTCATAGTCGGAGCCACGACCCCCATTGACCCGGGCCAGGTCGTCTTCAGTCGCCGTGGATCACACCCCCCCAGATCCATGGCGCTCCACAGAAGCCCCCGCGGCGCCGCATCCGGCAGCCAGGGGGCTTCTGTGATGTCCGGTATCCGCGGCCCGGCTCTCAGCGGTCGGCGACCCGCATCTCGAACCAGGTGGTCTTGCCGCGCGGCAGCAGATCCACGCCCCAGCGGTCGGAGAGCTTGTCGACCAGGAACAGGCCGCGACCGCTGATGTCCAGCTCGTGCACCGGCATCAGACAGGGCAGTCCGCGCGACGGGTCGCGGACCTCGATCCGGATCCAGCCCCGGCGGCGCAGCATGCGCAGACCGAAGACGCGGGCCCCGGTGTGCCGCACCGCGTTGCCGACCAGTTCGGAGACGAGCAGCACCGCATGCTCGGCGAGCGTCGGCGAGAGCGCCCACTGGCGCAGGACGACGGACTGGGTGAGCCGGCGGGCGGTCGCCGCGGACTCCGGACGGGACGGCAGCCGTACCTCTTCGTCCGTCGGGTTGCCGAACAACTCCAGTGCTTTCAGCGCCAGTTCGTCGTCGGCGGACGGCATCCACCGGGCGGCGGCCGCCGTGCCGCGCCGCGCCGGTTGTTCCACACCCTCCAGCCCCGCCATGCCACCATCATGGCGGCCCGGGGCGGCCGCCGGGGCCGTTCCGAAGGAATCGAGCCTCCGGAACCCGACGTTCCGGAGGCTCCGTCTGGCATATGACGGGGGCAGCGGGAGCCCCCGGGCACCCACTCTGACCTGCGATGACGTGATGCGTTCGCTTGATCACCAAGCGTTCCGAAGGCGTTTTCCTTAAGGTGTCCTTAAGGCTGTGCTAATCCCCCCACAGGGTGTACACGCCGCCCCCACATGTACACCGCCCGTTGACCCCCGCCGGGCCAACTCCGGCTCGCTCAGAGGAACTTGGCCTTGCCAGGACCCTCCTCGACGAAGCTGCGCATGCCGCGTTCGCGGTCCTCGGTCGCGAACAGGCCCGCGAACCAGTTGCGTTCGATGGCGAGCCCGGTGTCGAGGTCCGTCTCCAGACCGGCGTCGATCGACTCCTTGGCGGCGCGCAGCGCGATGGCCGGGCCCTGCGCGAGCCGTGCGGCCCAGGCGACGGCCCGCTCGTACACCTCGGCGGCCGGCACCACCTGGTCGACCAGGCCGATGGCGAGCGCCTCGTCGGCCTTCACCTGGCGGCCGGTGAAGATGAGGTCCTTGGCCTTGGACGGGCCCACCAGGCGGGCGAGGCGCTGGGTGCCGCCCGCGCCCGGGATGAGGCCGAGCAGGATCTCGGGCTGGCCCAGCTTGGCGTTGTCGCCCGCGATGCGGAAGTCGGCGCAGAGCGCCAACTCGCAGCCGCCGCCCAGTGCGTAGCCGGTGACGGCGGCCACGACGGGCTTGGGGATCTTGGCGACGGCGCTGAAGCTGTCCTGCAGCGCCCGGCCGCGCACGACCATCGCCGCGTGGTCCATGGCCTGCATCTCCTTGATGTCCGCGCCCGCCGCGAACAGCTTCTCGCCGCCGTACAGGACCACGGCCCGCACGTCGTCGCGCCGGGCCGCCTCCTCGGCCAGCTCGCGAAGCCGGTCCTGGCTCGCGATGTCGAGGGCGTTCATCGGGGGCCGGTCCAGTCGAATGGTGCCGACGCCTTCGGAAACTTCGAGGTTCACAGTCATAGGAGGCAGGTTAACGGCCACTAACGACAACGGACCCGGTGCGTGGGGGCTTTGGGGGCTCGCCCCCCAAATTCACAGCCTCACAGCAGCACCGGGTCCGTCAGGAGCTTCCAGCGGGTCTACTTCGTCCACTCCGACCAGGACAGGTTCCAGCCGTTGAGGCCGTTGTCCGGCTGGATGACCTTGTCCTTGGAGTTCTTCACGACGACCACGTCGCCGATCAGCGAGCTGTTGTAGAACCAGGCCGCCGGGGTGGACGGGTCGCCCGCACCGCGCGCGTCCTCCAGACCGACGCAGCCGTGGCTGGTGTTGGCCGAGCCGAACACCGAGGAGTCGCCCCAGTAGTTGCCGTGGATGAAGGTGCCCGAGCTGGACAGGCGCATCGCGTGCGGCACGTCCTTGATGTCGTACTCGCCGCCGAAGCCGACGGTGGCGCCGTTCATCCGGGTCACCTCGTACTTCTCACTGATGACCATCTGCCCGTTGTACGTGGTGTTCGCCGGGGAGCCCGCGCTGATCGGGATGGTCTTCAGGAGCTTGCCGTCGCGCTCCACCCTCATGGTGTGGGCGCTCGCGTCGACCGTGCTGACCTGGGAGCGGCCGATGGTGAAGCGGACCGTGCGGGTCTGCTTGCCGTAGACGCCGGGGCGGCCCTCGACGCCGTCGAGGTTGAACTTGACGGTGACCTTGGTGCCGGGGGCCCAGTAGTTCTCGGGGCGGAAGTCGAGGCGGTCGTTGCCGAACCAGTGGCCCTCGACCGGGACGGACGGCTCGGCCGTCACGGTGATCGCCTTCTTCACCGCGTCCGGGTTGGTGATGCCCCGGCTGAAGTTGATGGAGACCGGCATGCCGACGCCGACGGTGTCGCCGTCCTCGGGCACGTACTGGCCGATGAAGGTGTTCGTCGGCACCAGTGTGGTGAACGTGGTGTCCTTCGCGGAATCGCGGCCCTTGGCGTCCTTGGCGACGGCGTGCACCTTGTACTGCGTCGCGGAGGCGAGGTGCTGGTCCGGGACCCAGCCGAGGCCGTCCGCGGATATCTTCCCGGCGACCGCGTTGCCCTTGCTGTCGGCGACCGCGACGGCGGACAGCTTGCCCTTCTCGGCGGATATCTTCAGCGCGCCGCTGGTCGCCACGTCCTTGGCGTGGTCCGCGGGCGCGATGGTGACCACGGCCTCGGAGGCCTTGGTGTCCTCGGCGGCACTGCCGGTCCCGGCCTTGGCCTTGCCGCTGCCGTCACCCCCGCCGCACGCCGTCACCAGCAACAGCAACGCCCCGAATACCAGGGCCAGCAGCGCGGTGCCCTGACGTCCGCGCCGTCCGGCCCCCGCCGAAGCCCCCGAAATTGGCTGCCCGTTCAAGACTGTTTCTCCCCTCGCACGGCGTGGCCCCGCCACCGCCCGTACTCACTCACCCCCGCGCACGTCCTCGCGCACGCACGGCGCTAGATAATCACACCGGAAAGGATCCGGCCGCCCCTCCAATGTCACCGTTCAGTCCCAACTTGTCCTGGAACTCTCAGGTGAAACACAGGAACCGTTCCCGGTTGGTTAACCGGGAACGGTCATGGGCCGTGCGTTCGAGGGATGACGAGGAATGGGGAGCGTTCAGGAGATCGCGGAACCGGCCTTCCACTTGTCCCAGCCGAGGTTCCAGCCACCGAGGCCGTTGTCGGGAGAGACCTCGCGCTCATGGGAGTTGACCACCTGCACCACGTCGCCCACGAGGGTGCGGTCGAAGAACCAGCCCGCCGGGGTGTCCGGGCTGCCGCCCTTCACATCGCGCAGACCGACGCACCCGTGACTGGTGTTGGTGTTCCCGAACGTGTTCGAAGGGGCCCAGTAGTTGCCGTGCAGGAAGGTGCCGGAGCCGGTCAGCCGGATCGCGTGCGGAACATCCGGAATGTCGTACTCGCCGCCGAAGCCGACGGTCCGGCTGTTCATCCGGGTCACGTCGTACATGTCGGTGACGACCATCTTCCCGTTGTACGTCATGTTCTTCGGCGACCCCGCCGAGATCGGCAGCGTGGACACCAGCTCGCCGCCGCGCCGCACCTCCATGGTGTGCGCCTCGGCGTCCACCAGGGACTCCTGCGCGCGCCCGATGGTGAAGCCGATCGTCTTGTCCTGGATGCCGTACACCCCGGGCGCGGCCACCACGTCGCGCAGGTGCATGTCGACGGTGACCCGGGTGCCGGGCTTCCAGTACTCGCGCGGCCGGAAGTCGATCCGGTCCTGGCCGAACCAGTGCCCCTTCACCTCCACCGGAGGCTGGGCGGTGATCCTGATGGCGCGCTCGACGGCCGCCCGGTCCTTGATCGCCTGGTTGAAGCTGAAGGAGACGATCATGCCGACGCCCACCGTGGAGCGGTTCTCCGGCTTGAAGTAGCCGATGAAACGGTGTTCGGGCACATAGGTGGTGAAGCCGGTGTGGCGCGCCTGACGGCGGCCGTGGCCGTCCAGCGCCACCGCGTCCACCGTGTACGCCGCGGCCAGTTGGAGCGCACCGCCGCTCGGCGCCCAGGTCAGCCCGTCCGCGGAGATCTTCCCCCGCACCTCCTCGGGCTGCGCGTCCTCCGTCTTCATCACCTTGACCCGCTCCAGGCGCCCGCTGGGCACCCGCACCTCCACCTTCCCGTCCGCCTTGACTCCCTTGGCCCCGTCGTCCGGGGTCACCAGGATCGCCTCCTGCGGCGTCAGGGGCTTTCCCCCGAGGTCACCGAGGTCGAGGGTGCTGCCCGAGCACCCGGTAAGGCCGGTCACCAGGACCGCCGTCAGTCCTGCCCATGCCAGGGCGGCGGCCGCGCCCGCCCCTGCCCGCTTCAGTACGTCTCTCACGACCGACCCAACGACCGCCCCCCGCCGGGGGAAACGTGAGTACGAGGGCTGTTGCGGGCAGAACAGGTGCAGGGACACGCCTGGGGAGCAGCGGCCGGGACGCCGCGCGCTCCCGTAGGGCGCCGAGCCGCGGGAGGCCGTCAGGTGTCGAGCGCAGCCGAGCAGGAGGCAGTGCGGGGTGCCGCGAGGGGCGCGCCCGCCTCGGAAGGGCGCGGCCACCGGGGTGAACCGGGGGCCCTGCGCCCCCCTGTCTGGCCGGGCGCGCCGACCCCGTTGGGGGCGCGCTTCCGGGTCGGCCCGGACGGCGTCGCGGGCACCAACTTCGCGCTGTGGGCGGGCGGCGCCGAGGCGGTCGAGCTCTGCCTCTTCGACGCGTCGGGCGGCGAAACCCGGCTCGCCCTCACCGAACTGACCCATGAGATCTGGCACGGCTTCGTCCCCGGCGTACACCCGGGTCAGCGGTACGGATTCAGGGTGCACGGGCGCTGGGACCCGTGGACCGGGGCCCGCTGGAACCCGGCGAAGCTCCTCCTCGACCCGTACGCGCGGGCCGTGGACGGCGACTTCGCGCTACCGCCCGAGGTGTACGGGCACGTCCGCGACTGGCCGCAGCAGCAGGTCGCCGACACCGTCCGCGACGACCGCGACTCGGCGCCGCACGTCCCCAAGGGCGTCGTCGTGCAGGACGACGACGACTGGGCGGACGACCACCGCCCCAAGACTCCCTGGTCCGACTCGGTCATCTACGAGCTGCACGTACGCGGCTTCACCCGGCTCCACCCCGAGATCCCCGAGCGGCTGCGCGGCACCTACGCGGGCCTCGCGCATCCGGCGGCGCTGGAGCACCTGGTGCGTCTGGGAGTGACGGCGGTCGAGCTGCTCCCGGTGCACCAGTTCGCGCACGAGGACCATCTGCTGCGCCGCGGGCTCCGAAACTACTGGGGCTACAACTCGATCGGGTACTTCGCGCCGCACGCCGCCTACTCGGCGTCCGGGACCTCCGGGCAGCAGGTCGGCGAGTTCAAGCGGATGGTGCGGGCCCTGCACGGGGCCGGTATCGAGGTCATCCTCGACGTGGTCTACAACCACACGGCGGAGGCCGGCGAGTTGGGGCCGACGCTGTCCCTGCGCGGGATCGACAACCGCGGCTACTACCGGCTGCCCTCCGACGCACGCCGGTACGCCGACTACACGGGCTGCGGCAACACCCTCCATGTGGTCCAGCCACAGGTGCTGCGGCTCATCACGGATTCGCTGCGCTACTGGGTGACCGAGATGGGTGTGGACGGCTTCCGCTTCGACCTGGCGGCGGCGCTCGCCCGCTCCATGCACGACGTCGACATGCTGTCGCCGTTCCTCGCTGTGATCGCCCAGGACCCGGTGCTGCGGCGGGTGAAACTGATCGCCGAGCCGTGGGACGTGGGCAACGGCGGCTACCAGGTGGGCTCCTTCCCACCGCTGTGGACCGAGTGGAACGACCGCTACCGGGACGCCGTGCGGGACTTCTGGCGGGGCGCGCTGCCGGACGTGCGCGACCTCGGCTACCGGCTCTCCGGGTCGAGCGACCTGTACGCCTGGGGCGGCCGGCGGCCGTACGCGTCCATCAACTTCATCACCGCGCACGACGGTTACACGCTGCGGGACCTGGTGTCGTACGAGCACAAGCACAACGAGGCGAACGGGGAGGGCAACCGGGACGGCACCCACGACAACCGGTCGTGGAACTGCGGGGTGGAGGGCGAGACCGACGACCCCCGGGTCAACGCGCTGCGGCGCAGGCAGCTGCGGAACCTGCTCACCACCCTGCTGGTGTCGACGGGCGTGCCGATGCTGGTCGCGGGCGACGAGATGGGCCGCACGCAGGGCGGCAACAACAACGCGTACTGCCAGGACGGGGAGGTGAGCTGGGTCGACTGGTCGCTCCTGGAGAAGCCGGGGCCGCGCGGGCTGCTCGAACTGGCCACCCGGCTCGTCGAGTTGCGGCACCGCCACCCGGTGCTGCGCCGCCGGGCCTTCTTCTCCGGGCGCCCGCAGGCCGCGGACGGGCTGCGGGACCTGGCCTGGTTCACCGCGCGGGGCAAGGAGATGACCGAGCGGGACTGGTACGCGCCCGCCTCGACGCTGGGTCTGTACCTGTCCGGCCGCGACATTCCGGGGCGCGACGCGCGGGGTGCCCCGGTGACCGACGACAGCTTCCTGATCCTGCTGCACTCGGCGGACCGCCCGGCGAGCTGTGTGCTGCCGGGGCCGCCGTGGGCCGAGTCGTACGAGGTGGTCGTGGACACCTCGGAGGAGGAGCAGGGCGCCCCGCCGGGCCGGGTCCACCGGGGCGGCGAGACGGTGACACTGCCGGCCCGGGCGGTGCTGGTGCTGAAGGTGGCCGGGTAGGGCGGGGGCTCCGCTCGGGCGGGGTGGGTGGGTGGAGGCAGGGTGGAGGCAGGGGTGCGGAAATCTCCACCCGGCGCTCCACCCACGGGCCGATCCGCTCCACCCGGCCTGCCTGGGATCGTCGATCGTGCCGGGGTCATCTGCGTACGACGAGGGAGTGGTGCGGCATGCACGGCGACATCGGTCTGGCGATCCAGATCACCCTGTACACCTGGCTGGCCTGCGAACTGGCCCTACAGGCACGGCAGTTGCTGAGCAGCGCGCCCACCGAGCGCACCGAGTGGCGCAGCCTGCTGCTCTTCATGGCGATGGCGGGCGCGGTCTCCTGGGCGGTCCACCCGGTCGCCCGCGCGACGCCCGGGCTCGACTACTCGACGTCCTCGGCCGCCGCCCAGCTGGCGGTGCTGCTCTTCGCCTGGGCCGGGATAGGCCTGCGGCTGTGGGCCATCGTCACCCTGGGCCGCTTCTTCCGCGGCACGGTCCATGTCCAGCGGGACCACCAGGTCGTACGGTCGGGGCCCTACCGCTGGGTGCGCCATCCCGCCTACAGCGGCATCCTGCTGGCGGGACTCGCGCTCGGGGTGACCCTCGACAACACGGCGGCGCTCCTGGTCCTCCTGGCGGGCGGCGCGCTGGCCCTCGGCTACCGCATCCATGTGGAGGAGAAGCTCCTCTCCCAGGCGCTCGGCGCCACGTACACCCAGTACACGGCCGTCACCCGCAGGCTGATACCCGGGGTCTGGTGAGGGCGGGGCCGCGGGCGGCGGCTAGCCGAGGATCTTCCGGTCGTAGGCCACCGCCACCGCCGCGGCACGGTCCTTGACGCCCAACTTGCCGTAGATGTGCGTCAGATGGGTCTTCACCGTCGCCTCGCTGATGAACAGGGCGCGTGCGATCTCCCGGTTGGGGGTGCCCTTGGAGACCAGTTCGAGGACCTCGCGCTCGCGGGCCGAGAGCGGTTCGCCGACCGGGGCCGCGGGGGTGCGGACCGCCGTGACCAGGCGGGAGGCGACCGCCGGGGAGAGCACCGTGCGGCCCGCGGCGGCGGCCCGGACCGCGGTGAACAACTCCTCGCGCGGGGCGTCCTTGAGGAGGTAGCCGGTGGCGCCGGCCTCGATCGCGGGGAGCGTGTCCGAGTCCGTGTCGTACGTGGTGAGGACGAGGACCTTGGAGCGCAGTCCGCGCCGGGTGAGCTCGGCGATCGCGGCCACTCCCCCGCCGCCCGGCATCCGCAGGTCCATCAGGACGACGTCCGGGTCGAGGCGCTGGGCGAGCTCGACGCCCTCGATGCCGTCGGCGGCCTCGCCGAGGACCTCGAAGCCGTCGGCCGAGGCGAACATGCCGCGCAGGCCGTCCCGGACAACGGGGTGGTCGTCGCAGATCAGAAGGGTGATGGTGGCATCAGTGGTCATGGCGGACCAACGGTACGCGGGCGGAGACGGCGGTGCCATGGCCGGGCTCGGATTCCACAGTGACGCTGCCGGCGATGCGTTCGGCGCGGGCGCGCATGCCGTCGAGGCCGAAGCCGCCGGTGCCGGAGCGGGCCGGCAGGCACCCGAGATCGAAGCCCCGGCCGTCGTCGCGGACGTCGAGGGATACCTCGTCGCCCATGAAGGAGAGGGTGACGCCGACGCGGGAGGCCCGGGCATGGCGGCCCGCGTTGGCGAGGGCCTCCTGGGCGATGCGGAGCAGGGTGGCCTCGATCTCCTCGTGGAGCTGCACGGCGGTGCCGGTGACGGTGAAGTCGGCGCGTACGGCATGCCGGGCGCCCCATTCGGCGACGGTCTTCTTCAACGCCTCGTGCAGGATGTCGTGTTCGAGATCGAGGGGGCTGAGGTTCTGGACGGAGCGGCGGGCCTCGCCGAGGCTGTGGCGGGCCAACGACTGGGCGCTGGCGAGGTGTTCGCGTACCAGGCCGGGGTCCGTGCTGCTGGTGACCACTTGGAGCTGCGCGATGATGCCGGCCAGGCCCTGGGCGATGGTGTCGTGGATCTCGGCGGCGAGCCGGCGGCGCTCGTCGGCGACGCCCGCCTCCCGCGCCTGCAGCAGCAGTTGGGCATGGAGCGCGGCGTTCTCGTCGAGGGCCTGCTGGAGGCGGGCGTTGGTGGTCTCCAGCTCGGCGATGGTCGCGATCTGCACGCGGAGGCGTTCGTCCTCCTTGGCGGCGAGGTGGCCGAACGCCGTGAGGAGAACGGCATTGATGGCGAGCACCGCGCCGAACACCACCCACCCGGTGGAGCCCTTGGGCGGCAGCCCGCCGGACTGGGAGCCGGACATCGTGACGGCGGTGGCGAACAGGCCGATCTTCAGCCAGCGTCGGGGCAGCAGCGCCTGGGCGCCGAAGTAGCCGCAGACGGCGAAGAAGGCGAAGAACGGGTTGAGCCAGCTCAGCGCGAAGGAGATGCCCCAGCGCAGGAAGTAGTAGACGGCACCGGCGGCGCCCGGTCCGCGACGGGTGCGCCGCGCCCGGCCCCAGCAGAGCTGGAGCAGCAGGGCACCGCCGACCAGGGCGGCGCAGGCCCAGCGGTCGGCGGTGCTCATCATCAGGTCGGCGGTGGCCGTCGCGGCGAGGCAGCCGACGAAGAGGAGTCCGTAGGGTCCCCAGCGCTGGAAGGTCTCCCAGCGCTCCTCCACCATGTCCCGCTTCGCCGTGCCCGCCCCGTTGCTCATGGCCCCAGTCTCGTCCGCGCACAGGCCGTCCGTGGAGCCGCCCCAGGAAGACACCGCGCTCATTCCCACCGGAACCAGCGCGTGGCCGCCGCCGAGAGGAGCACGGTCCACAGGACGAGGATGCCGAGGTGCCCCCAGCCGGGCCAGCTGCCGGCCGCGGCCTCGTTGAGGGCCTGGGCGGCGGCGCCGAAGGGGGCGAGTTCCACGATGCGGCCGAGTGTGTCGGGCATGGCCTGGACGGGCAGCCAGACACCCGCACTGAACATCATCGGGAAGAACACCGCGGAGCCGATCGCGTTGGCGACCTTCGAGGTGGGTGAGAGGGCCGAGATCAGGGCGCCCAGGGCGAGCGCGCTCAGCACGGCGAGCAGCAGGGCGACGGCGTACCCGGACAGCTGGTGCGGCAGCGCCACGTCGAAGGCGAGCCGGCCCACCGTGATCGAGAGGACCGAGGAGAGCACCGCGGCCGCGCCGTGCAGTCCCATCTGGGCGCCGAGCAGGGCGGAGGGGCGTACGGGGGTGACCGACATCCGGCGCAGGATGCCGCGCTCGCGGTATCCGGTGATGACGGGCGGCATGGCCTGCAGCCCCGCCATGATCATGGAGAGGAGTACGGCGACGGGGACGTACGCGTCCACGAAGCGGATGCCGCCGAGGCCCTTGTCGGGGTCACGGAAGCCGGGGATCGAGCCGAGCACGACGAGCAGGACCGTCGGGAACACCATGATCCAGAAGAGTCCGGCGGGCTCGCGGCGGAAGAGCCGGGTCTCGGTCTTCAGTACGGCGACCGCGGCCGGGCGCGCGGTGCGGCCGGCGCGGTTCGGGCGCGGCGGGGTGAGGGTGGTGGTCATGCCGAGGCCTCCGTCAGGTCCAGGAACGCATCGTCCAAGGTAGCCTCGGAGACGCGGAGTTGGTGGGCGGTGATGTGGTGGCGGGCGAGCAGGGTGATCACGGCGTTGACGGTTTCGTCGGTGCCATGGATGGTCAGCCGGCCGCTCTTCTCCTGGATCTCGGCGGCCTGCGGCAGCGCGGCAAGGGTCCGCTCGTCCAGCGGACCGGAGGGGGTGAAGGAGATCACGGTGGAGCCGGCCGCGCGGCGGATCAGCCCGGAGGGGGTGTCCAGGGCCGCGATACGGCCCTTGTCTATGACGGCGATCCGGTCGCAGAGGCGCTGCGCCTCCTCCATGAAGTGGGTGACGAGCAGGACGGTGACCCCGCTCCGGCGTACGTCCTCGATCAGTTCCCAGGTGTCGCGGCGGGCCCGCGGGTCGAGTCCGGTGGTGAGTTCGTCAAGGACCACGACGCGGGGGTTGCCGATGAGGGCGAGCGCGATGAACAGGCGCTGCTTCTGTCCGCCGGACAGTCTGGCGAAGCGCGTGGTCAGTTTCTCGCCGAGTCCGAGGCGCTCGGCGAGCGGCCGCCAGTCGGCGGGGTCCGGGTAGCAGGCGGCGTACAGTTCCAGCGCCTCGCGCACGGTGAGTTTGGCCTGGAGCTCGCTCTCCTGGAGCTGGGCGCCCAGGATGCGGGTCACCTTGTCGTGGTCGGCGACCGGGTCGTACCCGGCGACCTTGATCGTGCCCGCGTCCGGGATGCGCAGCCCTTCGATGCACTCGACGGTGGTGGTCTTGCCGGCGCCGTTGGGCCCGAGGATCCCGAAGATCTCCCCCTCCTCGACGGAAAAGCTCACGCCGTCGACAGCGGGCCTGCGGCCGTATGCCTTGCGCACTCCGTTGACTTCGATGATTGCCATGCCATGAGAATCCCGCCCGGCGGGGGTCCGCCACATCGCCCATCGCGCTCGACCCCGGATCAACCGATCGGTTGACGCGGCGGTACGACCTGCTGGTTCCCGGGCCGCTCGCCCGGTCCTAGGACCAGCGGACCAGCGGGGCCCGGCCTAAACTCGGTGGGCACTGTCAGTGGCCGTCCGTAGGCTCGACTCCGATGTCCGAGACATGTGCAGCTACCCAAGACCAGTCGGCCACACGCTCGCTCCTGAGACTCTGGCCGTATGTACGCCCGGTGCGAACTCGCCTGTTCAGCGCGGCATTTGTGGCAATCGTCGCATCGTGCCTGGGCCTGGTGATCCCACTCGTACTGAAGTGGATCGTCGACGGTCCGGTGGCGCAGCACGACCCCGGCGGGGTGTGGCTCGGCGCGCTCTACCTGCTGCTGCTCGGGGTGGCGGAGGCGGTGCTCTTCGGGTTCCGGCGCTGGTTGGTGGCGCGGCCGCTCGCGGCGGTCGAGGCGGCCATGCGGGCCGACCTGTACCGGCATGTGCAGCGGCTGCCCGTCGCCTTCCACGACCGCTGGGCCTCGGGCCAGCTGCTGTCGCGCGGCACCACGGATCTGATGCTGCTGCGGATGTTCCTGTCGTTCCCGCTGACCTTCCTCCTCGTCAACGGGGTCACGATCCTCGCCGGGTTCGCGATCCTGCTTTCGCAGCAGTGGAGCCTCGGGCTCATGCTGCTCGTCCCGGTGATCCCGCTGGTGGTCCTCTGCTCCGTCTTCGAGACCCGGTACTCACTGGTCGCCCGGCGCGCGCAGGATCAGGTGGGCGATCTGACGACGGTGGTCGAGGAGAGCGTGCTCGGCATCCGGATCATCAAGGGGTTCGGGCAGCACCGCAGCCAGGCACTCGCCTTCCGCGAACTCGCCCGGCGGCTGCGCGGCACCGAGCTCGCCAAGGCGCGGCTGCTCGCCGGGCTGTGGGGCCTGATCACCACGTTCCCCGAACTCGCCATCGGCGCGGCGCTGGTGCTCGGCACGGTGCAGGTGGCCGACGGGGAGCTGTCGGCCGGGACGCTGGTGGCGTTCCTGTCGACGGCGCTGGCGCTGCGGTGGCCGGTGGAGTCGATCGGGTTCCTGCTGGCGATCTGCCAGGAGTCCGCCACGGCGACGGCGCGGTTCTTCGAGGCGATGGATGCGGCAGAGGAGGAGGCGCCGGGTGCCTCCGCGAGCCACCCCCTGGGGGGTGTGCCACCGTTCTCGTCCGCGGACCGTGCGCCGGGGGCTCCGCCCCCAAACCCCCGCTCCTCGAACTCCCCCAAGGACTTCGTCCAGGGGGGACCCCCAGGGGCCGACTCTTCGCTGACCGGCGCCGGTTCGGAAGAAAATGGATCGTCCACCGGGATTCGGTTCGAAGGGGTGTTGTTCCGGTACCCCGACGCGGAACCCGCGTCCTCCCCCGTACTCGCCCGGATCGATCTGCACATACGGGCCGGCGAGACCATGGCGTTGGTCGGGGGGACCGGGTCGGGGAAGACCACGCTCACCGCGCTCGTGCCGCGGTTGTACGAGGCCAGTGCGGGGCGGATCACGCTCGACGGGGAGGACATCGCCCAGATGTCCCGGGAGCGGCTGCGCGGACTGGTGGCCGTGGCGTTCGAGGATCCCACGCTGTTCTCGACCTCCGTCGGGGAGAACGTCCTGATGGGCGGCGGGAGTTCGGCCGATCTGGAGCGGGCCCTCGACATCGCGCAGGCCGGGTTCGTGCACCGGCTTCCGCAGGGGGTGGACACCCAGGTCGGTGAGCAGGGGCTGAGCCTGTCGGGTGGGCAGCGGCAGCGGCTCGCGCTGGCCCGGGCGGTGGTGGGGCGGCCGAGGTTCCTGATCCTCGACGACCCCCTGTCGGCACTGGACGTCCACACGGAGGCGCTGGTCGAGGCGGCGCTGCGGCGGGTTCTTCAGGACACCACCGCGCTGGTCGTCGCGCACCGCCCGTCGACGGTGATGCTCGCCGACCGGGTGGCGCTGCTGTCCGGCGGGCGGATCGCGGCGGTCGGCACGCATCAGGAACTGCTGCGCGGCAATGCCGAATACGCCTGGCTGATGTCGGGCGCCGATGAACTCGGCGACGAGGAAGGGGAGGGGCGATGACCGCGACGGTCGGGCAGGAAACCGCCGCTGGGGACGAGGAGCCGACGGAGCCCGCCGGTCACGTCGACGCGTTCGACCGGGACGAGCTGCCCGCGCCCGCCGGGGCGACCGGGGCGCTGCTGCGGTCGCTGCTGCGTCCGCTGCGCCGGCGGGTGGTGGTGACCGCGCTGCTGCTCGTGGTGCAGCAGGCCGCGGTGCAGGCGGGCCCGCTGCTCGTCGCGTACGCCATCGACCGGGGGGTGCCCGCGTTCCGGGCGCACGACTACGGGCCGCTGGTGGCCGTCGGGGCCGGGTATCTGGTGTGCGCGCTGGGCTCCGGGTTCTTCCAGTACGCGTTCGTCCAGACCTCGGCGCGGGTCAACCAGGACGTGCTGCTCGATCTGCGCGGGCGGATCTTCCGGCACGCGCAGGCGCTGAGCGTGGACTTCCACGAGCGGTACACCTCGGGCCGGCTGATCTCGCGCTCCACCACGGACGTCGAGTCGCTGCGGGAGCTGCTCAGCGAGGGGCTCCAGGAGCTCATCGGGGTGGTGCTCTCCTCGGTCTACATCTGCGCGATGCTGCTCTGGCTGGACTGGGGCATCGGCGCGCTCGCGATCGCCTCCTACCTTCCGCTGCACTTCCTGATCCGGCTCTACCAGCGCCGGGCCGGGGCCGTGTACGGCGCCCGCTCCACCGCCATCGCCGCGGTGATCGTCAAGTTCGCGGAGACCCTGAACGGGATCCGGCCTGTGCAGGCGTTCCGGCGCGAGCGCGCCAATGACGCCGAGTTCATGGAACTGAACCGGCGGCACGAGCGGCACAACGGCGACGCTCTCCTGGAGATGGCGCGCTATGTGACCGGCTCCCGGTTCGTCGCCAACACCGCGGTCGCCGCGATGGTGCTGTGGGGTGCGACGCGGGTCGCCGACGGCGGCCTGGCACTGGGTGTGCTGGCCGCGGCGGTGCTGTATCTGCGCCGCCTGTACGACCCGATCGACCGGCTCGGCATGTTCCTCAACTCCTACCAGTCGGCGGCCGCCTCCCTGGGAAAGGTCGCCGGGCTGCTCGCCCAGGTCCCTTCCGTACCCGAAGCGGCACAGCCCGTCCCGCTGCCGGAGACGGTCCGTGAACTGCCGGGCCGCCGCGTCGACTTCGAGCAGGTCAGCTTCCGCTACCGGACCGGCGGCGAGGTGCTCCCCCGCTTCGACCTGACCATCGAGGCCGGCCAGACCGTCGCCGTGGTCGGCGCGACGGGCGCCGGCAAGTCCACCCTCGCCAAGCTCCTGGCCCGCTTCTACGACCCTTCCCCCAGCTCTCCGACAAGCTCCGAGCAGGGGAGGCCCCCAGTGGGCCGCGTGCTCCTCGACGGTACGGATCTGCGCGAGCTGTCCATACGGGATCTGCGGCGCGGGGTCGTCATGGTCACCCAGGAGGCGTTCCTGTTCTCCGGCACGGTCGCCGAGAACATCGCAATCGGCCGCCCCGACGCCACCCGGGAGGACATCGAGCGGGCCGCGAAGGCGATCGGCGCGCACGACTTCATCGCGGGCCTGCCGGACGGCTACGACACGGACGTACGCAAGCGGGGCGGCCGCATCTCGGCGGGCCAGCGTCAACTGGTCGCCTTCGCCCGGGCGTTGCTGGCCGACCCCGCCGTGCTGATCCTCGACGAGGCGACCAGCTCGCTCGACATCCCGGGCGAGCGGGCGGTG
This sequence comes from Streptomyces sp. NPDC050485, assembly GCF_044458185.1. Classification (NCBI taxonomy): domain Bacteria; kingdom Bacillati; phylum Actinomycetota; class Actinomycetes; order Kitasatosporales; family Streptomycetaceae; genus Streptomyces; species Streptomyces sp. NPDC050485. The sequence goes on along the minus strand of NZ_JBITHR010000013.1, from coordinate 142,346 downwards.
CAGCGCGCCATGCGCACGGTCCTCAACGGCCGTACCGCGGTGGTGATCGCGCACCGGCTGTCCACGGTGGAGGTCGCGGACCGGGTCCTGGTGATGGAGCGGGGCCGCATCGTCGAGGACGGCTCCCCCGCCGACCTGATCGCGGGCACGGGCCGCTTCGCCGACCTGCACCGCGCCTGGCGGGACAGCCTGGCGTGAGCGGCACCACATCAGAGGCGTTAGCTCCGCCAGTCCGGCCACCGCTGGGCCCAGCCGGAACAGCATCAGCACGGTGCCGGCTGCGGTCCCGCATGTACGGGTCGCAGGCGGGCCAGACCTTCCACGAGTTGTGCAGTACAACAACGGAGCGGGAGACTTCGTGAACCCTGACCTCCCGCTCCGGCTCTCGGTGGCATCCAGGGCGTTCACGTGCGCTGGGTGACGAGCAGCGGCAGTGCGGGGAAAGTGTGGTCCCGCCAGATGAGGCGGGAGGTGTGCTCCGGGTAGGCGGTGACGGCGGACCGGGTGCCGAAGAGCCGCACGAGGCGTCGCTCGGTGTCGTAGGCGGGCCAGCCGGGGTCGCCGTCGGCGGCGAACGCGGTCCACGCTGCGCGCATGCGGGTGGACAGCGCCTCCGCCTCCGGGGACGGGCCGTCGCCGATCAGCAGAGCGGTCCGGCCGCGGTCCAGGTTGCCGAAGACGAGCGGCACGTCGAGGCCGTGGCAGGCACCGAGGGCGCCGCCCATGCCCGGGGCGGGCCAGGTCAGCTCGTAGACGTGGGTGCGGCCACCGCCCGCGGTCTGGGCCTCGGCGAGGTGGAGGGACGGCATGCGGAACAGCCAGTCGGAGTGGACCAGTTCGTACAGCTCGTCGGGGCCCACGGCCGGGAAGCCGTCGCGGTAGCGGCGTGCGCCGTCCGGGCCGGGGGCGAAGACGTCCAGGGCGGCTGCCGCCTGCTCCGCCGTCACCTGGCCGAGCAGCCCGTCGAGCGCGGTGAGCAGCCGCTGTTCGTCGCGGGTGTGGCCGACGAGGAGTTCGACGTCCCGGCGGGCGCCGTCGGCGAGCGCCTGCCATGGTGTGACCGGCAGAGCGTCACCGTCGACGACCGGCGAGAACGGGATCGACCGGTGCGCGGGCCGACCCCAACGCTGCGCCCACTGAACCGACTTGGCGCCGACCGCGTCCCCGGCGGCGGACAGCCGGGCCGGGTCCACCGCGGCCAGGTCGGCCACCGTGGGCCGCAGCCCCAGCTCGGCGGCGCAGGCGGTGGCGATGTGGGCGGCGAGCTCCGGCGAGAAGAAGGTGCCCTGCACGCTCTGCGCGACGGCCCGGCAAAAGAGCCCGGCCGCGCGGGGCATCGCGAGGAGTGCGGCGACCGATCCGGCGCCCGCCGACTGGCCGAAGACGGTGACGCGGTCCGGATCGCCGCCGAAGGCCCGGATGTTGTCGCGCACCCACTCCAGAGCGGCGATCTGGTCGAGCAGTCCCCGGTTGGCGGGCGCTCCCTCGATCTGCCCGAAACCATCAAGCCCCACCCGGTAGTTGAACGTCACCACTACGACGCCGCCGCCCTCCCGCGCGAGGGTGCCGCCGTCGTACTCGGGGAGACCGGACATGCCGATCGTGTAGGCACCGCCCTGGATCCACACCATCACCGGCAGCCCCGCACCCGGGACCGGGTCGGGCGACCAGACGTTGACCGTCAGCCAGTCGTCGCCCGCCGCGTCCCGCGCCAGCGCGTCCATGCCGAAGTGGCCGCCCTGCGGGGGCGGCGGTCCGTACGACACCGCCGGGCGCACCCCGTCCCAGCCACCTGCCGGCCGCGGCGCGGCGAGCCGCAGCGGGCCGACCGGCGGCTCGGCGAACGGGATGCCGCGGAAGACCGCCACACCCGCCTCCCGGCTGCCGCGCAGCACCCCGGCCGCCGTACGAACCTCGGGCCGCGACCCGGACGGCCCGGATCCGACAGCGCTCATCACCACTCCCTGGGGCGTGCGGAGCTCGGTCCCATGCGGGGCGCGTGGGTCCGGACACTCAGGATCGTCCCGCCGCGTCGCTCTGAGCGCCAGCCAATTACGTCCGGGCCCGCGCCTGGGGTGCGCGCCCCGGCCGCCGCGCACCGCCTGGGCCTGCGGGTTCCCGGTACCTGCCGCGCGGGCGCCGGGGGCCGGTTTCGTAGGATCGGGGGGTGGCAACGGGGACGGGTACCAACTGGGCGGCGCCGACGGAGACGGAGTGGCTGCTGCACACGGCGGGGCTGCGCGGCGACGTGGAGGCGCAGTTGCGGGTGCTGGCCCGCGAGGAGCTGTACATCGGCGCGCCGAAGGCGGAGGTCGACGCGCGGCCCGACCTGGTCACCTGGCGCTCCTACCGGGACGCGTCGGGGTGGCTGTGCAAGCCGCTGCTGACCCGCGGCATGCTCCCGCCGTGGCACCCCGACTGGGTGTTCCACGACGTGTCCCTGAAGTGGATCGCCGACGCCTCCTGGCCGGATCCGCCGCGTCTGCTCGCGGTCAACGCCGGTACCCCCGCCCAGCTCTTCCTGCCCACCACCCCCGAGCACCGCGCGGTGTGGCGCCGCATCCACGAGGAGACCGAGCGCCCCAACGGCGACCGGCTGACCGCGCTGCGGCACGGCGCGCTGCACGGGCCGCTCGCCTACGGTCTGGCCTGCGGCGCGCATCTGGCGGTCGTGAACGACGTGCCGTGGAACGAGGTCGGCACCGTCTACCACGGGTACGCCCGCCAGCTCCGGTCGCTCCGCGACTCCTGGGACATCACCGAACGCACGGGCTGGAAGCGGCAGTTGGACTTCCTGCTCGACGCGCGCAACAGCCCGCCGGAGCCCGACTTCGTACTCCGGGTGCGCGAGGAGCTGCGGTCGGGGCTCGGCGAGCCGCCGCAGGCCGAGCTGTGGCGCGAGACGGCCGCCGGGCACGCCCAGGACATCGGGGCCGGCCACGGCACCGTCAAGGACATCGAGGAGCTGGTCCGGCGCATCCTGCGGTACGAGGCCCGGTTCCGCGCCGACGGGCTGCTGCCGCCGGACGGCCGGGTCACCACCACCGTCGCCTACGACTACGGGCGTGCGGTGAACCTGGCCCGCTGGGGCCTGGGGCCAGGTTCTGCACACCGCACGAGGCCGAGCAGGCGATCGTGTACGCGGGAGCCCTGAGCAAGTCGGCCTACCGCTCGTGGGAGGACTTCTCCGCCGCGTACGCGCTGGGCCGGGTGCTGCGTTTCGACGAGGAGTCGTACGGCCGCTACTACCAGCAGAACGTCGTCGCGCACCGGATCCTGACCGGGAACGAGGCCAGCCCGTGGCGGAACATCCCCTGGCGCTGAGCCGGGCCGGGCGTGGCGGTCAGGCGCCCACCGTTCCGTCGATGCCCTCGCGCAGCAGGTCCGCGTGGCCGTTGTGGCGGCCGTACTCCAGGATCATGTGCAGCATCACCGTGCGCAGCGACACGTCCTCGCCCCAGCGCGGCTGGTGACCGGCGAGGTCGAGGGATTCGGCCGCGCGCTCGATCCGCCGGGAGTGCTCGACCTCGGCCTCCCAGGCCGCGAACGCCTCGGACGGGATCGACTCGCTCGTGTCGTACGCCGCCTGGAAGTCGATCTTGTCCGACCACACCATCGGGATGCCGTGGTCCTCGAACACCCTGCGGAACCAGGTCCGTTCGACCTCTGCCATGTGCCGCACCAGGCCGAGCAGTGAGAGCGTCGACGGGGGCATCGACTGCCGGCGCAGCTCCTCGTCGCCGAGCCCCTCGCACTTCATGGCCAGCGTCGCCCGGTGGTAGTCGAGGAAGGCGCGCAGCGTCTCGCGCTCGTCGCCGAAGTGGGGCGGGCCTATGCGGTGGTCGTCGGTCATGGGTGGCGCTCCCTCGTGGTGTTCTGATCGGGCGGGCCCGAACATACCTCCGGCGATCGTCCTCGGGCGAGGACCGAGCCTCGGAGTGCCCGCTCGGGGGCCCGGTGTGATGGGGTGGCCGCATGACCGACGTACAGACGATCACGGTTCCGGCCCGTCTCCAGGGGTACCCGGGGGTGGCCTTCGGCGGCTATGTGGCGGGGGTGCTCGCCGGGCGGGCGGTTGCGAATACGGTACGGGTGGACTTCCGGCGGCCGGTGCCGACCGGGGCGCCGGTACGGCTCGCCCCGACCGCGGACGGCGGCAGCGAACTGACCGACGGCGACACGCTCCTGGCCGTCGGCGTCCCCGCCGAGCAGAGTACCGAGGTGCCGGATGCCCCTTCCTGGGAAGAGGCGTCGGCGGCGGCGACGGCGTACCGGGCGGCCCCTCCGGACGGGGTGGTCGACTGCTTCGGCTGCGGGCTCGACCGCACCCCCGACACCGGGCTGCGCCAGCACTGCGGCCGCGTCCGGGGGCGCGACCTGGTGGCGACCGCCTGGATCGTCGGGCCCCAACTGGCCGACGCGGACGGGCTATTGCCGCCCGAGCTGGTGTGGGGTGCGCTCGACTGCCCCGGGTTCGCCGCGGGCCGACTGCTCGGCGGCCAGCGGCCCGGCGCCGTGACGGCCTCGCTCACCGCGTCCCTGCTGCGGCCGGTGCGGGTGGGCGAGGAGCTCGTCACGTACGCCTGGATGCTCGGCGAGGAGGGCCGCAAGCACCGGATGGGGGTGGCGCTCGCCTCAGCTTCGGGCGAACTCCGCGCCGTCGCCTCGTCCTTGTGGGTCGACCCACGCTGACACCCGGCGTCCGGACCCCGCGCGGCCCCACGGATTCCGGCACTCAGGCCCGGGCCGGCGAGCGGGTGCCCGACGCGGGCCATCGTGCGCGAGTCGGGGGCGGCGATGGCGACCAAGGCGCTCGCCGCGCTCGCGCGGGAGGGGCTGGTGCGGGCGGTGCCGGGGGTCGGCACGGTGGTGGCCGACGCGGCCTCCGGGCCGTCCTTCGGGTGACTGGCGGCCCAACTAACGCATGCGGCCCGGAAGTTGTGGGCCGCCTGTCGCAGGCATCCGTGGATGGCGCGGGCGATGGCCTCGTTCATCCGGCCGGAGCCCATGCCGGAGGCGATGAAGTACACCGAGTGGGTGCTGCGGGCGCTGCGCGGCACTGACCTGAGGGTGCATCAGGTCATGCACGCGCACCTGATGCTGATCGCTTACGTCCAAGGCCTGGGCATGTCCATGGAGTTGGAGGGCCACGCCCTCCAGGACACCGGGGTCTCCAACGACGAATGGATGGATCGCAACGGGGGTCGGTTTGCGGCCATCGTGTCGAGCGGCGGCTACCCCGTACTGGCCACCATCTTCCAACATGAGCCGTTCGAGCTCGACTTGGACTCGCTCTTCGGCTTCGGGCTGGAGCGACTCCTGGACGGCATCGCCGTCATCATTGCCGAAACGTCCGGTTAACGAACGGCGACCTTCGGACAACGGACGTTTTTCGGCCAACTTGTTGACGCGCTCCTGACACAAGTTCTCAACTACTGGCACTCTTCCCCCGATCCACCCTGCACTTTTTTGCCGCACCCGCTCCCCTTTGCTCTGTCCGGCCGGCCCCACCCAGTCGACCGGTACCCCCCTCGCAGAAGGAGTTCGCGTGAGATCCACGCACCGTCGTCGTGTCACCGCCACCGGCGCCCTGTTCGCCGCGGCCGCCCTGATCAGTGTCGGCGTCCAGGCAGGCAACGCCAGCGCAAGCCCCGAGGACTCCGCGGCCACCACGGCCCTCAAGGCCCAGGCGGTACGCAACCCGGGCGCCCTGCCCGCGAGCCTCAGCCCGTCCCAGCGCGCCGAGCTCATACGCAAGGCCAACTCCACCACGGCGGCCACCGCCAAGAGCCTCGGCCTCTCCCCGCAGGAGAAGCTGGTCGTCCGCGATGTGGCCAAGGACCAGAACGGCACCACGCACACCCGGTACGAGCGCACCTACGACGGCCTGCCCGTCCTCGGCGGCGACCTGATAGTCGACCACTCGTCGGCCGGGCAGACCCAGAACGTCATCAAGGCGAACCGCGCCGAGCTGAAGGGCGTCGCCACCTCCGCCCCCTCCAACGCCCCGGCCACCGCCACCAGCCAGGCCCTCAAGGCCGCCAAGGCCGCCGGCTCCAAGGCCGACAAGGCCGACAGCGCGCCGCGCAAGGTCATCTGGATGGTGCAGGGCGCGCCGACCCTCGCGTACGAGACGGTCGTCGGCGGAGTGCAGGACGACGGCACCCCGAACCAGCTGCACGTCATCACGGACGCCAAGACGGGCGCCAAGCTGCACCAGTGGCAGGGCATCGAGACCGGTATCGGCAACACCCACTACAGCGGCCAGGTCACCCTCGGCACCTCGCAGTCCGGGTCGAGCTACACGCTGAACGACAGCGGCCGCGGCGGCCACAAGACGTACGACCTCAACCACGGTTCGTCCGGCACGGGTTCGCTGTTCACCCAGAACAACGACACCTGGGGCGACGGCACGACCTCCAACGCCGCGACCGCGGGCGCGGACGCCGCCTACGGCGCCGGGGTCACCTGGGACTTCTACAAGAACGTCTTCGGCCGCAGCGGCATCCGGGGCGACGGCGTCGCCGCCTACTCCCGCGTCCACTACGGCAACGCGTACGTCAACGCGTTCTGGGACGACAGCTGCTTCTGCATGACGTACGGCGACGGCACGGGCGACAACGACCCGCTGACCTCGCTCGACGTGGCCGGCCACGAGATGACGCACGGCGTCACCGCGGCCACCGCGGGCCTCAACTATGCGGACGAGTCCGGCGGTCTGAACGAGGCGACCTCCGACATCATGGGCACGTCGGTGGAGTTCTACGCCAACAACCCGGCGGCTCCGGGCAACTACCTCATCGGTGAGCAGATCAACATCAACGGTAACGGCACCCCGCTGCGCTACATGGACAAGCCGAGCAAGGACGGCTCGTCCGCGGACAGCTGGTACGCCGGTGTCGGCAACCTCGACGTCCACTACTCCTCGGGACCCGCGAACCACTGGTTCTACCTGGCCTCCGAGGGCAGCGGCGCCAAGACCATCAACGGGTTCAACTACGACTCGCCGACCTCCGACGGCCAGCCCGTCACCGGCATCGGCCGCGACAAGGCCCAGCTGATCTGGTACAAGGCTCTCACCACCAAGTTCAACTCCAGCACGGACTACGCGGGGGCCCGCGCGGGCACCATCGCCGCCGCGACCGAGCTGTACGGAGCGAACAGCGCCGAGGTCACCAACGTCACCAACGCCTGGGCGGCCATCAACGTCGGCGCCCGCGCGGGCGGCGGCACCCCGGGCGGCACGGTCTTCGAGAACACGGCCAGCGTGGCCATCCCGGACTCTCCCGGGCCCGCGGTCACCTCGTCGGTCAACGTCACCGGGATCACCGGCAACGCACCGAGCGCCCTCAAGGTCGGTGTGAAGATCACCCACACCTACATCGGTGACCTCCAGATCGACCTGGTGGCCCCGAACGGCAAGTCGTTCCGCCTGCAGAACTCCTCCTCGGACTCGACGGCGAACCTGGACAAGACGTTCACCGTCAACGCCTCCACCGCCGCCGCCAACGGCACGTGGAAGCTGAAGGTCCAGGACATGGCCCCGCAGGACGTCGGCACGATCACCGACTTCAAGCTCAGCTTCTGAACTCAGCTGTGACAGCTCGCCCCTGAAGGCTCACCTTCTGACCAGGCGGCTGGCCGGAAAGTGAAGGTGCCCGGAGCCCACCAGGCTCCGGGCACCGCCCATGTCCGGGGTTGCTCAGCGCAGCAGTACGCCCGCGCCCTCCCCCGTGGCCTCCGTCGGTCCTGCCACCAGGCCCAGCTCCGCGTGCGTGGCCAGGTGGGGGTGGGCCGGCAGGATCCGGACCGTGTAGCCGAACGGGCCCGTGCGGTCCAGAGCGAGGGGGCCCTCGTAGGTCCAGCGGCCCTCCAGGCCGGGGCCGGCCGCCGGTTTCAGCGGGAAGGCGGCCGCGTCCGCGATGGCGTCGGCCGCGTCCACCCGGCCCGCCACCGCCTGCACCTCCACATCGTCGGGCTGGAGGTCACCGAGCCCGACCCGTACCCGCAGCGTCAGCGTGGAGCCGAGCTCCGCGGTGCCGTTGGGGGCCGCGGCGTCCGGGGCGAGCGCCTCGACGTGGTCGACCGCGACCCGCGGCCAGGCGGCCCGCACCCGCGCCTTCCACTGCGCCAACTCCCGTGCGGTGGACGGGTCGAGGGCACGGTGTGCCGCGGCGGCGGGTGCGTAAAGGCGGGTCACGTACTCCCGCACCATGCGCCCCGCGAGTACCTTCGGCCCCAGTGTCGTCAGCGTCCGGCGGACCATTTCGATCCAGCGGTCGGGCAGAGCGCCGGGGCCCCGGTCGTAGAAGCGCGGGGCGACCCGGTCCTCGATGAGGTCGTACAGCGCGTTCGCCTCCAGCTCGTCGCGCCGGTCCTCGTCGGTGGCCGCGCCGTCCGCGGTCGGGATGGCCCAGCCGAAGTCCGGCTCGAACCACTCGTCCCACCAGCCGTCCAGGACGGACAGGTTGAGGCAGCCGTTCAGGGCCGCCTTCATGCCGCTGGTCCCGCAGGCCTCCAGCGGGCGCAGCGGGTTGTTGAGCCACACGTCGCAGCCCGGGTACAGCTTCTTCGCCATCGCCATGCCGTAGTCGGGCAGGAACACGATCCGGTGCCGGACCCTCGGGTCGTCGGCGAACTTCACCAGCTCCTGGACCAGCCGCTTCCCGCCGTCGTCGGCGGGGTGCGCCTTGCCCGCGACGACGATCTGCACCGGCCTGGTCGGATGCAGCAGCAGCTCCATCAGCCGGTCCCGGTCGCGCAGCATCAGCGTGAGCCGCTTGTACGAGGGCACCCGGCGGGCGAAGCCGATGGTGAGGACGTCCGGGTTCAACACCCCGTCGATCCAGCCCAGTTCGGCCGTGCCCGCGCCGCGCTGGCGCCACGAGACCCGCAGCCGCTCCCGTACCTCGGTCACGAGCTGTTCGCGCAGTTCCCTGCGCAGCTCCCAGATCTCGGCGGCCGGGATCTCGGCGGCCGCGTCCCAGCGTTCGGATCCGCCCACGGTGAGCGCGTCCTCGGTGCGGCCCGCGCCGATCCGCCGGGCGCCGAGCCTAAAGACCTCGGGAGCCACCCAGGTCGGGGCGTGCACGCCGTTGGTGACGGAGGTGATCGGCACCTCCGCCGCGTCGAAGCCGGGCCACAGGCCCGCGAACATCTCCCGGCTGACCGCGCCGTGCAGGGTGGAGACCCCGTTGGCGCGCTGGGCGAGGCGCAGCCCCATCACGGCCATGTTGAAGAGGTTCGGCTCGCCGCCGGGGTAGGTCTCCATGCCGAGCTGGAGGATCTTCCCGACGTCCACTCCGGGCAGCTCGCCGTCGTCGCCGAGGTGGCGGGCGATGAGCTCGCGGTCGAAGCGGTCGATGCCGGCCGGCACGGGGGTGTGGGTGGTGAACACCGTCCCGGCCCGCACCGCTTCCAGCGCGGCGTCGAACTCCAGCCCCTCACCGGCCAGTTCGCGGATGCGCTCCAGGCCGAGGAACCCGGCGTGCCCCTCGTTGGTGTGGAACACCTCGGGCGCCGGGTGGCCGGTGAGGCGGCTGTACGTCCGCAGCGCGCGCACTCCGCCGATGCCGAGCAGCATCTCCTGGAGCAGCCGGTGTTCGCTGCCGCCGCCGTACAGCCGGTCGGTGACGTCGCGTTCGCCCGGCCCGTTCTCCTCGACGTCCGAGTCGAGCAGCAGCAGCGGCACCCGGCCGACCCGGGCCTGCCAGATGGTGGCGTGCAGACAGCGGCCGCCGGGCAGCGCGAGGCAGACCCTGGCCGGGGTGCCGTTCTGCTCCCTGAGCAGGGAGAGGGGCAGCTCGTTGGGGTCGAGCACGGGGTAGCGCTCCTGCTGCCAGCCGTCGCGCGAGAGCGACTGGCGGAAGTAGCCGTGCCGGTAGAGCAGGCCGACCCCGATGAGCGGTACGCCGAGGTCGCTGGCGGATTTCAGGTGGTCGCCGGCGAGGATGCCGAGGCCGCCGGAGTACTGCGGCAGGGCGGCGGTGATGCCGAACTCGGGTGAGAAGTAGCCGACGGCGGACGGGAGTTCGCCGGGTTGTTCCTGGTACCAGCGGCGGCCGCGCAGGTAGTCGTCGAGGTCGGCGGCGGCAGCGGTGAGTCTGCGCAGGAAGCGGCGGTCCTGGGCGAGTGAGTCGAGCCGGGCGGCGGAGACGGTCCCCAGCAGCCGCACGGGGTCCTCACCCGCCGCCCGCCAGCCCTCGGGATCGACGGACTGGAAGAGTTCTCTGGTCTCGGTGTGCCAGGACCAGCGCAGGTTGCGCGCGAGGTCGCTGAGCGGCCGGAGGGCGTCGGGCAGGACGGGACGCACGGTGAATCGACGGATTGCCTTCACGTTTCCACCTTTGCAGGGGATGTACGTATCGGGGTGACGCATCGCGATGTGCGCCCCTCCTTCACACCCGAAGGTAGTGCCGGTGCGCCCCCGCCAACCACAGCGCCCCGCGGATCCGACAGCTCCGGTTCTGTGCCCCCACGGTCGCCACTCGGCTGATGCGGCGTCACATGACTTACGGGTAGGCAAAATTCACCCCGCTCCCACCGAAATCCGGGGCCACTTCCTTGTCTGAACCGTTACGCGCAGGTAGTTAACAAACTGCCGGAATGCCCACCCGTACACCGTGGAAGGCTCCTCCGGTAACGCATTCCCGCACTCGCCCCCGCACCCCATTCGAGTGAACGCGGACAGGAGCGGCCATGCCCGCAGCCGGTCAGCCGTCAATGGAGCAGCTAAAAAGGACAGATTCCCGCAAACGCGGCAAACCATACCTATCGCCTACAGGTGAGCCCGTGAACCCGAACCCGTCAATCGGCCGTATCCCCGTTCTGGACGTACGCCCCGCCGTCGAGTGCGGCAAAAGGCCCGCGAAGGCGGTGACCGGGGAGAGCTTCCAGGTCACCGCCACCGTCTTCCGCGAGGGCCACGACGCCGTGGCCGCCAATGTCGTGCTCCGCGACCCCCGTGGCCGCAGCGGCCCCTGGACCCCCATGCGTGAACTCGCCCCCGGCACCGACCGCTGGGGCGCCCAGGTCACCGCCGACACCGAGGGGCCCTGGACGTACACCGTCGAGGCCTGGAGCGATCCGGTCGCGACCTGGCGCCGCAGCGCCGCCATCAAGATCCCGGCCGGCCAGGACACCGAGCTCGTCCTCGCCGAGGGCGCCGCGCTGTACGAACGGGCCGCGGCCGGGGTCCCCAAGGCCAAGGGGCGCGAGGCCGTCCTGACCGCGGTGGACGCGCTGCGCGACGAGACCCGCACCCCGGCCGCCCGGCTCGCCGCCGCCCTCGCCCCGGCGGCCGACGCGGCCCTGGCGGCACACCCGCTGCGCGAGCTCGTCACGTCCTCGCCCCCGCTGCCCCTGCTGGTCGAGCGAGAACGCGCGCTGTTCGGGTCCTGGTACGAGCTGTTCCCGCGCTCGGAGGGCGCCGTCGTCTCCGGCGGGGGGCCGCCGGTCTCCGGCACCTTCCGCACCGCCGCCGAGCGGCTGCCCGCGGTCGCCGCGATGGGCTTCGACGTGGTCTATCTGCCCCCCGTCCACCCCATCGGCACGACCCACCGCAAGGGCGCCAACAACAGTCTGTCCGCCGGGAGTTGGGACGTCGGCGTCCCGTGGGCGATCGGCTCCCCGGCCGGCGGCCACGACGCGGTCCACCCCGACCTCGGCACCCTCGACGACTTCGACGCGTTCGTGGCGGCCGCCCGCGACCTGCGCCTGGAGGTCGCGCTCGACTTCGCCCTGCAGTGCTCCCCCGACCACCCCTGGGTCGACAAGCACCCCGAGTGGTTCCACCACCGGGCCGACGGGACGATCGCGTACGCCGAGAACCCGCCCAAGAAGTACCAGGACATCTACCCGGTCGCCTTCGACCAGGACATGCCCGGTCTCATCGCGGAGACGGTGCGGATCCTGCGGTTCTGGATGGCGCACGGCGTACGGATCTTCCGCGTCGACAACCCGCACACCAAGCCGGTGGTCTTCTGGGAGAAGGTCATCGCGCAGATCAACGGCACCGACCCGGACGTGATCTTCCTGGCCGAGGCGTTCACCCGGCCCGCGATGATGCACACCCTCGGCAAGATCGGCTTCCAGCAGTCGTACACCTACTTCACCTGGCGCAACACCCGCCAGGAGCTCACCGAGTACGTCACCGAGCTGGCGGGCGAGCCCGCCTCCTACATGCGGCCCAACTTCTTCGTGAACACCCCGGACATCCTGTCCGGCTACCTCCAGCAGGGCGGCCGTCCCGCCTTCGAGGTGCGGGCCGTGCTCGCCGCCACCCTCTCGCCCTCCTGGGGCGTCTACGCCGGCTACGAGCTGTGCGAGAACACCCCGGTCCGGGAGGGCAGCGAGGAGTACCTGAACTCCGAGAAGTACCAGCTGCGGCCCCGCGACTGGGAGTCGGCCGAGCGGGCGGGCCGCTCCATCGCCCCGCTGATCACCACGCTCAACCGGATCAGGCGGCGCCACCCGGCGCTGCGGCAGCTGCGTTCGGTCCACTTCCACGACACCGGCAACGACGCCGTGATCGCGTACAGCAAACGCGCCGGACCGAACACCGTCGTGGTGGTCGCCAACCTCGACCCCCACCACACCCAGGAGGCCATGGTCTCGTTGGACATGCCGGCACTCGGCCTCGCCTGGCACGAGTCCGTCCCGGTGCGCGACGAGCTCACCGGCGAGACCTACCACTGGGGCAGGGCCAACTACGTGCGTCTGGAGCCGGGCCGAGCGCCCGCGCACATCCTGGTCCTGCGACCGTCCCCGCCGATCGGAGGGTCACCCACACCATGATCGTCAACGAGCCCGTCCACGACACCTTCGAGGACACCCCCGCCAAGGACCGCGATCCCGAGTGGTTCAAGCGAGCCGTGTTCTACGAAGTGCTCGTGCGGTCCTTCCAGGACAGCAACGGCGACGGCGTAGGGGATCTCAAGGGCATCACCGCCAAGCTGGACTACCTCCAGTGGCTGGGCGTCGACTGCCTCTGGCTGCCGCCGTTCTTCAAGTCGCCTCTGCGGGACGGCGGTTACGACGTCTCGGACTACACCGCCGTGCTGCCGGAGTTCGGCGACCTCGCCGACTTCGTGGAGTTCGTGGACGCCGCCCACCAGCGCGGCATGCGCGTGATCATCGACTTCGTGATGAACCACACCAGCGACCAGCACCCGTGGTTCCAGGAGTCACGCAAGGACCCCGAGGGCCCGTACGGCGACTACTACGTCTGGGCCGACGACGACAAGCAGTTCCAGGACGCCCGGATCATCTTCGTGGACACCGAGACGTCCAACTGGACCTTCGACCCGGTCCGCAAGCAGTACTACTGGCACCGCTTCTTCTCGCACCAGCCCGACCTCAACTACCACAACCCCGCCGTGCAGGAGGAGATCGTCTCCGCGCTGCGCTTCTGGCTCGACCTCGGCATCGACGGCTTCCGCCTGGACGCCGTGCCGTACCTGTACCAGGAGGAGGGGACCAACTGCGAGAACCTTCCGGCCACGCACGAGTTCCTCAAGCGGGTGCGGGCCGAGATCGACGCGAGCTACCCGGACACGGTGCTGCTGGCCGAGGCCAACCAGTGGCCCGAGGACGTCGTGGACTACTTCGGCGACTTCGCCCGGGGCGGCGACGAGTGCCACATGGCCTTCCACTTCCCGGTGATGCCGCGCATCTTCATGGCCGTACGGCGCGAATCGCGCTACCCGGTCTCGGAAATCCTCGCCAAGACCCCGGCGATCCCGAAGAACGCCCAGTGGGGCATCTTCCTGCGCAACCACGACGAGCTCACCCTCGAAATGGTCACGGACGAAGAGCGCGACTACATGTACGCCGAGTACGCCAAGGATCCCCGGATGCGGGCCAACATCGGCATCCGGCGGCGGCTCGCCACGCTGCTCGACAACGACCGCAACCAGATCGAGCTGTTCACCGCGCTGCTGCTCTCGCTGCCCGGTTCGCCGATCCTGTACTACGGCGACGAGATCGGGATGGGCGACAACATCTGGCTCGGCGATCGCGACGCGGTGCGCACCCCGATGCAGTGGACCCCCGACCGCAACGCGGGCTTCTCCTCCTGCGACCCGGGGCGGCTCTACCTCCCCACGATCATGGACCCGGTCTACGGCTACCAGGTGACGAACGTCGAGGCGGCCATGGCCTCGCCCTCCTCGCTGCTGCACTGGACCCGCCGGATGATCGAGATCCGCAAGCAGAACCCCGCCTTCGGACTCGGCTCCTACACCGAGCTGACCTCCTCGAACCCGGCCGTCCTCGCGTTCCTGCGCGAGGCGGGCGACGACCTGGTGCTGTGCGTGCACAACTTCTCGCGCTTCCCCCAGCCCACCGAGCTGGACCTCCAGGCGTTCAACGGCCGCCACCCGGTCGAGCTGATCGGCGGGGTGCGCTTCCCGGCGATCGGCGAATGGCCGTATCTGCTGACCCTGGCCGGGCACGGCTTCTACTGGTTCCGGCTGCGGAAGGACCCCGCCGTCGTCTGACCCCGGGTCCCGGGCGGGGCGGTTTCCACCGCTCCGCCCGGGGCACTCTCCACCCCGTACCCCGCGCGCCGCCGGACAGCTTCTGTTGCAATCCGGGACACTCTGCGCAACTCGATTGTGTGCCCGGGGAAAGGATGCGCCGCCATGCCGAAGGCCGCACCGCCCCGTACCACCCGCCTCGAACCTGCCCGGCTGCTGACCTCGCTCGCCCCGCTGCTGCACGAATGGCTGCCCCGGCAGCGCTGGTTCGCGGGCAAGGGCCGGCCCGTCACCGGCTTCGCCGTGCTCACCGCGACCGAACTGCTGCCCGGCGTCCTGCATCTGCTCGTACGCACCGAGCAGTCCGCCCTCCCCTCGCCCGGCGAAGCCGCCGGACCGCCGTCCGCCGACTGCTACCAGCTCCTGATCGGGGTGCGCGACCAGCTCCCGCCCCGCCTCGCCCCCGCGCTGATCGGCCGGGCGACCTCAGGCCCGCTGGCCGGGCGCACGGTGTACGACGCCCTCCAGGACCCCCAGTCCGCGGGCCTGCTCCTGGAACGGCTGCGCTCCCCCGGCGCGGTGGGCCCGCTTCGCTTCGAGCGCGACCCGGACGTCGACGTTCCGCCGGGGCTCGCACCGCGCCTGCTGGGGGTGGAGCAGTCCAACTCCTCCCTGGTGTACGGAGATACGTTCATCCTGAAGGTGTTCCGCCGGGTGCAGCCGGGCGTCAATCCGGACCTGGAACTGCCGTGGGCGCTGTCCCGCCAGGGCTGCCCCCGAGTGCCCGCCCCGGCCGCCTGGTTCCGCACCTCGGAGCCCCAGGAGGCGACGCTCGGGGTGCTCCAGCCGTTCCTGCGCGGCGCCGACGACGGCTGGACGCTGGCGCTGGCCTCGCTCGCCGGGGGGCGCGCGTTCACGCGAGAGGCGTACGACCTCGGGCGGGCCACCGCCGAAGTGCACCTGTCCCTCGCCGAGGCGTTCTCCCGGGTCACCCTCGGCCGGCCGCAGACCGCGCTGCTCGCCACCGCGATGACCGAGCGGCTGGCCGCCACCGCCCGCGCGGTGCCGGCGCTCACGCCGTACGTGCCGGGGCTGCGGGCCGCGTACGAGGCGGTCGCCACCCTTGACTCGGCGGGCGCCGCCCAGCGCGTCCACGGCGATCTGCATCTGGGCCAGGCCCTGCGGCCCGCCGAGGGGCCCTGGTCGGTGATCGACTTCGAGGGCGAGCCGGCCCGCCCGCTCGCCGAACGCCGCCGGCCGCAGCCCCCGGTCCGCGATGTGGCGGGCATGCTGCGCTCCTTCGACTACGCGTCCCGCTCGGCGGGCCCGGCCGACCCGCGGTGGGCCGAGGAGTGCCGGGCCGCGTACTGCGCGGGCTACGCGGCGCGCTCGGGCTCGGACCCGCGCGAGTCGCCCGAGCTGCTGCGCGCGTACGAGACCGACAAGGCGGTGTACGAGGTGCTCTACGAGGCCCGGCACCGCCCCGACTGGCTGCCCGTGCCGATGGCGGCGATCCGCCGTCTGGCCGGGTCATGAACGCCCTTGCCCGATGAGCCACTTGAGGAGGCCGACCCCGTGACCCCCCGCCCCGCCCGCAACCCGTCCGAACCAACCGTCCCCCGCGCCGTGCGGCCGGCGCCCGCGGCGAAGAAGTCCGCCGCGGCCCCGCCCGCGCCGCGCCGGTCCGCGAGCCGCGGCGTACGGCCCGCCCCCGCCCTCTCGGACACCGACCGGGGCCGCCTGCTCGCGGGCGGGCACCACGATCCGCACGCCCTGCTCGGCGCGCACCCGGCGCGGGGCGGGGTGGCGTTCCGGGCGCTGAGGCCGTACGCGCAGGCCGTGACCGTGCTCGCCAAGGGGCTGCGGGCGGAGCTGCACGACGACGGCGACGGGCTGTTCTCCGGACTGCTCCCGCTGCGCGCGATCCCCGATTACACGCTGCTCGTCAGCTACGAGGACAGCGAGATCGAGGTGCAGGACCCGTACCGCTTCCTGCCCTCGCTCGGCGATCTCGATCTGCATCTGATCGGCGAGGGCCGGCACGAGGAGCTGTGGACGGCGCTCGGCGCCCGCCCGATGGTCCACCAGGACGTCACCGGAACCCGCTTCACGGTGTGGGCGCCCAACGCCCAAGGGGTGCGGGTGACGGGCGACTTCAGCTACTGGGACGGCGCGGCGTACCCCATGCGCTCGCTCGGCTCCACGGGGGTGTGGGAGCTGTTCCTGCCCGGGGTCGGCGACGGCGCGCTGTACAAGTTCGACATCACGCGCCCCGACGGCAGCCACACCCTGCGGTCCGACCCGATGGCGCGGCACGCCGAGGTGCCGCCCGCGAACGCCTCGGTCGTCACCGAGTCGCACCACGTGTGGCACGACGAGGAGTGGATGGCGCGGCGGGGCGCCCGCCCGGTGCACGAGTCGCCGTTCTCGGTGTACGAGGTGCACCTGGCATCCTGGCGCCCCCGTCTGACGTACCGCCAGCTGGCCGATCAACTCCCCGCGTACGTAAGGGACTTGGGCTTCACCCATGTCGAGTTCCTGCCGGTCGCCGAGCATCCCTTCGGCGGCTCCTGGGGCTACCAGGTCACCGGCTTCTACGCCCCGACGTCCCGGATGGGCACGCCCGACGACTTCCGCTTCCTGATCGACGCGCTGCACCGGGCGGGGATCGGCGTGATCGTGGACTGGGTGCCGGCGCACTTCCCGAAGGACGACTGGGCGCTCGCGGAGTTCGACGGGCGCAAGCTCTACGAGCACGAGGATCCCGCCCGGGCCGAGCACCCGGACTGGGGCACCCTCGAATTCGACTACGGCCGCAAGGAGGTCCGCAACTTCCTGGTGGCGAACGCCGCTTACTGGTGCGAGGAGTTCCACGTCGACGGGCTCCGGGTCGACGCGGTGGCCTCCATGCTGTACCTGGACTACTCGCGCGAGGACGGCGAGTGGAGCCCGAACGAGCACGGCGGCCGGGAGAACCTGGACGCCGTCGCCTTCCTCCAGGAGATGAACGCGACGGTGTACCGCCGCTGCCCCGGGGTCGTGACCATCGCGGAGGAGTCCACCGCCTGGGACGGCGTGACCCGGGCCACCCACCATGTGGGGGCGGGCGGCTTCGGCGGTCTCGGCTTCGGCCTGAAGTGGAACATGGGCTGGATGCACGACTCCCTCGGCTACGTCCAGCACGAGCCGGTGCACCGCAAGTACCACCACAGCGAGATGACGTTCTCGATGGTGTACGCCTACAGCGAGAACTACGTGCTGCCGATCTCCCACGACGAGGTCGTCCACGGCAAGCGGGCACTGGTGTCGAAGATGCCCGGCGACTGGTGGCAGCAGCGCGCCACCCACCGCGCCTATCTGGGCTTCATGTGGGCCCATCCCGGCAAGCAACTCCTGTTCATGGGGCAGGAGTTCGCGCAGGGCGCGGAGTGGTCGGAGGGGCACGGGCCGGACTGGTGGCTGCTCGACCCGTCGTACGGCGCCGAGCCGGACCACCGGGGCGTACGCGATCTGGTGCGCGACCTGAACCGCGTCTACGCGGCCCAGCCCGCCCTCTGGGAGCGCGACACCGACCCCTCGGGCTTCGCCTGGGTGGACGGCGACGCGGCCGAGGACAACGTGTTCGCGTTCCTGCGCCACGACGCGGCGGGCTCGCCGCTCCTGTCGGTGTCCAACTTCTCGCCGGTGGTCCGGGCGGAGTACCGCCTCGGCGTGCCGGAGGAGGTGCCCGCCTGGCAGGAACTGCTCAACACGGACGCGGCGCGGTACGGCGGCGGCGACGTGGGCAACCCCTCCCCCCTGAAGCCGGACCCCGCCCCGTCCCACGGCCGCCCGGTCTCCATCCGCCTGACGCTGCCGCCGCTGGCAACGGTGTGGCTGCGCCCGGCGTAGGGATTGTCCGACCCTGACCCGCCCGGGAAGGATCCTTCATCGTGCGTCGCGTATCCCGAGAATGTATGCCGCGGTATACGCGACGGCACGGTCTTCGTCATGGGACAGCGCCGCGAGGGCGCGTGACGCCGTGCTTCCCGGGATGTCCGCGAGCGCCTGGGTCAGCCGTCGGCGCGCGGACGATTCGACGGTTCCGTGGGCGAGGCGGTCGACGAGCCGGGCAGCGATCTGGTCCGCCGACGCGGGATCACTCGCCAGGGCGCTCAGCGCATCGGCTGCGTCGACGTCGTTCGCCTCCGCCACGACCATGTCGATGAGCGTCGGGACCGCGTCGGCTCCGCCGCGTGCCCCGAGCGCCAGAGCCGCATACCTGCGGACCACGATGTCGGGGTTGGCGAGGGCGTCCCGCAGCAGTGGGGTGGCCGCACCGTCCGGAAATTCGGCGATGGACTGGACGGCACGTTTGCGCACCTCGGCCGCCGGCGAGCCGAGGCCCGCCGCCAGCAGCGCCAGTCCGCCCTCGCCCGATTGCGCCAGGGCCCATCGAAGGGCTCCGGCCACGTTGGGGTCCGTCTCGCTCAGCGCGGCCTCGGCCAGTGCTTCCACCGGCACCGGAACCTCTCCGACCGAGGACAGCGCCGCGCGCTGGCGCTTCCCGGCGCTCTGTGACTTCAAAGCCTGGAGGAGTGCGACGGTCTGGAGGATGTCCTCCCAGTCGGCGGGTTCCGCGGCACCGATCCGGCGGAGTCGGGTGAGCAGCTCCGTCTCACTCGCGATGCGTTCCCGCGTCTGGCGGATGAGGTCGGCCACGAGTTCTGCGGGCGCGAAGCCCTGATCATCGAGCGCGCGCCCGACGTCACTCAGCGACAGCCCCAAGGACCGCAGGCTCTCGATGTGGAAGATCCGCCGCATGTCCTCGCTGGAGTACTCCCGATAGCCGGCGCCGGTACGGCCCGTTGGCTGCACAAGGCCGAGCGAGTCGTAGTGCCTGAGCATGCGGGCGCTGACTCCGGACCGTCGTGCCACATCACCGATCAACACGGCCCATCACTCCTCCTGACCGGCCCCGCCGAGGGCCACGACGCGCTTCGCCTCCTCGATCGCGAACTCGAATCCGGCATCCGGGTCGCGCGACAGCCGTTCCGTGGCGATCGCGTGCGCCCGCACGCGGGGGTCGGGATCGGTCATCGCGGCGCGCAGGGTCGGCGTGATCACCTTACCGAGCGCGATCAGCGACCGGCTGAGGCTCAGCTGCGTCTCCCGTTCGCCGCGCCCGAGCTGCGTCGACAACACCCCGGCCAGCTCGGCCTGTTCACCTTCGGGTACGAGCACGACCGCGGCCCGCCACGCGCTCCGCGCCACCTCGTCGTCGGCGTCGGACAGCAGCGCCCGTGTGATCGCCGGCCACGCCTGCCGATCCCCGATCTTGGACAGCGTGTGCAACGCCTGGCTTCGTGCCTGCGCACGCTCCGAACGGACTTCATGGAGAAGCTCCGGGAGCGTGATGGATGCTGGGTGGCGGGTGAGGGCCCACGTCAGCATTTCGCGTACCTGGAAATCGGGTTCGATCGCGCATCGTTCGATGAGCTTGTCGATGAACCGCGGGTCAGGGCTCGTGCCGACCGCCATCGCAGCCCGCAGCCGCACCGACGAGCGGCCGTCCTCCAGCCCCTGGATAGCTCGAACCGCATCCGTGTCCTGTTTCGTCAGGGTCATCGGGACCACCTCCTCGGCACAGCGAAGACCTTGTCACTGTGTCAAGGTCAAGCGGGGCCGCGGCATTAGCTCTGCGGGACGTCCTTGACGAAGACGATCCCGTCGCTGTCCGCCAGGTGGGCCGGGTCGAGCGGGGCGTAGCCGAACCAGGGGGATACGCGGGGTGCGGGCCGTGTGTCGCCGAGGGCGGTGTCCAGCCGGCGGGCGTCGATGACGCAGCGGTCCTCGGGGAGCGCGTACAGGAGCCCTTCGAGGGTGTCCGGCGGCGGCGTGTCCACTCCCCGGTGCCGGATCGTGCCGAGGGCCGTGGCCACGAAGGCGTACTCCTTGCCAAGCTGGGCGCTCACCAGCGCACCGGCGCTCCACCACTCCACCGGCCCCTGCCACATCTGCATCGTGCTCTTCTCCCGCTGGAGATGGGAGTTGTGGGCGTGGACGAGTGCCGGGCCCCGCGCGGCGACGGCGAGGAGGTTGTGGGCCATCATCAGATCCCGCAGCGCGCACAGCCGGGTCATGCGGGCCGGTGAGGTGTCGGCCATCCAGTGGTGGTAGCGCAGCAGGCCGGTCGCGGTGCGCCCGTACAGGCGCGCCCGGTCCCAGTCGTCCCGCGAGGTCGCGGCGAGCAGGTGCGGCGTCTGCGCGTCGAGCAGCGCCACCAAATCGTCGGCGAGCAGCCGAAGTTGGCCGGCCTCGGCCGACTGCCCCACGGACTGGGCCGGGTCCGTCATCGCGGCGGGATCGGTCCACCGGTCGTCGGTGCCGAGCAGCCGGTCGAGCGTTTCCGCGGTGCAGGGGAGCAGATCCGCGTCCACCCGGGCCGCGAGGTAGCCGTGGAGTGCGGTGAGCGACTGCCGGGGGCTCGCGGCGTGGGTGATCTCCAGCGGGCCGTCGAAACCGGCGAATTGGAGCCGCTCGGACGCGGGCCGGCCGTCGTTGTCGGCGCGGACGTTGTAGGCACGCATCCAGCGCACGAGTTCGCGGTTGGCCGCGAAGGCGCCCCAACCGTGGCTGATTCCACGCTCCATGACCTCGTCGAGGGTGCCGGTGCCGGAGGTGACGTAGTCATCCACGGCCAGGCCCATCATGCAGTCGCTCTCGATCGCGATCGTCCGGTAGCCCTCCTCCTCCACGAGCTGCCGGAAGATCTCGTTGCGCAGGTCGAGCAGGGCGTCCTCGCCGTGGGTGGGCTCGCCCAGGGCGAGCAGCCGGGGCCGGGCCGGGAGCAGCCCCATGAGGGCGGCGGCCTCGACGGCATGGGCGGTGTCCTTGATGTCGGTAGCCATGCCTTCAACGGTATCGTTGAACATTCGGTTGAAACTTGCCCGCGATTCCCCGCGATATCGTCAGCCCCATGGGACGAAAGCTTCAAACCAGGGAGCGGCTCAGGCCGGTTGATCTGGCGCGTGGGCACGGTCTGTCCACGCAGGCGATCAGGAACTACGAGGAGGCCGGAATCCTTCCGGCCGCCGGTCGCACACCTCACGGCTACCGCACCTATACCTCGCTGCACGCGGGGGCCCTGCGCGCGTTTCTCGCCCTGGTGCCCGGCCACGGCCACCGGACGGCGACGTCGATCATGCGGGCGGTGAACGAGGACGCGGCCGAGGAGGCGTTCCGCCTCATCGACGGGAGCCACGCCCAACTCCTGGACGACCGCCGGACCCTCCACGCCGTGGAGACCGCCCTCCGCGACCTGGAGCCCACCACGGCGGCCGAGCGCGGTGCGGGATCCGATCCGGCCGCCGTGTCGGAGCCCGGTGCGGGATCCGAGCCCACCCCTGCGCCGGAGCCCAGTGTGGGATCCCGTCCGGCCGCGGTGTCCGGGGCCGGCGGCACGTTCATCGGGCCGCTGGCGGACAAGCTCGGAATCCGGCCCGCGACGCTGCGCACATGGGAGCGCGCCGGGCTGGTGCGCCCGCGCCGTGACCCGCGGACCGGGTACCGCGTCTACGACGAGGCCGACGTACGCGACGCCCGGCTGGCCCACCAACTCAGGCGGGGCGGCTACCTGCTGGAGCAGATCGCCCCGCTGATCGCCCAGGTGCGGGCGGCCGGCGGTCTTGAGCCGCTGGAGGCCGCACTGTCCGACTGGCACGCCCGGCTGTCCGCCCGCGGGCGGGCGATGCTGACCGGGGCCGCCGAGTTGGAGGCGTACCTCCGCGAGCGCGGCTGAGGATTTGGTTGCCAGCCGAGGAGAACGCGCGGCTCGCGGGCCGAACCTCGGCGAAATCCCCAGGGGGCCGGCTACCGCCTCGTGAAGCGGAGGGTTCGGAGTTCGAAGGGGCGCAGTGCCACCGGCACACCGCCCTGCACCAACTCCCCTTCCCCGAGCGGGCGTTCCAGCAGGTCGGTCACGGTGACGCCCCGCGCGGCGAAGCCCGGTGTCACGGTTGCCCGGGCCCGCCCGCCCCTCGCCTCGTGGAAGCGGACCACCACATCCCCGCTCCCGTCGTCCGCCAGCTTCACCGCCGTGACGACGACCGCGTCGTTGTCGACCGCGACCAAGGGGGCGACCGGCCCGGAGCCGGGCACCGTCCGCTCGGGCAGGTTCACCCGGTACCCCTCCCGCACCGCGTCGCCGATCGTCGCGCCCGGCACCAGTGCGTGGCGGAAGCGGTGCAGGCCCTGGTCGGTCTCGGGGTCGGGGAAGCGCGGGGCGCGCAGGAGGGAGACCCGCAGGGTCGTCGTCGTACCCGAGTCGGAGGGACGTACCGTGCGTGTGACGTCGTGCCCGTACGTCGAGTCGGTGACCAGCGCCACCCCCCAGCCCGGCTCCCCCAGGTGCACGAACCGGTGGTTGCACGCCTCGAACTTGGCCGCCTCCCAGCTCGTGTTGGTGTGCGTGGCCCGGTGGAAGTGCCCGAACTGGGTCTCGGAGGCGTACCGCTCGGCATGCACATCCAGCGGGAAGGCCAGCTTCAGGAACTTCTCCGTCTCGTGCCAGTCGACCTCGGTGTCGATGTCCAGTCGGGCGGAGCCGGGGGCCAGAGAAAGGAGCTGGGTGACCCTCGATGCCCCGAAGGACCGGACGATCCGCACCGACGCGCCCTCCCCCGCCGCCACCTCGTCCGCCGCCACCAGGTCCGTCACCGTGTTGCGGTAGAACGCGTCCACGTCCCACGCGTCCCACATGTTCGGGAAGTCGGGGTGGATCTGGAGCAGGTTCGCGGGGCGGTCCGGCGCGATCGCCTCCCGGTCCGCCTCGATGTCGTACGCCGAGACGACAAGGCCCCGTTCATCGATCACCACCCGCAGCCGTCCGTTGTCGAGGACGAAGCCCCCGTCCGGGGCGGCGGACCGCTCGGCGGGCGCCGCCGCCGCCGGAACCGCGGCCGCTCCCGCCGCCACTCCGTGCCGCGCGTGCGGTGCCGAGTTGAAGACCAGGTTCTCGCCGCCTTCGCCCGCCAGCGCGCGCTGGGCGGATTCGATGAGGCTAGTCAGCTCGGCGGCGACGGCCGCGTACGTCTGCTCGGCCTCGCGGTGCACCCAGGCGATGGACGACCCCGGCAGGATGTCGTGGAACTGGTGGAGGAGGACCGTCTTCCAGATCCGGTCCAACTCGGCGTAGGGATAGGCGAATTGGGCGTCCCGTACCGCCGCCGTCGCCGACCACAGTTCCGCCTCCCGCAGCAGGTGTTCGCTGCGGCGGTTGCCCTGCTTCGTCTTGGCCTGGCTGGTGAGCGTGGCCCGGTGCAGTTCCAGGTAGAGCTCGCCGACCCACACCGGCGGGTTCGGGTACTCCGCCTGCGCCTTCTCGAAGAACTCCGCGGGTGTCTCCCAGACGACCCGCGCGCTGCCCTCCAGGTTCCGCAGCCGGGCCGCCTTGGCGATCATCTCGCGGGTGGTGCCGCCGCCCCCGTCGCCCCAGCCGGTCGGCGCGAGCGAGTGCCGGGCGACGCCCTTGTCCTTGAAGTTCCTGGCCGCGTGGGCGATCTCGCTGCCCTTCATGGCGCAGTTGTACGTGTCGACGGGCGGGAAGTGGGTGAAGATCCGGGTGCCGTCGATGCCCTCCCACTGGAAGGTGTGGTGCGGGAACTTGTTGGTCTGGGACCACGAGATCTTCTGGGTCAGGAGCCACTTGGAGCCCGCCGCTTTGATGATCTGCGGCAGTCCGGCGGCGAACCCGAAGGTGTCGGGCAGCCACGCCTCGTCGTTCTCGACGCCGAAATTGTCGAGGAAAAAGCGCTTTCCATGTACGAACTGGCGGGCCATCGCCTCCGAGCCCGGCATGTTGGTGTCCGCCTCGACCCACATGCCGCCGGCCGGTACGAAGCGGCCGGCGGCGACCGCCTTGACGACCTTCGCCCACACCTCCGGCCGGTGCTCCTTGATCCACGCCCACTGCTGGGCCTGCGACATGGAGAAGACGAACTCGGGCTCGTCGTCCAGGAGCGCCGTCATGTTGGAGGTGGTGCGTGCCACCTTGCGCACCGTCTCGCGCAGCGGCCACAGCCAGGCCGAGTCGATGTGGGCGTGGCCGACCGCGCTGATGCGGTGGGCGGACGGTTCGGCGGGCGAGGCCAGGACGTCGGCGAGGAGTGAACGGGCGTCGGCCGCCGTGCCGTTGATGTCCTGGAGGTCGAGTGCGTCCAGCGCCCGGTCCACGGCGCGCAGGATGTCCCAGCGCCGGCCCGATTCGACGGGCAGCTCCAGCATCAGCTCGCCGAGCACCTCCAGGTCGATGACCAGCCGCCACACCGTCTCGTCAAAGACGGCGAGGTCCATCCGGGTCAGCTTGTACTGCGGGTCACTCCCGGCGGTCTCCCGGTCGCCCAGCTGGGTGGGCAGGAAGGGGTGGTAGTCCAGGATCACCGGGTTGGAGGCGGCCTCGATGTGCAGCCGCACCTCTTCGCCGCCGTCGACCGGGGCTCCGATGCGTACCCACTGGTTGCGCGGGTTGAGGCCCTTCACCGGGGTGCCGTCGGGCCGGTACACCAGGCCCTCGCACTGGAAGCCCGGCATGTTCTCATCAAAGCCGAGGTCGAGGATCGCCTCGACGGACCGGCCCGCCCACTCCTCGGGCACCCGCCCGGTCACCCGGAACCAGCTGGTGCCCCAGGGCGCGCCCCACAGGTCGCCGACCGCGATCGGGTGCGGCTCGGCGGCGAGTCCCTCCTCCACCGGTACCGGCTCTCCCGGCGCGTCCCAGACGGCGACCTCCAGCGGCACCGACTCGGGGTAGACGGCGGGGCGGACGCGCTCGTCCAGAACGCGCTTGAGGCGGGCCTCGACCAGGCCGCGGTCGTCATGCATGAGGGGTGTCCTTTTCGGTCTCGATGAGGAGGCTTACCAGGGGTGGACGGCCGGGGCCGCGCCGGACGCGGTGTACAGCTCGCCTATGGCGCGTACCTCGAAGTGTGCTCGCTTCTCGCCCTGTTCGGGTACCAGGCCGGGCACGAAGTACGCCTTCTGGCAGGTGCCGCCGAGGAAGCGCCGGGTGCCGTCGGGCAGAATCCGGTGCAGCTCGTAGTGGCGTACGGGACCGGGGGCGCCCCGCCAGCCGAAGCGCAGGCCGTCCGCGCCCGCGACGACCTTCAACTCGGCTGGTGCTGCCGGGACTTGACGGTCGTCCCGCACGGCGAGCGCGCCCAGCCGGTACTTCAGTGGGCCGCTCGCGGTGAGGCGTACGCCCAACGCCTTCGCCGTCCCGGTCAGGCCCTTGAGGCTCAGGGTCGTCGTCGCCCAGCCGGCGCCCGCGCGCAGGGTCCCGGCAGGGAGGTGGGTGTACGGGTACGGGTCACCCGCCTTCGCGGGCTCGCCCGTCGCCACGGCCAGTTCGACGGTGACGTCCGCCTCTGCGCGGTGGGTGAGCTCGACCGTCGTACGGCCGGTGAGCGCAAGGCGCGTCGCGTAGAGGTCGAGGGTGACGGGCGCGCCCGGCGTTCCGTCGACCAGGATGCTGCTGCCGCCGCGCCAGGCGTCCGCGAAGTCGAAGGTGACGGCGGGGTGCCGGCCGGTCGTGCGGGTGACCCAGCGGCGGGAGGGGAGCCGGTCCTGGAGGCCGAGGTGGTTCCAGGCGGTAGTGGAGGTCACCTTGCCGCCGTCGTACCAGCGCGGTCCGTGCCCGGTGTTGAACGTCGTCGCGAAGGGCAGCGCGCTCACCGTCGAGCGGTCGGCGACGGCGACGGCCGGGGCACGCCACGAGGCGCCGGTGTCGGGCCGCGAAGGGTCGAGGGAGGGGCCGGTCCAGAAGCGGTCGTCGGCCGCGTGGAAGTCGCCGGGGGTGCGGTTCGCGGGGAGGTGGCCCAGGGTCCACTCGGGCCGGTAGAAGCCGTACGAGACGATGTGCGGCCGGCCGCTCGGGGCGATGGCGTCCCAGTCCACGGATGTGTCCCAGCCGTTGGACTCCACGTCCACGCCCGCCCGCAACTCATAGCTGCTGCGGCCCAGTTGCCCGGCCCTCTGCCCGGAGGAGGCCAGCGTGTTCGCCGTCCAGCGGAAGTCGAGGAACATGTCGTCGGCGGCCTGGAAGAAGGTCTGGTTCTGGCTGTTCAGCGCGCCCTGCCAGCTCACCGAGCCGTTCGCGGTCATCGAGTCGTACCAGGTGACGCGCTGCCCCCTGGCCGCCCCGAGCGACTTCAACTCCTTCAGGAAGCCGAGCATGTCCGTGGCGAGCGCGGTGTTCCCGCCGTCGGTCTCGGCGTTGATGAACCATCCGTCGAAGCCGTACGCGGCGGCGACCGCGACGAGCTGGGCGGCCAGCGGGTAGTGCCCCGAGGCGTCCTTCTGGACGAGGTCGCGGGTCCACTGGAGCTGTCCGCCGTACGCGGCGGGCGGCAGGAAGACGTTGCCGAGCACGGGCACGCCGTGGCGGTGGGCGGCGTCCACGACGGGCGCGTTGGGCGCGAGGATCAGGCCCTCGCCCGAGGAGCCGCCCCAGAAGACCAGTTCGTCGAGGTACGCCCAGTGCGTGAGGGCGTAGTAGTCGGCGGTGGGCGCGCCCTGCGCGGGGTTGGCGGCGGTGGGGCCGAAGGAGACGAGGGACTGGATGCGGGCCTGGCCACTCCGGGCGTTCGGGTTCGCCGGGGTGGGCGTGAAGCGAGCGGCGAGCGGCACGGACGCCGCGTTGAACGCCAGATCGGCGTCGCCCGCCGCGCGCCAGGACTTGAGGCTGCGCCAGGTGATACCGGCCCCCGGGCTGCCCGGGGGCAGCGAGTCCGGATACCAGTAGGAGGCGTACGGCTGGAGGGCGGCGGCACCCCCCTCGGCTGTGGCGGGGTCGGCGCCATCCCCCTTTGCCAGAGCGGGAGTTGATGGCAGCACGGCGGCCGCGGCGCCGGCTCCGGCGGCGAGCAGGACGGTGCGTCTGGTGGGGTTCACGGGGTGCCTCCTGGCGGGAGCGTTACCGGACCTGATCGGGGGTGACGACTTCGGTGATGCCGCGTGCGGTGAGGTGGTCGTGGTCCTGTGCGCGCGAGTCGAGGACGGTGGTGGGGCGGGCGCCGTCGGCGGTGAGCCGGAAGAACGCCTCGTAGACGGGGCCGCCGGGGGCGCACTCGGAGCGGTTCGACGGCTCCTCGGGCACGGCGAGCGCCGTGGTGCGGGGTGCGGGGGCGTAGCTGCGTACGCCGTCACGGAACGCGGCGGCGGCCCGCGCGAGCACCTGAGCCGTGTCCTTCGGGCGGCGGTCGTTGGTCAACAGGCCGAGCCCGTATTCGAGTTCGGGGAAGTCGGCGAGTTCGCGCGAGACGTCGTGGGAGCACCACCAGGTGATGCCCCACAGGTCCGGGCAGTCCAGGGCGTTCTCGACGGTCGCCTCGGTGAAGTGGGCGGCGTGCACGGGCGGCACCAGCGGGGCGGGCGCGCCGACCTCCTGGAGCCAGACCGGGCGGTGCGGATCATCGGCCCAGGCCTTGGACAGCTCGATCAGATAGGCCGCGTGGTGCTCGGTCGCGACGGAGAGGCGCCCGTGGAGTTGCGCGGTGCCGTTGAACACCCAGGAGTGGACGGCGGTCAGCGCACCGCGCCGGGCGGCCTGGGCCGGGGTGAACGGCATGTCGTCCTGGTACCAGCACGCGTCGTACTCGGCGTGCAGGTGCAGCTTTCCGGGCGCCCCCTCCTCGCAGGCCGCCAGCATCCGCTCCAGCCAGGCGTCGATCTCGGCCGGGGTGGCCCGGTCGGGGTCGGGGTGCGGCCCGGCCGAGAACTGGTTGACCTCGTTGCCCAGGGTCATGCCGATGAAGTTGGGCCGGTCGGCGAGGGCGGCGGCCAGGGTGCGCAGATAGGCGGCCTGCCCGTCGGCGATCTCGGGGTCGGTGAAGAGGTTGCGGCGGTGCCAGGTCCGGGTCCAGGCGGGCAGGAAGTCGAAGCTGGACAGATGGCCCTGGAGACCGTCGACACTGACGTCCAGGCCGCGTTCGGCGGCGGCGTCCGCGAGGTCCACGAGGTGCTCGACCGCGTGGGGCCGGATCAGGGTGCGGTTGGGCTGGAAGTAGGGCCAGAGCGGGAAGACGCGTACGTGGTCGAGGCCGAGGGCCGCGATCGAGTCGAGGTCGGCCCGCACCGCGTCCGGATCGTAGTCGAGCCAGTGGTGGAACCAGCCTTGGCTGGGCGTGTAGTTGACGCCGAAGCGGGGGGCCGCCATGAGGGTAGTGACTCCAGAGGTGTGGTACGGGGAGCGGAGGCGCGGGTCAGCCCTTGACGGCGCCCTCGCCGACGCCCTTGAAGAAGAACCGCTGCAGGCAGGCGAACATCACGATCAGCGGTGCGACGGCGATGACGGTGCCCGCCGCGACGATCCGCTGGTTGTTGGAGAACGTGCCGTGCAGGAAGTTCAGGCCGACGGTGAGCGTGAAGTGGTCGGAGTCGGACAGCACGATCAGGGGCCACAGGAAGTCGTCCCAGGCGCCCATGAAGGCGAAGATCGCGACGACCGCGAGGGTGCCCTTGACGGCGGGCAGCGCGATGCGGGTGAACCGCTGCCAGACGTTGGCGCCGTCCACGATGGCCGCCTCTTCGATCTCGTAGGGAAGGTTGTCGAAGGCGTTCCGCATCAGCAGCACGTTCATCGCGCCGATGCAGCCGGGCAGCACGACGGCGACCAGGGTGTTGTTGAGTTCGAGGGTGCGCATGGTCGCGAACTGGGCCAGCATGGTCGCTTCCATCGGCACCAGGAGGGCCAGCACGAAGACGATTCCGGCGGCGCCCCGGCCCTTGAACCGGAGCCGGGAGAGCGCGTATCCGGCCATCGCGGCGCCGGCCACGTTGGTCAGGACGTTGCTGACGGCGACCTTCAGGGAGTTCAGGACGAAGTCCCAGACCGGGATGATGTCCGCGACGCCCTGGTAGTTGGCGAAGGTCGGATGCTCGGGCAGCAGTCTGGGCGGCGAGGTGTAGATGTCCTCGGTGGTGCCCTTGAGCGAGGTGGACAGCTGCCACAGGAACGGCCCGATCATGATCAGCAGCACGATCATGAGGGCCGCGTACCGCAGCGCCTTGCGCCAGCGGGGCACGCGTCCCCGGCGCGGCCGGGCGGGGGTATGGGCGACGGCGGCCATCAGTCCCTCTCCTTCCGGTCGGCCCGCAGCACGAGCAGCATCAGGACCAGGGTCAGCAGGAACAGCACGATCGACATGGCCGAGGCGTAGCCGGTGCGGCCCTGGAGTCCGGTGCCGACCCGCTGGATGAGCATGACGAGGGTGGTGTCGGCGCCGCCGGGTCCGCCGGTCTGCCCGGCGATCATGAAGACCTCGGTGAAGACCTTGAAGGCGGAGACCGAGGAGAGGGCGGCGACCAGGACCATGGTGGAGCGCACGGACGGCATGGTGATGGAGACGAAGCGGCGGACGGGGCCCGCACCGTCGACCTCGGCGGCCTCGTGCAGCTCCCGGGGTACGTTCGCGAGCGCCGCCAAGTAAATGATCATGTAGTAGCCGAGGCCCTTCCACACGGTCAGCGCCATCGAACTGAGCAGCAGCAGCCACTGGTCGGACAGGAACGGCACCGGGTCGACGCCGACCAGGTGCAGGACGCCGTTGACGAAGCCCCGGTCGTCCAGCATCCACACCCACATCAGGGCGACGACCACCACGGACGCCACGACCGGTGTGTAGTACGCGGACCGGAAGAAGGCGATGCCGGGGATGTGCCGCTGCACCAGGAGCGCGAGCAGCAGCGGCAGGAAGACCAGGCAGGGCACGACCAGGACCACGTACAGCGCGCTGTTGCGCAGCGCCACCCAGAACTGCTCGTCGTCCAGGAGCGCGGTGAAGTTGTCGAAGCCGACGAAGTTGCCGGTGGTGAGGGTA
Source organism: Streptomyces sp. NPDC050485 (assembly GCF_044458185.1). Lineage (NCBI taxonomy): Bacteria > Bacillati > Actinomycetota > Actinomycetes > Kitasatosporales > Streptomycetaceae > Streptomyces > Streptomyces sp. NPDC050485. Next base: position 112,015 of record NZ_JBITHR010000013.1, on the reverse strand, counting down.
CGGGCGTCGGTGAACGACTTCCACACCGTGGCGAAGAACGGGTAGAGGTTGAACGCCAGGGTGACCAGGAGGGCGGGTGCCAGGAACAGCCAGGGGCTGAACGGCTGGTGGATGCGGGCGGCGGCGCGGCCCGCGCGCCCGCCGGTGGCGGCGGCGCGCGGGCGGCCCGTGGCTCGCTGGACGGTGACGTGCCGGGTCGATGTGCTCATCGAGGGGCCCGCCGGGTCACTTCTGCTCAAGCAGCTTGGTCAGCTGGCCCGCCGCGCTGTCCAGGGCTTCCTTCGGGGACTCCTTGCCCTGGAGGCACTTGGCGATCTCGTTGCGCAGGATCGTCTTCATCTCGTCGCTGAACAGGACCGGCGTGTAGTTGACGGCGGTCGGCAGCATCTTGGCCGAGGCGACCCGGATCCTGCCGTCCTCGCTACCGTCGGCCCTGGTCCAGTACTCCTTGTCGAGCGAGCCCTTGGTGCTGGGGAAGACGGTGACCTTGTGGCCGAAGTCCTCCTGGTTCTTCTGGTCGGTGACGAAGTGCGCGAAGGCGAGCGCGGTCGCGGCGTTCTTGCTCTGCGAGTTGACCGAGAGCCCCTGCAAGTACATGTTCTGCTTGCCGGTGTTGGTCGGTACGTCGGTGATGCCGAGGCTGCTGTAGAGCGTGGGGGCGTTCTTCTTGAAGGTGTCCAGGTCGTGGGCGCTGCCCGGGTTCATGGCGACCTCCTGCTGGAGGAACTTCTGCCCGGCCGTCTCGGCGGTCAGCGTCAGCGCCTGCTTGTGCAGGCCGCCTTCCTTGAACATCTCCTGATACTTCGTCAGAAACTCGACGCCCTTGGCGTCGTTGAACGTGAACTTCCTTCCGTCCTTGCTCATGATGTCGACGCCGTACCGCCCGAAGTCCTCGACGGTCGGCGGCTGCGCGAGGGTCGCCTTGCCCTTCTTCGCCAACTGGGCGGCGTCCGCGAAGAGTTCGTCGAACGTCTTGGGCGCCTTCTCCGGATCGAGGCCCGCATCCTTGAACATGGCCTTGTTGTAGAAGAGCGGTCCGGTGTTGAGGTACCAGGGCAGGGCGTACGAGCCGTCCAGGCCCGGCATGTCGAAGCCGTGCCAGGCGCCGTCCAGGTACTCGGGCTTGAACGTGGCGGCGACCTTGTCCTTGTCCAGGTTGAGCAGGGTGCCCGCCTTGGCGAGCGGATAGGCGAGGTCCGGGGAGAGGTTCACGACATCGGGGAGGGTGCCGGCGGAGGCGTCGGCGCTCAGCTTGTCGGCGTAGTTGTCGGCGGGCTGGTCCACCCACTTCACCTTGGTGCCGGGATTCGCCTGCTCGAAGTCCTTGATGACGCCGTCGAAGTAGTCCTTGAAGTTGGCGCGGAGGTTCCAGGTCTGGAACTTGATCTCGCCCGTCACCTTCCCGTCGGTGGCGGAACCCGCGCCGCTGCCGCCGCCACCGCAGGCGGTGAGCACGGTGAGCGAGAGGGCCGCGCCGAGACCGACGGCCGTCCGGATCGCGACACTGCGATGAATGGACATGAGTGGCTGACTCCTTCGCCTCGTCCCGATGACGTTGCCGCACACCATGCAGCGCGAATTAATTGGCCGTCAATAGCGAATAAGTGAGCCCTTTGACTAAACTCCCAGGCCAGCGCAGCTAAATAGGACTAAAGTCCTGAAAAATAGCGGACAACTAAGGCGCTTTAGTTCCGATCAGCTAAACCGCGTTACCATCGCCGCATGAGCGAGATCGAAAACGATGCGTCGCCGCCCCGCCGCCCGACCATGAAGGACGTGGCCAGAGAGGCCGGCGTCTCCACGAGCGCCGTCTCCTTCGCCCTCAACAACCGGCCCGGAGTCTCCGATTCGACCCGCCGCCGGGTGATACGGGTCGCCGACCGGCTCGGCTGGCGGCCCAGCTCCGCCGCCCGTGCGCTCTCCGGCGAGAACGCGGGCGCGGTCGGCATGGTGCTCGCCCGCCCGGCGGACAGCCTGGGGGTGGAGTCGTTCTTCCTCCAGCTCGTCTCCGGCATCCAGGCGAGCCTCGCGCCGCGCGACCACGCGCTGGTCTTCCAGATGGTCGAGGACGTCGAGGCGGAGTGCGAGCTGTACCGGCGCTGGTGGGCGGAGGGCCGGGTCGACGGGGTGATCGTGGTCGACCCGAGGGTCAGCGACCCCCGCCCCGAGACCCTCGCGGTACTCGGCCTGCCCGCCGTGATCATCGGCGGCATGGAGGCGCCGGGAAACCCGGACGCGCCCCAACTCCCGCGCCAGGCACGGCTGTCCAACATCTGGGCCGACGACTCCGGCGCGATGGATCTGATCGTCCGTCATCTGTACGCGCTCGGCCACCGCCGCATCGCCCACATCGCGGGCACGCCGGGCTTCGCCCACACGGCCCGCCGGATCGCCTCACTGCGATCGGCGGCCCGCAGACTTGGCCTGGAGCACGCGGTGTCCGTGACAACGGACTTCACGGACCGTCAGGGCGCCAAGGCGGCACGGAGACTGTTCTCGGGGGCGACTCCACCCACGGCTCTCATCTGCGACAACGAGGTGATGGCGGTGGCGGCGGTGAGCGTGGCCGCCGAGCGTGGACTGCTGATCCCCCGGGACGTCTCGGTGGTGTCCTGGGAGGACTCGGTGATCTGCCACACCCTGCACCCCCAACTCACCGCGCTGGTGCGGAAGGCAGACGAGTTCGGCCACCGCGCCGCACAGCAGCTGCTCGACCTCCTGGACGGCGGCGAACCCCGCCAGGTCCAGGACCCGCTGCCGCGCCTCCAGCCCCGCGAGAGCACGGCGCCACCACCGGCGTAGTCGGGCTCTCAGCTCTTCACGCGCGTACGGGATCGGTACCCGGCGATCTTCGCGAGGTTGCCGCAGCGTTCCATGGAGCACCAACGCCGCCTGCGCGCCTGGGAGTCGTCGAGGAAGAGCAGCGAGCACTCCGGGCTCTCGCACTCCTTGACCCGGGCGATGAGCGGGCCGCCGATCAGCAGCACCGCGTCCCGGGCCACCGTCGCGAGCGCGGCGGGGCCGGGGTGCGCGGCCTGCCAGCCGAGCCCGTCCGGGGTCAGCTGCGGGGCCAGATCGGTCCTGGCGGCCGCCTCGTTGACCCGTACGACATCGTCCGGATCCGGCCGCCGCCCCGCCATCGCGGCCATGAGCAGCCGGTACACCGCCTCGCGCAGCACCAGGGCGGCGGCGAGATCGCGCCCGGTGACCCGCACCGGCTCCCCCGCCGCGAGCCCGGCCTCGCCGATCCAGCGGGCCAAGTCCCCGGCGCCGGGCAGCCGTTCCAGGCGGACGGTGTGCCGCTTGCCGAGCGTGGCGGCGAAATCGAGGCAGGGGCGTCCCCCGATGAACGGGAACGCCATGAGCGGATCGGCGGCCTCGGCGCCGGACGCGGAACTCATGCCCGCACCCTACCCCCTTGACACCGTTTCATCAGGTGTCGCACTCTGACACCGCTTGAACCAGTGTCACCAACGGGCGGGAGCGGATCATGCGTGCGGTACGGATCGAGGAGTTCGGCGGACCGGAGGTCCTGGTGCCGGTGGAGGTGCCGGAGCCGGTCGCCGGTCCCGGCGAGGTGCTGGTGCGGGTCGGGGCGGCCGGGGTGAACCGCGCCGACGTGCTGCTCAGGTCCGGGGCCTACCATCGCGCCGGGCGCCCGCCGCTGGTGCCCGGCGGGGAGGGGGCCGGCACCGTGGCCGCGCTGGGCGAGGGCGTCACCGGCCTCGCGGTCGGGCAGCGGGTGATGGCGCTGGGGGCCGCGAACCCCGGGTTCTACGCGGAGTTGGCGGCGGTACCGGCGGGCCGGGTGGCCCCGCTGCCCGACGGCATCGACCTGGTCGCGGCCGCCGCGCTGCCCACCGCGTGGCTCACCGCCTGGTACTGCCTGCACCGGCTGGCCCGGGTCGCGCGGGGCGAGACGGTGGTGATCCAGGCGGCGGCGAGCGGGGTCGGCAGCGCGGCCGTGCAGATCGCCGCGGCCGCCGGGGCGCGGGTCGTCGCGGTGGCGGGCTCGGCGGCGAAGACCGCGTGGACCCGGGAGCTCGGGGCCCACGACACGGTGGACACCTCCGCGCACCCCGAGGAGGCGGCCGTGGCCGAGGTCCTCCGGCTGACCGGCGGCCGGGGCGCGGAGGTCGTCCTGGACGCGGTGGGCGGCCGGGTCTTCGCACACAGCCTGCGCGAGACGGCCCGGGCGGGCCGGGTCGTCGCGCTGGCCAACGTGGCCCTGGAACCGAGCACGGTGGACACCCGCGACTTCTACCCGAAGAACATCGCGATCCACGGCTTCCAGCTCACGAACCTCACGGACCACGGCTACGACCCCCGCCCCGACCTGCACGAGATCGCGACCCGGGTGGCGGCGGGCGAGTTCCACGTCCCGGTGGAGGCGACGTACCCGTTGGAGCGGGCGAGTCAGGCGCACGAACGCCTGGAGCGGCGCACGACCAGGGGCAAGCTGATCCTCACGACGAGCTGAGGCTCAGCCCTCGGTCAGCCCCCGCAGCGCCCCCGGCAGGCTCCCCGTATGCAGCACCCCCACCCGCTGAGTGGCCCGGGTCAGGGCGACGTACAGGTCGCTCACCCCGTACTCCCCCGGCTCGACCACCAGCACCGTGTCGAACTCCAGCCCCTTCGCCTGGCGCGGATCGAGCAGTACGACCTCGCGCGTGAGATCCGGCGCCGCCCCGCACTCCGCGTCGGGCAGCGCCGCGAGCAGCGCCCCGTGCAGCGCCCCCGGCGCGATCACCGCGAGCCGCCCCGAACCCCGCGCGGCCGCGACCGACTCCGCCACCGCGGAGGCGAGCGCGGCGGGCGCGACGCGGCGCGCCCAGGGCCGCACCCCCGTCGAGCGCACGGAGCGCGGCGGCACGAAGGACGGATCGGCGTCCCGCAGCACCTCGGCGGCAACGTCCATGATCTCGGCGGGAGTCCGGTAGTTGACGCCGAGCCGCACGTGCTCCCAGTTCCCGTCGGCGACGTACGGCGACAGGATCCGCTCCCAGGACCCGACACCGGCCGCGTCCGCCGTCTGCGCGGGGTCGCCGACGAGCGTCATGGAGCGGGTCGGGCAGCGCCGCATCAGCAGCCGCCAGGCCATGGCGGACAGCTCCTGCGCCTCGTCCACGATGATGTGGCCGAACGCCCAGGTCCGGTCCGCCGCCGCCCGCTCGGCCGCACTGCGGTGGTCGGCCTCCTCGTGCCGCTCGGCCATCCGCTCGGCGTCGATGATGTTGTGCGCGGCGAGCACCTCGGACTCCTCGTCCTCGAACTCGAACGTCTCCGAGCCCGCCGAGAGGTCCAGCACGCCCTGCGCGTAGGCGATCCGCTCCTGGCGTTCGGCCTCGGCGGCGGCCCGCGCCGCGCTGTCGTCGTCGCCGAGCAGCTCGGCCGCCTCGTCCAGGAGCGGCACGTCGCCCGGCGTCCAGTCGCCGCCCTCGCGCTGGATCAACTTGGCGTCGCCGTCCGGGAGATGGGCCGGATCGGCGAGGAAGTCCGCGACGAGCCGCTGCGGGGTCAGCATCGGCCACAGCTCCTCGATCGCGGCGTGCACCTCGCGGCTGGTCGCGATCTCCTTGCCCATCTGGGCGGCGTCGTCGGGGCCGAGCAGGTTCGGCCCGCCGAACGGGTCGGCGCCGATGCGCTCCACGAGCTGGGCGGTGAGCGCGTCGATGATGTGGAAGGCGAAGTGCGGCCGGGCCAGGTTGTGCGGCAGTCCGCTCTCGCGCGCCCGCCACCGGGCGTCCTCCGCCATCGCCCGGTCGAGCTGGATCGTGCCGTACCCCTCGTGCTCGATCTCGATGGCCCACTCGGGCGCGGTCTGCCGGTCGCGCACCACCTGGGCGAGCACCTCGGCCATGGCGGCGCGGCCCTTGACCTCGGCCGCCGCCGGGCTGTCGGTGCCGGTCGCGTGCACGCCGGGGAACAACTCGGACAGGGTGGACAGGAGCACCCCGGTCTCGCCGAGCGAGGGCAGCACGTCGCCGATGTAGCCGAGGAACGCCGGGTTGGGCCCGACGACGAGCACCGCCCGCCGGGCGAGCAGCTCGCGGTATTCGTACAGCAGGTACGCGGCCCGGTGCAGCGCGACGACGGTCTTGCCGGTGCCCGGCCCGCCCTCGACCACGAGCACGCCCCGGTGCGGGGCCCGGATGATGCGGTCCTGCTCGGCCTGGATGGTCTGCACGATGTCGTGCATCCGGCCGGTGCGGGCGGCGTCGAGCGCGGCGAGCAGCACCTCGTCGGCGTTGGCGCCCTCGTACCCGGTGCGCTCCGAGTCCGTCAGGTCCAGGAGCTCGTCGTGCAGGGCGGTGACGGTGCGGCCCTGGGTGGTGATGTGCCGCCTGCGCCGCAACCCCATCGGCGAATGCCCGGTGGCGAGATAGAAGGGCCGGGCCACTTCGGCCCGCCAGTCGATCACGACGGGAGTACGTTCCCGGTCGTCCCGGCGGATTCCGATGCGCCCGATATGGCGCGTCACACCGTCCCGGAAATCGAGCCGCCCGAAGCACAGTCCGTTCTCGCCCGCATTGAGGGAGCTGAGCAGCCCGGACTGCTCGGCGACCAGCACATCCCGCTCAAGCCGCGCCTGAAGACCGGCCCCGGCCTGCGACAACGCCGACCGCGTCGCGGCCTCCGCCAGGTCCCGCAGTTCATCGAGGCGGGCGTAGAGGCCGGTGATGAATTGCTGTTCCTTCCGAAATTCCTCGGTTGACAATTCCACTCCTGACGCGTTACAGTGTCCCCATAAGGTTTCTTCGTGACTTCCGAATGCCCGAAGACACGAAACACCCAATATACCGAAGAGAATGCCCCGGATGTCAATTCATCCGGGGCATTCTTTTTTGCATCGGGCTTTCCGTGGGACTTCGCCGCGGCCGGTCAGCCGCGCGCGGGCGGCAGCAGCGGCTTTCCCTCGCGGCCGCCCACCGGCGACGACAGCACGACCGACGTGGTGGTGCGGCCCAGCGCCGAGATCTGCTCCAGGATCTCCTCCAGGTGGATCGTGTCGGCGACGGCCACCTTGATGATCCAGCAGTCCTCGCCCACCACGTGGTGCACCTCGGTGATCTCCGGCCGCTCCATCAGCTCCAGGGTCCTGGGGTGCTTGAGGTTGTAGCCGCCGTGCGGGCTGACCCGGATGAAGGCCTGGATGCCGTAGCCGAGCCGGGCCGGGTCGACCCGCGCCCCGTACCCGGTGATCGCCCCGCTGCCCTCCAGGCGCCGCAGCCGCTCGGCGACCGCGGCCGGGCTCAGCCGCACCCGCCGGCCCAGCTCGCTGAGCTTGATCCGGCCCTCCCGCTGGACGACGTCGAGGAGTTGTCGGTCGACCTGATCGAAGCCCGCCGACGAATCGTGGGCGGCGCTGCGCGAATGCCGTGGTTCTTTCGGTACGGCGGCGAGATCTCCCATGTTTCCCCCTTCAGTACGCGGCCCGCCAACGTAACACTGGTACCCGGAGAAATCGCAGGTGGGAAGGGGTTTGGAGACATGCGTGAGGTGCTGGTCATCGGAGGAAACCGCTACTTCGGCAAGCGGCTGATCGCGCGGCTGCGCGCGGCCGGTGACCGGGTGACGGTCCTCAACCGGGGCTCGTCGCCACCCCCGCCCGGCGTGGTCCAGCTGATCGCCGACCGCGACGACGAGGCGTCCCTGGTGGCCGCGCTCGGCGAGCGCTCCTTCGACGTGGTGGTCGACCAGGTCTGCTACACCCCGCGCCAGGCGGCCGTCGCCCGCCGCGTCTTCACCGGCCGCACCGCGCGCTACGTCATGACGTCGACGGTCGAGGTGTACGAGTACGAGGACTCGGCCGAGCCGGTCGGCGAGGCGCGCCTCGATCCGCGTACGGTCGTCGTCACGCCCGATCTCCCCTGGCAGGACCCGGAGTTCCGCGAGCGGCACTACGGCGAGGGCAAGCGCCAGGCCGAGGCGGTGTTCGCGGCGGGCCCCGCGTTCCCGTACGTGTCGGTGCGGGTGGCCCATGTCCTGGGCGGGGCCGACGACTTCACCGGACGCCTTGCCCACTACGCGGACCGGATCCGCACGGGCACACCGGTCGCGGTGGCGGTGCCGAACCGCCCGGCGACGTACATCCACGTCGATGAGATCGCCGCGTTCCTGTGCTGGGTGACCTGGCAGGAGTTCACCGGGCCGGTGAACGCCGCCTCGCACGGGCCGCTCACCACCGAGGACATCGTGGCCGCGATCACGCCCGCACTGGGCGGCGACCACCACCCCGTGCGGTATCAGCCGGTGGAGGTCGGCGAGGCCTCGCCGTTCTCCTTCGCCCGCTCGTACGGCATGGACACCTCCCGGGCGGCATCGCTCGGCTTCACCTTCTCGCACACCGACGACTGGCTGACGCGCGCCGTCGCCGAAACGACAGGGGTCAACTGACATGCGGTACCGCACACTGGGGACGTACGAGGTCGGCGCGATCGGCTACGGCGCGATGCCGCTGTCCATCGAGGGCCGCCCCGACGAGGCACGCGCCCGCGCCACCGTGCACGCCGCGCTCGACGCGGGCATCACGCTCATCGACACCGCCGACTCCTACTACGCGCCCGGTGGCGAACCGGGCCACAACGAGCTCCTCGTGGCCCGCGCCCTCGCCTCGTACGGCGGCGCCACCGACCACGTCCTGGTAGCGACCAAGGGCGGCCGGGGACGCACCGACGACGGCGGCTGGACGGTGAACGGCGACCCGCGCCATCTGCGGCGGGCCGCCGAGGCCTCCCTGAAGCGGCTCGGCGTCGAGGCGATCGGCCTCTACCAGCTGCACAAGCCGGACCCCGGCGTCCCGTTCGCCGAATCCCTGGGCGCACTACGGGAGTTGGCTGACGAAGGCAAGATCCGTACGGTCGGCGTCTCCAACGCGTCCGTCGCCCAGATCCACGAGGCGAGGTCGGTCCTGGGCGGCCTGCTCGTCTCCGTACAGAACCGCTACTCCCCCGCGGTACGCGACAGCGAGCCCGAGCTGCGGCTCTGCGCCGAGCTCGGGCTCGCCTTCCTGCCATGGAGCCCGCTGGGCGGGATCTCGCGCAGCGCGCTTGACGGACCGGGCGGCCCCGCGCCGGAGACCGCGTTCCACACAGTGGCAAGGGACCGGGGCATCAGCCCCCAACAGGTCGCCCTGGCCTGGCTGTTGACGCTGTCGCCGACGCTGATTCCGATCCCCGGGGCGAGCCGCCCCGAGTCCGTACGGGACTCGGCGGGCGCGGCCGACCTCGTACTGAGCGAGGAGGAGCTGGCCCTGCTGCCCTGAGCGGCCGTGCCGCCCTGAGCGGCTTTGCACGGCCCTGTCGCCCTGACCGGCCGTCAGGTTCTCAGACCTCGACGGGCTCCCGCTCCTCCTGCACGGCCGCGTCCTCCTGCGCGGCGGCCTTGTCCCGACGCGGCAGGAGTACGGCCACCAGGACGGTCCCGACACCCAGGATCACCGCGCCGATGAGGCTGGTGTGGGCGACCGCGTCGGAGAAGGCGGAGCCCACCGCGTGGCTCATCTGCTGGGCGCCCGTGGTGAGTTGCTCGGCCTGGGCCTTGAGCTGGGCGGCCTGCTGGGGGGAGGCCGCGTGCAGGGCCTGGGCGCCGAGCTGCTTGGCCTGTTCGCCGATGCCCTGGGCGACGGCGTATCCGGCGCCGACCGAGTCCTGGGCGGTGGCCAGCGCGGATGCGGGCAGCTTCGTACCGGCGGTCGCGTCCGCGAGGTGCGAGGAGTACGACTTGGCGAGCACCGAGCCGAGGATGGCGATGCCCAGCGAGCCGCCGAGTTCGAGCGAGGTGTCGTTGACGGCGCCGCCGACGCCGAGCTCGGCCTCCGGGAAGGCGCCCATGATCGCGTCGGTGCAGGGCGAGAGGGCGAGCCCGATGGCCACGCCGAGGATGACCAGCGGGGCGAGGAAGTCCCCGTACCCGGAACCGGCGTCGACCCGGGTGAGCAGGGCGAGCGCGACCGTTCCGGCGACCATGCCGGCCGTGACGGTGACCTTCATACCGAGCCGGGGCGTGAGGAGCCCGGTGAGCGCGGAGCCCACGAAGACCGCGCCGGCCAGCGGCAGCATGCGGACGCCGGTCTCCAGCGGGGTGTAGCCGAGCACGAACTGGAGGTGCTGGGTGAGGAAGTAGAAGGCGCCGAAGACCGCGAGGAAGAAGAGGGCGACGGCGAGCAGCGAGCCGGAGAACATGCGGTGCGCGAAGCGCCGCACGTCGAGGACCGGCCGCGGGTGGCGCAGCTCCCACAGCACGAAGACGACCAGGCCGAGTCCCGCTACGACGGCGGCGCCGATCGCCTTGGCGTCCCAGCCGAAGTGCGGACCCTGGATGATCATGTAGACGAGCGCGCCGACGGAGACGACCGAGAGCAGTCCGCCGACGTAGTCGATCCGGTCGTGGTGGGCGGCCTTGGACGGCGGTACGAGGACGAAGGCGCCCAGGACCGCGAGGAGCGCGATCGGCACGTTGATGAGGAACGTCGAGGCCCAGCCGTGGTTCTCCAGGAGCGCCCCGGCGACCAGGGGTCCGGCGGCGATGGCGATGCCGGCGGTGGCGGTCCACAGCAGGATCGCCTTGGCGCGTTCCGCGCGCGGGAACGTCGAGGCGAGCAGCGACAGGGTGGCGGGCATGATCAGCGCAGCGCCGACGCCCATGACCGCGCGGGAGGCGATGACGCCCGTCGAGCTGTCGACGAGCGAGCCGGCCACCGAGGCGCCCGCGAAGACGAGCAGACCGAGCACGAGCGCGCCGCGCCGGCTGTACTTGTCGCCTATCGCGCCGAGCAGCAGCATCAGCGCCGCGTAGGGGACGGTGTAACCGTCGATGACCCACTGGAGGTCGGAGCTGCTGAGCCCGAGGTCCTTGGTCATGTCGGGCGCGGCGACGGTGAGGGCGGTGTTCGCCATCACGATGATCAGCAGGCTGAGGCAGAGCACGAGCAGCGCCCACCAGCGCCGCCGGTAGGGCTGCCCCATCTTCTCGACGGGCTGGTTGATGACGAGACCCACGGCGTCTCACCCTTCCTCAACAGGAGATCAACTTGCACATCACTGTGCAATTACACACTGCTGTGCAATTTACGCCCCTGCACGCCGCTGTGCAAAATGGCCCTGTGACTGCTACCCCTGCCGCCCCTTCCGGGGGCCGCGCCGACGCGAACCGCCGCCGCATCATGGAGGTCGCCTTCGCGGAGCTGCTGCGCGACCCGGACGCGTCGATGGACCAGATCGCCCGGGCGGCGGGTGTCGTACGGCGCACGGTGTACGGCCACTTCCCGAGCCGGGACGCGCTGATAGCGGCGCTGGTGGACGAGGCGGCGGAGACCGTCGCCGACGCGCACCGCGAGGGGCGCGAGGGCGTCACCGACCCGGCCGAGGCGCTGGCCCGGGCCACCCTCGCGGTCTGGGCGATCGCCGACCGCTACCGGCTCCTGGTCGCCCTGGCCCAGCGCAGCGTCACCATGGCGGGCATCAAGCAGCGCCTGGCCCCGGTCCGCAAGGAGTGCGTGGACCTGCTCCAACTGGGCGCACGGAAGGGCGTGTTCACCTCCCCGCTCCCCCCGGCCGCCCTCGCCTACGTCCACGAGCAGGCCCTGTTCGGCCTGATGGAAGCGGTGAACGAGGGCGCCCTGCCCGCACCGGAGGCGGGCCGCGCGGCGGCGACGACCCTCCTGCTCTCGGCGGGAGTCCCGGCGGACCGCACGGCGGAGGTAGTGGCGGCGGCGCTGCGCGGGTAGCCCGCAACGCGCAGTCCGCGTGGTCGTCGTACGGCTTCGACTGGTCGACGGACTACTGCCCCAAGTCCCCCGACAACCCGTTCGACTTCCCCTTCAAACCGTCCTGCGCCTGCCACGACTTCGGCCACCGCAACTACAAGGCGGCAGGCCGGTTCCCCGCCAACAAGCCCCGGCTGGACAGCGCCCTGTACGAGGACCTCAGGCGCGTCCGCACCGCGGACAGCGGCGCGAAGAAGACCTATGCCGCAGACAGGCAGCGGCGGGCCTGGGGCTCCGGCTGCGTGTCCGCCGGGCTGGTGTGTCAGACCATGGCGAGCCGGTCCAGCAGCAGCTCCGACCTCGGCTCGGTGTCCTCCGGCGGCAGCCGTCCCGCCGGGGGCGGGGTCGCCAGCCCGCGCAGGGCCGCCCAGAACACCTCGGTGTACAGCGCCGCTTCGTGAGCGATGTCCGTGAGGTTCTCCTCGACCGTACGATCGGCGTTCCCCACGCGCCCCTCCAGTGGGCGGCCCAGAAGCGAACCCGGCTTCGGGAGGCGCTCGTTGAGCACCGTCACGAAGAGCTCTTCCTCGTCGGTGAAGTACGCGCAGAGCGCTGCTTCGGAGCAGCCCGCCCGCCGCCTTCGCAATCTGCTTGGTGGTCGTACGGCGAGCCCGATGTCCAGCATGAGGTCATGAGCCGCGTCGACGATGCGGACGCGAGCCGGCTTCTGTTCCGTACGCGATTCCATGCGGGCTCCCATCACCCTTGACGCGAGGGTGAGTGTTCACTCACCCTAAGGGCGACAGAGGTGAGTGAACACTCACCCACCGAGGGAACACCTGGAGGGCGTGCCATGAAGCTCACGGATTTCGGTGCGACGGGCGGCATCGGGCAGGAGATCGTCAAGCAGGCCCTCGCGGCACTCCAGGTCGTCACCACCGTGTGACTGATGGCGAGAGGAAGTACCGAAGATGGCCAAGCTGCAGAGTCTCGATCCGCACACGCCGATGTTCGCGCAGTTCAAGGAGGAGACCGGGCCCATCGTCCTGGCCAACACCTTCGTCGTCCCGAAGGAGAGGACTGAAGCGTTCCTGACCCTCTTTCAGAGGCAGGCCGAGTTCATGAAGGCTCAGCCGGGATTCGTCTCCCTGCAGATGCACAAGGGAACGGCGGACAGCCGGCTTCTGATGAACGTCGCGGTCTGGGAGTCGACCGAGGCGCTCGCCACGGCGTTCGGCAGCCCGGATTTCCAGCGCATGGCGGCCGAGTTCCCCGACGACATCGTGTCGTACCCGCACATCTTCGAGCAGATCGACGTATGACACGGCAGCCGTAGCCGGGGGAGGGCTGCCGGAGACGCCCCGCCCTCCCCCGGGCAGTCACGCATCCATGCACCATGCCGGCTCGCCAAGGCCACCGAACACCCCACCACGCGTAGCCCCGTCCCTGAAAAGGAGCCCCGATGGCCGTGGAACTGGGGGCGGTCCGGGCAGGGCCGGCACTGGCCCTTGGTGAACCGGGCCACGATCAGGGGTGCCGCGGTGGGCGAGGAGGTCGGGTAGGGGCCGTGCCATGCGCGGCTGACCTGGCCCCGGAGGCAGGTGACCTCCTGCCGGGCGAAGTCGATGTGGAAGTCGTCCCGGCCGAGCGCGCCACGCTCCCGTCCGCCCTTCCCGCTCCGGTAGCGGCATCTGGCACATCATCGGCCGCCCCGCTACGCCCGCCACATCAGCCGCGTCCGCGCGGCCTGATCAGGCCCCACACGACTCACCAAGCTCCACCAAGCTCACGAAGACTCGCAAGGAGAAGAGCAATGTCGCTGAAGAAGATCAACACCGTCCTGGCCGCCGCCTTCATCCTCTTCATCCTCTGGTTCGGGACGGAGTTCATCCTGAGCCCGGAGACGACGGCGCCGGGCTTCGGCCTGCCGAGCTGGCCGTCCGACGACGGCGACGGTTTCCTGATCATCAAGGGAATCCGCGACGTCGTCTTGGCCCTGGTCCTGGGCATCCTGCTGGTAACGGGCCACCGCCGGGCGCTGGGCTGGGTGCTGCTGGTGGAGGCCCTCGCCGCGTACGGCGACATGACCACCGTGCTGGCCCACCACGGCTCCGTGGCCACCGCGCTCGGCGTCCACGGCCTGACCGCGACGCTGATGGTGGTCAACGGCCTGCTGATGATGCGCGAGACCCGCAGGGTCGCGGCCGCTCCGGCAACGCCCGCCCCGCAGCCCGCCTGACGCCATCGATCCAAGGTGGCCCGGCCCCCGGACGAGCCCCTAACGCCGGGACTGCGCTTCCACGCGACCGCCGCGGCTCTCCGCGATGCGCAGCGCGCCAACAAAGCACTCCGACAGCCGGACGGCGGCGAACCGGAGCTCGGCGGCGGCCGCGGACGGAGCCGCGATCAACGGGCGGGCACACTCGGCCACTTCGGCCGCCATTCCGAGCTGCACCGCCGCCAAGCACGGCACTCGGGCCGCCTCCCAGTTGCTGGAGGTCGCGGAGGCCGTGCCGCCCGCGGATGTGCGCGCCGCCCTGGGTCTCCCCGACGGCGGCAGGGCACTGCTCCGCCGCCAGTTGCTCACGATCGACGACGAGCCCGCCGAACTGGTCGCCTCGTACTACCCGTTGGAGATCGCGGCGGGCACCGCGATGGCGGAGCGGCGCCGCATCACCGGCGGAACCCCGACCCTGCTCACCGAGCTCGGCCATCCGCCCCGTCTCAGCGTGGACCGCGTCTCGGCCCGGACGCCCACTCAGGAACAGTGCCGGGCGCTCCGGCTCCCCGGCAATCTCCCCGTGCTCCGCACCCTGCGCGTCGTGTACAGCGACCATCAGCACCCCATCGAGGTCAGCGTCCTGGTCAAGGCGGGCCATCTTTATGAGGTGCAGTACGAGTACTCGCCCGAGGCAAGCGGCTGACCCCGGTTGGACCACCGGTCGACCGCCCGGCAGCATGGGCGGCGTGACACACGTACCGCATGAAGAGTCCGAGCACCGGCCGCCGCCTGCCTGGCTGCGGGTGACCCAGGGGGAGATGCGCTGGTCATCCACGCTGGCGGTGCTGACCGCCGTCGCATTGCAGTGGACGCTGCCCGAGCGGCTGTCGATCCATCCGGTGTGGCTGCTGCCCGCGCTTGAGCTCGCGCTCGTGGTCGCGCTGATCGCGGGCAACCCCGTACGCATCGAGCGTGCCTCGCGGCTCTACCGGCTGGCCGGGCTCGTGCTCATCGCCTGTATCAGCGCCGCCAACGGCTGGTCGGCGGTGCGGCTCGTGGTCGGGCTCGTACGCGGTGCGGAGGGCGCCGATGCCGCGGCCCTGCTCGTGACGGGCGGCGGCATCTGGCTCACCAATGTGATCGCCTTCGCGCTCTGGTACTGGGAGTGGGACCGGGGCGGGCCGATCGCCCGGATGCAGGCCACCCGCGCCTACCCCGACTTCCTCTTCCCGCAGATGCAGAGCCCCGAACTCGCCCCGCCCCACTGGGAACCGGCGTTCCCGGACTATCTGTACCTGTCCTTCACCAACGCCACCGCGTTCAGTCCGACCGATGTGATGCCGCTGAACCGGTGGGCGAAGATGCTGATGATGCTTCAGTCGGCGATTTCGCTGCTGACTGTTGTGCTGGTTGTCGCGCGGGCCGTCAATATCCTCAAGTAGCCACTGGGGACGGTGACTTGGCGGCCTCGCGCTGCTCCGGCACCTCCGGGTCGTCCTGCGCGAGCATCTGCTCGTCGAAGGGGAGGCGGCCCGCCAGGACCTCCTCGACGCGGGCCTTGTCGATCTCCTTCGTCCAGGTGCCCACCAGCACCGTCGCCACCGCGTTGCCCGCGAAGTTGGTCAGCGCCCGCGCCTCGCTCATGAAGCGGTCGATGCCGACGATCAGACCCACGCCGTCCACCAGCTCGGGGCGGTGCGACTGGAGTCCGCCCGCCAGGGTGGCGAGTCCAGCGCCCGTCACGCCCGCCGCGCCCTTCGAGGCGATGATCATGAAGACGAGGAGCGAGATCTGCTCGCCCGCGCCCAGCGGCTTGCCCATCGCGTTCGCGATGAACAGCGAGGACATCGTCAGGTAGATCGCGGTGCCGTCCAGGTTGAACGAGTAGCCCGTCGGCACCGTGATGCCGGCCACCGACCGGCTCACCCCCAGGTGCTCCATCTTCGCGATCAGCCGCGGCAGCGCCGACTCCGACGACGACGTGGCGAGGATCAGCAGGAACTCCCGGCCCAGGTACTTCAGGAGGCGGAAGATGTTCACGCCGGTCAGCAGCTTCAGGATCGTACCGAGGACGACGAAGACGAACAGCGCGCAGGTGATGTAGAAGCCAATCATGATGACCGCGAGGGACTTCAGGGCGTCCACGCCGGTCTCGCCGACCACCGCCGCGATCGCGCCGAACGCTCCGATCGGCGCCACCCACATCACCATCGCCAGGATGCGGAAGACCAGCTTCTGGATGTGCTCGACGCCGTGCAGCACCGGCTGTCCCGCCGAGCCGAGCGCCTGGAGCGCGAAGCCCGCGAGCAGGGCGACCAGGAGGGTCTGCAGGACCTGGCCCTCGGTGAACGCCGACACCAGCGTCTTCGGGATGATCCCGAGCAGGAAGTCGGCCGTCGACTCGCTGGCGCCCGCGGCCTGCTTGGCCCCCGCGTGCCGCACCGCCTCCGTCAGGTGCAGACCGGAGCCGGGCTCCAGGATGTTGCCGACCAGGAGGCCGATGGCGAGCGCCACCGTCGACATGACCAGGAAGTAGCCGAGCGCCAGACCGCCGACGGCGCCGACCTTGGCGGCCTTCCGTACCGAGCCGACGCCGAGCACAATGGTGCAGAAGATGATCGGCGAGATCAGCATCTTGATCAGGTTCACGAACCCGGTGCCGATCGGCTTCAGCTCGACGGCGACCCCCGGCGCCGCGAAGCCCACGGCGATGCCGATCAGCACCGCGCCGATCACGGCCAGGTAGAGATGGTGCGTGCGGGCACCACCCCGGGCCTTGGGGCCCTGGGGGCGGTCCGCCCGTGCGGCTGCGTCTGCCACGGGGGTTTCCTCCTCGATTGCGGCTGCGGCCATGTCCCGATGGCCGAGGTAACGATCCCCGCGACTATCCAGCACGCTGTGACGCCGGTCACCCTTACGTGCATTTCGTTCATACAGAACCAGCCAGCACACTTACGGCATGCGTCTCCCCGGACCCCGAAGTCTCGCCGGCCAGCTCTTCGCCATGCAGGTGGTGCTGGTCGCGGCGATCGTCGCGGGGTGCGCGCTCTTCTCGTACGTCACCGACCGGGCCCAGGCCGAGGAGACCGCGCGCCGCCAGGCCATCGCGACCGCGACCTCCGTGGCCGCCTCGCCCGCCGTCGCGGCGGCGGCCCGCACCAAGGACCCCACGGCCGCGCTCCAGCCGTACGCGGAGACCCTGCGCGCCACGACCGGCGTCGACTTCGTGGTGGTCATGGCCCCGGACGGCACCCGCTGGACGCATCCGGTGCCGGGCGAGATCGGCAAGACGTACCTCGGGGACATCGCCCCGGCGCTGCGCGGGAAGACGTTCGCCGAGACCCACATGGGGGTGCTCGGGCCTTCCGTACGGGTCGTGGCGCCGGTCCGCGATCCAAATGATCATGGCCGGATCACTGCGCTCGTCAGCGCGGGCATCACCATCGACAACATCAGCAAGCAGGTACGCAAGCAGCTGGTGGCGCTGGCGGGCATGGCAGGCGGCGCGCTCGTGCTCGGCGGACTCGGCACCTACGTGATCAACGCCCGGCTGCGCCGCCACACGCACGGAATGAACGCCGCCGAGCTGAGCCGCATGCACGACTACCACCAGGCCACCCTGCACGCCGTGCGCGAGGGGCTCTTGATGCTCGACGGGCAGCGGCGGATCGCTCTCATCAACGACGGCGGGCGCGAGCTGCTCGGGCTCGGCGAGGACGCGGTGGGCCGCTCGGTGGCCGGGCTCGGCCTGCCCGCCCCGCTCGCCGGGGCGCTGCTGGCCTCCGAGCCGCGGGTCGACGAGGTGCACATGACGGCCGAGGGGATCGTGGTCCTGAACACTCAGCCGGTCTCGTCCGGGGAGCAGCGCGGCACCGTCGTGACCCTGCGCGACCACACCGAACTCCAGGCACTGTCGGGCGAGTTGGACTCCGAGCGCGGATTCACCCAGGCGCTGCGGGCGCAGGCGCACGAGGCCGCCAACCGGCTGCACACGGTGGTCTCCCTCATCGAGCTGGGCCGGGTCGAGGAGGCCGTCGAGTTCGCGACCGCCGAGCTGGAGCTGGCCCAGGCGCTGACCGACCAGGTGGTCACGGCGGTCGGCGAGCCGGTCCTCGCCGCGCTGCTGCTCGGCAAGGCGGCGCAGGCCAACGAGCACGGCGTGGAGCTGGTCCTCACCGAGGGCAGCGCGATCGGGGACGGCCTGCTGCCGGCCACCCTGCCCGCCCGCGACCTCGTCACCGTGCTCGGCAATCTGGTCGACAACGCGGTGGACGCGGCGCAGGGCAGCGCGGCCGCGAAGGTCGCCGTCACCCTCACCACCGACGGCGGCCAGCTCCTGGTGCGGGTCGCGGACAGCGGGCCCGGCGTCGATCCAGCCGCCGCCGAGGCCGTGTTCGAGCGGGGCTGGTCGACCAAGAGCCCGGGGCGCGGCCTGGGCCTCGCGCTGGTGCGGCTGACCGCGGCCCGGCACGGCGGCACCATCGCACTGGCCCGAAGTCCTTACGGAGGCGCCGAGTTCACCGTGCGGCTGCCCATAGAGCAGGGAGTGCACGCATGATCAGAGTGCTGGTGGTCGAGGACGATCCCGTCGCCGCCGAGGCGCACCGGCACTATGTCGGCCGGGTGCCCGGCTTCACCGCCGTGGGGGTCGCGCACTCGCGGGCGGAAGCGCTGCGCGCCCTTGAGCGGACCGAGGTCGACCTTTTGCTGCTCGACCTGTACCTCCCCGACGGGCACGGCCTCCAGCTCGTCCGGTCGCTGCGGGCGGCCGGGCACAGCGCCGATGTCATCGCGGTGACCTCGGCCCGTGATCTGACGATGGTGCGCGAGGGCGTCTCGCTCGGGGTCGTGCAGTACGTGCTGAAGCCGTTCACGTTCCCGACGCTGCGCGACCGGCTGGTGCGGTACGCCGAGTTCCGGGCGACGGCCGGGGAGGCGAGCGGGCAGGAGGAGGTCGACCGGGCGCTCGCCGCGCTGCGCGCCCCGCAGCCCTCCGCGCTCCCCAAGGGGCTGAGCGCGCCCACGCTCCAGGCGGTCACGCGGACACTGCGCGAGGCGCCCGACGGGGTGACGGCCGCCGAGACCGGCCTCGCGGTGGGCATCTCGCGGATCACCGCCCGCCGCTACCTGGAACACCTGGTCACCACGGGACGCGCCGAGCGCACCCCGCAGTACGGTCAGATCGGCCGCCCGGAGTTGCAGTACCGCTGGCTCAACTCGGCGCGCGGGCCTGGTGGTTGACAAGGTTGTCGGGCGAGGGCGGACGCGGGGTTGACCTTGCCACGGGGCGCCCTTACGTTCACCGGGCAGCCACGTGCGGCCGGGTCCAGGGCCGCAGCCATGGCCAGAGGAGGTCGTGCCCGTGCGCCCCACCGCCCCCGCCTCAGAGTCCGTCTCCCGACCCCGCCGAGCCCGGCGCCGCCCGGTGCGGCTCTCAGAGCCTGTGTCCGAATCCCGCCCGGGTCCGCGACGCCTGGCACGCACGGGACGTGCACACAGGCTCCCGCCGGCCCTCGCCGCCGTCCTCGCCGCCGCGGCGCTCGCCGGCTGTGGCAGCGGATCCGGCAGCGACGCCGACACCGTGCGGATCGCGTACAACCGCTCCACCGACAACAAGATTCGCTTCAAGGACGCGTACCTGGACGCGGTGAAGAAGCAGTTCGAGCGGGAGCACCCCGGCAAGAAGGCCGAGCTGGTGCCGATCCAGGCCGCGGACGACGACTACGCGGCCAAGGTCCAGCAGATGATGCGTTCGCCGAAGACGGCCCCGGACCTGGTGTACGAGGACACGTTCCGCATCAACGCCGACATCGGCGCGGGCTATCTGCGCCCGCTGGACGACTACGTGGCGAAGTGGGACGCCTGGGGCCAGTTCGTCGACAGGGCGAAGGCGGCGGCCAGGGCCGAGGACGGCAAGACGTACGGGGTGCCGGACGGCACGGACACCCGGGGGCTCTGGTTCAACAAGCAGATCTTCGCGAAGGCTGGCCTGCCCGCCGACTGGCAGCCGAAGACCTGGGCGGAGGTCCTCGACGCGGCCCGCGCCGTCAAGCAGAAGGTCCCCGGCGTCATCCCGCTCAACGTCTACACGGGCAAGGCGGCCGGTGAGGCCGCCGCCATGCAGGGCTTCGAGATGCTGCTCTACGGGACCGGCGAGAGCCCGTTGTACGACCCGGGCACGAAGATGTGGGTGTCGGGTTCGCAGGGCTTCAGGGACGCCCTCGACTTCGTACGGACGGTGTACGCGGACAAGCTCGGCCCGGACCCCTCGGACGCCCTCGACCCCAACGTGGGCACGCACGTGGCGACGGACTGGATGCCGAACGGCAAGCTGGCGATCGCGCTCGACGGCTCCTGGCTGGGCCAGAACTGGATCAACAAGGGCCCCAAGGAGTGGCCCGCCTGGTCGACCGTGCTCGGCCAGGCGCCGATGCCGACCAAGGACGGCCAGGCTCCGGGCAAGGTCTCCATGTCGGGCGGCTGGACGTGGGCGATCCCGGCGAAGGCGGGCAACCCCGATCTCGCCTTCGACTTCGTCAAGACGATGCAGACGAAGGAGAACGCGGTGAAGTGGGACGTGGCGGACGCCCAGATCGCGGTCCGCAGGGACGTGGCGGCCGACCCGACGTATCTGCACTCGATGCCCGGCATCACCTTCTTCACCGGCCTGGTCCAGTACACCCACTACCGGCCCGCGCTGCCGGTCTATCCGCAGGTGTCGACGGCGATCGGCGAGGCGATGGAGTCGGTGACCACCGGCGGCTCGGCGGCCTCGGCCGCCAAGGCGTACGACGGCCGGCTGAAGTCGATCGCCAGGTGACCGCCGTGCCCGCGGCGGCCGCGGCCCGCAAGCGGCGCGGGGTGCGGGCGGTGCGCTGGCTGCCGATCGCGCCCGCCACCCTGCTCCTGCTGCTGTTCCTGGCCGGGCCCATCGGCTACTGCGTCTACATCGCCTTCACCGACATGCAGCTGACCGGCTCCTCGTCCGTCAGCTTCGTCGGCTTCGCCAACTTCCGCCGGGCGTTCGCCGACCCGGCGTTCCGCAACGCGGTCTGGCTGACGCTCGTCTTCACCGTCCTGTCCTCGCTGGTCGGCCAGAACACGCTTGGCCTGGCGCTCGCCGCACTGATGCGGCGGGCCTCACGCCCGGTGCGGACGTTCACCGGGGCGCTGGTGATCACGGCCTGGGTGCTGCCGGAGATCGTGGCGGCCTTCCTGCTGTACGCCTTCTTCCGGCGCGAGGGCACCCTGAACGCGATCCTCGGCTGGCTCCATCTCCCCACCCAGAACTGGCTGTTCACGCTGCCGATCCTCGCGGTGTCGTTCGCCAACGTGTGGCGCGGCACCGCGTTCTCGATGCTCATCTACTCGGCCGCGCTCGCCGAGATCCCCAAGGACATCGAGGAGGCGGCCGAGGTCGACGGGGCGAGCGGGGCGCGCCGCTTCTGGCACATCACGCTGCCGATGATCCGCCGCTCCATCGGCACCAACCTCATGCTCAACACCCTCCAGACGCTGTCCGTCTTCGGTCTGATCTGGGCGATAACCCGGGGCGGTCCGGGCGACCGCAGCCAGACGCTGCCGGTGTTCATGTACGACCAGGCGTTCCTGAAGAGCCTGATCGGCTACGGCACGGCGGTGGCGCTGCTGCTCCTCCTCGTCGGCTCGCTGTTCTCCGTCGTCTATCTGCGGCTGATGAAGGTGGAGGTCTGATGCCCGCGCCCGGTGGCCGCCTGCGGCGCCGCACCCGCCGGCGGCTGGCCGCCGACGCGGCCCTGCTCGCGGTGGCCGCCGCCTTCGGCGTGCCGCTCCTGTGGCTGCTGCTCGCCTCCGTCGACGCCCAGGCCGATCTGCGCGTACGGGTCCCGGGCTCGGCGACCCTGGACAACTTCTCCGCCGTCCTCACCGATGACATCACCTTCACTCCGATGCTCAACAGCCTGCTGCTGTGCGGGAGTTCGACCCTGCTCACGGTGGTGTGCGCGGTGCTCGCGGCGTACCCGCTCTCCCGCTACCGCTCGCGCCTGGCCCGCCCGTACCTGCTGACGGTCCTGTTCACGACGTGCCTGCCCATCACGGCGATCATGGTCCCGGTGTACGGGCTCTTCGTGCGGGTCAACCTCATCGACACGATGTACGGCACCGCGCTCTTCCTGGCCACCGCCCAACTCCCGTTCGCCATCTGGCTGATGAAGAACTTCATGGACGGGGTGCCGCTCGCCCTGGAGGAGGCCGCCTGGACGGACGGGGCCTCGATGCCGCAGACGCTGGTGCGGGTGGTGCTGCCGCTGATGGGTCCCGGCGTGGCCGTCGTGACGATCTACACCTTCATCATGCTGTGGGGGAACTTCTTCGTCCCCTTCATGCTGCTGCTCTCCCCCGACCAGCTCCCAGCCTCCGTCTCGATCTTCACGTTCTTCGGGAACCACGGCTCGGTGGTCTACGGCCAGCTCGCCGCCTTCTCGATCCTGTACTCGGCGCCGGTGCTCGTGCTGTACATCCTCATCGCGCGACGGCTCGGCGGAGGTTTCGCGCTGGGCGGCGCGGTAAAAGGATAGCGTTGGCGAGCACACGCTTACCGAACCCTTAGGTAACCCGGACACCACCAAAACCGTACTTTCCTACAAATCGCCTTCTTTGGTGGAACACACCGTAGTCAAACGTCACTCCCCGTCCTACGGTGTGCGCGTGCACCCCTCCCCGCCCTTCAACGCCCTCGCAGCGCGCCGTCTGCGGGAGGCCCTGGGCATGGCCCCCGGCCATGTCGCCTACGGCATGCGCGCCCAATACGGCCTCCCCGTGACGCCGGACACCGTGCTGGCCTGGGAGCGGGGGCTCGCGGCGCCCGGGACACGCGAGCTGACCGCGCTCGCCGGAGTCCTGTGGTGCTCCCCGGGCGATCTCATGGCGACCGCCTCGACCCTGCGCGAGCACCGGATGTCGCGCGGCCTCACCATCGAGGACATGGCCCGCCGGGTCGGCCTGGACGCCGGGGCCTACCGGCGCATGGAGGACACGGGCCGCTGGCGCGGCAACGAGCGCCAGTCGGCGGCGCTCGCCGATCTGCTCCAGCTGTCGCTGCGCGACTACGTCACGGCCACCGGCCTCAACGAGGACCTCGGAGAGTTGCTGCGCAGCGCGGTGACCACCCGCTGGCAGGCGTATGTGAAGCCGGCGGCGAAGCTGCTCCCGCTGTCGAAGCAGCATCTGGAGGGGGTGCTCGACCAGCTGCACACCGAGTACCAGTCGCAGATGGTCACCACGCTCAACTGGAACGCGAGCACCGACACCAGCGACACCGGCCGCGCGTTCCTGGAGCACATCGTGGACCGGTTCTGGGAACTGGCCCACGGCTGACGACGGACGGACTTCCGGCCCCCGCGCGTGGGGGCCGGAAGTCCCGGCGCCGCGGATCAGAAGACCGACTCGGCCTCGTACATCCGGCCCTCGGGGACCGTCTTCAGGGTGGCGACGGCGTGGGCCAGCGGCGCCATCACGATGTCGGTGCCGCGCAGCGCGGTCATGTTGCCGAAGTCCCCGCGGTGCACGGCCTCGACGGCGTGCCAGCCGAAGCGGGTCGCGAGCACCCGGTCGTACGCGGTCGGCACACCGCCGCGCTGGACGTGGCCGAGGATGACCGGGCGGGCCTCCTTGCCCAGGCGCCGCTCCAGTTCGACAGCGAGGCGGTTGCCGATGCCGGCGAAGCGCTCGTGTCCGTACTGGTCGATCGCGCCCTTCTCGTACGGCATCGAGCCCTCGGCGGGGTGCGCGCCCTCGGCGACGCAGACGACCGCGAACTTCTTGCCGCGCGCGAAGCGCTCCTCGACCATCTTCACCAGGTCGGCGACCTCGAAGGGCCGCTCGGGCAGGCAGATGCCGTGGGCGCCGCCGGCCATGCCGGACTCCAGCGCGATCCAGCCCGCG
Organism: Streptomyces sp. NPDC050485; assembly: GCF_044458185.1. NCBI lineage: Bacteria > Bacillati > Actinomycetota > Actinomycetes > Kitasatosporales > Streptomycetaceae > Streptomyces > Streptomyces sp. NPDC050485. The sequence goes on along the minus strand of NZ_JBITHR010000013.1, from coordinate 88,163 downwards.
TGCCGGCCCATCACCTCGACGACCATCACGCGCTGGTGCGATTCGGCGGTGGTCTTCAGGCGGTCGATCGCCTCGGTCGCCACGCCCACGGCGGTGTCGAAGCCGAAGGTGCGGTCGGTGGCGGAGATGTCGTTGTCGATGGTCTTCGGCACGCCGACGACCGCCATCCCGGCGTCGGAGAGCATGCGGGCCGCGGTGAGCGTGCCCTCGCCGCCGATCGGGATGAGCGCGTCGATGCCGTAGCGCTTCGCCAACTCGGCGCAGTTCTCGGACGCTTCGCGCAGCCGGGCGCGCTCCAGGCGGGCGGAGCCGAGGATCGTGCCGCCGCGCGCCAGGATGCCGCTGACCGCGTTCAGGTCGAGCGGGCGGAAGTGGCCGTCGAGCAGGCCCTTGAACCCGTCCTCGAAGCCGATGACTTCGTCGCCGTGGCCGACCACGGCTCGGTGCACGACCGACCGGATCACTGCGTTCAGGCCGGGGCAGTCGCCGCCTGCGGTGAGAACTCCGATGCGCATCGTGCTCAATCTCCTGCTTCGCTGGTCCTGGGACGTCACGCCCGAATCCCCCGTAACGTGAGCAATTCGAATTGTCCCACGCACCACGGGGGACCCGCCCATCCGGCTACTCCGACCATCATGGACGGGGGGTCTTCGGACCCGCCCGGCGGGCCTTTTGTCCGGCGGGCGCCCTATCCAGCCGCAGAGGTATTGTCAAGGGGGCAACACCGCCCTATCTGGACAATTTCCTGCAACGCAGAACAGGAGAGCACGCGTGACGCGCAGCGTGTACGTGACCGGGATCGACCGGGGAGACGGCCGCCAGGTCATCGAGCTGGGAGTCATGGAGCTCCTGACCCGTCAGGTGGACCGGGTGGGCGTCTTCCGCCCCTTGGTGCACGACGGACCGGACCGCCTGTTCGACCTGCTCCGCGCCCGCTACCGGCTGGCCCAGGACCCGGCGACGGTGTACGGGATGGACTACCAGGAGGCGTCCGCGCTCCAGGCGGAGCAGGGTACCGACGAACTCGTCTCGCGGCTCGTCGACCGCTTCCACAAGGTGGCCCGCGACTACGAGGTCGTCCTGGTCCTCGGCACCGACTTCGCCGACACCCAGCTCCCCGACGAGCTGGCGCTCAACGCCCGGCTCGCCAACGAGTTCGGCGCCTCGGTGATACCGGTGGTCGGCGGCAAGGGCCAGACCTCCGAGTCCGTACGGGCCGAGGCGCGCAACGCGCACCGGGCCTACGACGGGCTCGGCTGCGATGTGCTCGCGATGGTGGTGAACCGGGTCGCCAAGGCCGACCGCCACGAGATCGAGGAGCGGCTCGCGGCCCGGCTTCCGGTGCCCTGCTACGTACTGCCGGACGAGCCGGCGCTGTCCGCGCCCACCGTCGCCCAGATCACCGCGGCCCTCGACGGCACGGTGCTGCTCGGCGACGACGCCGGTCTCGCGCGCGACGCCCTCGACTTCGTCTTCGGCGGCGCGATGCTGCCGAACTTCCTGAACGCGCTGACCCCGGGCTGCCTGGTGGTGACCCCCGGCGACCGCGCCGATCTGGTCGTCGGCTCGCTCGCCGCGCACAGCGCGGGCACACCGCCCATCGCGGGCGTGCTGCTCACCCTGGACGAGCGGCCCGGTCCGGAGATCCTCACCCTCGCCGACCGGCTCGCGCCCGGCACCCCGGTGGTCGCGGTGGCCGGCCGCTCCTTCCCGACGGCGGCCGAACTCTTCTCGCTGGAAGGGAAGTTGAACGCGGCCACCCCCCGCAAGGCGGAGACCGCGCTCGGCCTCTTCGAGCGGCACGTCGACACCGCCGACCTGCTGCGGCGGGTCTCGGTGGCCCGCAGCGGCCGGGTCACCCCGATGATGTTCGAGCACGACCTCCTGGAGCAGGCGCGCTCCAACCGCCGCCGGGTCGTGCTGCCCGAGGGCACCGAGGACCGGGTGCTGCGCGCCGCGGACGTGCTGCTGCGCCGCGACGTGTGCGAGCTGACCCTGCTCGGCGATGTCGAGGCGATCCGCAAGAAGGCCGCCGACCTCGGCATCGACGTCGTCAAGTGCCAGATCATCGACCCGCAGACCTCGGAGCTGCGCCAGCGCTTCGCCGAGCGCTACGCCCAGTTGCGCGCCCACAAGGGCGTCACCGTGGAGCTGGCGTACGACGTGGTCGCGGACGTGAACTACTTCGGCACGCTGATGGTCCAGGAGGGCCTGGCCGACGGCATGGTGTCGGGTTCGGTGCACTCCACCGCCGCGACCATCCGGCCCGCCTTCGAGATCATCAAGACGAAGCCGGACGCCTCGATCGTCTCGTCCGTCTTCTTCATGTGCCTCGCCGACAAGGTGCTGGTGTACGGCGACTGCGCGGTCAACCCGGACCCGAACGCCGAGCAGCTCGCAGACATCGCGGTCCAGGCGGCCGCCACCGCCCAGCAGTTCGGCGTGGACCCGCGGATCGCGATGCTGTCGTACTCGACGGGCACCTCGGGCTCGGGCGCCGACGTCGACAAGGTGCGCGAGGCGACCAAGCTGGTCCGCGACGCGCGCCCGGACCTCGGGGTCGAGGGCCCGATCCAGTACGACGCGGCCGTGGAGCCGTCCGTCGCCGCGACCAAGCTGCCGGGGTCGGAGGTGGCCGGGCAGGCGACCGTGCTGATCTTCCCGGACCTCAACACCGGCAACAACACCTACAAGGCCGTGCAGCGTTCGGCCGGCGCCGTGGCCGTGGGCCCGGTGCTCCAGGGTCTGCGCAAGCCGGTCAACGACCTGTCGCGCGGCGCCCTCGTCCAGGACATCGTCAACACCGTCGCCATCACGGCCATCCAGGCCCAGGCGCAGGGGCAGGAGGCCTCCGCATGACCACCGCCAACCAGGGCACCCGCGTCCTCGTCCTCAACTCCGGGTCCTCGTCGGTGAAGTACCAGCTGCTCGACATGCGCGATTCCGCACGGCTCGCGGTCGGCCTGGTCGAGCGGATCGGCGAGGCGACCTCGCGGCTCAAGCACACCCCGCTGGCGACCGGCGGAACCGCCCGCGAACAGAACGGCCCGATCGCCGACCACGCCGCGGCGCTGAAGGCGGTCGCCGAGGAGCTGGCGGCCGACGGACTCGGCCTGGATTCCCCGGAGTTGGCGGCCATCGGGCACCGGGTGGTGCACGGCGGCCTGAAGTTCAGCGCGCCGACCGTGATCACCGACGAGGTCCTGGCGGAGATCGAGCGGCTGGTCCCGGTCGCCCCGCTGCACAACCCGGCGAACATCACCGGCATCCGCACCGCCCAGGCGCTGCGCCCCGACCTGCCGCAGGTCGCGGTCTTCGACACCGCGTTCCACACGACGATGCCGGAGTCCGCGGCCCGCTACGCGATCGACGTGGCGACGGCCGACGCGCACCGCATCCGCCGCTACGGCTTCCACGGCACCTCGCACGCCTACGTCTCGCGGGAGACCGCGAAGCTGCTCGGCAAGGCGCCCGAGGACGTCAACGTGATCGTGCTGCACCTGGGCAACGGCGCCTCCGCGTCCGCGGTCCAAGGCGGCCGGTGCGTCGACACCTCGATGGGGCTCACCCCCCTCGAAGGCCTGGTCATGGGCACCCGATCCGGTGACATCGACCCGGCGGTCACCTTCCACCTGGTGCGCAACGCGGGGATGTCGGTGGACGAGATCGACGTGCTGCTCAACAAGAAGAGCGGCCTGGTGGGGCTGTGCGGCGACAACGACATGCGGGAGATCCGCCGCCGCTGCGACGAGGGCGACGCACAGGCGCAGCTCGCCTTCGACATCTACATCCACCGGCTGAAGAAGTACATAGGCGCCTATTACGCCGTGCTCGGCAAGGTCGACGCGATCGCGTTCACGGCCGGGGTCGGCGAGAACGCCGCGCCGGTCCGCGAGGCGGCGGTCGCCGGTCTGGAGGAGCTCGGCCTCGCGGTGGACGGCGAGCTCAATGCCGTACGGTCCGACAGCCCCCGGCTGATCTCCCCGGAGTACGCCAGGGTCGCGGTGGCCGTGGTGCCGACGGACGAGGAGCTGGAAATCGCCCAGCAGACGTATGCCCTGGTGCGGCTTTGAATTCCTGACCGGTCTGACCGGATTTCCGGTTTGCCCGGCCGACACCTGAGCGTCATCCCGCCCATTTGTACATTCCACCAGACGGAATATTCCGCAGCGAAACAAACCGATAGGATCCGCCTTATGCGCCGTTCCAAAATCGTCTGCACACTGGGCCCCGCCGTCGACTCTCATGAGCAGCTCGTCGCTCTGATCGAGGCCGGCATGAGCGTGGCCCGCTTCAACTTCAGCCACGGCTCCCAGGCCGAGCACCAGGCCCGCTACGACCGGGTCCGCAAGGCCGCCGAGGAGACGGGCCGCGCGGTGGGCGTGCTCGCCGACCTCCAGGGGCCGAAGATCCGGCTGGCGAAATTCGCGGAGGGGCCGGTCGAATTGGTCCGCGGTGACGAGTTCACCATCACCGCGGAGGACGTTCCGGGCGACAAGTCGATCTGCGGCACCACCTACAAGGGCCTGCCGGGCGATGTCGTCAAGGGCGATCCGATTCTGATCAACGACGGAAACGTCGAGCTCAAGGTCATCTCGGTCGAGGGTCCCCGGGTGCGGACCATCGTCATCGAGGGCGGTGTCATCTCCGACCACAAGGGCATCAACCTGCCCGGTGCGGCGGTCAACGTCCCGGCGCTGTCCGAGAAGGACATCGAGGACCTGCGGTTCGCCCTGAGGATGGGCTGCGACCTGGTCGCCCTCTCCTTCGTGCGCGACGCCGACGACGTCAAGGACGTCCACAAGGTCATGGACGAGGTCGGCCGCCGCGTGCCGGTCATCGCCAAGGTCGAGAAGCCGCAGGCCGTCGCCAACATGGAGGGCGTCGTCGCCGCCTTCGACGGTGTGATGGTGGCCCGTGGCGACCTCGCGGTGGAGTACCCGCTGGAGAAGGTCCCGATGGTGCAGAAGCGCCTGGTGGAGATGTGCCGCCGCAACGCCAAGCCGGTGATCGTCGCGACCCAGATGATGGAGTCGATGATCACCAACTCGCGGCCGACGCGCGCCGAGGCGTCCGACGTCGCCAACGCGATCCTGGACGGCGCGGACGCGGTCATGCTGTCCGCCGAGTCCTCGGTGGGCGCGTACCCGATCGAGACGGTCAAGACGATGTCGAAGATCGTCGAGGCGGCCGAGGAGGAGCTCCTGTCCAAGGGCCTCCAGCCGCTGGTCCCGGGCAAGAAGCCGCGCACGCAGGGCGGTTCGGTCGCCCGCGCCGCCTGCGAGATCGCGGACTTCCTGGACGGCAAGGCGCTGGTCGCCTTCACCAAGTCCGGCGACACGGCCCGCCGCCTGTCCCGCTACCGCACCTGCCAGCCGATTCTCGCCTTCACGACGGACCCGAGCACCCGCAACCAACTCGCGCTGAGCTGGGGCGTCGAGACCCACGTCGTGCCGCACGTGGACTCCACCGACGCGATGGTCGACCTGGTGGACGCCGAGCTGCTCAAGCTCAAGCGCTACAACGAGGGCGACACCATGATCATCACCGCGGGTTCGCCCCCCGGCATCCCCGGCACCACCAACATGGTCCGAGTGCACCACCTCGGCGGCGGCGCACAGGAGTAGCCGTCGGCCGTACGCCGTGGAGGGCGGCATCCCGTTGCGTACGGGACGCCGCCCTTTCGCATGCTTTGCCCGGCATGCTCCTGGCCAACCCCCAAACTGGGACGTCCAGTTGTAGGGGCCAGGTGAAAAGATCGTGGTGCCCTTGGGGCTTCCCGGTCCGAGACCGGACGGGTTGACGCCCTTGTCCGTTCCATGAATCGGGCGTGGCAAATTCCACGGGCGGACGGGTCAATTCCGTGACAACTCCTGGGGTACGTTCACGGTCATGCGTCTTCCCATATCGCCGCAGGTCCGGCGCGCACTCGTGGCTCTCACCGCCACCGCGGTCACCGCGGGAACCGCCGTCGGTCCGGCCGTGGCGAGCGGCCAACCCGCGAAACCGCCGAAGTCGGCGACGCCCGGGGCGCGCGGTGGCGAGGCCAGGAAGGAGCCGCCGGCGAGCATGTCGGAGGCGGGCGGCGCCCAGTTGGGCAAGCCCGGGGACCAACTCGGCGCGGGCGCACCGGCGCTGCCCCCCGGCCTCTCCGCACTGTCCTGGGTCGTGGCGGACGCCGACACCGGCCAGGTCCTCGCGGCGAAGAACGCGCACTGGCCGCTCCCCCCGGCCAGCACCCTGAAGATGCTCTTCGCGGACACCGTGCTGCCCGCGGTGCCGCACGACGCGAGCCGCAAGGTGAGCGACGAGGACCTCAAGGGCATGGGCGACGGCAGCAGCGCGGTCGGTGTCGTGCCCGGCCAGACCTACCAGGCGCCCGATCTGTGGCGCGGGGTGTTCCTGCGCTCGGGCAACGACGCGGTGCACGTCCTCGCGGCGATGAACGGCGGCATCGACAAGACCGTCGCCGACATGCAGAAGCGGGCCAAGGACCTGGGCGCCGGCGACACGCACGTACTGAGCCCGGACGGCTACGACGCACCCGGCCAGGTGTCCTCGGCGTACGACCTGACGCTGTTCCTGCGCCAGGGCCTGAAGAACAAGGACTTCAAGGAGTACTGCTCGACGGCCTTCGCCGACTTCCCCGGCGGCCCCAACACCAAGGGCAAGGCGTTCGGCATCTCCAACACCAACCGCATGCTGTCGGGCATCGAAGGGGTGGCCAAGTACCCGGGCCTGATAGGCGGCAAGAACGGCTACACCAGCAACGCCGGGAACACCCTGGCCGAGGCCGCCCAGCGCGACGGCCACACCGTCCTGGTGACGGTGATGAACCCCCAGGAGAACAAGCACGACAAGGTGTACACCGAGATGCGCCAGCTCCTGGACTGGGGCTTCTCGGCGGTCGGCAAGGCCACGCCGGTCGGCACCCTGAACCAGGCCGCGTCGAGCGCCTCCGGCGACGGCGGGAGCGGTGGCTCCGCGACGGGCGCCGCGGCCGGTTCGTCGGACTCGGGCATCGGCGCGCTCGGCTGGACGGGCATCGGTGCGGCCGTGGTGGTGGCGGGCGGCGCGGGCGCGCTCGTGGTGAGCCGCCGCAAGAAGGCGAAGTCTCGGACCGACGTGGTGGTCTGAGGCGCCGCCCGCTCCCCCGGCATCCAGTCGATGACGAGTCGTGGGGGGGGGGCCCCCCGCGGGGGGGGGGGGCCGGCGGCGCCCGCCCCCCCCCCGGGGGGGGGTGGG